>NZ_LR134338.1:2575833-3281666 GCF_900637055.1 Brevibacillus brevis
AAGCAGTTGTTAGCTGGGGCATGTAAGAGATAGAGCGACTGAATTCGTATTCGTGCAGTGGAAATGAAAGGAATAGGCGATGCAAGCAGGACGTGAGTTGGATGCAAAAGTCACGGAGACGTTGGGGTGGAAAGAAGCGATTGACGAGGGATGGTACCGAATGCTGGGAAGACCAAAAAGGGTGTCTCCGTGAAGCTTACTTCCCAGGTTTATCTTATGGCAAAGGGAATCGACATTTAACATATGAGAAATTGTGATGAACTATGTTAATCCTTCTTATCGATTAACTTGGTAAGCAGGTCTTCGATTCTCTGTAAATGTTGATTGGTTTGCTTCAGCAGATAATACAAATTCACAATTGAGATCATTACCACAATCCCAAAGACTAATACATCCATTTTTATACCACCTTAATTGGTAATCATTAGGTAACTTGTACCTTTGTGAATAATAGCATGAAAGTAAAGAAATCGCGATATTTAACAAAATATTTCGTGTGTATCTAGGAGGGATAGAAGCATGAAGAATCTCACTGTCATAAATCAAAATGGACAACTGCTGGTAGATAGCAGAGAAGTGGCAGGAATGATTGGAGCCGGACAAGTTTCTTTCATGAAGTTCTACTGTTTTTTTCGAATACTGTCCTTCTTGTAAAAACAATCGAAAAGAAAAGGGCGCTCATAGCACCCCTTGTTTAATTCGATTTGCTAACGGAACTTGGAGAGGGGCTAAAAACTGGGGCTAATCTTGACGGGTGCAGCTTGTGGCTAAGGCCAAAAAATTCACAGAAGTTCATAATCAGTGGGCCCCACTTCTCGGGATCGATGTAGTTCTTCTCGCCAGTCATTAGGACTTGTTCATCAACATGAACGCGTATAATCTTTACTTCAATAGCTTTTAAAGTGCTTGGCCGTTCAAAAACATGGACCTGTTCTACCACGGCCTCTAATTGAACCGGGCACTCCGCAACGCGTGGAGGCCGAATCAGGTCCGAATCTTGTGGGGTGAACCTAGCCGTTCCGAATTTATCCGGTTCAAATCGGTATCCCACATTAGCTTTGCGCTCCGGGACAGGATTTCGCCCAGTTAGTAGAGCCAGACGATCCACCGCATGAGCAAGATCAGACGAAGGAAGATTTAAAACACATTCGCCCTCACGCAACAAATTGGTAACAGTTTGAGATGAGCTACTCATTCCAAGCATGCATGATTGATTAAGCCACCATGCAGAAGACATAGGGGCAAGGTTGACAGAATTGTCCTCATTTAATGTGCTGATGAGTACAACTGGCGTCCCAAAATAAAGAATTTTTGGCTCAACTACCTTATGCATAATCGCGCTCCCTCCACTATGAAAAGAAAAGTTTCCCATCGTCTCAGATAAGAGACCTATATCAAATTATAATCACTATTCTTTTCGTTATTTTGCTGTTTCATTTCGATTGAACTTTACACAACATTACGTGTGAGAAGGGGAGGGAGTAATCAGAAAGGGGACGGAACAAGAAAAAGAAAAAGGGGCTGTCCTAAAGTCGAAAGACAATGGGACCAGCTCTTTTCTTTATATACACAAAAAATATAAAAATCATTGACATGAGAGCTCAAATATGTGATTATCTACTCTGTCACTTATAATGATAATCATTATCAAACATTACTTCACACCAAACATCACGTGACAAGGAGAAATGAGCGCATGAAAAAAGGAACACGAATCGTACTGACCTGCTTGGTTGCATTAGTCACTCTCGTATCGGCGGGTTGCGGAAGCAGCCAAACAGCTTCGGAAGCACCCAAGAAGTCTGAGACACGCGTAGTCAAGCATCTAATGGGGGAAGTGACGATCCCGGCGGAACCAAAGCGAATTGCAGACGTCTCGGGAGCAGCGGAGGAGCTTTTAATTTTGGGACACAAGCCTGTTGCTACGGCCAATACATACAAGACAAAAATCATGTCCCACGTAGCAGATAAGCTGACCGATGTAAAACCGGTTGGATGGATGTGGGATGACTCCATCAATCTGGAAGCTGTTGTAGAAACAAAGCCAGACCTGATTATTATGAATAACCGCCAGCAAAAGATGTACGAGCAGCTGTCCAAAATTGCGCCGACTGTCGTTCTGGAGACAGATATGGACAAGTGGCGTGATAAGTTTAAAGAAATCGGTCGCCTGCTCGGACAAGAAGAGGACGTGAACAAATGGTTGGCTGGCTACGACGAGAAGACGAAAGGGATGCGCGAGCAACTCAAGCAAGCGTACGGCGACCAGACCTTCATGTTCCTGGCCGTAACGCCAAAATTGTTCCGCGTGTACGGCAACTATGGATATGCAGATATCCTGTTCTCTGATCTCGGTTTGAAGCCAGCTACCGGAACACCTGCCGATAAAACAATGGAAATGATCGAGCTGGAAGGTCTGACAAAGTTTCAGCCAGACCATATGTTCCTCGTCAATTTCGGCGGAAAAGCGGATGATGTTTACGCAGAACTGAAAAAGAGCCCAGTATGGAAAAGCAACAAGGCAGTTCAACAAGGCCATCTCTATGAAGTAACCAATGAAACATTCAACACCAAAGCCTTTGGCCCAATCGGCAAGGAAATGCTCTTAGAGGAGATTGGCAGCATGTTGCTGAAAAAGCAATAACCATGCGATAGACACTAAAAATGGAGCTATTCGAAAGTTGTTTCCTATCGTGGACTTGATAAAATATATGCTATGTTTGACTGCTTACTAATAAGCGAAACCCCTTGTGCCTGTTGGTGCGAGAGAATTTTTCTTTCGTGGGTGCATTTAAAAAATAAAGGTCATCTTGGCTGCACCCACGAAACACGGCGTAAACGCGAACGTTAAGGGTAGGAAAAACAATGCCTGCTCGGTTGGCTGAATATTTAGCTGCCTTACTGCTTAATAGGGCACCTGACAAATGTGATCACAAATCCCGTGAGATCTCCAGCGACGGCAACGTTCATAACACTCTACATCCAATCGTACTCTTCTTGGGTCTAGGTACGGGAGACATAACGTTTCACAATCTTCCTGAGGCGGACTTACACGTCTACATTCGTTCACACATTCTTGATAGCTAGGAAGAAATTCAACCAATTGACCATTTACTTTCTTGAAGCGCTTAGACTTTGATTTTTTCTTTTTCAAGTGATATTCCCTCCTGATGACGATCTTAGATAGTGTACGAACTCCATTATCGTTTTGATTGGCCAAATGTACTTATGTCTCAAAAATGTATGTAGATCAGTATTTAGGAACGTCTCTAAGGTAGGATGCAAGCTGGCTATTCGACTTATCACAGGAGGAATGGACAACGCGAAGTGGTTGACGAACAATACGGTATTAGGCTGACATTGAAATAATGTGTCGGGAAGAAAGAGCAATGCAAATATGTATAAAGCCCGTCTTCACAAACAAGACGGGCTAAAAGCTATTCATGTTTTATTGAATCGTAAAAGTAGCTACGATAACATTTTGATCTTCATAGGAATAGGGGGCTTGAAATTGTACGTAGCGATACCCGTCCGCATCAGCCTTAATAATGATTCCTGTCGTACCGCTCCAAATCTGTTTATTTTCAGCATGATAGACGGTGTAATTAGCAAAGCTTCCTCTTGGATTGATACGGAGCTCCTGCCCTTTCTTTAGATAAATCGCTTCTTTTGGACTTAACTGACCAGGTGTAAGGTAGTAATATTTGGTGAATTGTTGTTCTTGTTTTTGCTGCTCCATGGATATTTTTGGTTCACCTTGTACTTGAGCATTGGTAGAAGCGGAAGCATAGGCAGGTCCGCCAGAGAGGAGTAAAGCGAGCATCGAAATAGAGAGAAGCTGTTTTTTCATACCTAGTACACTCCTTTGAATCAATTCTGATCAAATTCTAATTATACGAACTAAAGGTAATTATACTTAAATTGAATGAATTGGTAAATATTTACATAAATTTTCGAGTTGTCATTTAATAAGTTGTAATGTAAAAACTGGTATGTTAAAATCGTGCTGACACTTAACGATTGGAGTTGAAGAGGATAATGTAATAATTCTTGCCACCTTTTTAAAGAATAAAGCAGAATTTCTTTTATTCTTTATTGGCAAGATAGTTACCTTATTCTTTTCACTCAGAAAATATATCCTTTTTATACCCTGCAATGGGTTGGATGTGCCGTATTTTTTGAGCTACAAGAAAGGTAACTTTCTTGTAGCTCTTTTTTTATTCTGACAAAGGAGGTTGTCGAGCTCGGAAAGACTGAAAATATCTCAGATGGCGTATCACAAACAGCCGTTAGTCGAGGTTGAAGCATGACAGCGAATTTTTGGAGGCATATCGGGACAAAGATTGTGGAACTGCAAGAGATAAACCATTTCTAGGAGGATGAAAGTGATGGAGATTGAGGTTGTAGATGATTATGTGAACCGGTTCCTATTGTGTGAAGCGGTTCACAAAAAAACAAATCGGTTGCCGGAGGTTTACCAATCTATCGACAGGTGCACGTAGTAATCTGTCTGTAAACGTGTGCGCTTTTTCTGTATAGTTGATTATTGACATGACGTGTCATAGCGCCAATTGACGGTTGCTTTTTACGGTTTCTCCGGCGGTAAGGAGAAGACATGAAACTAACCTCGAAATATGAAACGATTCGGCGAATATTGTCCGACTTCAAGCAGCCCAAGTATCGGTATGCTCAGATTATGGACGCAATTTTCAAGCAAAATATCGGCGAATACGGACGGATGACCATACTACCCAAATTTTTGCGTGACGAGTTGAACCGGATACTTGGTCCAAACGTTTGCAGTATCGTTCCGGTAAAGGAATTCACATCGAAACAGGTTAGCAAGGTGCTGTTTGCTATTCCGGGTGACGAACGCGTGGAGGCCGTACGACTTACTTATGAGCGGGGGTGGAAATCGTATTGTATTTCCACACAGTGCGGCTGCGGATTCGGGTGCAAGTTTTGTGCTACCGGTACCATTGGCCTGAAACGAAATCTGACCGCCGACGAAATTACCGACCAATTGCTGTACTTTCGCTTGAACGGCCACACTTTGGACAGCATCTCATTCATGGGCATGGGGGAGGCGCTTGCCAACCCGCATATTTTTGATGCAATGACGATATTGACCGACCCGTATCTCTTTGGTTTAGGACATCGACGAATTACGATTTCCACTATCGGCCTGTTGCAGGGAATCGACAAGCTGACTCGGGAGTTTCCCCAGGTCAATCTAACCTTCTCGCTGCATTCGCCGTTCGACGATCAGCGAAGTGAGCTGATGCCGATCAACGACCGATTCCCAGTCCGCGACGTACTGATGGCATTGGATCGTCACATCCGGCAAACAGGGAGAAAGGTATATATTGCATATATTCTTCTTCGTGGAGTAAACGACTCGACGGCGCACGCGGAAGCAGTTGCCGGGTTGCTAAGGGGAAGGGGACCTTGGGAACATCTCTACCACGTTAACCTGATTCCATTCAATTCTACCGAAGTTACGCCAGACAGCTATCGGCAATCCGATCCTACTCAGATTAAATCGTTTGTTCGGATCTTGAAGTCAAAGGGTATAAGCATCACGGTCCGAACTCAATTCGGATCGGACATTAACGTGGCATGCGGCCAGCTATACCGCTCTGAATAATCGATGCCGAAAATTAAAATTTATTACGCCGGACGCAGCGGGTCTGCAACAGACCCCAATATACCCATTAAACTAATAGAGATCTCCTTCATTTGAAGAAAATGTGGTTGCTAGGGCTGCCCCGTTTGTAGAATTATCTACTTAGAGGCAGCCTTCTCGGTATACATCTTAATAGTCGCTGGTACCATCTATTCTCTTGCAACGCTGGTGAATTTGTACGTAGTGACGTGTATTCGAGCAATCTTTGTGATCCCAGCAGCCCCACTTGGTATCTAGAGATACAAGGTTTTGAGATGTTTGCAAAGATTCAAGGTCCAAAATTGCTAAATAATCCCTAATTACGTTTTGGCAAGCAACAATGTGTATGAACTTAACTAATCAGAATGGGTGACTTACAGGAATAGTTAGGGAGATAAGGAGGGGGAACGGTGCTAGTATATAAGGTGGCGGTTTGCGATCATTTGGGTTAGATATGAAAACAAGCTGATCTATAGTAGATCAGCTTAGAAGGAATTTTGTAAAAATTGGACGGATTCGTGAAACATTTATTTGAATACAGCATTTCAAAATATCGGAGGGGACGGGTATTTGGAACTACTCTTTTACCGAGGTTATTCTGCTATCAATAAGGCGAGAAACTCTGTAAGAAACAGGAAGGAAACCTTGACGAGGCCAATAACGTGAAGATTGTAAATTCGTTTCTCTCCAATCTGTCATGCAGTAGACATATCCTTTTTTCTTCGCATGGGCAAGTCCATGTAGAGTAAGTGCATAATTAATACCTTGCCCGCGAAATTGATCTAGAGTACCAGCAACTCCTAATTCAACACAACGATCCGGTACATTCAAATTTACATTACTTGTATCTAAGGGGAAATATCCTTGGAAAGAAACAATTTTTCCATCTTTTAAGGCGATCCAGAAATCGACATCATGATCATCAAGGAGACCTGCATAACCTTTACGTAATTCCTGAGGATCATCACGTAAAGAATAACCAAAAACGGGTGCCTTATTTTGATGAGTTCTAATCATATTTGCAATATCCTCTACCAAGCTACGATCTTCTGGGGATGCCAAGCGAATTTCAACATCTGGAATGCTCAAGGGAAGGGGAGATTCCCGATCAAGTAATGAGAGTAATGCATGTGTTTGTTCAAAGCCAAATCCTAAACGGAACCAAGAATGAAGTAATTCCGGTTGACTGGCTGGAATGAGTGCAAAATGACTGAAATATCCCTCATCTACCCATAGTTGAGAAGCCTCTGAATAAAGATCTCTATATAATTCAACAGAGGTATTGCGAGAAATTGCATGACCCTCCAAATTAATCCAGACATGTCGATCCCGAAGAGGATTTTCAATCTTTTGTCCAATTAGGTAACCGACTAATTTACCATCTTCAATTGCTGCGACTCCGCTACTGTTTGGTTTTGACCATATCGTTTTAACAGCAGTCGTTGCATAATTTTCCTCTTCACATTCAATGGGTAGTACCGAAAGGATTTCTCGATCTAGTCTATGACGATTGGACAATAGTTGCCCAGCCTCTGAGATTAACTCGTCAGTAAATGGTATGAAATACATGAAATGGACACCTCTGTTTTTTATCATCATAAAGCTGTTCTTAATCTATTGCAATTCGTTTCCTTCATCCAACTCGTACTTTAAGTCATGAGGAGAATAACATGGAGAAAATTCGTATAGAAGGTGAAGCAAAAGCAGGGGGTAGCTCTCTGAAAAAC
The DNA here is from genome assembly GCF_900637055.1 of Brevibacillus brevis. Classification (NCBI taxonomy): domain Bacteria; kingdom Bacillati; phylum Bacillota; class Bacilli; order Caryophanales; family Paenibacillaceae; genus Brevibacillus; species Brevibacillus brevis. The sequence goes on from NZ_LR134338.1 coordinate 2,583,226, forward strand.
GAAGTGAGTTTTTAAAGGTTTTATGGAGGGGCAATAAATGAACTTTCAGTTGATGACAAATACAGTGCAAAGCAAGTCGCAACTTGGAAATATCCGCAGGAATATTCTTTTTATGATTTTGAAGATAGTCCAGAAACATTTCAGGAACTATTAGATGGTACCTATTATAGTTTATACAAGAGCGAGATTTAAAGAGTCGGCCTCATTCGTAAACGATGGCACCCCCTTTATCGTGATGACGATGGAAATGGAGAATCTTGGCTAGGCAGAGTACTGAGCATGCCATTTACTATAAGAGAAACTGTGATGAGGCAGCAGAATGAGGTAAATCGGTTGTACTAAAAAAATGCCCATCGCAAGGGGGCTATACAGTGACGAGTTGTTAGGTTCCTAACATGATGATGTGAAAGGCGTTAAGCCGCTCGGGGGGAAGAACCGGGCGGCTTTTTTGTTGAAATCGTAGGTGAAGGACATACCACTGAAAAAGTTATGTCGTATGACAGGGTGTCCAAATCTAACCTCTCCGCAATACTGCACGACTTCTACTAAAGCGTAACGGGGGAGGATTGGACAAAAAGATGGGCTCAAAGCTCAATTATGTCTAAGAGTGAGAAAGAGGGCAGCTAAGCCGCCAAAAACATTGGACGGATATTAGCAATCATCACAGCTGACAGCAACAATTGTTAATAAAACGAAAAGAACCAAAACTAAAGCAAAATTGTCGTCAAAGAATCCCATCGATATCACCCCTTCAAGAGTATGAGGAAGAACCTCAAACTCAAGCTATGCAAATGGAGGAGCTATGTAAGGGCGATATCACAGCAAGTGGGAAATTTGGGCATGTAACCAACTGTTACCTGTCATGTCCACAAACTCAATTATGTTAAAAAATCAGGGAGATATGACGAAAAAAGACCATCCCTTAGCCACATTTATGGCATTCGGGACAGCCTTCTTGGAACTTTCGTGAGTGTAGCTATCTCTACCAAGGGCATAAGCATCTGCCATGATAAATAATGCATGAATCTCCGCAAGGCTCAATTGAATAATTTGAACCTAACTTTTTCAGGAGCTTCTTCAGCATGTTCATTCACCTCCTTGGTAGATATATCTTCCATGTATTACCATATTATCGTGGGTAAGTGATTATAAGAACATGAATTTTATTTGAACACGATGTTCGGAGTTAAAGCTTCAAGCCTTTCGAAGAATTTGGAAATAATCTGAGGTGATTTCTTCTAAATTTGAACTTATTTTCTCAAGAGACCAATGCAAAGCTGGGATTCATGAATAACACTTGAAGAAGGATCATGAACAATCATGGATATAGTGATGTAGCATTTGTTTTAGGTAAAATTCGGAGATTTACGCTGCATCAGAATCCACAAAAGTGTAGGAATAGACAGGAAGATATGTATCTTTCCATTATGCGTAAACCTGACATAGATAAGAGCTACTACCGTAGAAACGAGATAACTGAAAGAGAAAACGATCGTGCCCCAGGTCGAGATGGTTACTGGAATATCGCTTGAAAGAAGCGATTTATTGGCCCAAAGAATAAAGAACCAAAAAGCAAAGGCCAAACCAATCATCATTTTCAAAGACTTTTCATGCTTTCTTCTCCCTGCTACATACGTTTGTTTAATAAGACGAGGAACACAGAGAAAACGATTCAATAGGAAATGCAAATGAAACCAGTTCTTTTACCAATCGGTAATGGAAAGTTTCCATTCATATATGTTTTTTCATAATGGTATCACGAATCGTAATTTACAAATAAGAAAAAAGAAAAACATCATACCGATCGTTGAACAGTCGGTGTATGATGTTTAGCTAAAATAAACGATGTAGAATTTACTTTGCTTTCTTTTACGTTACTATTTCATATCAGTCTTTATTGGAATGTTTGGTGTTAAACGCTATAGGTCGGCCATCCGCAATACCCGTCAGCTTCACATGGTACGCGTTGTTCTTTTGCGCTGCTAACCCCAGGAAATGAAAGCGATAAAAGTAATGCAGCAGCAATACCAAACAGAGCAAGCTTTTTCATAAATCTTCCCCCTCGTAAGTGTAACTTCAAAAAAAGTATAGGCTCGTGAACAACATCTATTCTGAAAAGAAATCGAGTAGCTGGCGAGTGCTCATAGAGTGAATCCGTAAAACAGTCAAGAAATTTTGATGAATAGTTAGACGGAAAAAGACCATCCCTCCGCCACGCACATGGTTTTTGGGACGGCCTTTTTTAAGTACCATCTAACATTACGCAGGACACATACAGTGTTTTCCTGCTGGAATGCACTCCCGAGGGCATGGGCGGTATGAGTTAGCACCTATTTTTTGAAGTAATTTCTTCAACATTGTTATTCACCTCCTTAAATGGAAAAATATAACTTCTAATTTAATAATAACACACATACACTCAAATTAACATGAAAAATACCAAAAATTCGGAAAATAAAAATCTGCTAATGAAATGTCGTTGTCTTAGTTATTAAACTACGAATTGTGATAACAAGAAAGGGAACTGACTGATACCTGCGGCAATGTAAAATTATCGTTCAATGATCTCTCACTTGAAAGCATCTAATTATGTCTCTCCATTCTTCATTAACTATTGTTGGAATACAGCGCCAAGCGGCAGCCGCCACTTTGTAAAAGGACATAGAAAAAGAGTGTGTTAGAAATTGAAATAGGAAAGGAAACCAGCTGATGTCGATGGAGTTTCAACGTCAGCTTGTTGGTTGGACAGCGTAAGAAGTTTCTTTCCCTTTCCAGTCATATTGGGTAGTGCTTGCTGCGAAGGGGACCGACTTCCCCTGTAACGGGAGTGTTGCTCCTTGGGCGGTTGTGGCTAAGCCTGGTACCGCGACAACAGAGCTTACTACTAGAATCATCAAGGCTTTCTTAATCATTTGCAACTGTGAGAACAAGCAAACACCCATCATCAATCGCGAGGTTTGTGGCAAGTCTGTATGAGAGTGCTACACGTCATTTGAAACCCATCACAAACTGGCGTATAATCAGTTATTATTGATTAATCACTAAAAGGAGTCGATCTTGCAATGACGTCGGTCAATCGTAAAACGGAAATCATTTCTGCTGCCATTGAAGTTTTTGCTGAAATCGGATATTTCCGGGCAACGACAGCGCAAGTGGCAGAGCGTGCAAAGATTTCCCAGCCGTATATTTTCAAGTTTTTTGCATCGAAGGAAGCTCTGTTACAGGCAGCCTTGGAGGCTTCGTGGGAGCGAATCATTGACTCTTTCCGTCTCGTTGTGGAGTCCACATCCAAAGAGCAAGTGGAAACAGATTTAATCAAGGCATATGAAAAGATTTTGGCTTCCCATCAAAATGAAATACTTCTTCAAATGCAGTCCCAGACGATTCAAGAGCCTTCGATTCGAGAGGCAATGCGCGAAGGATTTCGGGAGGTTCGTCAGATTGTCCTAACAGCTTTTCGTGAAGCGGGCATCGCGAGTCCGGAAGAGAGAACACTAATTTTCCTGGCAAGAGGAATGCTGTGTAATATTTCAGCGGCTTTGGACATGCCAGAATTGATGGAGGTGTAGCGGAGAAAAAAAATGCGACAATTAGTTATTGACTAATCACTAACTAAAACGTTATAGTTCAAATTAGTTAGTGATTGATCAATCACAAATAAAACAAGTGGAGATGATCTGAATGAAAAAAGCGATTGTAGTCGGGGCAACAGGCGGAACGGGAGCGGCAATTTTGGCGGAACTCATCAATCGAGGGGTTGAAACAATTGCTTTTGGGCGTTCTCGACAAAAGCTAGAACAAATGGCGTCAGAGCTGGGGAATCCAGCACATTTGTACCTGGCCGTCGGGGATGCATTCCGGTCTCAAGACATCGTAGCAGCATCGGAAGGAGCGGATGTACTTTTCCATTGTGCAAACGTCCCATATCACGAGATGGTAAATAAGCTGATCCCACTTGGCGAAGCGGTTATGGAAGCCGCCAACAAGAAAGGTTTGAAGGTTGTTGCAGTAGACGGCATTTATCCATACGGAAGAAAGCAGATGGAACCAGTGACGGAAGAGCATCCAAAGCAACCGCATACGAAGAAAGGAAAAATCAGATTGGCATTTGAACAGATGCTGTTTAGCAGTCGCTGGGATCATGCGCGAACGATGATTGTCAGATTACCGGATTATTACGGACCTACTGCTAATCAAGCATCGTATTTGGGTTCCACACTTGAGGCAATTGCGGCTGGAAAACCAGGGCTTTTCATTGGGAATATGCGCGTTCCTCGCGAGTTTGTTTATTTGCCGGATGCGGCGAAGATGATTGTAGAGTTGGCCAGCCGTGAGTTGGCTTATGGACAAAACTGGCATATTCCAGGTGGAGGCATCATTTCCGGTCGAGACATTGTTCGAATCGCCCAAAAAGCAAGTGGCACCGTGAAACCTGTCATTCCTCTTGGCAAAATGGGTTTGTCTTTGTTAGGTATGTTCGTCCCTGTGATGAAGGAGGTTGTCGAGATGCTGTACTTAACCGAAAAACCGTTGATCCTTAGCGGAGAAAAATATAAACGGCTTATTGGACCGATCCCAGCGACGAATTTCGAGGAGGGTATAACGGCAACGATCCAGCATTTGCAGAATCGAACTTCCATGAAATAAATGCTAGCGGTTAGTTATTGATTAATCACTAACAAATAATTCTTTAAATATTCCTTTACAGGAATATTCCCCTTGGTGTATATTTTACCTAACAAGATGATCACAATAACGCTGAAGGGGATGAGATGAACGTAGAATCCATCATGTAACGAGGTGAGTGACATGTCAGGGATGGATCCGGGCATGGACATGGCGACGCTGAGTGCTTTGGCTGAACCGAATCGTATGAAAATCGTCGAACTTTTACGCGAGGGTCCTCTAACTGTAGGGGAAATCGCTGAACAACTGGGGCTTCGCCAACCCCAAGCCTCGAAGCATTTGAAGGTGCTTAGTGACAACGGGATCGTAGATGTGAAGGCCGAAGCCAATCGTCGATTTTACAAACTCAGGCCCGAGCCCTTCCGAGCGCTGGATTCTTGGGTGAGATCATTCCAGCGTGTTATGGAAGAAAGATTCGATAATCTGGAAGACTATTTGCGGGAACTGCAAAACAAGGAAAATTCTTGAGATCCACTCAAATGAATGAGGAGGAATTGCTATGACAAGAAATACAATGGTTTCAAAGGTAGAGAATGAGCGGGTGCTGATATTGGAGCGTGTTTTCGACGCGCCCAGAGATCTCGTGTTCAAGATGTTTAAGGAGCCTGAGCATCTCAAGCGTTGGTGGGGACCGAAAGGCTGGGAACTTCCGGTTTGTCATGTCGAATTCCGACCGGGCGGTGTTTGGCACTACTGCATGAAATGTGTCGATAAGAATCAAGGTGATTTTTACGGCATGGAATCTTGGGGCAAGGCCGTTTATAAGGAAATTGTCGAGCCGGAAAAAATCATCTATACCGATTACTTTTCAGATGCAGAAGGCAATACGAATGATACAATGCCTTCAACAGAGGTCACGATGGAATTCATTGATTTGGGCGGCAAGACGAAGTTGGTTAGCCGTGGTGAATACGTGTCCGCAGAAGCACTGAAGACTGTCATGGACATGGGCATGCTAGAGGGTATCACCCAAACATGGGATCGTTTGGAAGAGAGTCTGAACGAGATTAAGTAAGGGACATATAGGAAAGGCCGCCTGGCATGGAGACCCGGCGGCTTTTTCATTTTCGTTGCAGATTTATTTCACCATTAGCGAGATAAAATCATTTAACTTATCCAACGAAATGATATTTTGATTGCACGTCACACTGTCTTGGCAAATGTAGTTTCCTTTTTTCAAATACGTTCCATCCCCAGAACCTTTTGCTTCGAGTACGAACATGCCGATTTCCTCAAAGCGATTACAGAGAGCACAAACGCCTTTTTTGTTTACGTTTGTAAATTGTCCGTGTATGCCAATCAGTTTTCCTTCGTGGTAAGCGACAATAAATTTCTTTTCCGTCGCAGTGTCTAGCCAGCTCACATAAGAGATTTCTGAAAAATTGATCTCAGCTAAATTCGAGACTTTCAGCTTCTTTACTTTTGGAAAGAGCTTCTTAATGGAAGCCTCTGTGAGAGCAGGGAATGGAATCACAAACGGTGAAAGTTGATGCAAAAACTGCTTTCCTTCTGCTTTTTCTTTAATCGAGTCAATCGGCTGCAAAATCTCTTTTTGTTCTTCCGTCATGTTTGGGAACAACTGAAAGATTTCTTCATGGGCGATTTCTTTGCGAGCACGAATCACGTTGACGTCTGTACTGGTCGCATAGGCGTTCATGATTGCTTGAACGCGTGATTTAATGAAGTGATACTGATGCGTATGGATAAAAGGTTCCATCTTTCGGTTCCTCCTGCTTCTGTCTTGTAAGGTGGGTTCTTCTTTACTTTAGCGTGTTTGCAAGAGAGGAGAAAGGGGGAGGACATTTCCTAAAAAAACTCGCCATAAAAAAGCACTGACAACCTGAATGGAAAGGTCGTCAGTGCTTGATAAACGTCTATTTGGTATACACGATCTTTTTAATCGTCTCTGTAGACAAAAAGTATTCCTCCGCTAACTGAGAAATAGCCGTCCCGGCCCGGAAGCTGCTTTTAATAGCCGTATTCCGCTCATCCAGGAGTTTTCTCCCGCCAGTACGCGTCCCCCATCTTTGATGGGCTACTTTTGTCTTCGGAATGTAAATGGTTTCTCCTTGCACGTACTTTTGAATTTCTGCGAGTAACGATTCAGGAAGGATTAAATTTGCTTTCACACATTTCATTTCTGCTCGCTCCTTATTTATAAATAGGCAAATAAGGGGCAAAGCCAAGAAATAGGAAATGAGATACGCAAATGAAGGCGATGATTCGATTAAACGTAAGACCACCTCATGCAAAGTATCGCCTCACTATTTCTAGGCTTTGCATGAGCCGCTGCGGTATGTGGCAAATTGAGAGCATTCGCCATTGGTACACCCCCCTCGAGGTATGGTTTTCCCTTCCTATATACGAAGGGACTATATGTAATTATATAAGAAAATGACTTTTTTGTATAACGGTACTTACGCAACTAAAACATATGAATTACTCATTTACAGCCTATTGAAAGTCAAATATAGTAAAGGTAACGAATGTGAAAAGAGGTTTTGATAGAATATGATGAAACTGACAATCGCTAAATAAAATTCTAACTGAATTTGATACGGGAAAAGGTCAAATGAAGGGCATGCCCTTTGTTTATTTTTTACCCCTTTTTTCCAAAAGCGATTAGAAGACATTATATCTCATCAAAACAAATTTCCGTTTGTGCATGATATCTATTCTGTTCGGGATAGGTGTCTTCCTCACATCGATAAATTTGACCATGAGAAGAGAATTCTTCTTGTGGTCTTTTTTATTGGAACGAAGGGATTGCTGAAAAGGAATGGATGATGACAAACAGCACTAACAATAGAATGGGAGGTTTTTACATGGGTGAATATCGTTTGATTAGCGACTACAAGCATATCGAAACATACAAGGAAAGCTTTAATGACCTCGCCAAGCTGATCTTTCAGCTCGATTTTAAAGAATGGTATAACAAGGGCTTTTGGAATGACAACTATGTCTGCTACTCCTATATGGATGGGGACCAGGTCATTGCCAACGCTTCTGCCAGCAAGATGGTCGTGACATCCAATGGTAAAGACTATAAGGCACTCCAGATCGGAACGGTCATGACGCACCCGGCATATCGCACCCAAGGATTGGCAGCAAAATTGATGAACCATATTCTTCAAACATGCGAGAAGGAATACGATTTTATTTATTTGTTTGCCAACGAAACTGTGCTCGATTTTTATCCGAAGTTCGGATTTGAGAGAGTACAGGAAAGTAGTTTTCGCTTAATGGCGTCTGATTTGAAAAAGCAAGTAGGAAAAAAGTCGGTCTTGCGCAAGCTAGATGTTGATAATGAGGTTGATTTTATCATCATGAAGGAATTTGCTGCCAAACGAATTCCTGTTTCATCGAAATTGGGTGTCAAGGATAGCGAGCATCTGTTGATGTTTTACTTTCTGCTCGCTTTTCGGGATGCGATTTATTATGTCGAAGAAGAGGATGTGATTGTCTTATTTGAACAAGAAGATGACCACCTGCATGTATTTGATCTAGTAAGTAAAAAACCAGTTGATATAGAAGCAGTCCTTTCTCATTTGGTAACGGCTGAGACAACGATCATTCATTTTCACTTTATGCCGGATAGTGAGAATGAAAAGATCCAATCTGCATGGATGACAACGACGGATGATGCCTTATTTGTTCGTCCCTCGTTAAAAATGGAGAGAGAGCATTTTCGTTTTCCGCTTACTTCACACGCATAAAAGGTTTGAAATGACACGTCAGGTGAAACAGTAAAGTAGAAGAGAAAAAGCAGACGTCCAGTATGGAGGGGTGTGAGGGGAAAAGCATGTGTGGCCGTTTTACTCTCGTAACGAACTTGGAAAAATGGAAGGAACGGTTCCAAATCGAAGTCATTCCATTTGATGCAAAGCCACGGTACAATATTGCACCGGGTCAGTTCATTCCAGCGATTATTGCTAATCGTGGCGAGCGACGTATGGGTCAGTTGAGATGGGGGTTAGTGCCGTCGTGGGCTGCCGATGAGAAGAGCAGCTACAAAATGATCAATGCGCGTTGCGAGACATTAAATGAAAAGCCCGCATTCAAACAGCTTTTCGCCCGAAAGAGATGCATCCTTCCTGCTGACAGCTTTTATGAGTGGATGAACGCCATTACAGGGAAGCAACCGATTCGGATCATGATGAAGACCGGGGAACCATTTGCTTTTGCTGGCCTGTATGATACGTGGACGAATCAAGAGGGAGAAAAAGTACATACCTGCACGATTGTTACGACAAAGGCGAATGAGCTCATGAAGAATATACATGAGCGAATGCCTGTCATCTTAAAGAAAGATGACGAGGACTTATGGCTTGATCGGGAGAAGTATGATCAGCTGCAGCTACAGTCACTGTTTACCCCCTATGATTCCAGCGAGATGACGGTGTATCCGGTATCTACCAAAGTGGGCAGTCCCAAAAATGATGATCCTTCCTGTATTCAAGAAGTAGACATCGGTTCTTTGTTCGAAGATTAATCCTTTCGCAGGAGCTGAATTCTTTGTCGTAATTCCTGGTCGGTTAACGGCTCCAATTGCAACAATGCCTCATAGGGATCATTACCCGGAATATGAAAGTATCGAGCAAATGCAGGCTCTGTTTTGATGCCGCTTTGCTTCAGAGATCTGATATGTTGGTACGCATCCAAGCCTCCTATGTCTAACAATCGTGCTTCAATGTCCATATGACGGTAGGCATTTTGCTTTTCGACAGCCACCGGTTGAGCAAACAATTCAAACCAAAAGTCAGCTGTGAAAAACGAGATAACGCACGTGGGAATACTTTTTACATCCAGGTATGTCACTTCAAATCCGGGCAAGCAGCCAAACGCTGTACGAACAGCTTGCTCAAACTGTTCCAGATCATGACTTTCGCAAATAATGTCTAGATCGCTTTCCTTGACATCAATGTCCAATGGGATGGTTCCGGCAAGCACTGGGCGGTAATCGGATAGTACTTTCATGATGTGCGTATGTTGAATCGCTGCCCACGCCGCTTTTTGGCGCATCGTTCCTCTGCCCAAGTAAGAGAGATCATGCCAATTTCTCATGAGACTACCTCCATGTCTACTTTCTTTTAAAATAGTTTAGACAAAAGTGAATAAGTACGCAACGAAATCGGTCATTACTCGTATACCTAGATGAAGGGAGTGTAGTGGATGGAAATATTTTTGTGGGTCGTGGTTGTGTTATTGTTCTTGCTAAGCATCGCAGGAATTTTTTTACCCGTTTTACCTGATACGATCTTGCTGTGGGCGGGCTTTTTGCTCTATCACTTTTTCATTGCAGATCCGGGAGCGGGATTGCCGGCATCCTTTTGGTGGGGAATGGTCGTTCTAAGCATTCTGCTTTACGGTGCTGACTTACTGACGAACATGTACTTCGTGAAAAGGTACGGGGGGTCCAAGTGGTCGTCCGTTGCGGCTGTGGTCGGAATTATCCTCGGGATTTTCGTTTTCCCACCGTTTGGTATGCTGATCTTGCCGTTCGTATTTGTCGTTCTGGTAGAACTGATGGTACAGAAGCAGTCAATGGAGCGAGCAGTGAAAGCGGGCGTAGGCTCACTGATCGGATTTTTGGGCAGTGCGGTCGTAAAAGTCATTTTGCAAGTTACGATGATCATCTGGTTTTTTATCGCCAGATAACATACAGAAAACGAAAAGGACAGCCGAGGCTGTCCTTTTTTACGTGGAAACTAGTGAATGAGTCGATAGACACCGATGACTTTACCGAGAATGGTGACATGTTCCAGAATGATCGGTTCCATCGTGGCATTTTCCGGTTGGAGACGGAAGTGGTTCTTTTCTTTGAAAAATCTTTTGACGGTGGCTTCGTCTTCTTCTGTCATGGCTACGACAATGTCACCATTGTTCGCTACGTGCTGTTGGCGAACAATTACGTAGTCCCCGTCGAGAATCCCGGCATCAATCATACTGTTCCCGGAGACGCGCAGCATATAGACCTTGTCAGAAGTCACGATATTATCTGGAAGCGGGAAGTATTCTTCCACATCCTCAATGGCAGTAATCGGTTGTCCAGCGGTTACTTTTCCGATTACTGGCACACGGACGACAGAGTCTTCGAAATTGTCTTGAAAACGATCTTCATCTGATAGCAATTCGATGGCACGAGGTTTGGTAGGATCTCGACGAATGAGGCCTTTTTTCTCTAAACGTGCCAAATGCCCATGTACCGTTGAGCTGGAAGCTAGTCCAACAGCTTCTCCAATTTCACGTACAGATGGCGGATATCCTTTATCACGAACTTCCTTTCGTATGAACTCGATGATGGCTTGTTGTCTACTCGATAATTTTGACATAGAAAGACACCCCTGATTTCTCGAACATATTTTCCTATATTATACCATGGGAGCTTGCGTTCGACAAACATAAGTTCGATTATTTGTTGACATGAACATATGTTCTCATTTATTATGAGGTTACAAGTGATCAGAACGTATGTTTGTGAGGGGGCCATTATCATGAATTCATCGACAGTACGTAATCGTTTCGAGAAAAAAGAAGAACGCCGTGTTCGTTTTGGTATCACGAGAGGACAAGCTCTCTTGTTTCTTATTACATTTACTCTCTTTTTTTACTTGTTGACCGAACTAGTGTTTGCTTCTTCGCCAATGGAGGAGCCAAAGGGTAGAGAGGTAACTGTACAATCCGGAGATAGCCTATGGTCATTAGCTGTTCAATACAATACAAATCAGCATATGGATGTTCGTGACTATATAATAGAGATTAAGGATGCGAACGGTTTAGAGAGCAACAGGATTTATCCGGGTCAGACTCTCATCCTTCCTGATACCCCATAAGTGTTCGGCTGTCTTGCGGGATCATTCGAATGTGGTATAATGAAGCGGCACTACTACAGAGTGGGAGGAACCAGCAGTGGTATCTGACGCAGAAATTAAACGCATTAACGAATTGGTCAAAAAATCTCGCGAAGAAGGTTTGACCGAAGAGGAAAAGCTCGAACAAAAAGCATTGCGCCAAAAGTATATTGACGCCGTTAAGCTTTCATTGAAAGCAAATTTGGACTCCATCCGTTATGTGGAAGACCTTGAAGAAAATAAGCCAAAACAGTAAGATAACAATTACTGATACGACAGACATCCTCGCTTGAAGCTAGGGTGTCTTTTTCTGTAACATACATACGGTTTTGATAGCCAAGGAGGGAAAGCGATGGCGTGGATAGCTGTGGCGGTTGGAGGAGCAGTTGGCTCTCTTGTTCGCTACCTATTGTCTTTGCTCGCGAATCAGCCGGGATGGCCGTGGGGAACCTGGATCGCCAATGTTTGTGGATCTTTGATCATCGGCATCTTGTTCGTGCTGGGGAAAGAACGCGACATTTTATCTCCAACGCTCTATCTCTTATTTGCAACGGGTGTCATGGGAGGATTTACGACTTTCTCTAGCTTCTCCTTGGAAGTGGTCTCTTTTTGGGGAGAAGGTCACCTGTTGCGTGGCACTTTGTACGCTCTTCTCAGTTTGGGAGTCGGCCTACTCTCTTGTGCGGTTGGAATATGGTTGGCTAGGCAATGGTCCTGATACGTTCAATGACACGATACATGTGAGGGGGAATGAATGTGAGTACACAGCATCGTGATTATGAATTGGAACAAAAAAAGCTGGATGAAACCATTTCAGCGATCGACGAAGAAATGGAGCAGCTTCGCAATGATATTCGCGAGGCAACGGATGACTATGTGAAACAGGTCGTGAACTATAAAAAGGCAAAGGATTTGCGCTACCTGGAAGATCAGGGTCGAGAGAAGCCTTATTTCGGCAGAGTGGATTTCTTGAAGGATGAAATCTACGAGCTGGATCAGGTCTACATAGGAAAACGAGGAATTGTACGCAGCGATACATTTGATTCTGTCGTCGTAGATTGGCGTGCGCCTATCGCCGGTCTTTATTACTCTGGTGAGAGCAAAGACGCGTTTTACCGGATGGGACGCGAGATCGTACGTGGTGAAGTTCGATTAAAGCGTAATTTTGCGATTGAAGACGGAAAGATCGTCGGCATCTATGATGGAGCGGTAAAAGAAACGATTAACCGCGAAATGGGGCATCCCGACGAATTTTTGCAAGAGGGCTTCATTGATGAATTTTTGGCAGCCAATCTGAATCAGGCAAACGATAGCAGGCTAAAAGACATCGTCGCTACGATTCAATCCGAGCAAAATGATATTATCCGGGCGGAAAAAGAACGGCCCATTGTTGTGCAAGGAGTAGCGGGGAGCGGAAAAACAACCATCGCGCTGCACCGACTCTCCTATTTGATTTATAACTACCAGGATTCCATGATGTCCAAAAAGTTCATGGTGTTTGCACCTAACCGGATGTTTCTTACCTACATATCCGAGGTTTTACCTGAGCTGGGAGTCGATGACGTTCAACAGTCTACCTTTGTAGATTGGGCAGCGCGTCTTGTGAAGCCTCTGCTGCCAAAAGGATGGAGAATCGTGAGTCCAGATAAGCCTCTTCAATTGTTCTTCGAAGAGGGGCAGGATGAGCGCCAGCAAGAAATGACGCGCAACAGGCTTCGCTTCAAAGGATCGCTCGCTTGTCGAGAGGCGCTTGAGCAGTACATTCGGCATATCGTCGAAACAAGAATCCCTTTTAAGAAGCTCAGCTTTTTATACAACAAAACGAAGCAAGTCTTTTCCATTCCCGGTGATTTTATTCGTCAGTGCTTCCTGGAGCAATTCGCCAATATGCCGTATCATCGCCGGGTAGAAGCGCTTCGCAAGCATTTGAAACAAGAAATGAACAAGCAATTGTTTGCCCATTTGCGAGAGCGAAAAGTCGATTTGGACAAAGAAGGCTTGTACAAATTCGAGAAAATGCTGGAGCAAATACTGGATACGTACCTGACTTCGTTTCCAAGACTGGAGATCTTCGCAGCTTATCGCGAGTTGATTGCTGACGAGGAATTGCTGCGCAAGCTCGTACCTGCTGACATTTCAGACGAAGTTGTTCGTGATGTGACGCAGTCAAGTGCTGCGCTGTTTGCAGAGGAGAGATTGGAACCGGAAGATATCGCGCCATTGCTATATTTGCAGCATATTGTTGAAGGAATGAATAAAGCGGAGCATTTTGATCATACGGTCGTGGATGAGGCACAAGACTTGAGTGCGTTAGAAATAGCCGTGATTGCATTGGCAACCAAGCGAAATTCGCTCACGATCGTGGGAGATATTGCGCAAGGCATTCATAGCTATCGGGGGATTCATGCGTGGGAAGAGTTGACGAAGGGGATTTTTGCACATCTGTTTCCTTCCTATTATACGTTGTCGCAAAGCTATCGTTCGACAATAGAAATTATGCGCTGTGCCAATGAAGTGTTGCGGCAAATTGAATTGCCAGAGACGGTATTGGCAAAACCGGTTTTGCGGCATGGTGAAAAACCAATCATGGTCAAGGCTCGTTCACGAGTGCAACTGTGGGAGGACATCTCTTCGCGTGTGGCTGCCTACCAGTCGGAAGGCTTCAAAACGATTGCGATCGTAGCGAAAACCATTCAAGCCAGTAAAAAAGCACATAAAGGCCTGCAAGACAAGGTCGCTGATCTGACTCTGTTAGGCAGCAAGGATAACCAATTTCCGGGTGGCGTCACCGTCATGCCTGCTTTTTTAACGAAAGGCTTGCAGTTCGATGTGGTCATTTTACTGGATATAGACGCCTATCAAAATAATGAATGGGACGCAAAATTATTGTATGTCGCCATGACGCGTCCGGTCCATCGACTTGTTTTGACGCAGGTTGATGGCGTTTCTTCACCGTTGCTGAAAGATTTACCGATAGAGCTGTACACCATGGCTACTGACGAATAAGAAACGAATTATCAAAGAAAACCCTCTGCCTGTAAAAAGCAGAGGGTTTATCTGTATCATGCTTAGTGGTCGCCTGTGTTACCTTTAGAAGGGTTGGTAATAACAAAACCTTCTTGCGGCAAGAAGAGGTAATCAATGACGACGCCATCTAGCAATGGCTCATCCTTTTTCACGATCACATCGATCTCTTTGTCTGTCGAGATCACAACATCTTCTTCTGTTGGCTTGTCCAGAGCGAGTCCGTAGTGTGCATGATCACCGTGAGCGTGAGTGATATAAACGCGCAGTTTCAATTCTTTGTCTTCTTCTTGCTCGATGATTGGAGCCAATTGCTTGGCAGCGTTACGCGTGATTTTTAGTTTCACAGGTCAAATCCCCTAACTGTATGTAAGTTACCCCTTCATCTTAGCAAGAGGGAATTCAGGATGCAATGTTGAAAGTGTTACGACATGTCTAGAGAATGACAACAGGGAGGAAGGAGAGTCATCTATGAAAATCGATTTGCGCAGCGATACCATTACCAAACCAACCGAGGAGATGCTTCGAGCAATGGCGGAAGCGGAGGTTGGTGATGATGTTTACCGGGAGGACCCAACTGTCAATCGTTTGGAAGCGATCGCGGCTGAAATACTCGGAAAGGAAGCAGCCCTGTTCGTAACAAGTGGAACGCAAGGCAATCAAGTGGCTGTTTTGACGCATTGTGTCAACGGAGACGAGGTCATTGCGGAAGCGGATTCGCACATTTTTTACTATGAAGGCGGCGCTATGTCGGCATTGGCTGGCGTGCAGACACGGACACTGGTTGGCGAACGTGGTGCTTTGCGTGCAGAGGATGTGGAGAGGGCGATTCGGGGCAACAATATCCATTTTCCTCGCACAAAATTGATCTGTCTCGAAAATACACATAATCGCGCTGGCGGGGCGGTAATCTCTGTCGCGCAAATGAAGAGTGTCTATGATATCGCACAAAAATACAGTATTCCCGTTCATTTGGACGGTGCCCGTCTCTTCAATGCGGCTGTGGCCCAAGGTGTTGCAGTCAGTGAGCTAAGCGCTTTTGCCGATACCGTTCAGATTTGCTTGTCCAAAGGGCTTAGTGCTCCAGTTGGTTCTATTTTGGCTGGTGATCGTGCGTTTATCGAAGAAGCGAGATGGTGGAGAAAAAAATTAGGAGGCGGGCTGCGCCAGGCAGGGTATTTGGCAGCACCGGGCATCATCGCTCTGACTCAAATGACTGAACGATTGGCCGAAGACCATGAACGGGCACAGCAATTGGCAAAAGGCTTGCGCCAGCTATCGCTCCAGGTCGAGCAAGTCGAGACGAATATCGTACTCGTGAATACGGACTCGATTGGACAAACAGCTGTCGCCTTCTTGGAACGATTGGAGGAAAAAGGAGTGCTCGCTGTTGATTTTGACGAGTATGTCATTCGCTTTACGACGCATCGACACATTCGTGATCAACATATCAACACCGTTGTGGAAGCAGTCGAGCAATTATTGGAAACGGTGTAATTGTTTCAATGGGTTGTAGCCAGTCGAAGGGAAGGCTGGCTTTTTTCTTTGCCTCAAAAATAGATTCTAAATAGTTAGACAATTTGTACAAAATAAGAGTCTCTACACGATCTGTTTTTCGCCATTCCGTCTGATTTGTTTCGTCTACACTTGCGCTATCATGGTAGTGTGATAAAGCGATAACGTTTACTGGTGGATGGAATCGAATGGAATCAAGGGGGATGGTCTCGATGAGAAAGAGGATGAGCTTCATTTTCAGCTGTTTCTTGCTACTTCAAGTTTTAGCAGGATGTAGTACAAGTGAAACGGCTGTACCTAACAAACCGAATGATCTGGCATCTCAACCAACGCAGCCAACGGGGAAAGAGATGGTCTTGAATTGGAACGCAGACGGTGGAGAGCCTCCGACAGCAGATCCCGGACTTGCTTCCGATGGCACTTCCTTTGATGTCATTACTGCCTGTTTTGAAGGACTGACCCGCTATGGACCGGATGGGAAAATAGCCAACGCGATTGCCGACAGCTATACAGTATCCGAGGATTTGACGACGTACACGTTCAAATTGAAAACGAATGCGCTATGGAGCAACGGAGATTCGGTAACCGCCCATGATTTTGAGTTTGCCTGGAAAAGAAATCTCGATCCGAAGACAGCATCCGAATATGCCTATATGCTTTATTTCATTAAAGGAGCAGAGGAGTTCAACACAGGGAAAGGATCGCATGAAGACGTAGGGGTCAAAGCGCTAGACGATTTTACACTAGAGGTCAAGCTCAATTCGCCAGCTCCGTTTTTTTACGAGCTGACAGCTTTCCCGACATTGTTTCCTTTACATAAAAAGACCTTGGAGGCACATCCGGACTGGGCAGCGTCTCCAGACAACTACGTGGGCAACGGCCCATTCAAAATGGAGCTGTGGGAGCATAAAAACAAATTGGTTCTTGTGAAAAACGAGAAGTATCATGACAAAGATGCTGTAAAACTCGACAAGATCGTCTGGAGCATGATTACCGATACCAACACCGCTCAAGCGTTGTTTGATTCTGGTGATTTGGATTGGGGAGGGCATCCAACCTATGTGTTGCCCGTCGATGTGATCCCCGCTTTGCAGGATGAAGGAAAAGTCGTAATGGCGCCGTATCCGAATACTGTTGCCGTCACCTTTAATACAACCATGCCCCCTTTTACGAATAAAAAGATTCGACAAGCCTTCTCGTATTCGATCCAACGGCAGCCTCTCGTAGACGGAATCGTGCAGACAGGGGTGCCTGCGGCTTTTGCATGGGTTCCGCCCTCTATGCAACTCAGCGGAAATGACTATTTTCAAGAGGATGTAGACAAAGCCAAGCAGTTATTGGCTGAAGGGTTGAAGGAGCTGGGGCTTTCGACGATGCCTGAAGTGACATTCACATATGGTTCAGGTGACGATCGTCAGAAAAAGCTGGCGGAAGCTCTTCAGGATCAATGGAAAAGAAGTCTAGGTGTTGATGTGAAAATCAGTGGCTTGGAGGAAAAAGTATTTTTACAAAACAAGCGCTCCAAAAACTATCAGTTTGCCTACCGAAATTGGGGTGCTGATTTTAACGACCCCATCAATTTCCTGGAAATTTTCAAGGACAAAACAGTGGGGACGAATGACGCTGCTTGGGAAAACAACAGATACCGGGAGCTAATCGTCCAGAGTTACTTGGAAAAAGATCCGACGAAGCGTAATGCGATCATGCGTGAGGCTGAGACTATCTTAATGGAGGAAATGCCGATTGCTCCTGTGTATTATGGCGCAAGACCCTATATAAAAAATGACAAAGTCAAAGGGTTTTTGATCAACCCGTTTGGTGGTAGAGATTTTAAATATACAACCGTCGAACAATAAATAAAGACGTGTAAAAGTCTTGCCGTGTCCGGAAAATGGGAGAGCGGCAAGGCTTTTTTTTGGTTCCATTCGGTTGACTCACTTGTGTGTGTAATTCAGACCCGCCAATGAAATACTATAGCTATCCAACATAGGGGAAAAGAGGGATGGATATGATCTCGGCTAAAGAGCGAGAACGCATTCTCAATCAAATGAAACGGGACGAGAGCAAGATTGTCAACATCGTTCTAAACGACGCCAATCAGGTTGCGGGCGAAATTGAAAAAGCCAACCACCAAGGTATTTTCCTGGTGGATGGCCGGTATTACGGGTACGAGGACATCAAAGAAATCAATGGCTCGTAATGGTTACAGACGGGGAGGTGGGAAGAAGTAACGCAAGGCGTCAGGCAGCTCTTTTTGCCACAAACCCCAGACGTGATTCCCTGGTTTTTCTCGGTAGGACAAGGTTGCTTGCTTGTCCTCCAGAATCTGTTTTGCCTCGCGATTCCATTGCACGAAATCGAAGGTACCCGCACTTGTTTCCACAGCTGTCTCATCGAGGCCAACGACCATCCAGATTCGCAGCCAAGATAGACTGGACTGATTCAAAAGCGGGTCGAGTGTCGTTTGGAAAAAAGCCCCGGACAGCGCGAGTACCTGTGGAAAGAGGTCGGGGTGCTCCAATGCGAGATGCAAAGAAACGGTTCCACCCAAAGAGTCTCCTGCCAGTATGCGTGAACCGGGATCACGGCGTACAGGATAGCGCTCCTCTATGTAAGGAATCAGCTCTTCGGTGAAAAAACGCTGATAGGCTGCGTTTCTCGACCCAGACGGAGAATACTCGCTCGTGCGCTTGTTGCGATCGACTGAGACACCGACGACGATGTAGGGTTCGATACCTTCTTCCAGAATCAATTGATTGGAGATGGTTGCGATTCGCCCCATCGTAAAAAAGTCGTTCCCATCCTGACAATACACAACAGGGTAAGAAAGAAGCTCATTGTACCCCGGCGGTAGGTATACTTTGACCGAGCGGGGAGTGTCCACGTGGATGCTGGGCACTTCTTCTTTCATTATGGTTCGCTTTACATAGTCAGACATCGATTCACACTCCCTGTTTGCTCAAATGAAAAACTAAGCCTTGAAAAAAACTGATACAGCTTATATAGTAAATGATAACAGAGAGGAAATAAACCCTGTAATATCAATACTGTAACACGTTAAACAGGTATTTCATCTGCATTATAACAGGGTGTTGCAAACGGCGCTGTAAGCCCTTTCTTGCACCATGCAACTTTCTTCTGGTTTTTATCAGGGTCACTTCCGCTGCGAATTGCATTCGTCGCTCATCGAGCAGATGCTCAGATAAAGGCGACAAAGGGCAACTCGGGAAAAGGAAGTCCCTTATTCTAGTGACGAGGTGAATGTGATGAGCGTATCCACTGCTGTTGAACAAACAGAGAACAACGCCCCGCTGCAAATTCTTGCCCCGGATGGTACAGTTGTTCGTCCTGACTTGATGCCTAAGCTCTCCGATGATGAATTGCGTGAACTGATGCGTAAAATGGTATTTACCCGTGTATGGGACCAACGCGCAATCAGCTTGAACCGCCAAGGCCGCCTTGGTTTCTATGCACCAGTAGCTGGTCAAGAAGCAAGCATGATCGGTTCCGAGGCTGCTCTTTCCAAAGAAGACTTTGTCCTGCCTAGCTACCGTGATATTCCACAAATGGTATGGCATGGTTACCCTATGCACAAAGCATTCCTGTACTCCCGCGGACACATCGAGGGTGGCAAAATTCCTGAAGGTGTAAACGTATTGATGCCTCAAATCATCATCGCAGCTCAATGTACACAAGCAACAGGTGTTGCAATGGGTTACAAGCTGCGCGGTGAAAAGAAAGTTGCGATCAACTACTTTGGTGACGGTGCGACCTCCCAAGGTGACTTCTATGAGGGTATGAACTTTGCAGGGGTATACAAGCTGCCTGTTATCTTCTTCTCCCAAAACAACGGTTATGCAATCTCACTGCCGTTCGAAAAACAAACGGCTTCTGAAAATATCGCAGTCAAAGCAGTTGCAGCTGGTATTGCTAGCGAACGCGTTGACGGTATGGATATTCTCGCAGTTTACTACGCGGTTCAACAAGCAAAAGAGCGCGGCGTGAATGGCGAAGGTGCGACTCTGATCGAAGCAATGACGTACCGTTATGGTCCTCACACCATGGCTGGTGACGACCCAACTCGTTACCGTACAGGTGAAGAGCAAAGCGAGTGGGAACTGCGCGATCCACTGATCCGCTTCCGCAAGTTCCTCGAGGCAAAAGGCCTGTGGAGCGAAAAAGACGAAGAAGCTGTCATCGAAGAAGCGAAAGCAGCTGTTGCGGACGCAATCAAAAAAGCGGACGAAACACCTAAGATGAAGGTTTCCGAACTGATCGATGTAATGTTTGAGACACTGCCGCCTGCACTCGAAGAGCAAAAGGCAGAATTCCTGGCGAAGGAGTCGAAATAAGCCATGGCACAAATGACAATGGTTCAAGCCATTACGGATGCAATGCGCGTAGAATTGAAGCGCGATGAAACCGTTCTTGTCTTCGGTGAAGACGTAGGTAACAACGGCGGGGTGTTCCGTGCAACAGAAGGTCTGCAAGCTGAGTTCGGCGAGCAACGCGTTTTCGATACGCCGCTCGCTGAGTCCGGAATCGGCGGTTTGGCTGTTGGTCTTTCCGTAAACGGCTTCCGTCCAGTAGCAGAAATTCAGTTCTTTGGTTTCGTATTTGAAACGTTCGATGCTATTGCATCTCAAGCTACTCGTATGCGTTACCGTTCCGGCGGTCGCTTCACGAGCCCAGTTACATTCCGCTCCCCATTTGGTGGCGGTGTGAAAACGCCTGAGCTGCATGCTGACTCTTTGGAAGGCTTGATGATGCAAACTCCGGGTCTGAAAGTGGTTATCCCTTCCAACCCATATGATGCAAAAGGACTGTTGATCTCCGCGATTCGCGACAACGATCCAGTTGTTTTCCTCGAGCACATGAAGCTGTACCGTTCCTTCCGTCAAGAAGTTCCAGAAGGCGAGTACACGATTCCACTCGGCAAAGCAAACGTAGTTAAAGAAGGTAGCGATGTTACCATCATCACCTATGGTGCGATGGTGCATACCAGCCTGAAAGCAGCAGAAGAAATCGAGAAAGCGCGTGGAGCAAAAGTAGAAGTAATCGACCTGCGCACCATCAGCCCACTCGATATCGATACGATCGTGGATTCTGTGAAGAAAACAAATCGTGCGATTGTAGTTCAAGAAGCACAAAAAACGTCTGGTGTTGCGGCAGAAATCATCACGCAAATCAACGAGCGTGCAATCCTGCACCTCGAAGCACCAGTGCTGCGTATTACAGCACCAGATACCGTTTACCCGTTTGCACAAGCAGAAGATGTATGGCTGCCTGACGTAAAACGCGTAGTAGATGGTCTGACTCAAGTCCTCGATTTTTAATTGAGAAACGGACATAATGGCGGAAAAGTTGAAAGCTTTCCGCCTTCTTTTGGGAAATATAGGCTTACTACTATGGCGAAGTGTTATAAGGAGGAGATACTGTGAGTCGTTTTACATTCAGACTCCCGGAGCTCGGCGAGGGTATCCATGAAGGCGAAATCGTCAAATGGCACGTACAGCCCGGAGATTCCGTAGAAGAAGACCAAGTCATCATGGAAGTACAAAATGACAAGGCGGTTGTAGAAGTACCGTCGCCTGTTAAAGGGAAAGTTATCGACCTGAAAGTAACCGAGGGTACGGTTTCTGTAGTCGGCGATCCACTGATCGAGTTTGACGTAGAAGGCGAAATTCCGAACCTGCCAGACCATGGTCATGGCGATTCCCACGCTGCTGAAGCGGCACCAGCGCCTCAAGCTGCAGACAAAATGGAGCCAGGTTGCGACATCGGTTCCCAAGTGAGCGCAAATGCGAACCAATCTCTGGAAACGCCAATGGCACAAGCAACTGCAACAGCAGTAGCGGCACCGATTGACCGCAAGCATGTGTTGGCTACACCTTCTGTTCGCAAATACGCTCGCGAAAAAGGCGTTCAATTGGCTAATGTACCTGGTACAGGCAAATTGGGTCGCATCACACGTGAAGACGTAGACCGCTTCGTATCTGGCGGAGCAGCAGCACCAACCGCACAAGTGGCAGCTCCAGTAGCAACTGAGGCTCCTGCAGCAGCAGCTACAGGTGTAGCACAAGCAGCAGCGGCTCCAACTGTTCACCACGCACCTCAAGCTGGCGAGCTGGAAGAGCGCGTTCCGCTGAAAGGTATGCGTAAAGCAATCGCGAAAGCAATGGTGAAATCTGCTTACACAGCACCACACGTAACGATCTTCGACGAAGTGGATGTTACAGCGCTTGTCGCTATGCGCAAAGATGCGAAGCCACTTGCTGAAGAGCGTGGTGTGAAGCTGACTTACCTGCCTATGATCGTGAAAGCAGTTGTAGCTGGTCTGAAGAAATTCCCAGAGCTCAACGCTTCTATCGACGATGAAAAACAAGAAATCATCTTTAAAAAGTACTACCACATTGGTATCGCTACCTCGACAGAAGACGGCTTGCTGGTTCCAGTTGTGAAATCCGCTGACAGCAAATCTATCTTCCAAATCGGAGGCGAAATCGGCGAGCTGGCGAAGAAAGCACGCGACCGCAAAGCGACTGCTGACGAGCTGAAAGGTTCTACTTTCAGCATCACAAACATCGGTTCTGCGGGCGGTATGTTCTTCACGCCAATCATTAACTATCCAGAAGTAGCTATTCTGGGTGTTGGCCGCATTAGCGAAAAGCCGATTGTGAAAAATGGAGAAATCGCGGTAGGTCAAATGTTGCACTTGTCCTTGAGCTTTGACCACCGCTTGGTTGATGGCGAACCTGCACAGCGTTTCGTCAACTACGTGAAGCAGCTCCTCGAAAACCCAACGCTGCTCGTCATGGAGGGATAAGAGACAATGGTAGTAGGTGAATTTACTACAGAGGTTGACGTACTCGTAATTGGTGCCGGTCCAGGTGGATATGTTGCAGCGATTCGTGCAGCTCAACTAGGTAAAACAGTAGCTGTCGTGGAAAAAGCTGAGCTGGGCGGCGTGTGCCTGAACGTAGGTTGCATCCCTTCCAAAGCGATGATCCACGCTGCACACACATATGAGCACACACAACATACAGAATCCATGGGTATCACCATGGAAAATGTAAAAGTGGATTTTGCCAAAGTGCAAGAGTGGAAAAGCGGCGTCGTGAAGCAACTGACTGGTGGCGTAGGCTCCCTCTTCAAAGGCAACAAAATCCAGGTAATCCCTGGTGAAGCATTGTTCGTAAGTGAAAATGAAGTACGTGTATTCCACGGTTATGATGTCAACCGTTATCGCTTCCAGCATTGCATCATTGCAACTGGTTCGCGTCCAATCGAGTTGCCTGCATTCCCGTTTGGCAAACGCGTAATGTCTTCTACTGAAGCGCTGTCCTTGACTGAACTGCCGAAGAGCCTCGTGGTAATCGGCGGCGGATACATCGGTATCGAGCTTGGCACTGTGTTCGCGAAGTTTGGTACGAAAGTTACGATTTTGGAAGGTTCCGATCAAATCTTGCCAGGATTTGAGCCAGACATGCCACGTTTGGTGGAACGCAAGCTGAAAAAGCTCGACGTTACCATCCATACAAAAGCATTGGCACAAGGAATGGAAGAAACAGAAAACGGTGTGATCGTGACTGCGGAAGTAAAAGGCGAGCAACAAAAAATCGAGGCGGAATACGTACTCGTTACTGTTGGACGCCGCCCAAATACAGATGAACTCGGTATTCGCGATATCGGCATGAACGTAACTGACCGTGGGTTGATCGTTGTTGACAAACAAGGTCGCACGAACATTCCTAACGTGTACGCGATCGGGGATATCGTAGCTGGTCCTGCATTGGCTCACAAAGCTTCCTACGAAGGTAAGGTTGCAGCTGAGGCGATTGCTGGCCATCCAGCAGAAGTAGACTACAAGGCGATTCCAGCGGTTGTATTCTGCGATCCAGAAATCGCAAGCGTAGGAATCAATGAGAAAGAAGCAAAAGAAAAAGGCATCGATTACGTTGTAGGTCGTTTCCCATTCGCAGCAAACGGTCGCGCTCTGTCTGTAAATGCAGGCGAAGGCTACGTGAAGCTGATTGCAGAAAAAGAAACGAATCTCGTATTGGGTGCACAAATCGTTGGTCCAGAAGCATCCAACATCATCGCAGAGATCGGATTGGCGATCGAAATGGGCGCAACACTCGAAGATATCGAGCTGACCATCCATGCACATCCAACGCTGGGTGAAGTAACAATGGAAGCTGCTGAATTGGCTTTGGGTCGTCCGATCCACGTCATGAAATAGGAAGTGGAAAAAGCCTTGTGCCGGAAACGGGTACAAGGCTTTTTCTTCCACATCTTCCCCTTTCCACCTGTTCTGAAATAATGTAAAATAGTGGGAGACAACGTTAGGTGGGGGTCTGCAGCATGGAAATTACGAGTAAGATGATTGATGACTTGCGACAAAGGCTAGAACGCGCAGCAAAAGATGCAGGTTACAATTTTCTTGACCCTGAAATCGTGAGAATCAGCCAACAATTAGATCAATTAATTGTCGCACATATGCAACATGAAAAACGCCCTTCATGAGGGCGTTTTTGGTTGAGTGGGTGCTTCCGAGATGGAATAAAGCAAATGGGCATTCCAGCCTTTTTTCGTAAGCGTGGGTTCTTGGGCATAATAATAGCTAGGATATAGAATGAGTTGCTGCGCATCGTAGCTTGGACCACTACTCGGACAGGTAAGTTGATGAGTTGCTGTGTCATAGGTAATGGCGGGAGAAATGGATTGCAAATAGGTGGTAAGGGATTCGATTCCTTGTAAAGAGTAATAAATCCGTTCTGCTTCACGAACAAATTTTGGAGCAATCGCCTCCCAATTCGCCTCAAAAAATAACTGCCAATAAGATGAAACGAACAGGCTAAAACGGCCTTTCACATAATCGGCATCCTCTTCTAAATCGAAGGCAATCATAGGAGCATCGTGATGCAATATCCACTCCTCCAAGATCGGTTTCATACTTCGCACAAAATGATCGGTGGGAAGTGTTACGAAGTACTCATATTGATCATCGACAGCCATCACGCCTTTTGTATGTAGGGGGTCAAATGAGTCAGGGATCCCATATCGAAAGAGGGGGACGAAATAGCTCCATTCTTTTAATAGACGGGCTGAGTCAAACTGCTCTAACTTTTCTTCGGTCCAATACGCAAATCGCTCGGGAGGTGTCTCTTGGGCGAGTGTATACAAACTAGCAGCCATCTCGTACAGCGGGGAAACACTGTAGCTGATCAAATTGGAAAGAGGGCTATGGTTGCCCGGAAGTGGAATCGTGATCATCTTCACTTAACCTCCATCAAGGATACTAAATTTATCATAGTGCATCCTTGTGGGACAATTCAATCTTTTTCGATGTAAAAAAAAGGAAGGGCAGGGCACCCGACCGCAATAGAGCCGGGTGCCATCCATTACCCTTCTCGTGTTCGAATGGAGCGCGAATGATTTTCTTGCTTCACTTTTTTAGAGCCGGGCTGTGGTTCGCCAGTCTGTTCCAGCGGTTGAGCTACATTATTGTAAGTTTGATGCGGATTTTCATCAAGAATATGGTCCTTTTCCATAAAATCAACTCCTTCTTTACGTAGTTTGGCGTAAACACATGATGACGAATCATAGGAAATGCTGGTATTCTATAAGGAAGCATGTCCACATTTAGAAGGAATTGATATGTTGTCAAAACTACAGAATGGCACGATACTGTTTATAGAACATAATATTTATTATGTAAACAATAAACGAGCTCTGCTGGTCTGGAAGGAGCGAGAACTATGCCGGTCTTAATCGCCCCCGTATTCAATTCAACAACAGCACAGCCCGTTCGGATCGATTTGCCTAATTCGTACACGCTCATATCAGGGGCAAAGAGGCCATATGAGATCGCGTCTCGTTTCTTGCGCAATGAGATGGACGAGAACAAGCGAACTTTTGATTTGCGTGTAGACCCCAGCAGTTTATTTTTAGTTGGGGATCACGAAGAGATGAAAGTAACGGATGATCGGGTGTGGATTGAAGAAATCGAAAGTAAGCTGAATCTAGCTTCCACAACGGGGACTTGTTCGATTCCTTACATCATTACCGTCAATGGCAATATGTATGGCATTACGTATTTAAAGCGATCACTTGATGGTGACAAGTACACATTTGATGATGAAGCTGCGGGCATTTTTACCTCATTAGTCGAACAGAAGCTGCCGTCCCTTGCTTTTCGTCGCTATACGCTTTCGCTGGAGAAGAAAAACTACGAGGATCAGCTGTTGGATCTGTGGATTGCATTGGAATCATTGTTCGTTCCCGATGGCAAAAAAGGCGAGATTACCTATAAATTGCGTGTCCGAATGGCTTACTATTTTGGAGAAACCGCCTTGCAGCGTGAACGGATTGCACAGTTTGTAAAAAAATCGTACAATCATCGCTCAGAGATTGTGCATAGCGGCAAGCTGTTCGGTGACAAGCTGGCTGCAGAAGTCAATACGCTGAGGGCAATGACACGAGCCGCGATCTTAAACATCGCCGGGGAAAGTGTCAACCTTCAGGATATACGCGTTCGGCTGGACGAATTGGTATTTACGGGCGAATCTTATGTGGCACGGTACGCTCCCACTTATTTTGAAAGAATTTTGTTGTAAGCCTCATAGAGGAAACAGATCAGGAGGAAGAATAAAGCATGAGTGTTTTGATTGTAGAGAATTTGTCCCATGGTTTTGGGGACCGTGTTTTGTTTCGCGATGTGTCTTTCCGTTTGCAACCGAATGACCGTGTAGGACTCGTAGGCGCAAATGGTACTGGAAAATCAACGATGATGGGGATTTTGACAGGCCAAAACTTGCCTGATAATGGTCGTGTTGAATGGATGCCCAAAATCGAATACGGATATTTGGATCAGCATACCAAGTTGCAAGCTGGCAAAACGATTCGCGACGTACTCAAGGATGCTTTCCTGCCGCTGTTGGAGCAAGAAGCGGAACTGATGACGATTGGTGAAAAGATGGCCGAGGCGACTCCAGAGGAACTGGAAGAATTGCTGGAGCGCATGGGCGAAATTCAAGACAAGCTGGAAACTAGCGGCTTTTATTTGATCGATGCGAAAGTAGATGAAATCGCCAACGCTTTGGGTTTGAGTGCAATCGGTTTGGACCGTGACGTTTCCTCCCTCTCTGGTGGTCAGCGTACCAAGGTTCTTTTGGCAAAATTGCTGCTGGAACAACCAACTGTTCTTTTGCTGGATGAGCCGACGAACTACTTGGATGAAGAGCATATCGTGTGGCTGAAAAACTACTTGAAGGAATATCCTTATGCCTTCATGCTGATTTCCCATGACACGACCTTCATGAACGAAGTCGTGAATGTGATTTATCATTTGGAATTTACCAAGTTGAATCGTTACACAGGGAACTACGAATCCTTTCTGGCACAGTCTGAGATGAAACGCAGTCAGCACTTTGACGCATTTGAGAAGCAGCAGGAAGAAATCGCAAAGATGGAAGACTTTATTGCGCGCAATAAGGCACGTGCGTCTACTACTGGCCGTGCGAAGAGCCGTCAAAAGCAGCTTGATAAAATGGATCGCATCGACAAGCCGGAAACGGCTGCGAAACCTTCGTTTATCTTTAAAGAATCCCGGGCAAGTAGCCGTTTTGTCATCGAGGCTGAAAACTTGGAGATCGGATATTCTCATCCATTGCTGCCGAAGCTTAGCGTGAAGCTGGAGCGCGGTGAAAAAGTAGCGATTGTCGGCATGAACGGTGTCGGTAAGTCTACCCTGTTGAAAACGTTGCTGGGTGTGATTCCACCGCTGGGCGGAAAACTGGAGAAAGGTGATTTCCTCCATCCTGCTTACTTCGAGCAAGAAGTAAAGGCGAAGCCAATTACTGCACTCGATGATGTATGGAATGAATTCCCTTCCATGAATAACCATGAAGTTCGCGGAGCGCTGGCACGTTGTGGCTTGAAAAATGAGCATATCAATCGTAACATGAACGCTCTGTCCGGGGGCGAGCAAGCAAAAGTTCGTCTCTGTAAATTACTGCAGCGCGAAAGCAACTGGCTGGTATTTGACGAGCCGACGAACCACTTGGATGTCGTCGCCAAGGAAGAGCTCAAACGCTCGTTGAAGGAGTTCAAAGGGACCGTCCTTCTCGTTTGCCACGAACCTGAATTTTATGAGGATTGGGTTACACAGACGTGGGATGTTGAGAAATGGAGCTTGGAACAGGCAAAAACTCCGATTAAATTGTAAAAGCAAAAACAGGCAGCCACCATTGGGTGAGACTGCCTGTTTTTTTATGTGAGCGACGCATTTCGCATACGGATCATGGAAAAGTGCAGACTGCTTTGTAGCAATGAATCTCGAAGCGGCAACAGCGAAGGCGTAATTCGCAATTCTATATCCGCTTGGCTAAGGCAGTGTACGAGGTCTCCTAATGGCCTTACGTCTAGTGGCGTAACGGTTTCCTTTGACAAATAGTAACCCGCGCCTTCGTCCCAGAAATAAAAAGGTTCTGGAGAGAAGGCATATTCATATAGCTTAGTTTGTGTAAGCACGGGGTACCATTTGCTTTCGATAGCCATAACCATTTTGACGCTCGTCAACCCAAGAAAGCGCTCGACGTCTGCTGACTCGGAATCTGCTTTTTTGTAAAAGCAAATCCTTGGGCAATCTCGCGGTAAATAATACATCGGCGCTCTTGCTGCATCAATCGCCCATACAGCCGGAGCAAGTGTGGGGTGGGAGGGATGTGCGCGAGGCTGAAAAATCGTAATGGCCGGGTCTTCACTATAATGAAACAATTTGTCCAAGTGTCTTAAACCTCCTCTATCCTCTCAGCCCTCTCTAAAAAACAGCCCACGCATTTGGCAAATAGCGGCCTCGATGATACGGAGAAGACGTCTTCGTGATGGCTTCACCGTTGTGCAGCATCATGGAGCTGGAACCACCGTCCATGGCCATTGCTGTAACTACGCCGCGCTCAGCCAATACTTCCGCCATATCGTTCATGCTTGCGCCGATGGAATGGCCGGGTTGGCGTCCGTCAATGACAGCAAATACGATCGTCCCGTCTTCTTTTTGTCCAATTGCGGTACGCGGTTGAATACCCCAGCTTTTGGCAGGCTTTCCTTCAAACATATTTTTCCCGTTTACAATCAACTGCGGACGAAAGCTCACAGCGTCACGCACGCCCATCTTTACGAGTTGTTCAGCCGAGTAGCTGCCTGTAATCAGTTTACCGTCATAGGTCAGTCCTAACGCGGTTTCTCCGCTTCTCGGGTTGTAGCCCTGCAAAATCTTTCCGTCGTGGATGACGACGCCGTAGGCTCGCGCTCCTTTGCCGTAGCCGTCTGGGTCAGCGAATCCGCTCGCATTGACAATCCCGATGGCTCCTGTTTTTTTCACGAACTCATCGAGCAGATCTCCACGGTCCTTGCGATTCGTGACGACGAGCCGTACTCTGCTCGGGTCGCTAATGTACATGATTTTTCCTTTAAAATAATAACTGCCTTTCGAGACATCAATTTCCTCGATCTCGATTAGCTCCTTTGGTTTCTCCGGAAGTGTGACGGTTACCAGATTCGATTTCGTCGGAACAGCAGGTCCTGCCGTGACTGTACCTGCGCCTTCGGAATTGATAACGGTCGGATGTGTAATTTGCTGCTTTAGTTCTTTCAGTTTTTCATCAGGTAAAAATGTATAGGGGGCCCAGTAATCGTGCTGTGTTGTCAGCAAAGTGCCTGCCGCCCACTCGCGTAATTCTACTCCGTTTTTCGTTCCGAATAAAAAAATAATTCCCAGCAGTGCTAAGGTTGTACAGGTTAAGGCAGTGCCGAGCATCCATTTCTTGACCCAACGCCATGGTCTTTTGCGCTTGGCTCGCTTCCGTGTGCGAGTGCGAGTGCGCGATAACGTCTCCATTCCATATTCACATCCATTTGACAAATTGTACTTGGGTTATCATTCCTATAGGAGAAGACGCATGAGGGAGCAAAAGGTTTCAGAAAATAATATGTGATCACCCTGGTCAAAATAAAGGACAGGAGGTGATAGGTGTGCGTGACTATGATGAGGCGTTTCAAAAGGAAGTAGAGGAGTACATGGAAAGTCCAAAAGGGACACGTAACCAAACCACCAGCCGGGACCGTCAAGACCAGGGTGAGAAGCAGGAAACCCGTTTCGATTCCAATAACGGGTAGAAGGAAGGTCAGGCGAAGTCCAATGCGGATTTCGCCTGTTTTTATCTATCTCTGATGGACCTTACCTCATGAGGACTTGCTTACCTCTGTTTTCTACCTGCAAAGTGTGGTAAGCTTACCCAATGCACGAATTTATGCCAGGAGGGTTTTTGTGAGCACCACGTTTGCAGATTTACAAATTAGCGCACCGCTGTTGACTATATTGCGAGAGCGAAAAATGGAAACACCGACACCTGTACAAAGTGAAGCCATCCCGTTGATTATGGCTGGTCGAGATGCCTTGATTGAATCACCGACAGGGACAGGCAAAACGTTTGCGTATCTATTGCCGATTTTATCGAAAATCAATATGGAGCAAAAAGATGTACAGGCTATTGTACTTGCACCGACGCATGAGCTCGTTGTTCAGATCGCGCGGGAAGCAGAAAGCCTTCTGCCAGGGAAGGACACGGCCGTGATGTCCATTATTGGCGGTGTCGATGTGAAACGCCAAATCGAGAGGCTGAAGAAGAAGCCTGTATTGATCGTAGCGACACCAGGAAGACTGTTGGAACTGATTGAGCAACGCAAGCTAAAGGTCCATGAAGTGAAGACGGTTGTTGTCGACGAGGCAGACCGGATGCTGGATGCGGGCTTCGGCAAGCCAGTTCAAGAGGTCATGAAAAAAACACTGCGTGATACACAACGTCTGTTATTCTCAGCGACAATCGCAGAGGAAGTCGTGCATACGGCTGAAATTTTTACAAAAGATGCAGCTGTTATTCGTGCAGCAGCACCAGAAGGAGCCGCAGGAGTAGCACATATGTATTTGGTCACCGATCCACGCAAAAAGGTGGACACGCTTCGTCGTTTGTTGCGCCTCGTGAATGTACGCTCCTCGATTGTTTTTGTCAATCAAATCGAAAAAGTGGACGAGATTGTCTCGAAGCTCAACTACCACCATTTGCCGTGCAGACTCCTGCACCGTGATGCTACGAAAGAAGATCGTGCCCGCACCCTGCAACAATTCCGGGATGGAGCATTTCCTGTGTTGATTACGACAGATGTATCGGCACGTGGTATTGATATTCCAGGTGTGGAATGTATTGTTCATTACGATCCTGCATCGGATGCTGACACGTACATTCATCGCAGTGGCCGAACTGGGCGTATGGGGCGTGCCGGACTGGTATTTTCGATCATTACGGCACAGGAACGGTTCATCATCCAAAAATTTTCCAAGCAAACAGGCTTGCCTATTGCTGAAAAATTCATGGCGCACGGAGCACTCGAAGATCCGCGGCCTGTACGAAAGCCCGAGCCAGCACAAAGGTCAGGCGCTCTAGCCAAAAATGCGAGCCCTGCAAAACGGAATCAAAATCGTGCACATAAGAAGGGCAGCTTTGGAACAAAGTAGGACAAGAAGTACACAACTTGTCTGCAGGAGGTTTCCATGCGCAAAGATCGGTTATATGAAGAGGATTTGCTGGTAAATGGCACAGTTGGTGGAGAAGTTCTGACGAAACACGAACGGCAAGTGCTGCGCCAGGAAGCAGGGGAACTGAAGGAAAAGATGGAACAGGCGAAACAAGAGCCGATTGCAGAATGAATGACGAAGAAGAGCAGGGAGAATCCGTGGAGTCTACGGATGCCCTGCTCTTTTTTCTTGGTAGTGGATCAAATAGCGGTCCAGCTCCATTAGCCAATCATGTACGCTTTCATAAGGGGCGTCCATTTGTAACAAGCGCCGTATCATCATGTGAATGGAAGGGGATAAAGTGAGCTCTTCTTCCCAGCTTTTTTCAGGTGCGTCCGGTTCCGATTCGTACCCGGAATAGAGCAAGAATAAAAAGAAATGTCCCAATGCGTACAAATCACTGGATGGAGCAACTTCTCGCTTCAATTGTTTTTCAGACGGGTAGGCGGAAAGGGCATCAGCCGTGTAAGTCGGGCGATCACCAATGAACCGAGCGAGGCCAAAATCAATCAGGTACGGCTTGTCCTCTTTCCAGATGACGTTGGGGATGCGTACGTCGCGGTGAATCACATTTTGCTCATGGAGGTAGGCCACGAGTTCCCCGATTTGGCGGATCCATTTGGCGCATTTTTGCTCATCCGCCACGATGTTTTGATCAAACAACATGTCTTCGAGTGTCGGGCCTGCTATATAAGTCATGACCATAAACGAGTCTTGCCGATAAGTGAAAGAATCCAGACAGCGGGGGATTTGCGGATGCGAGAGGGACATCAGCACCTTTTTTTCATACGCTTGCATGGCTTCTCCTTTTGGCGTATGACGCAGGCTTGGTTTCACTTGTTTCAGCACGACCTGATTACCTGTAGGGTTGTGAGTAGCGAGATATGCGATCCCGTAGCTTCCCATCCCTAGTACTTTTGTTATTTTATACTGTCCTGCCAAGTGGCCGGGCTGATATGGTTTATCGCGTATCGTTTCGTTCCACCATGACTTCATACGAGTCCACATTGTCTGATTTTCCCCTCCTCCCTTCATCTTATCATGATTTGAAAAAGCTGACCTTTTTTTCAATAGGTTTGCTATAATCAGTTCGTTACATGCAGACAGGAGCGAAGGGTATGAATTTTACAATTGACTGGTTATCCTTTTATCTAATGGAACAGCCTGAAGAAGAGGATGGCATAAAACAAGTGCGGATGACGCGCTATTTGGGCCATGATGAATATCTGAGAAGCGAGTTGAAAGATTTTCTCGATGGGGAATTCGCCCGGATTGCGAAAAGAAAAGTCGAGATGAATCCGAGGACAGAAGGCACGCCGACAAAACTGGGTCAATTTGTGCTGGAGCCAGGACATCCATTGGACTCGAACCCCAACTATGCCCTCTTGAATCGATTGTTGGCAGCAGAAACGCCAGGGGAGAGCAAGGAGCCCTGTCAGGAGTTGATTCAGTCGTATTTGCGAACCTCTCAGGTGAGAGGCGGGGTCATGATTGTGGTGCGGACGAGGCTAGAGCTTATTGATGAGCGCTATGTCTTTATTTTAAAATGCGATTTCGAACAAAAAACAGCGGTCATCACAGATGAGAAGAGCCTTATATCGAATGTACGCATGGCGATCAATGCCAAAAACATGAAATCACTGATGTATCCGTACATGATCGAATCTGGGATGAATGACCCGTATCATGTGAAGATCCATCAGTTCTCCCACGCGCGGTATTTCGAGGAATTTCTGCGTTTTATCGAGTATCCGCAAACGATGACGCAGATCGTCTCTGAAGAAGTCATTTCATTGGCGAGACAGCACATCGAATATACGTATCCCGAAGAGTCTGAAGAGCGGATACGGGAAGAGGAATCGATTGAACTCATTGCGGCAAGTCCGAAGCGGGAGCTCGCAGAAAAATGGGAGCATGAGACCGTAATGGAAGCGATGCAAATCATTACGGATCGCCAACCAGAGGTCGAGCTGAAGTTCAAGCTGGATCATATGCAGATCCGCACATTATTGGCAGATTACGGTACCAGCCTGCATATCGCTAAAGTAAACGGGCGTTATTTGGTGTTATTAGAAGGCGAGCAGCTACAGTTCGAGCGTGGCATGTCCCCTGTTGAGTTTTTAAAGCCTAAGGCATTGGCAGACATCGTGAAAGAAATCGAAGAGCGAAGCCAAAACGTTGCGTATACCCCAGTGAGCACGCCGACGGAGGACGACGATAGTCCACCTTGGTAATGAACGAAGGGAAGAGAGGGATGGAGTTGGATCGACAACGAAGAGTAAGCGGCCAAGAGCATAACATTTATCCGGTATTGCGTCATGCCTCCATGATCAGCAAGTACCCGGAGCGTTGGGTGGTGAAGGAGCATACGGCCGATACGTACGTACTGTACGCTCTAGATCAAGGGGAAGGATACGCATTGATAGAGAAGCGGATGTTGCAGGAAGCAGGCTGGACGAGCGAGCAGCTTCATTCCTACGCGATGGAAAACTTGCGAAAGCTTCCCTTTTCAATAAAGTCACAAGAGGTAGGAGGTCAGCGCATCCATTTTATTAGTCCGACAGATGGATACGCGGCAAGTCGAATTTTGCTTGATTCATTTCTGGAGGAGATGGATCAGAAAAAGCAAGGAGACTCGCTTGGTGTCGCGATTCCGCATCAGGATGTGCTGATTGTGGCGGATATGGCAGGAGAAGCTGGAGCCCACCTGTTAGCGCGTCTCACTTATGATTTTGCATCGAAAGGGCAAGTGCCGATTTCTGTCTTGCCCTTTTATTGGGAGGAAGGGGAATTGACCCCATTTCTCGTGGTGACGCACGACTCGGGTACGAAAATTGAAAGAAAGTAGAGCAAGCGCGGGGAGAGGTTTCCCGCGTTTTCTATACCGTAGGAAAATAGGAGGAAACCCTCGAATGAAAAATTTCATGATTGGTCAATATGGAGGTATCCGAAGCCTGTCATTTTGGATAATCGCGTCGACTGGAGTGAATGGCGCTTTTATGATTCGCGAGACTATGTATGGGAGCATGTCTACACAGAAGCAGAGTTTCGATATCGCAGTGAGCAGCTGTTTGCGTGGTTGGCTGAGAAAGGCAAGGAGTTTCACTTCACGCCAGTCCTTGAATTCGATGCACTCAACCGATATGTGTATGAGACTGAATTTTTAGAATGCTTGCTGCAGAAATATCCAACGATCAAGCTCTGTCTCGATACCGGTCGATTATTCCTGCAAGAAAAAATCGACCCGTTTTTCGATGCGCGTCATGTCATCCAAAAGTATGCGAAGTATGCGTGGAGCATTCATTTGAAGAGTATGAAGGTAACCGCTGATAAGGTTGAATTCGTTCACTTTCCCGTTCTTCCTGAATGTAAACCGGAAGCAGGGTGGGCTCCGATTGAGGACTACCTGACAATCATCCGGAAGGAAAACCCGCACGTAAAGATCATGTTCGAGCATCGTTCCGACCAAGTGACAGATGAACAACTTGAGCGTTGCTATCGTTGGGTGAAGCAGCTCTTATCTGATCCTCATGAATCCACTTCCAGTAGTAACTCAATATAGCGTCCGGCATCTTGAATCAGCCAGTACGGGTACCTGGGACCGTGTATGTACAAGTCTGTGGCCGTTACGAGCATGGTCTTCACCCGTGTTTTATCACCCATTAACTGCGCGCATACCCCCATCGTCATCCAAGGGTATAAATCACCAGTCTGAAACGTATCAAAATGCGGGAACGCGTCTGTGATCCTCTGGTAGAGCAGCGAGGCGGTATTGGCATCAGTCAAGCTGTAGACGATAGGAAATGCTTGGGAAGTGACGTCCGGATACCATTTTCGCCAGCCGGGGTACGTACGATCATACATTGCATACGACTTGCGAATCCGACTGTACATCCCATTGATGCCGAGCACGCAGGCTTTGGCGCGTGCAGCCGCTTCCTCGGCAGCCTCTACATTTCCGATCAACGAAAATAAATACGAAGCATCTGCCAGCCCCTTAGCCACCTCGCAATTGTCCATCAAATATTTGACTCGATACGTATGCTTCGCCCAGGTCAGACCGTCCTTCTGTTGAAGGCGGGCAACTGCTTGGAGAAGGGACAAGAGTTTAGCGTGGTTGGCATGGAGCCAGTCCATACGTCCGGTTGCTCGTATCCATTCCGCAAGCAGGCTGAAATAAGTAGTGTGGTAGCTATCTTCGCTATCATTTGTGCCGGTATCGATTTCTCTGCCTTGTTCAAGACGAAAATCATTGATATAGCCGTCCGCATTCAGGTTTCGCAAATACCAATCGAGATGGCCTCGAACAGCCTCTACCTCTTTCATGCGGATGAGGGAAATGATTCCGAGGTTAGTAAAGTACGGATTGATTTGATCACGTTTAGGGCTGAGGCGAAAGGTGCCGCTCGGCAATTGGCAGGATAGCAAAAAACTTGTTTGATTCAACGCCATTTCTTGCATCCATTTTTCCATGGGGCTGATCTCCTCTCCAAGCTACGTGATTGCTGAGACGAGTTTGACTCCGTATTCGATCCATTGCAAGGAACGCACATAAGAATCACTGTCGATGGCAGGCAGTGAAGCAGGTTCTTTCACGACCTTGTGCCATTTTTCATCTCGAAACCAATCTACCCCATCTGCCGGATCGTGTCCATAATCAGCCCATGCATCTTGAAGACGTGGGCTGTATATCTTCGGACTTCCTTCTAGCAGCTCATGTCCATCCAATCGTAGTTGGTACTCATCTTTTGTGGTGGAAGGAGTATGATGAGGTGTGAACAAATGCGGCCAATAATCTGCTCGCGAGCCTGTATGAGGAATACGAGAGCAATAGGATACCATTTTTTCAAAGCGAAAAGGATCTTCAAACAATTGCTGATACAACGTTTTTCCGACCTGAATGCGGTTTCTGACGTCGGGAAAATGATGAACATTCAACCCGATCAAGCTCAGTCGGCGATCAGTAGGATGCGCTTTATAAGGAATGAGCACTTGATTCATCGAGAGAGCAGATTGGGCGACGAAAGCAAACGAAGCGAATATACGATTCAGTGTAAACGGCTTCTGTACGACACGTTGTTCGATATATTGCTGTTCGTTGACGATGAGTGCATGTGTAATGCGCGCACTGTCTTTGGATGTGAGGAACTCTTGCCAATACGATTGCATAAAGACTGAAACACCAAGTGGCTCCAAAAGCTTTGTTAAATCTGTCCCCGTTCGTTTCATCTCCGCATACAGTAGTAATTGCGCATAGGCATCGTGAAAAATCAGCCAGTTACATCTTTCCAAAAACCAAAAAAACGGCTCGATTGCCTGTGCATCCATGATAAGCGGTAGCCATTCTCCTTTTAAGTCGGTCATGTTCCACCCGCCATTTCGTGAGACCAGATGGGCCAATAACGCCCAGTGAACCTCTTGATGCTCAAGATAGAAGGCGAGGTATGCTTGTGTGCGGGTGACATTGTTGCGATTGGCTTTGGTTGTTGCTTGTCTGATTTGAGCGATCAGGTGCTGCTCGTCAATTTTCGTTGCTGTCGGATCTTTCATGGTTATGGGTAGCTCCTTGTTGTTTTCACATTGAAAAAGCAGGTCCACTGGGCGACCCGCTTTTTACTCAACCAATCATTTCTAGTACGAGAAGCCGAACGAGTAGTTTTTCCTTGGCTTCCTCCCACGTATTCGCAAAAATGACAACGTGCTCCGATTGGAACTCCGTTTCAGCGACAAAAATCCCATCTTGTTCGTAGATGTTCATAGGTGATCGTCCTTTCTGCTGCCTTTCAAGCATTGTATGCTATCATGTAAGAGATGATGCATCCAGTATGCTGGAAAATCATGAGAAGGGTGGCACCAAACATGATAGTAAAAGTGACAAAAGAGGCAGTAGAACGCATGGCCAGTACAGAAAAGCCCATTCGGATCAACGGTGAGCTAGTCGGTGGATGCGGTATGAATGTAGAGTATGCGTTGTGGTGGGATACGCAAGGGCCAGAAGATGAAGTCTACCAGGTCGATTCTTTGACGTTTCTGATAGATCGCGAAACCATTGCTTATATCGGGTCTGACCTGCTTACGATTGATTATCGTGCGCAGCAAGGCTTCCGCATGGTTACGCCACAGCAAATTTTGGCCTATGGCCTTCAACTTAAAGAGCGCTGGAGCTAATCACTTCGGGAGAAATTGCAAAATAAAGGCGAGAATCCCTGCTGCAATTAAGGGACCGACTGCAACACCGCGGAAAAAAGTGACACCAGCGATCGTACCTAGCAGCAATCCAGTAACGATCAATGGATTTTGGGTCATCAAGACTGTTCCTTTTCCCGCTAGGTAAGCCACAAACATACCGACGGCGACGGCCAGTAACGAATGCCAATTCGTAAAAATCTCCAAGATAGACGAAGGATTGATTTTGCCGCTTGCGAGCGGAGTCATGATGCCAATCGTCAGTATAATGATCCCGAGCTGTAGGCCATGCTGCTCGAGCAGCGGGAAATATCGGTCCAACGACAAGAGCCTCATTAAGAGAAGGATCGCAACTGCAATGGATACGGTTGCGTTGTTGCCGATGACACCGAGCGCCAGTAGTACCAGGAGGATGATAGAAATCCAGTCCATATGCGGGTTGGCTCACTTTCGTTTTTCTTAGTATATCCATGCTGCTGCGGCATGTGCCCGGGCAAGAAAAAAGAGATCGGCATGCACAAGAGTGCGAGTGCCGATCTCTTTTTACTAGTCGAACCACAGTTCCAGCATACCTACTGGAAAACCTGTCTGTTCGTCCGAATCAGGGAAACGTCCCCAAGCAAAGACGCCGTTGAAATAATCGATGGTAAACGGCTGATCGTAATCAGGCACGCTGTATTTGCTGCCAATTCGGAACTCACCCGTTCCTAAATAGTACGATTTCGCCATAAAGTACTTTTGTGTAATGATCGCAAGCTGTGAGTGATCACCAAGCTTCTTTTTTTCTTTCGCTTCTACGTGCAGGCGCTCCATTTCCTCCTGCAGCTCGGCGAGTGTCATCTGACTGTACAAACGCAACGGACTGCCCCCTTTCCATACAGGTATATTGTAGCAAAAGACAAGGGAAAAGGCGATGGATGCAGAATCCTCTAAGGTAACGAAAGGGGAGTCGTTTCGAAAATGACACGTTTTGATTTGCATGGAAAGAAAGCAATCATTACAGGTGCTGGAAGAGGAATTGGGAAGGCACTTGCGTTGGGAATCGCAGAAGCAGGTGCAGAAGTTGCGGTAGTCTCGCGAACAGCTTCTGATTTGCAAGAGGTGGTAGCGGAGATTGAAGCAAAAGGCGGAGTGGCTTTTCCGGTCGAGGCTGACTTGACTGAGCCTGATGCAACGGACAGCGTTGTGAAGCAGGTAGTCGAAGGGCTAGGGGGTGTTCATATTCTGATCAACAATGCTGGAATGAATATCCGCAAAAAAGCTCATGAGGTAACGGAAGAAGAGTGGGATAGGGTAGTGGATTTGAATTTGAAAGCAGCGTTTTTCATGAGTCAAGCTGCTGGCAAAATCATGTGTGAGCAGCGCTATGGAAGAATCGTTAATATCGCTTCGGTCGCAGGTGTAGTAGCACTTCGCACGGGTGTCGCCTATGGTGCCAGCAAAGCTGGTCTCATCCAAATGACGCGGGTGCTGGCATTAGAATGGAGCAAGTTTGGTGTCAACGTAAATGCAATCGCGCCGTGGTATTTCCGTACGCCATTAACGGAGGGCTTGCTGAGCGACGAAGCGTTTGTCCAAGAGGTGTTGCAGCGAACACCGAGTGGCCGAATCGGGGATGTCGAGGATTTGATAGGACCTGCGATTTTCTTGTCTTCTGATGCAGCTTCATACATATCGGGTCAAACGATTTCGGTTGATGGTGGTATGTCTATATACGGGTTTTAATAAAAAAAAGGGGCATTCCCAGATGGGAATGCCTAATTATTGGGGGCGATTGAGAAAAAGAACGACTGATTGTTCTATGACTGGTTTGCTCTCACCCAAAACAGTCAATCAATCAAAGCTATTAGCGTAGGCATACTCAGATTGAACGATCGATCTAAACATGCTTACGTTAAAAAGTCATCCAAAGAAGATAATCGAACTTTTTCTCAATGCGTTGAAAAAGTGCTTACACCTACAACATAGCAAGCAAAAGTAAAACATCAATAAAATAAAAATAAAGTATTATTAAATCTTTTTTCTGTAAGTAGCGCGTTAACGAGCAAAACGATGGTTACCGATCTCAACTGTTACAGGACGTGACCAAATCCACTTGGATGTAGCCGTATCCGGATTGAAGAAGTAGAGGGAACCATTGCTCGGATCCTTTCCATTCACCGCGTCCTGGACCGCTTTTCTCGTACTTTCATTTGATTTATGTGTCAAATTGCCGTCATGGACAGGCGAAAACGCATTGGGAGCATAAATAACCTCCCGTACCGTATTTGGAAATTCATCTGAAGCAACCCGATTCAATACAACGGCAGCAATCGCTACCTGTCCCTCATACGGTTCTCCCCGGCCTTCCGCATACACTAACCGGGCGAGCAGTTCCATATCCCTCTTCGAAATCTTCACTTTTCCATTGCGAATCACTTTTGGGCGACTATCACGACTAACCTGCACAGACTCGCGTTTTACCGCTGTAGCAGATGCGTTTGGTTTCTTTTCCTTCTTCGAAACTTGTTCCGATGGCGCATGTGCATGACCGAGAACAGGGAGGATTTGTACTGGTTGTGGTGCCATTGCACTTGTCGGTGTAACAAATAAGCATAACAGCATCAAGCCAAAACTGTTCAAAAAGAAGAAAAAGCGCGTTGGCGCTTCTCGTGTCAACATGGTGTGAACCACTCCTTTTCGCTTTTTGCG
The DNA here is from genome assembly GCF_900637055.1 of Brevibacillus brevis. Taxonomy (NCBI): domain Bacteria; kingdom Bacillati; phylum Bacillota; class Bacilli; order Caryophanales; family Paenibacillaceae; genus Brevibacillus; species Brevibacillus brevis. Next base: position 2,623,813 of record NZ_LR134338.1, read on the forward strand.
TTTTGATTGCGGAAGCGAATCAGGTCTTTTGCAAGTCTATCGATCTTATCGGAATGGTTCAAGAGGGAATTGGTTCCATAGAACTATTTACAAAACAATGTGTTTTATGAAAATGCTTTCATTAACGGATGTTTCATCCATAAAAAAACCACTTTCCTGTTGAGAAAGTGGCTTTCGTGTTCAGTTTGATTACTCTTATTTTTCCGTTATCGTAATGGATTTAATGGTAATCGTTTGCTCAGGAATACTTGGTTCACCGGTTTGTGGGTGTTTCTTTACTTTTGTTCCGGCAATTTTTTGAACGACATCCATGCCACCCGTAACTTTTCCGAAAATCGTGTAATTCGGAGAGTTGTCCAATCCTGTCACGTCAGGACCAGAACCAATGAAGAATTGGCTACCATTCGTGTTTTTACCGGAATTCGCCATGGCGACCACGCCTGGTTCATATTTATGACCATTTTTCAATTCGTCTTCAAACGTGTAGCCAGGGCCACCCATGCCATTACCCAATGGATCACCTGTTTGGATCATGAAGTCTTTCATGACGCGGTGGAACGTGATGCCGTCATAGTACTTGTCCTTTGCGAGGAAAACGAAGTTATTGACAGCAATTGGTGCATCCTTTTCGAACAGATCAATTTTAATGTCTCCCATGGAAGTAGAGATTGTTGCTTGATAGTCCTTTGCTTTGTCAATCTGCATAGCCGGAGCCTTCTCGTATTTCTTCTCTCCGGTTGGACCCGGTGGGTTAGCTGGCTCTTTGGATGCTGGTTTCTCTGCTGGCGTAGTCGGCTGATTAGGAGCGGCTTCATTGCTTCCTGTAGAACAACCCGTAACCAAGGCGATTGCCGTCAGACATGTGAACAGAGTTGTCATCATCTTTCTCATCTTATGCACCTTCCTTTTTTTCGTACTGTTGGGTGGTTCGGTTTCGAATTATAACACAAATAGTCGAGCTTTTGCCAATCCGCTAGTTTCCTTTCCAATCACGCGTGGTATGATTGGGAGAAAAGGGTGATCAATGTGGCAGAACGATTTGAGACCAAAACGGTACATATTGGACATGACCCTTTGCAGGGAGTAAAGAGCAAAACTACACCGATTTATCAAACCTCTGTCTTTGCCTACGAAGGCTTGGAAGAAGTAGAACAGTACTACGTCGGCGAGGGAGAATACTTGTACACCCGAAATGGCAATCCCAACCAAGCTGAGCTGGCGCATGCAATCGCTGTTTTAGAAGGCGCAGAAGCAGGTGTCAGTGCTGCCTCCGGTATGGGAGCGATCATGGCGGGTTTACTTGCCGTTCTTTCTCCTGGGGATCACGTGCTGGCATCCCATGAAATTTATGGCGGTACCTATGCGCTACTGCACAAGGAGCTGTCGCGGTTTGGAATCGAGCTTGAATGCATCCAGCTTGGTCAAATGACACAGCTTGCTGATCATGTTCGCCCCACTACGCGGCTGTTTTTCGTGGAGACCATCACCAATCCGCTATTGACTGTTGTGGATCTGCCTTACTGGATCAAGGAAGCAAAGAGTCTTGGCTTAACGGTCATGGTGGATAATACGTTTGCAACTCCGTATTTGGTACAACCCATTTCATTCGGGGCAGATCTTGTGGTACATAGTGGAACCAAATACATAGGTGGACATAGCGATGTGACGTCAGGTGTTCTGGTTGGATCACAGGCGATAATCAAGCGTGCCACAGAGATTGTATCCAATTACGGATCATCGCTCAGTCCTTTTGAGGCCTGGCTGACATCACGTGGTTTGAAAACATTGGCAGTGAGAATGGAGCGTCAATGCGATAATGCCAGCCAGATCGCTGCGTTTCTTCGTGATCATTCTGCAGTTGGACAAGTGTATTATCCAAGTCCTACGGATACCTTCTTTTTTACACGGCAAAAACAGGGGGCAATGGTATCCTTTGTTCTGGCAAACGAGACGAAGATTTACGACTTTTACCGGGCGCTTGACTGGATCAAGTTGGCTCCGTCCCTTGCAGGTGTGGAGACGAGTGTATCTCATCCTGTTACGACATCCCACCGTGCTTTTTCTGAACAGCAGCGCAAGGAAACGGGAATCACGATGGGACTGGTAAGGTTATCGGTCGGAATCGAGGCTGTTCAAGACATTCAGTTAGCATTAGATGCCGCATTAGGGAAATAATTCAAAAAACTTTGCCGCATTATGAAACTTTCTTCCTAAGTAATACGTAATACTTAGTTAGAGTAGTCTCAGAATGCAGTGGAGAAAGTCCATTCTGAGAGCATGCTTCAGTCTGGAAGAAACCGAGGAAAACGCAAATGGGAATGGCTATGAAGCAACCGTCGGGGCCATCATCCGGAGATTATTATGAATCTCGTCCATTTACGGAACTGTATGACGAATATTTTGATCGCGTCAACCGGTATTTACGATGCCGGGTTCAAAGTACGTGGGATGCCGATGATTTGACCACCGTGGTCTTTTTAAAAGCGCTAGAAAAATTCGAGCAATATAGCAGAACAAGTCCTTTCGCATCATGGATTTTTCGTATTGCTCACAATACATATGTGGATTTTATGCGGAAAAACAGGGAGTTACCGGTTGACCAGGAAGATTTTCTAGGAGCAGAACCGGACGACACATGGCAGCCGGAACGGCAGGCGCTGACGAATGAAGAGATTCGTCTGCTTCGTGATCGTCTGGACTTGTTGTCTCAGGATCAACGAGACGTGTTGATGCTCCGGTACTTTGCTGACCTCAAAATCAGTCAGGTAGCTGAGGTGCTTGGCAAAACAGAATCGAGTATCAAAATGATCTCTTATCGAGGATTACAAAAACTTCAGAAGATGTATGAGAGGGGGGACTCCGAATGAGAGAAGAGGAGAAGCACCCCCAGGATCATCAATCGGATGATCAGACCGTAACCCAACTCCTAGCCCATTTGAAGCAGATGCGCGGATCGGTTCCTGTCAATTATCAGCTAAAATCAGACCTCAAAAAACAATTGCTCCAGAAAATGAGAGAACTCGAAGCCAAACAGGCAAAAGCTCCAAAAGCCGCACCCAAAAAATGGGGGAGGTTGGTTTGGAGCGGAATCGCTGCTGTTGCTCTCGCCCTTGCCATAGGAGGATTTGTATGGTGGAACAATACCTCTCTTGCCGTTCGAGAGCATGAATTACTTAAGTTGCCAGCACAAGCAGCCGTGGAGCTTGTTGATATTGATCGCAAAGCCGCTCAGTTAGCTTATATCAATAACAATACAGAGCTGAAAACCATTCCAATCGATGAGGAATTAAAGCCCGTCACGATCAAACTGCCACCAACCGAAGGCAAATACATGGGGGTAGCGTGGTCTAATTCTGGGAAGCAAATTGCTGTCGTCGAGCAGGATAAAAAATTATCGCGGATATGGATTGTGGAGATGCCGACGTCTTACAGCATGGGAAGCAGCCGATTGCTGAAGGAAGAAGAAGGGGTCTTGTATTCTTCACCAAGTTGGTCTGAACATGATGATTCGCTTGCCTTTACCCGCTCCAAAAATGGCGTCGAAGAAATTTGGGTGAGTAGCACAGTATCTTTCCAAGAATGGAAGCTTGTAGAAGGCTCTCAGCCTGAATGGTCACCAGATGGAAGATTGCTTGCCTTCAATAAAGCCGGTGAAGTACAGCTGATGGAAATGCGGACGGGGAAAGTTGCCTCGCTTGCAGTGGGACAGTGGGCATCGTGGAGCTCGGATACGAGATTGACCTATACACACCCAAATGGGACGCTGATGGAAGTAAACGTGGGTGTAGAGCCTTTTGTGACACGCGAGCTACCATTGCGAAACCAGTCATCTGATGAACTGATCAAAGGAAACTGGGCAAACAAAGGTAAGCACTTACTGCTTATCTCACGTCATGATCAACTGCAACAACTGGTTATCTCTTTGGCGTCACGAAAATGAGCGGAGGAACAAGCATGAGATGGAAATGGGTGTTAATCTTTGTCATCACATGGCTTAGCTTTTCGATACGCCCAGCTATGGCAGAGAGCAACATAGACATACAATTCGAGATACCTTTAAGTGGTATCGTCAAATATGAATCATGGATGAGACTAAACGTAAAGGTAACCAGCCAAGAACAGAATTTCACAGGGGCTGTAGAGTTATCCCAGCGACAAGTCAAAAAAAATAATGAATTTAAGCTTCGGCGTCCAATAAAGCTCGAGCAAGGAAAGAGTACAACCGTGTACTTTGATATGCCTTCCCAAATATTGCTCGATGATTGGTACGTCCAGGTGACGCAAAACGGTCAAGTTGTCAAAAGCGAAAAACTGCGTATCTCTTATCCTACGGACGGGCGTACCATTGGGGTGATCAGCGAAGAGGGCAATGCGTTTCATTTCCTTGCCGTCAATCAATCACAATCCAAAATGAATCGCCCCTTGTCCGTTCAAAATCTCACGGAACAAATGTTGCCTGACCAATCGTGGATATACGAAAACATAGACATGCTAGCGCTGGCAGGCAATAGTGGTTCTACGATTAATGATCAACAGATGGCAGCAATCAAGGAGTGGATCCAACTGGGAGGGATCGTGGTTGTTTCCGCAGGTCCCAATCAAGATGGGATGATCCAGCGTTTTGCAGATATCCTCCCTGTAGAAGCCGGAAAAGCTGGTAATATAGAGCTACAGCAAGCATTAAGTGGGTATGACATTGCGAAAGTCGCGCCAAATGGCAGTATCGGTGTGTATAACCGTGACTTGCCCTTGTTTGTGTCAAAATCGTACGGCAGAGGGCTGCTGCTATTTGTCAACTATGATGTGACAGCAGAACCGTTGGCATCGTGGCAGTTCAATCCACAACTGTGGCAGAATGCAATGATCCAGCATGGCGCCAAGAAAATTTTTGAAGAGAAGCTTTATATGGATCAAATGACCCGGCCTTTTCTTGACTTGAGCAAGAAGATTCCTGCAGTACAAACTCCTCCGCCGATCTGGATGGTGGCGTTGTGGGGCGGATATGTAATCATACTCGCACCATTGACATACTTCATTCTGAAAAGAATGAGAAAAACTGAATGGGCGTGGGGAGTCATCCCGGTAGGAGGAATTTTCTTGACTGTCGCTATATTCGCGGTTGGAAAGCCTGCTGTGGTGAAAACGAGTACCAGCTACGCAGTAACCAAGATCGACATATTAGATGAGTCTCTGGCTCATGTTCGCTCAGCTGCAACGTTTTTGGGGGTGGATCAAAACGAATACGATGTACAGCTTGAACCTTCGATCGTTGCACTGCCATTGACAGTGGGGCGAAATGATTATCGACCAGAGGGACTAATCGATGGCGATGAGGTTCTCTCTTTCCGTAATCTCCCCTATTTGACACCGAAACAGGCAATCGGTATCGGGGTAAAACACGACATGGGGGCTTTTGCTGCTTCCTTGCGAATCAATGAGAATCGTCTGCAAGGGCACGTGAAAAACAATACGGAGTTTGCCTACGATCAGACTTTTATTGAAATTGGTTTTCAGCGAATTCCGCTTGGGCCATTGAAAAAGGGAGAAGAAAAGCAGATTGACAGCGTGCTTGAGCCCTTGTTTAAGCCAAGAAAACCGCAAGCAACAAACGAATTGCAAACGATGGAAGAACGAATCAAAGAAATGCAGGAAAGAGTCGTTGAGTATGAAGAGGGGAATCAAGTAAGTATCATCGGCGTAACGACAGAGCCTCTTCCTCTGATGACAATGCAGGTGCCTCATCAAGCACATTACTGGAATGTGATTCAGCAACCTATTCAATTACAGCCGAATGAACAAGGTCTAGTGACTTTTCCATATGGCCTGCTTGATGCCGAGATGTATGAAATGACAGGGGACTTCGATAATACCGGATACATTTGGCAGCTTGGTAAGGGCAGCATTACGTTTGAGCTGCGTACAGACAAAGCGGCAATCAATATGAAGCGAATAACGGTACCGCTAAATCACAGCTCGTTCAAGCCTTTCCGGATAGAATACTTCCACCAAAAGAGCGGTAGGTGGATACCTGTTGAGCGCGGGACGAGACTTGTCCTCGATAATGAACTCCAGCAAGTATTGACGCCAAATCAAACATTATTGCTTCGTTTTTCCCACAATGGAACGTCGCGATTAGCTCTACCAGAGCCAATTTTCCAGGTAGAGGGGGTGCGGAAATGGTAATCGAAACCGTTCATTTAGGAAAAAGATACGGCAATTTGCAAGCGTTGACGGATTTGAACCTATCGATCGAGCCAGGAAAGGTGTTCGGTTTCATTGGTCCAAATGGCGCCGGAAAATCTACTACGATGCTCATCTTGTCTACCCTTCTGGAACAGAGTGAAGGGGAAGCGTTTGTCTGCGGTTACAATGTACGAAAAGATCCAGCGAGTGTACGCCAGTCTGTTGGCTACATGCCCGATTTTTTTGGTGTATATGACAATTTGACAGCGGTAGAGTATTTAGAGTTCTATGCCGGGGCTTACAAAATTCCTGCCTCCAAAAGACGGGCACTTGTTGGTGATCTTTTAGAACTGGTGAATTTGTCTCACAAAGCAGACGCCTTCGTCGATTCTTTGTCTCGAGGCATGCAGCAGCGCCTGGGGTTAGCACGTTGTCTCGTACATGATCCGGCCGTGCTGATTTTGGATGAACCGGCATCAGGGCTGGACCCGCGAGCCCGTATTGAATTGCGCGAGATTTTGAAGCAACTACGGGAAATGGGCAAGACGATTATTATCAGCTCCCATGTTTTGCCGGAGCTAGCCGAGCTGTGTGATGATATTGGTGTCATTGAAAAAGGCAGATTAATTGCGTATGGTTCTGTACATGAGGTCAGCAATCGGGACACAGGACAAAGCCGGATGCAACTAAGAGCCCTGCGAAACTTGGACAAAGCGGGACTTTTGTTAGCGAGCTCTCCGTATGTACATCAATTGACAGAATATATGGGAGGCTTTCGCTTCTACTTTCAAGGGACGGAGCAACAAAAAGCTGAATTGCTTCAAGAACTGCTGGATGAGCAGGTCGCAGTCGTCTACTATGGCGACTCCAAGAAAGATTTAGAAGACGTCTTCTTAGCGATTACGGAAGGAGTCGGTATGGAGTGAGCGACTTCTTATTCAATCCTCTTTTGGTAAAAGAAATGCGGGACAGATTCCGCTCGAGAAAGACCATGGTCATATTAGCGATTTACTTATTTGTCATGGGGGGAATTCCGATGGGCTTTTTGCTCATGGACCCCCTGAAGGCTGAATCGTTAGGGGATAACCGGGACCTGTTTCTAATTTCCGCGGGGATACACTACGCGATGGTTTGCTTTGTGGCACCTGCCCTGACTGCTGGAGCGATCAGTGGTGAGAGAGAACGCCAGACCTTGCCTATTTTGCTGACGACCCAGTTGTCGACGCGCACGATTATTTTGAGCAAGCTCATTACGTCTTTGGCGTTCTCCACATTGCTCTTGGTTGCATCGATGCCTTTGTACAGTATCGTGATGCTGTACGGAAGCGTCTCCCCGGAACAAATGGTCCAGCTCGTCCTTTTTCTCGCGGTGAATATGTTTTTTCTCGGATCGTTGGGGTTGTTCTGCTCCACCTGGATTAAACGAACGTCAATTTCGACCGTTACCACATACGGCATTGCCTTCTTTTTTGTAGTAGGTACTGGCTTGCTGTTCTTTTTTATCGGAGAATCCTTGCAACAGACGTATCCGGAACGGTACGTCAATTCGGATGTTTGGAGCATGTATGAGCTGCAGATGTTGGCAGGGATGAACCCTATCATCGTTTTGTTAGATATTTTAGGCGAGTCATTCGATCAATCCGATGACATCAGTTTTGCACCGTGGTTGTTTTTCTCATGTGTGTACGTGGTTCTTTCCTTTGTGCTCGTCATCTGGAGCGCTTATTTGTTAAAACCAATCCGACGAAAATGGTGGAGTTGGAAGAAACGACCTGTTCGTGTACAATGAAAAAGGTGCATGGGAAAAGGGAGGTTTTTTTGTGAGCGATCAAGATGTACAGATCATTGATTTTGAAGAACTGCTTCGTGCGATTGAGAGTCGTCTGGCTTCTGCAGGGATGTATGTCAAACGCGAAGCGATCGTGACCATTCTTCAGGCAGAAGAAGCATTTTTGCTTGAAAAAGGTGTTCTTCAAGAGTATAGTGAGTAATCAGCTAACAGCCTGCCTTAAGTGGTAGGCTGTTTTTTGTGACGGGGAAGGCACAGAGTTATTCGCCTGTTTGCTTCTCCCGGAAAAAAACGGTATGATGGATCAGAATACGAATATCAGCATAAGGACGTGAACACATTGACAGAAGAGAACAAAGACCTTGAGTTGGGCGATATCATTACATTGGACGATGAAAATGGTGAACCGTTGGGGGATTTCGAAGTATTGGCTATGTTCGACCTGAACGGTAAAGAATATATTGCCTTGGCTGAAGCAGTGGAAGACGAAGAAAGCGAAGAAGATGAAGAAGTGGACATCTTCGTATTCCAAGTAGACGGCGGCGAAATGGTACCATTGGAAGAGGACGAGGAGAGCACTGTTTACGCGAAGCTGAACGAAGTGCTGGAAGGTATCGAACTCATTAAAGAAGACAAGTAATCCGGTATGAATGAAACAAGCCACTGCTGGCGTTAGAACCCAAGCAGTGGCTTTTTCTTGCGGTCGATCAGTCATTCATTTTAATAATGTTATCCTTAAGGTCTCGTACAACGAGAAGGCAGGTGTAGTCTGTATCCTGTAGTTCGCGAACCAAGGCAGAGCACTCATCTTTCGTAAGACCAAGCTTTTCGAGTCGCTGACGGAGTTCTTTACCGCCATTGTCAAAGAAATGCGCCATGCTGTCAATGTGACCGACGGCACTTTCAAAGTGGGTACTGTATTTATAAAAATTGTTTCGTTGATTGGAGTGATTTTTATCAGGATTCCATTTCAAAACCCAGATGTCATCACTGTTGTATCCGGCAGAATTTAACGCGTGAACGTCAGAAGCTAGCTCAGCATCATACTTGTGGAATTTGACGAACGGCTTGGTAGCACTGATCAAAAATATTCCCCCCTTTTTCGCCTCAGGAATCGATGCCTTACTAGGATGCCCAAAGCCAGAACGCGGATGAATGGAAATACCTGAGGCACGGCTGGAGTGCTACGCAAGAACAATGAGCATATTTTCCTTGATGGCAGCAGGATTTACACGGATGGGGGAAGAAATAGAGAAAGGGAAACAGATGTTTTGGTTTTTCATTTTGACCAATCTTCACCATTAGTGCTACACTAATTAATGGAATAGGCATGTCATGTACAGAACGAATGAGAAACGAGGAATACTGAGGAGAATCGGCCATCTCGCTAGGGGCGAGGTGGCTTTTTTGCCCCATTTTGCTACTGGCGTTGAATACTATGGGAACCATACGGTACAATAGCGATTAAGTGTTCGCTTTTATTAGGAAAACGTTCCTCTCATGGGGATTGAACCATCTCGGCGTTTTTCAAAAAAGGTGAATACGACGCTAGCCATCAGTAAAAAGGCATGAAAGTTTTTGTAGTGTCCGAAGAGTAGAGGGGAGAGCGCGATTGAAGGAAACAGAAACACAGCAAACATTAACGTATACGGAAGAAGATATTCAGGTCTTAGAAGGCTTGATTGCCGTTCGAAAGCGGCCTGGAATGTACATAGGCTCCACGGGCTCGCGTGGCCTGCATCATCTGCTGTGGGAAATTGTAGATAACGCCAAAGACGAGGCGCTTGCCGGCGTTAACGATAGCATCATCGTCACTTTGTACAAGGATGGCAGTGTCAGCGTAGAGGACCATGGACGCGGAATTCCAACGGGTATGCACAAGACTGGCCGACCTGTACCAGAAGTTATTTTTACGACGCTCCATGCCGGTGGTAAATTCGGTGGTGGCGGATACAAAAAAAGTGGTGGCTTGCACGGGGTAGGCTCCAGTGTCGTTGTGGCCTTGTCCAAATGGCTTGAGGTCGAAATCCACCGGGAAGGCAAAATTCATAAGCAACGCTTTGAATATGTGGTGGATGCAAATGGAACTGAGCATGTCGGTAAACCGGTTACCGGTCTTGAAATCACAGGGAACACCAAACGTACAGGAACAACGGTACGTTTTCTGCCGGATGACGCGGTGTTTGGCAATGCTCGCTTTGACTATGAGACGATTCGTGATCGTTTTCGTGAGACGGCATTCCTTCTGAAAAAGCTGCGCATGGTTTTGATTGACGAGCGCGGACCTGAAAAGAAACGGGAAGAGTTTTACTTCGAAGATGGCTTGAAATCATACGTTTCTTACTTGAACGAGGGGAAAAATACGCTCCATCCGATCGTTTACTTCGAAGGGGAAAAGGACAATATCTACGTCGAGCTGGCTTTTCAGTACAATGACGGCTATGCAGAGACACTGGTGTCCTATGTCAACTCGATTGTAACAACGGATGGCGGAACACATGTTACGGGCTTCCGCAACGGTACGACCCGGATCTTTAACGAATTTGCCCGGAAAAAAGGGTACTTGAAAGAAAAAGACCCGAACTTGACTGGAAACGATTTGCGGGAAGGTTTCCTCGGTGTATTGTCATTGCAAATGGCTGACGTCCAGTTTGAGTCCCAAACAAAAGACAAGCTGGGGAACGAAGAAGCACGGGCAATCGTAGAGCAGATTGTTTCCGAAAAGCTAGGCTTCTTCCTCGAGGAAAATCCGGAAATAGGCAAGCTGCTGATTGACAAGGCATTGCGTTCTGCTGAGATTCGCGAAGAGCTACGCAAACAACGCGAAGCCCTTCGCGGCGACAAGAAAGGCAAAACCGCGAAAAAGCGCAAATCGATTTCGGAAAAGTTTACTCCGCCGCAATACAGAGACTCCAAGCGCAATGAGCTCTTCCTCGTCGAGGGGGATTCCGCGGGTGGCTCTGCAAAACAGGCGCGTAATTCAGAGTTCCAAGCCTTGTTCAGCCTCCGAGGGAAGCCGTTGAACACGGAAAAAGCAAAGCTATCCGAGGTATTGGCGAATGAAGAGTTCCGCACGATCCTAGAGGTGCTTGAAACCGATATTGGCGAAGAGTTTTCCATCGAAAACTGTGCATTTGACAAAGTGATTATCATGTCTGATGCGGACGTTGACGGCTCGCACATTCAAACGCTGCTCCTGACCTTCTTCTTCCGCTACATGCGCCCGATGATTGCAGCTGGTCACTTGTATATTGCCCAACCGCCTTTGTATCAGGTGAAAAAGCAGAGCAAGGGCAAGCAGACAGAGGCGATCTACTGTTGGAGCGATTACGAGCTGGAACAAGCGTTGAAAAAGGCTGGACGCGGTGCTGAAGTGCAGCGCTACAAAGGTTTGGGTGAGATGAACGCCGATCAGCTCTGGGAAACAACTATGGACCCTGAGACGCGCAAGCTCATTAAGGTTGAACTGGAAGACCTCGCTCACTGTGAGAAGCTGGTAACCGTTTTGATGGGTGACAAAGTCCCACCACGTCGAGAGTGGATTGAGAATCACGTCACCTTTGAAGTGGGGGAGGATGAATAAGCATGCTGTCCAATCAAATTATTAATCAGAGCTTCGCGGAGATTATGGGAAAGCGCTTCGGGGACTATGCCAACCTGGTTATTCTCTCACGCGCGATCCCGGATGCTCGCGATGGACTAAAACCGGTACAGCGCCGTATTTTGTATGCAATGTACCAAGAAGGCAACACGAACGATAAACCTTACCGTAAATCAGCGAAAACAGTCGGGTACGTGATGGGTACCTATCACCCGCACGGTGACTCGGCGATTTACGAAACAATGGTGCGGATGGCGCAATGGTGGAAAATGCGGCAGGTGCTTATTCAAGGCCACGGAAACTTTGGTAGCTTGGACGCAGACCCGCCAGCCGCTATGCGTTACACCGAATCCAGACTGTCGGCATTGGCCAACGAGCTACTGCGCGATATTGAAAAGGATACGGTTACATTTATCCCGAACTACGACAACTCCGCTCAACAACCGGCAGTATTGCCTTCACGATTTCCTAATCTTCTCGTGAATGGTGCTGCCGGGATCGCGGTCGGTTTTGCAACTGACATCCCTACTCACAATTTGGGTGAAGTCATCGATGCGGCAGTTGCACAAATGAAGAACCCGAATATCTCGCTGGATGAGCTGATGCAGCACGTCAAAGGTCCAGATTTTCCAACAGGCGGCATTGTTCAAGGGTTGTCCGGGATTCGCAAGGCGTTTGAGACAGGCCGTGGCCAATTTATCATTCGCGGGAAGACCCATGTAGAGGAGCCAAAAGGCGGCAAGATCAAAAAAATCGTCATTTCCGAAATCCCTTACGAAGTGGTCAAGTCGAAGCTCGTCGGCCAAATCGATGAGCTCGTAATGGAGCGCAAAATCGAGGGGGCACTGGCGGTTCGCGATGAAACTGGTCGCAAAGAGGCCGAGCAGAAAAAGGTCCGTATCGTAGTAGATATTCGCAAGGAAGCGGATGAGCAGGCGATTCTCAACTACCTGTACAAAAATACGGATCTGCAAATCTATTACAATTACAACATGAACGTGATTCATGAGGGGACCATCCGCCAGATGGGACTCAAGGCTTTGTTGGGGGCATATATCGACCACCAAAAAGAAGTCGTCACGAATCGCTGCCAATATGATCTGAATCGTAAGCAAAGCCGCAAGCATATCGTGGAAGGCTTGATTCGCGCCAAGTCCATTTTGCGTCAGATCGTCGATACGATTATGGATTCGGAAGACCGTGCAGATGCCAAGAAAAACATCATGGAGAAATACGGCTTCACCGAAAACCAAGCAGATGCGATCTTGAGCATTCAACTCGCTTCCTTGACACGTTTGGATATCGTCAAGTTGGAAAAAGAATTGGCTACGCTGGCAAAAGAAATCGAGGAACTGAAATCGATTTTGGCAAGCGAGAAAAAGCTGATTCAAGTCATTACAGGCGAGTTGAACGAGATCAAGAAAAAATACGCAGAAGAGCGCCTGACAGAAATCCAGGGCGAGATCGAGGAAATCAAAATCGACATCGCGATGCAAATTAATGCAGAGGATTGCATCGTAACCCTCACAAACGAAGGATATATCAAGCGGACGAGCCCGCGCTCCTTTAAATCAGTGGGGGGAACGCTGGAGACATGTGGGGTAAAAGAAGGAGACCGTGTCCGTTATTTCATGGAGACGAATACGTCCCATACTGCTCTCTTCTTTACCCAGGACGGTAAATACTTCGCCACCTTGGTCAACGCCTTCCCGGACGATAAGTGGAAGGATATTGGTTCCGCCCTCGTCAACATCATCCCATTGGAGAAGAATCAGCGAATTGTTGGCTTTACGATCGTAGAAAACTTCAAACAACCGCTGTATGTATACCATGTAAGTAAAAATGGATTGATGAAAAAGACGGCGTTGTCCGAATACGAAACGAATCGTTCCAGTGCGTTGGTAGCTGCGAAGCTGAAAGCAGACGATGACGAGTTTGTGAATGTATTTGTGGCTGACGAAGCTGGGGCGATACTCGGTGCGACGAAAGATGGCATGGGCATTCGATTCCAACGCAATGAAGTCAGCGCAACGGGTAGAGCATCGAGCGGTGTAAAAGCAATCGCACTAGCTCCTGGCGACGATGTCATCACGATGCTTCCGATTGAGGAAGACGATTCTCGTGCCTTTAGCTTGCTGACGGCTGAAGGGGTTGTAAAACGCACAGCCATTGCTGCGATTCCACTCCAAGCTCGCGCAGGCAAAGGCGTACAGTTGATTCGTAAACGAAAAAATAATCCGCATGAGCTTGTTGCGATGTTCATCGAGGAAACGGTTTATGCCTGGACGTCGCAGAACGAATGGACCCTTGTAGAGACAGAGCAAGTGATCGTCAACGAGCAAGGTGGTATCGGCCGACAACTAGTCGAGGGTGGGGTAAAAGCAGTAGCTTTTGAAACCATTTTGCCTTCAGATGAACCGAAGGACGAAGCGACTGCAAAAGGCCCAGGAGACGGATCTGGCACAGCAGGACAACAGAAAACGTCGAATGCCCAGGCCAGCCTGTTCGATGGAGATCATCGTGAATAAAAGGAATGATGAATAGATGGCGTTTGAAGCCTTTGTTTCACCGCTAAGCTGGCAGCAGGTTTCTCTGCTCCTCGATACTGTGCAATATTTCGAAGACGCGCCAAAACTGCTTTCCCTTCCACAAGAGCAAGGAGCAAGTGTGCCTGTGCCGATTACGTCAGACACATTGAAGACGATGCTTGGTTGTCTGGACGAAGAGGAAGCATTTAGTCGCAAAGCTTTTTCATTGAAATGGGAAGCAGCTGAGGACGAAGGGAGTGGCTATCTGGTTGTCGAGCTTCCGAATGGACACACCGTGAGACAGCCAGCCGTTCTATCTGCTTTTTCTCCGGTTTAACAAAAAAACGCTTTGGTGACGCGCTTGCATTCATGACAGAATGTGAGCCGTTTAGCCAAAGCGTTTTTTTGCATACAAAAAGATTGCCAGCAATTGGAGTATGTGATACAGTTTGAACACGAGTTGTTGTGTAATAAAGTTAGTAACTTACCGAATTTTCATACTTACCAATGGAGGATGGAATCATGGAAAAAGTCATTGATCAAAAGGCTTTTATGGACGTCATTCGCGAGCGTCGTTCCGTACGTCATTACGATCCAACAGCAAAAATCTCGCGGGATGAAATTAAGGAAATGCTGAAAGAAGCGACCTTGGCACCTTCCAGCTCCAATCTCCAGCCATGGCGATTTTTGGTTATCGATGAACAGCCATTGAAAGAGAAGCTGCTCCCCATCGCATTTAACCAAAAGCAGGTGGTAGAGGCTGCGGCGATTATTGCAGTCCTGGCTGATTATGAGGGCTACAAGCAAGCTGGGAGCATTTACAAAAAAGCGGTAGAAGCGGGCTACATGACAGAAGAAGTAAAAGCCACACTCATCGACAACATCAACAAGCGTTATGAGAATCGGGATCGAGCAATCATCAAGGAAATTGCTCTGGTAGACGGAGGTCTCGTCTCGATGCAATTCATGCTCGTTGCCAAGGCAAGAGGGTATGACACGGTGCCAATGGGAGGCTATAACAGCGAGAAATTCAAGGAAGCTTTCCAAATCCCGGATCAATATGAAACGGTCATGTTGATTGCAGTCGGCAAAGCGGCAGAACCTGGTCATCCGACTACTCGCTTGGATGTAGAAGAGATTACGTTCTGGAATGAGATGCCGAGTAAATAAGCATGGAGAAATGGAATAGCCTTGGCCTGATATGATTTTTGGGCCTAGGCTTTTTTCACGTTTGCAAGCTTTCGAGGGACAGACATGCTGGCAATCAGGTGAAATGGGGCGTACAATAGGGGACATGACAGTAACGAGAGAAGCCGCAAACGAGCGAAAGAAGGGTGTAGGATGAAAAGATTGTTGGCAATCAGCGATATTCATGGGGAATTGGAGAAACTGGAATCGTTGATGGAGCAAATTCAGTACGATCCACAAAACGATCAATTGATCCTGCTAGGTGATTATGTAGACCGTGGACCAGAGTCGAAGGGGGTCGTCGACAAGGTGAAACAGCTTCATGCAGAAGGGGCAATCGTGTTGATGGGCAACCATGATCATATGATGGTCAAATCGTTCGAACAAGACCCTGTCTTTATCGAGCGTTGGTTCAGAAACGGCGCACAAAAGACGTTGGCGAGCTATGGTCATGCCGCAGCAGATATGGAGTCTGGTGCACCGGAGACCTTGGAAATCACCTCTTCGGTCAAAGAGCATCTGGAATTTTTGGGTGGCTTGGACTGTTATTATGAAACGAATGATTATATTTTTGTTCACGGGGGTGTACATCCCGAGACTCCGGTTGCAGAGACTGACCCGTACCTGCTGATGTGGATTCGTGAAGAGTTCCATAAAGGCTACCAGGGTGAGAAGACCGTTGTTTTCGGTCACACGCCAACCAGTTATTTGCACGGTAAACATGATGTGTTTTACGGTGAAAATAAAATCATCGGGATTGACGGAGGTGCCGTATACGGCGGCCGTCTGCATTGCTTGGAGCTGCCTAGCCGAAAGGTTTATTCGGTAGAGTAATAGAGCATTAACGAAAGGCTTCCACCTCACTTTGCAAAGAGTGGGTGAAAGCCTTTTTGATATGCGTCAAGATAAATTCAGAGTAATATTGTAATGAATTTTATTTAAATAAATTGCAAAAATTAATAATTAAAGGCTTGTCTTCTAATATTTGGGATAGTAAAATATTCCCAACTCACTCATATTTTTATTGTTTACCATCATATTAGCCCACGTGAATATTTGCATATTAATGACCAATTTCCCCTGCCATACTCGCTGAAATGTGACTGTTACTCTAATCGTCGCTCTTATTCTACTCCTAGAAAAGACAAAAGAACCAGCCATTTAAAAAAATCATTGATCGATACATTCGTTCCCGGAAAAAAGGAAAGAATCACCCATCTCATGATCGCGATGGTTTCTTACTGCATCATACTTCAAAAAAAATCAATTAAAGGGAATAAAAGTAAGTCGTGTATATCTGGTCGTTGCATTCCAAAGTGCTGAAAGAAAAAGAATTGGCTGAGCTATTTCTTCCGGGTGAGTGGCGATATGTTTTCCGGGTAAAAGTTCCTAATATTCAGAATGAAATAACCGTTTGCTTATGTGGGGTACCTGCCTTTGTGCTGCCCGGAAAAGAAAGCGGGAGACAGGCGATCGTACAACGAGTCACAGTTTGGGGGAAATTCACTTCTCTTGTATGCACGTGGGGAGCAAGAGGGAGCATTTGGAGTGGTTATGCTCACCAGGCAAGTGCTAGAAACTATCCAACACGGAACAAGGGAGGAACAACGCTTTGCATTTTGTTCAGACATTAGTAGAAGCGCTGGAATTGTGGAAGAACGAGGAACATAAAGGCGTTACCTTCATTTTGGGAGACCAGAATGAGGTGTTTGTTTCCTATAAAGAATTGTATGAAGAAGCCCTCGGCTATTTATTTGTCCTTCAAAGTAATGGAATCAAGCCTGGAGATGAGGTCGTTTTTCAAATTGAGGATAGTAATCTCCGAACTTTTGTCTGCCTTTTTTGGGGATGCTTACTCGGTGGAATGATTGCTGTTCCGATCTCTGTAGGGGATAACGAAGAGCATCGTCTTAAGCTGTTAAAGGTTTGGAAGACATTAATCAATCCGTATCTCATTACGACGGACAGCGTCTGGAAACGACTGGAGGATTTCTTTAGCAAACACAACTACCTGACGGAAATGGAATCATTGAAGTCGAAGTCCTTCCTGCTTGATGAGACTGGGAAAAAGGAAGAGAAGGGCACAATCTATTATCCTACTGCAGATCAAGTGGCCTTTATCCAATTTTCATCTGGGTCTACAGGAGATCCAAAAGGGGTTACCCTGACCCATGAAAACCTTGTCCATAATGTGCTTGCGATTAATAACAGACTTGGAACGACTGAGTCTGACTCATTTCTAAGCTGGATGCCCTTAACTCATGACATGGGGATGATCGCGTTCCATTTATCCCCGTTGTATGCAGGAGTTCAGCATTATTTTATTCATACCTCACTATTTATCAGGCGGCCTACGCTATGGCTGAAGAAAGTAAGCGAGCACAAGGCGACGATTACTTCTTCTCCGAACTTTGGGTATAAATATGTGTTGTCCAGGTTTAAACCGGAAGTGGCAGAAGAGTGGGATTTGTCTACGCTTCGCGCGATTTTAAATGGAGCAGAACCCATTGCTTCAGAATTAATCTAT
This sequence comes from Brevibacillus brevis, assembly GCF_900637055.1. Lineage (NCBI taxonomy): Bacteria > Bacillati > Bacillota > Bacilli > Caryophanales > Paenibacillaceae > Brevibacillus > Brevibacillus brevis. The sequence goes on from NZ_LR134338.1 coordinate 2,641,629, forward strand.
CATTTTTTGGAACAGATGAGCCCTTATGGATTGAAGAAAACGAGCATGCTCCCGTGCTATGGATTAGCAGAAGCCTCTGTGGGAGTATCGATACCTGATCAGAATCAGCATTTTACAACGCTTTCTCTAGATCGTAGGTTTATCCAGGTAGGGAAGCCAATCAAGATGTCGGATCATACAAATCCAGAGGCTCTCACACTGGTAGAAGTCGGTTACCCCATCGATTTTTGCGAGGTAAGAATATGTGACGACGAGGATCATGAGCTGCCAAGCGAAACGGTTGGCCATATCCAGATTAGAGGGAAGAATGTAACCGCTGGATACTACAACAACCCTGCTGCCACCGCAAATGTAATGACGGCTGATGGATGGCTCAGAACCGGGGATCTGGGTTTTATGCGAAAGAAACATCTTGTCATTACGGGGCGTGCCAAAGATATCATCTTCGTGAATGGTCAAAACGTTTATCCGCATGATATTGAGCGGATTGCTGAAGAAGTCGAAGGAGTCGAGCTTGGGAAGGTCGTTGCCTGCGGGGTATTCAACGAGAAAAGCAAAGAAGAGGATATTCTTGTGTTTATCCTGCATCGGAAAAGTGTAGACGAGTTCGTTGCGCTGTCTAAGAAAGTGAAAACGCATTTGAACGAGCGAACAGGATGGAGAATAAGCGAGGTCTTGCCGATTCAGCGCATCCCCAAAACAACGAGTGGAAAAGTGGAACGATATAGAGTAGCTAGGGAGTATCAGTCTGGAGCATTTCGCGATGTTTCCGAGGAAATGCAGCGCCGAATCACCGAACAGGAAAAAGAGGAAAGAACCGATAAATCACCACACTTGCGGGAAGAATTAGAAAAACAAATGCTTGCCATTTGCCGCGAGGTGCTTCAATCAGACAGATTGGGACCAAACGACAGTTATTTTGACATAGGCGTGTCCTCTATGCAGTTGACCCAGTTAGCAGGGCGGATAGAAGAAGAGATGGGGATCACGCTGGCGGTAACAGATTTGTTTGCCTATCCGACGATCTCCAAGCTTTCTCGCAGTCTCTTCGACGGCGAACAAACGACTGATCGCATAAAAGAGACTGATACGAGCCAACAGATACACAAGGATATCGCTATTATCGGGATTTCTTGTAAGTTCCCGCAGGCTCAGGATGGGGATCAATTTTGGCAAAACATCCGGGGAGGAAAGGATTGCATTCATGAGCTTCATGGTCAGAGACGAAAGGACGCAGAACAATATGTTTCGCTGGTAAGAGGCGAGCAGGGTAATCCTAACCTTGTGGAGGGTGGTTATTTAGAGGAGATAGACAAGTTTGACTATTCGTTCTTCTCGATCACCCCGAAAGAAGCGAAGCTAATGGACCCCAACCAAAGGCTGTTCCTCCAGAATGCTTGGAATACGCTAGAGGATGCAGGCTATGGCGGGCACAAGCTTTCAGGGGAAAAAGTAGGGGTGTATGTCGGCTTCTCCAAGCTGGGATACGATTACGAACGCCTTTTGTCAGTGGTAAGTCCCAAAGATTTGCCCTCTTATGCAGTAGGCAACCTTCCTTCCATTATTGCAAGCCGCATTTCGCACCTGCTTGATTTGCGCGGCCCTGCTGTCACCGTGGATACAGCTTGCTCTTCTTCCTTGGTTGCGGTTCATATGGCGTGCAAGGCTATCCAAAACGGTGATTGTGAGATGGCATTGGCAGGTGGAGTCAAAACCATCCTGCTGGCGCAGAAGGCTGGAATCGGAATGGAATCCTCTGACAACCGTTCCAGAGCGTTTGACGATCAATCTGATGGAACAGGTTGGGGCGAAGGCGTAGCTAGTGTTCTGTTAAAGCCCTTGGAAAAAGCCATCGAGGACGGGGATCACATCTATGCCGTGATTAAGGGAAGCGCTGTTAATCAAGACGGCGTTACAGTCGGGATTACCGCACCGAATTCACAGGCCCAGGCAGAATTGATCGTAGACGCTTGGGAGGATGCGCAAGTCGACCCTGAAACGATTAGTTATATAGAGGCGCATGGAACGGGTACAAAGCTGGGGGACCCCGTTGAGCTGGATGGAATTCAGAGAGCATTCCGACAATATACACAGAAGAAACAGTTTTGTGGAATCGGCACTGTAAAAGCGAATATTGGACATTTATATGAAGCAGCGGGAATCGCTGGCTTGATTAAGGCTGTCTTGCAGTTAAAGCACAAAGAGCTGCCGGCCCTCGTCCATTTTCAGAAACCGAATCGGAATTTCGCATTTGAAAAGTCGCCAGTCTATGTGCAAAACAGACTGGAAAAATGGGAAACAGATGGACACCCGAGAAGATGTGGGGTTAGCTCGTTTGGGTTTAGCGGGACCAATAGCCACGTTATCTTGGAAGAGTATGTGCCGGTTAATGAAACAGAGATGACAGTCTCAGACGAGGTGCAAGTGTTTACCTTGTCGGCCAAATCCGAGTCAGCCCTTCAACGTCTGATTCAAAAGTACCAGGAGTTTCTTTCTTCCAGCGGACCGCTTTCTCTGTCAGATTTGTGCTTTACGGCAAATACCGGGAGAGAAACGCTTCCCTATCGGATTGCGCTCATTTTGCATAGCCGCAGCGATTTCGAACAAAAGCTCGACCGATTGGCGGTCCGGCTTGAAAATGATCGAGATGTTTTTGTCTACTCACCTGGTAAAAACCGCGTTCCAGATGAAACCGTTCATCTATTAAGTCAATCCGCTCGGGATGTGCAGGAAAAGTACCACAAGGCGAGTACAGAGATGAAGTATTCGTATGCAGCGACATTATGCGATTTGTATGTACAGGGAGCTATGGTTGACTGGGATGAGTTCTACAGAGATGGCAAAAAGAGAAGAAGAATGCCACTGCCGGTCTATCCTTTCGATCAGTATCGTTCTTGGATTACAGATGATGTGATCAGCGTCATTCCAGAACAGACGAACACTATTAGCGGAAATAGAGGTGCTACTGTGTCAGAGATAGGAACTGCGCCAATCGCAAAAGTTCTGAAAGAGTTGGTTCATCATGCTTCAGGTTTTGCTGTAGAAGAAATTGATCCATCCCTTCATTTTCTGGAGCTAGGCTTGGATTCTATTATGCTCGTACAAATCAATCGTGAAATTCAGGAAAAATTTGGAGTGGTCATTCCGGCCCAAGAGTTGTTTGAAACCATTACCAGTGTTGATAAGCTAGCAGCGCACATCGCTCTGGAGCTATCCAGTAGCCCGGCTGTGGCTTCTGCCAAACAAATGGAATGGATGGAAATCGAGCAACCGAGAGAAAACGTAGTTGTGGAACAGAATGACGTTCAAAAAATTCAACGATCAGAGCCGAGCGAACAAACCATGAAAATGCCAGTCTCGAGCAGCGCAGGGGCGGTTGAAACCATTATCGAAAAGCAGATTTCGCTCTTATCTGAACACCAAAACCAAATGGCTACGCTGTTACAAAAGCAGTTGGAGCTATTGAACCAAGAACAAAGCTTTGTACCAAAACAACACGTTGAATCTGTGACTGTTGCTCCTGAGATCAAAAAAACTGAGGCAAAACCACCAGTCAAGGCGAATGAAGAGGAACGCCAGAAGCCATTTATACCGTACCAGCCACTGATGATCGGTGAACGAGGCAATTTTACACCGACACAAAGAGAGTATCTGAACGCATTCATTCAAAGCTATACGGAAAAGACAAAGCAATCCAAGAAGTATACGCAAGAGCACCGATTTGTTCATGCCAACAATCGCAATGTGTCTGGATTCCGTTCCTATTGGAAGGAAATGGTCTATCCGATCATTACACAAGCATCTGCTGGTTCCAAAATGTGGGATCTGGATGGGAATGAATATGTCGATCTGACGATGGGTTTCGGTGTCAACCTGCTCGGTCATAATCCCGCATTTATCATGAAGAAGCTGGAGGAGCAGATTCAATCTGATTTACCTCCGCTGGGTCCTATGTCGGATGTAGCTGGAAGAGTAGCGGAATTAATCAGCGAGCTAACCGGAGTGGAACGTGTCGCCTTCTACAATTCGGGGACAGAGGCTGTAATGGTGGCACTGCGCCTGGCCAGAGCTGTTACAGGCCGTTCGAAAATCGCACTATTCTCCGGCTCCTATCACGGTACATTTGACGGCATTCTGACTGTGGCTGATCCTGAGTCCCAGGACGGGAAGGCCATACCGATGGCACCAGGTATAACCCAGCATACGGTGGATGACGTCCTGGTCTTAAACTACAATCATCCAAAATCAATCGAGCTGATCAAAAAACATGCACATGAACTGGCAGCAGTATTAGTCGAGCCTGTTCAAAGCCGCCGTCCAGATTTGCAGCCGGTGGAATTCTTGAAGGAAGTCAGAGAGATTACAAGGCAATCGGGCACGGCCCTTATTTTTGACGAGATCATTACGGGATTCCGTATACATCTTGGTGGCGCACAGGCATGGTATGGAATAGAAGCAGACCTCGTTACGTATGGGAAAGTTCCGGGTGGCGGCATGCCGATCGGTGTTGTAGCCGGGAAAGCTGCGTTCATGGATGCAGTAGATGGGGGAACCTGGAATTTTGGAGATCATTCTTACCCGGTAAATGCCGAGAAAAAGACGTTTGTGGGCGGAACGTTTTGCACGCATCCACTGACGATGCATGCTGCGATCGCAACGCTGGAATATTTGAAGGAACAGGGGCCGAAGCTTCAGGAAGCGTTAACTCAAAAGACCCTCTACTTGGTAGAAACGCTTAACGCGTATTTTAAGAACGAGCAGATTCCAATCCAGATGATTCATTGCGGTTCCTTGTTCCGCTTCGTATCGTTTACTGATATAGAATTGTTCTTCTATCACCTGATTAGCAAGGGCATTTATATATGGGAGGGCAGAAATTGCTTCCTTTCCACTGCTCATTCCGATGAGGATATCGAGAGATTGATCCAAGCGGTGAAGGAAAGTATTGAGGATCTGCGTCGAGGAGGCTTTTTGCCGGAGCCACCCCCAACTTCTCCGAATGGAGGACGCAAACAAAATCAAGTCGTCGAAATGACTAACTTTACGAGACGCGACGGGCAAAAGCCAGAGGCGACGCTTGTGGAAAGTGTGGGGGAACAACTGAAGCTGCCTCTTAGCCCAGAACAGAAACAAATGTGGTTTGCGGTCAAATATCGCGTGGAAGCATCCGCAGCTTTTAACGAGACAGCCTCAATTCAGGTCGAGGGTGAACTTGATATCCCTGTGTTTGAGCAGGCTGTTCAAGCTATGGTTGATCGCCATGAAGCGTTGCGAACCATCATTGATTCCAACGGAGAGTATCAGGTGGTACTACCCAAGAGGGACATACGTGTTCGATTCGTGGATGTAAGCCACCTTTCATCCGAGGAACAGGAAGAAAAAAAGAATCAGCTTTTGGAGGAACAAACAGGCACGCCATTTGAACTGTCTTCTGAGGACCCTCTGTATCGGGTAAGTGTCATCAAGCTGGCTCCCGCCAAATTCCTAACCTCCTACACCTTCCATCACATGATTGCAGATGGGTGGTCGATGGCTGTTTTTATAAAAGAGCTGGATGATATCTACTCGGCCCTTATACAGAAACGCCCAATATCTCTCGAGCCTTCCACACCGTTTTCTGCTTATCGAAACTGGCAAGAAGATCAGATGCAGAAACCAGCGTTTCAAGAAGCGCTCGCGTACTGGAACGAAAAATTCGCAGATCCAATCCCAAAGCTCGTTTTTCCTTTGGAGCAAAGAGAAACGGGAAAACCATCTTTTACAGGTGAGCGAATTACTTTTAAGATCGACAGCAGCATCACAAGGAAGGCAAGAAAAAGAAGCATTCAAAACAAGAACAGTCTGTTTATTACCTTACTGGCTTCTTTTAATCTGTTCCTTCATCGTATTCTCGGAAATAGAAAAATGGTGGTTGCGATTCCTACTGCGGGTCAATCCCATATCGGCAAAATGTCCTTGATCGGAAACTGCGTTAATCTGTTGCCGATTTGCACGGAGATTGACGGCAATGATACGGCTGCTGATTATTTGTCCCGAGTGAAACAGGCGGTTGCGGAGATGGAAAAGCATCAAGCCTTCTCCTTTGCCGCATTAGCGGAGAATTTGCCGCATCAGAACTTGCCAGAGCTTTCTGTGTTGTTCAATATGGATCGACCGCTTCACAACCTGACTTTTGCTCAAATGAAGGCTACGCTGTTGCCCAATCGGATCATTTACAGCAAGTACGATCTGTTTGTAAACGTGACAGAAGTGGGCGGAGAGCTTGTTGTTGATGTGGATGCACGAAGCGGGGTAGTAACCACGGAGATTCTTCGCCAGTGGGGCGTCTACTTTGCCAATCTTTTGCATCGTATTTCAGAAGACGACCAGGAAAAAATTCGTGCACTATCGCTTTTGCTGCCCGACGAGATGGAAAAAATGAAACGCGATTTCAGTGGCAACCTGGGCAAATATGCAGGAGAATGGACAGAGCTTTTGCAGGATATACCAGATGATCAGGTAGGACGAGCTTCCCTCTATGTCCTGGATCAGTATGAGCAATTGGCTCCTGTGGGTGCGGTTGGACAGGTGTATCTGGCTAATGGAGAATTCGAGCATGCAGACCCGTCCCATTGGCTGCGAACTACGAAATCTGCTGTTCCGCTAGGAAATGGAGAAATCCAAATCATCCATTCATCCGATCGGCTTGCAGGGCAAAGAAGCACGAGCGGCAGAGAAGCAGAGCCGGCTGGAACGGCGACCGAAGAGACCATCAGAGTCATATGGCAGGAAATCTTGGGAAGCTCCCCGATGTATCTGGATGATAATTTTTTTGAACAAGGCGGGAACTCCTTACAAGCGACTGTCATGCTCAGTAGAATCTACAAGGAATGCCACGTGCAAATTCCTTTGCATCAAATTTTTCAATCGCAGACGATACGTGAATTAGCCAAATATGTAGACTCGTCAAAGCAGCAAGCTTTTACTCCCATTCGCTCATGCGAGTTGCAGCCATACTATAAGGCTTCTTCCGCACAGAAAAGGATGTATATCCTCCAAGGTCTGGATGGAGGAACCGCCTATAACCTGTCGGGTTACATACAATTGGATGGGGAACTGGAACTTGATCGTCTGATTCACTCTTTGCAACAGGTTGTACAAAGACATGATTCTTTCCGGACCAACTTTGTCATCAGAGATAATGAGGTCGTGCAAGTTTTACATGACGATTTGCCATTGGATATTGAGGTTGAACAACTGGACGAAGAGGATGTAAATGAGGCAATTCGCAACTTTATCCAGCCTTTTGATCTTAGCAAAGCACCGCTTATTCGGGCGAAAATCTTCCAAGTGTCAGCCAAGCGCTTCATAGTGGCTGTGGACATGCACCACATTATTTCGGACGGCTATTCTGTCTCTCTGTTTATCCGTGAGCTGCTCCATACGTATAGAGGAGAATCACTGCCGGAGCTCAGCGTGACGTATAAAGATTTTGTGGCATGGGAGCAAGAGAGAGAGCAGTCAGAACAGCTTTTGGCTCAAAAAGAGTACTGGCTGAAGCAATTTGGCCAAGGAGAGCTCCCTGTATTGAAGCTTCCCGTTGATTACCAAAGACCATCGGTTCAAACCTTTGAAGGTGACCGCTTGACAATGGGAATCGGTAAGGAAGTCAGGAAGCAGTTGCTCCAATTGGCTAGGGAAACTGACACGACCTTGTACATGGTATTGCTTGCTGCTTACAATGTATTGCTTTATCGATACACGGGGCAGGAGGAGCTGATTGTCGGTTCTGCTGTGGCGGGAAGACAACACCCTGATTTGGAACGAATGATTGGCATGTTTGTAAATACGTTGGCGATTCGCAACTATCCAACAGGAAGCAAGACCTTTACGGACTTCCTGCATGAAGTGAAAAATCAAGCCATCCTTGCATTTGAAAATCAGGAGTACCCGTTTGAAAAACTGGTTGATTCTCTTCAACTTAACAAAGATTTGAGCCGGAATCCTCTATTTGATACCATGTTTGATTACCATTATGAATCCTTTGACGACGTGGCCTCAGATGATTTCAAAGTCACGACGTATGAATATCCAAAGGGCGTGTCCCTCTTTGATCTCAGTCTTGATGTGCATGATGACGGGACAACGCTCACTTGTCAATTTGATTACAGCACGCATCTGTTTAAACGCGATACGGTTGAGCGAATGGCCAATCACTTTGCCATGATTCTTCACTCCATTCTGCAATCTAACGAGAGTTGCCTAGCTGATTTGGAGTACTTGTCCAGCGAAGATGTCAAGCAGGTTGTCGCCGACTTTAATCATGTGAGGAAGCAAATACCAGCTCCTCTCTACCCAACATTCTATGAATGGTTTGAGGCAGAAGCAAAACGCCATACAGAGCAAGTCGCTGTCTCTTACGGGGAAGAGCAGATCAGCTATCAGGAACTCAATGCAAAAGCAAACCGTCTGGCCCGGACTCTGCGTGATCAGGGTGTAAAGCCAAACAGCTCCGTTGCGATTTTGGCCGAACGATCGATTAACATGGTCGTCGCTGTTCTGGCTGTCATGAAGGCGGGTGGAGCTTATGTTCCGATTGATCCTCAGTATCCGAAGGACCGTATTTCGTTCATGCTGGAAGACAGTCAGGCAAAGGTCATGCTGGTCAATCAAAATGGACAGAGTGGAGTAGATTTCAGCGGCGCCATTATCGATCTGGACGCAGAGGCAAGTTACATGGAGGATTCGTCCAATCTCGACGCCATCTCCGGACCGAGTGATCTCGCGTATATCATTTATACATCCGGCACTACTGGCAAACCCAAAGGGGTCATGATCGAGCATCGCAATCTGGTGAGTGTAGCCAATACATGGCGGTATGAGTACGAACTTGAACAGATGAATGTGAATCTTTTGCAGATGGCGAGTTTCTCTTTTGACGTATTTGCAGGGGATTTGTGCAGGGCCTTGCTGCATGGTGGACATTTGGTGATTTGCCCGAGTGATGTAAGGATTGATCTTCCGGCCCTTTATCAGTGGTTGACCCGGTACGAAATTTCCTTATTTGAATCGACACCAGCACTTGTTCTTCCTTTTATGGAGTACGTTTATCAAAATGGATTGCCGCTCGATCATCTGAAACTGCTGATCCTTGGTTCAGATACATGCCAAAGCGAAGCGTTTGTCCGCTTGGCCGAGCGTTTCGGGCAGATCAAAATCATCAATAGCTATGGAGTCACGGAGGCTGCTATTGATTCGAGCTACTTCGAAATGGCTGGCGATACCGAAATGACAACCGGAAATGTTCCGATCGGAAAACCGCTGCAAAACACTGAATTTTATGTGTTGGATTCCCAATTGCGGCCACAGCCGGTGGGCGTGTACGGTGAACTATATATCGGGGGAGCAGGTGTTGCGCGGGGTTATCTGAACCGAGAGGAATTAACCCGTGAGCGCTTCATCCAAAATCCTTTCCGTCCTGGTGAGACCATGTATAAGACTGGCGATATTGTTCGCTGGATGGCAGATGGAAATATGGAGTTTGTTGGTCGTTCGGACTACCAATTGAAGATTCGTGGATACCGTGTGGAGCTGGGCGAAGTAGAAAATCAACTGTTACGGCATGAAAAGGTTCGCAATGCCATTGTGCTTCCGAAGTCAAAGGGAGATGAATCCGTTGTATTGTGCGCGTATTACACGACGGATGAGGGAGTAAGTCCATCCGAAATCAAGGGGTTTTTAGCCGATTCCCTGCCTGAGTTCATGGTTCCGACCTTTATCATCCAATTGGCAGAGTTGCCTGTGACGCCAAACGGCAAAATCGATCGCAATGCGTTGCCTGAACCCGATCTGTCTAAGCTGGTATCCGAGGAATACGTAGCGCCTGCGACAGAAAATGAAAGAAAACTTGCAGGAATATGGCAAGAGGTTTTGGGGCTCGAACGAGTCGGCGTTCTGGATCGATTCTTTGAAATCGGTGGACATTCCCTGCATGCTGCCATTCTTCTTGCCAAAGTGAACAAGGAGTGGCAGGTAGAAATTCCGCTGCGAGCCGTGTTCCAAAATCCTACCGTCAGGAGCTTTGCCCACGTCCTTTCTGAAGCGACTCAAGCAGAAATGCCGTTGATTCAGGCGGTTGGAAAACAAGAGCATTATGAGCTCTCTCCTTCACAAAAAAGGATTTTCACCGTTCAATCACTCGATGAAACGAGTGTGGCCTATAACATGGCAGGCGCTCTGGTTCTTTCCGGGCAGCTGGATTCTGCGGCATTGGAAAACGCATTCCAGTCTTTAATCCAAAGGCATGAGGCGTTCCGTACGTCCTTCGACTACGTAAATGGCGAGCCGAAACAATTTGTCCATGACTCTGTCCGTTTTGCCATCGATCATGCTCACGCAGAGGACAGTCCTGAAAGTATAGAGAATCTCATTCGAACGTTCATTCAGCCATTCGAACTGAGTCAGGCACCATTATTGCGCGTCAAGTTGGTAAAACTCGTGGAGGACAAGCATTTACTCCTGATTGACATGCACCACATCATTGCAGATGGAACATCGGTGAGCATTGTGATTGATGAGTTAAATCAGCTGTATAACGGGCAAAATCCGGAACCACTCACCGTTCAGTACAAGGATTATTCGGCTTGGTTGAAACAGATCAAGACGACGGGGCAGTCGAATAGGCAGGAGAAGTTCTGGATAGATGAATTCAGCGGAGAACTACCTGTCATGAATCTGCCTACGGACTATCAGCGACCGCAGTTCCAAAGCTTTGAAGGGGGTACGGTCGAAAGCGAGATTGAGGCGGATGTATCCCGCAGATTGCACGACTTGGCGAAGGAAGCAAACGTGACGGTCTTTTCGATTCTATTGGCGGCGTACAACGTTTTGTTGTCCAAATATACCGGGCAAGAGGACATTGTCGTAGGGACCCCAGTGGCAGGACGAAACCACACCGATGTTCAAAATGTGGTGGGAATGTTTGTGAATACACTTGCTCTGCGAAATTATCCAGCAGGCACCAAAACGTTCCGCGAATTTGTCCAAGAGCTAAGTGAGAAGTCACTACTGGCGTTTGAACATCAGGATTATCCATTGGAAGACCTGATAGAAAAGCTTCAAGTTAGACGTGACCCAAGCAGGAATCCGTTGTTTGACACCATGTTCTCCTATGACAATGTGGCAGATACGGCCTTTGACTGGAACAGGGTAGAGGTCAGGCTTTATCCGTTCCAAACGAAAATATCCAAGTTAGACATCGTCATGAATGTCGAGACGAGAAATGAAAGCTTTTTTGTGGAGTGCGAATATAGCACCAGTCTATTTAAGCATGAAACGATGGATCGTTTTATCAACCATTTTACCAACGTACTGCGGCAGGTAGCTGCGAACATGGATATTCTTGTGGGCGAGATTGACCTCATGTCTCCGGAAGAAGTGCAGTTATTGGACAAGCTCAGTAATGATACCCAGCGAGAGTATCCTGTGTTGCAACCGATCCATGTTGCCATCGAGGAATCAGCCAGACTTTACCCGAATCGAATTGCCGTTTCCTATCAAGGCTCGACAATCACTTACCAACAATTGAACGAGAAAGCCAACGCAGTCGCTTCTGATCTGCTGAAACGCGGTATAGGAAAAGGCAAGTATGTACCAGTGCTTATGGAAAGAAGTCTGGAATTGGTCATATCGCTATTGGGTGTAATGAAGACGGGAGCAGCGTTTTCACCACTGGACATTCAGTGGCCTGTCGATCGACTCCAGTCTGTTATTGCTGAGCTGGGTAGCGAGTTCGTATTCGTAGAATCTGGACATGCCTTTACGGAAACGGATTTGGGAGCGAAATTGGTCGCGATTGATCAGGGGCGCCTGAAACCGGAAGCGGAAAATCCAAACCTGTCCGTATCGCTGGAAGACCCCATCTATGTCATTTTTACTTCTGGCTCAACAGGCAAACCAAAAGGAGTCGTCGTACCGCATAGAGGGATCGTCAACCGCTTTAACTGGATGGATGATTATTTTGGACAAGACGCAGCGCAATCTGTCCTTCAAACCACCAACCATGTATATGACAGTGCCATTTGGCAATTCTTCTGGCCGCTGACCAATGGCGGAAAAACCGTCTTGCCTACTACGGGGATGACTGTCTCGGCTGATTACATGGCTGGAATCATTGAAGAAGAGCAAATTACCTTAACTGATTTCGTCCCATCTGTTTTTAATGTGATCGTGAATCAGTTAGCTGAAAATCTCGAACTGCAGGGCAAATTACAATCGCTCAGAAAGATCATTATCGGCGGCGAGGAAATTGTTCCGTCTGCGGTTTCCAAATTCCTGAAAATATTCCAGTATGTATCTCCGGCGAATTTGTATGGCCCGACAGAAGCAAGTATCGGATGCATTGCCTATCAAATTACGGGAGAGGAAGATCGCATCCCGATTGGAAAACCGATATTCAACACGAAAATCCTTCTACTCGATGCGTACGGAAAACGAGTGCCAATAGGTGTTCCTGGAGAAATCTACATTTCGGGCATGCCGCTTGGACTAGGTTATTTGCATAACGAGCAGCTAACGAGACAGAGCTTTGTCGATAATCCATACGCGGAACCCGGCTATGAAAAAATGTATAAGACAGGGGATTTGGCTGTCTATTTACCGGATGGAAACATCCACTTCCTGGGCAGAAAGGATTTCCAGATCAAAATCAGGGGATATCGAATTGAGCCAGGGGAAATTGAAAGCAAGCTGCTTTCGCTGGAACAGGTAAAAGAAGCAATCGTTATCGCCAGAGAGGAAGAAAATGGAAGCAAATACTTATGCGCGTATATTGTGACAGAGCATGAGCTTGCAGCTGACGAGTGGAGAGACCTGCTCGCTAAAGATTTGCCAGATTACATGATTCCTTCTTTCTTCGTTCGACTAGACGCTATGCCGATTACCGCTGTCGGAAAAGTGGATCGGAAAAAACTCCCTCTTCCTGATCGCTCTCTCTTGGTGGAGGAACACATCGTCGAGCCGTCCGATGAACAGGAACAAATCATGGTCACCATCTGGAAGGATGTGCTGGGGCTGACGCAAGTAAGTGTGACCCACAACTTCTTTGAGCTTGGGGGAGACTCCATTAAAGCCCTTCAGATGATAGCGAGATTGAGGAGTCATGGGTATGAACTCCGATTGAGAGACTTGTTCCAAAACCCGCGCATTCGCAGTGCAGCAAGGTATCTCCAGACGCTGACCAGACAGATTGATCAGGGGCCAGTAATGGGAGCAGTAGCGTTGACACCGATCCAGATGAACTTCTTTGAACAAAACCACCAGAACCCGCATCATTACAATCAATCTGTCATGTTGTTCCGTGAAGCTGGCTTTGATCCAGAGCTGGTTCAACAAGCATTTACGAAGCTGATTGAGCATCATGATGCTTTGCGAATGAAATTCCAATTGAATGAGTCACACATTGTCCAGGAACATCGGAAACTGGACGAGTGCCTGGTTCCCATGATGATCAGGGAGTTCTCGGCTCAAAACGTAGAGGAGATGGAGCAAGCTGCGCAGCTCATACAGGAAGGAATCCATTTGACAGATACTGCGTTGGTAAATCTCGGTCTTTTCCGAACAGAAGATGGAGATCACTTGTTAATCGTGATTCATCATCTCGTTGTCGATGGGGTCTCATGGCGGATTCTTCTAGAAGATTTCCATGCGGTGTATGACTCCTTGCTGAAGAAAGAAGAGCCTGTTTTGCCTATGAAAACCGATTCCTATCAAACATGGTCTGAAGAATTGCAAAAATATGCGCAGGGAAGCGAAATTCAACAGGAAATCGAATATTGGAAGCAGGTAGAGGAAATGCCATTCTCTCCTCTGGCAAAGGCGGAAACGATTGGGGCACCGCTTATGCAAGAGACAACAGATGTCACCATCGAGCTTGATGAAGCCTACACAGAAAAGCTGCTGAAGCAGAGCCATCAGGCTTATAACACCGAAGTGAATGATTTGTTGCTTGCGGCGTTGGGCTTGGCGGTAAAAGAGTGGGCGGGGATAGAGCATGTGCTCGTCAATCTGGAGGGACATGGCAGGGAAGAGATCGTGACGGGCATCGATATTTCACGCACGGTCGGATGGTTTACAGCCCAGTATCCATTCGTACTGGATATGAGCCGATCGGAATCTCTTGGCTACCAGATCAAAATGGTGAAAGACAGCTTGCGACGTGTGCCGAACAAAGGCATTGGGTACAGCATTTTACAGTATCTGTCTGCGAAACAAACCGATGTTCCGTTAACGTTCCAGGTAAAGCCCGAGATCAGTTTTAACTATTTGGGACAGTTCGATACAGACTTGGAATCAGGAAGCTTGACGACTTCCTCCCTTTCACCGGGCCGAGAAATCAGTCCAACCGCCATTCGATCCTTTGTGCTTGATGTGAATGGAATGGTGATGAATCGCAAGCTGACCCTTACTTTTACGTACCATCGTGAAGAGTTTGAAGAAGGAACCATTCAGCGCCTCGTGGATGCCTACCGAGAAAAGATCGTAGAAATCATTACGCACTGCTTATCGAAAGAGTCAGTCGAGCAAAGCCCAACAGATTTCACATACGATGAGCTGTCCATTGAGGAATTAGATCATCTTTCCCAACTGCTGGGTGAAAAAATTCAATGATAGATGGTGATGAGGTATGAATGGTGTTCAAATAAAAAATATATACCGATTGACACCTATGCAAGAAGGCATGCTGTATCACTTTATTCTTCATCCTGAATCAGAGGTTCACTTCGAACAAACGGTGATTACGATGGAGGAGTCGTTGCGGCTTGATCTCCTTGATCAGAGCTTTCGCGATCTCGTCGAGAGATTCGATATCCTGCGAACAGTCTTCCACTACAAAGAAAGTAAAAAGCCTCTGCAAATCGTGTTGAAGCAAAGAGAAGCAGCTATTCAGATCGAGGACATCTCTGACCTGACAGAGGATGAACAAGAAGCATTTGTGGAGCAGTTTCTTGTAAGAGATCGGAGCAAGAGATTTGATCTGGAGAGAGATCTGTTGTTTCGGATGACCGTTATGAAGTTGAGTGAATCGAAATACAAGATGGTGTGGAGCTTCCACCATATTATTATGGATGGCTGGTGCTTGGGGATTGTCGCAAAAGACTTTTTCCATATTTATCGCTCTTATCTTCAAAATAAGAAGGCTGAGCTGGCTCCGCCATATTCCTTCAGTAGCTATGTCACCTGGCTTGGCAAGCAAAACAAACAAGAGGGACTCTCATTCTGGCGAGATAGTTTGGATGGATTTGATCAGCAATCTCCTTTACCGGTTGAATATATTTCAACCGGTAAGGGATACCAACGAGAATCAATCGTGTTTCGCATTGATCGGGAAACGACTGCCCGATTGGAGCAGATAGCGAGATCAAATGATGTGACACTGAGCATCGTCTTTCATTCCCTCTGGGGATTGTTGCTGCAACGATACAATTATGCCAATGATGTTGTCTTCGGCTCGGTCGTTTCGGGACGTCCCTCTGAGCTCGTTGGCGTGGAAGAAATGGTTGGATTGTTTGTCAATACGATCCCTATGCGAATTCGCAGTGAAGGCAAACAGACTTTTTCGGAGTTACTCGGGCAGGTGCAACAGTTCTTTACAGCCACAAGCAGCTATCAATACTTGTCACTGGCGGATATTCAGTCCGAGACCACATTAAAACAAAACCTGATACAGCATCTCATGGTCTTTGAAAACTATCCATTGACGGAGGAGGCATCCGACGAAGATGGAAAAGGCGGTTTATTCGGAATTACGGATGTCCAAGGATATGAGCAAACCAGCTACGACTTCAACTTGTGCATTATTCCCGGAAAGGAATTAGAAGTTCACTTTATCTATAATGCACTTGCCTATAGCGATGCCTACCTGCAAAAAGTGCAAGCGCATTTGAATCAGTTGATTCAAAGTGTCATCCGCAATCCCGACCAGCCGATTGCAAAAATGCAAATGGTCACGGACGAGGAGCAGGCTCTCATTCTGCAACATTGGAATGACACGGATATGCTGGTTGATCAAACCCGAACCATTGACCAGCTATTTAAGGAACAGGTCAAAAAGGGACCGCATCACATTGCCGTGGTCGATCAGGAAGGCACCTACACGTATCAGGAATTAGATGACAAATCCGATGCACTGGCCCACGTGCTGCGTGAGAAAGGGGTAAAACCAGGCAGCATTGTTGGTGTGATAGTGGAGCGGTCTGCTGCTTACAGCCTCGCCATCTTGGCCGTTTTAAAAGCGGGTGGGGCTTTTCTCCCCATTAGCACCGACCATCCGAGTGAACGGATCAGCTATATGATCGAAGATAGCGGGACCAGCATTGTTTTGATCCATGATCCGACTGTAGCGTATGCAGAGCGTATTCTCCCTACATCAACGTTGATCAATCTTGAGGATAGGAGCCTATACAAAGGCGTTACATCTGATGTACAGACCCTTCATCGTTCCAGCGACCTGGCCTACGTCATTTATACATCCGGGTCAACGGGGAAGCCAAAGGGGGTAAGGCTGCACCACGTCGGAATCGCCAACCTCCAGCAGTTTTTCATCAACGATCTCGGTATTACCAAAAATGACAAGGTGTTGCAGTTTGCCAGCATCTCCTTTGATGCCTCTGTCTGGGAGTTTACGATGGGAGTATTGACTGGGGCGAGATTGGTCATTGTTTCAAAGGATGTCGTACTCGATCCGCAGGCTTTCAGTGAGTATCTGCTACGGCATGAAGTAACAGTTGCGACGCTTCCGCCTACCTTTGTAACGTATTTGGAGCCGGAAAATTTTCCGAAATTGAAAACGTTAATCACCGCAGGTTCCGCAGCAAACTGGGAGCTCGTCCATAAATGGAGTGCGCATTGCCGCTACATCAACGCATACGGTCCAACCGAAACAACGATTTGTGCAACGACTTGGACGTATGAAGGGCAAGAGGGGCTGCCGCAGCAAGTGCCAATCGGAAAGCCTATTGCCAACACAAAAGTATACGTGCTGGATGCGCATGGTCATTTGCAGCCCCAGGGAATTCCTGGTGAGCTGGCAATAGCTGGCATTAGCGTCGCAGATGGCTACATCAATCGTGAGGAATTGACGAACGAGAAATTTGTGGCAGATCCGTTTATTCCCGGCTCGAGGCTCTACAAGACGGGAGATATGGTGAAATGGCTTGCGGATGGAAGTCTGGAATATTTGGGGCGAATGGACAATCAGGTCAAGATACGTGGTTTTCGTATCGAGCTTGATGAGGTTGAAAACGTAATCCTATCCCAGGCAGGAGTGAAGGAAGCGGTCGTGTTGGCCAAAAAAGAGCAGGGAGGAGATGCCAGCCTGATCGCTTATCTGGTCTGGGAGCAGCCTGATTGGAACAGAGATTTGCGTCAGGAGCTTTTGGCCACTCTTCCAGCCTATATGGTACCAACGTATATCCACGTCCTTGAGAGAATGCCTGTAACACCGAATGGAAAGATAGATCGGAAAGCATTACCTGAGCCGGCCATGATCCGGGAGGCGAGTAAGCAACTGAATCCCCCTGTTACAGAGCAGGAGATAAGGCTGGCGGAAATCTGGAAAGAAGTGCTCGACCTACAGGAAATCAGTGTGGATGACCATTTTTATGATCTGGGCGGGCATTCTATCAAAGCAATCCAATTGGTAGCGCGACTTCATAAGGAAGGAATAGAAGTGAAGATTCAAACGATCTACCAATATGACACAGTCAGAGCGCTAGCAGGATATTTAGATACCGTAAACCGGATTCGCATCACAAAAGCACAAGATAAAAAAGATCTCGAAACCTTGATCTACGCTCATTTTCAAGTACGAAGCAACTATGTAGAGGTGCCCTTCGGCAACAAACACCGGGCTGTTCTGTACGTGGAGGAAAATGCACAGGACAAACACCAAGAAATACTGTCCTTATTGCGTAGGTCTTGTGATCCTGCGATTCAGCCGCACGCCATTCAATATCTGGATCTCTCGCAAAAAGCATGGGAAAAAGAGAAAAATCATTTCTCAGAGGCTATGCTTGATGAGAAGGAATCCTTGCCATGGCAGGAGCGGCTCGTCAAAGACCTTGATCAGAAGCTCCAGCGTTATTCGGAGGCAATCGTCAATCAGCAGACTGTTATCAGACAGCCGCTGTCACCTTCACAGCGCTATCATGTACAGGAAAAAGACATTTCTGGAACAGTGATTCGCTTTGAGCGGATGATCGATCCTAAGACGCTGGAAAAGGCCTTTCTTGCCATCCTCGAGCGTCATCATTTACTGCGATGCACGTTGGCTTTTGAGGAAGAAGAGCCATATTGGAAAGAATATCCTTGCCCTAGTGAGATTACGCTCCCTGTTGTTGATGTATCGAGCGATTCGGATGACAGAAAAGAAGAGGTGCGCCATCTCTTACTGAGCGAATATTTTTACAAGCAGCATGATTCGCTCGGTTCTCTGTCATACAAAGTGATCTTGCTGAAAGAGAGCGAGAAAGAGTACTCGTTCATATTCCCGGCATCGCATCTCATTTTTGATTTGATCAGCAGTGAAGTTCTGCAAAACGACATGAACCTGTATTACGAAGCGTTGGAAAATGGCACAGACCTCTCGGAAAATGATCGGAATACGTATTGGGATTTCGTTCAGCAAATTACCAAGGGTCCAGTTGGAATCGAAGATCAGCAGCTTATGGAGGAATTTGATCTTCAAGGATTTGAGAATAGTCTTTTGTCCATAGAAAGACAACTTCCCTCTTCATCCATTTTGGACGGTTACACGATTGTTACCTGCGAACTAGATATGGACAACACGCAGGAGATAGAAAATGCGCGGATTCCGATTGCTCTTTTAGCCAGATTTTGCGAAAGGAGCTATGGAGTTCAAAAAGCACCCATCTTCCTCATGAACTTTGGCAGATCCTTTATGGGGAATCATTTCTTCGATGTGCTTGGCGAGTGTATCGATCATATTCCGCTTCATATTGATCGGGCGTGGAGTCTCGATGAGTTGGAAACGTATGTGAAAGTTCGGTTGGATCTCGCAAAGGAGAGGAACATCCATTTCACCAATCTCGTGCAAAATTCTGACGTAACGGAAAACTATCCTCTTTCCCACCACTCACTCATCCAATCCTTGCAGATGACACCTATTATTTGCAACTTTTTGGGTGAGCAAAACAAGAGTCAACCAAGTGAATACGATCACCTGTTTATCAAAGGAAAGAAGCGTATTCTCTTTGAGGCTTCTTATACATCCATGGGTAAAATGACTATTTTTATGGCTTTGCCATATCGAGAGGATGAAAGGAGGCTTCGAGTGATCTTGGAGGAGGAAGCGAAAAAATTGATAGGAATGCCTCTAGTCATACGCTAAGAGTCGTCTAGGCATCGTATTGGAAATCGGCAGATGGATTCCGCTCTATTCCGAGTTTATTGTCCGTGGGGTGTAGCGGGATCATCTTGCCGAAATAAATCGTCACCTAGAGGGATTACTATTCAGGGAGGTTAAGATGGGCAACCAAACATACGGTTTAAATATTTTTCTCTTTTCTTTTACTCGTTTCATTACAGAATTAGGCAGTGGTGTATACAAATTTGCTCTTGCCCTGTACATTGCGGATGTGACGGGTTCTTCCGCTGCATTTGCAACTGTCTTGGGCTTTTCGTACTTGCCAGGGGTGCTGATTAATATTTTTGCAGGCGCCTATATTGATAGACACAACAAGAAAACGATCATGGTTGTCACCGAGCTGCTAAGCGGTGCGCTGGTTCTCTTGTTTTTACTGTTTTTCCTTCAGTCTCCCACGAATCTATGGCTGTTTGTCGGATACGCCTTCGTGATCAGTACCATTCAGGCTTTTACGTATCTCGCTTTGCAAGCATCCATTCCTGAGCTGGTAGATGAGGAAAGAGTAGGTAGTATGAACTCTATCTACCAAGCGATCAGCGCCATTCTTAATGTAGCGGGTCCTTTGGTAGGGGCGGTTGCCTATGGGTTACTGGGGATGGAAATGATTTTGCTGATTGATGGCCTTTCTTTTATCGGAGCAGGGATCATGCAGATGTTCCTCCGTTTCCGCAAGTCTGAGGCAGTGCAGGAGACACCGCAAAGCTATACAGAAACCATTAAGGAAGTCTTCCAATATATTCGAGAACAGGTTGTCATTAAGTACTTGTTCCTGATTTTCCTCGTGCTCAACTTTATTTTCCCTCCCCTCATGTATGTGGGGCTGCTGCATATTGCCTATCGAGTCGAAAAAGTATCGATGGAGCAATTCTCCTTTATTCAGTCCTCCTGGTTTATCGGGATCATTATCGGAGCGGCTGTTGTCTCTATGAAAAAGGTAAGCAAATACGTTGAGAATAAAATCTTTCTTTTGATTCAATTGCAAGGGCTTCTCTTGCTGACATGGGTATTTCCGATTTTTGTTCCGGAAACGAGTAACGCCTCTTGGATCATTACAGGCGTATTTGTCTCGATTTTATTGGTCTCCGCGATCTTCAACTCCATGGGGAACATCCCGATCTTTACCTTTGTTCAATTGAACACGCCTGAGCATTTACGTGCCAGCATGTTTGGTGTGGTCGGCACTTTTACTGGGGTGGCCGTACCTTTTGGGATCTGGTTGTACGGTATTTTACTGGAGGCCGTTCACTGGACGTATCTCGTGTTGGCATCGGGTGCCATCATTTTCGTGATCGCCTTGATCGCTCATCTGAACAAGCAAGTGAGTCAATACTTTAAGAAAAAAGAAGAACCCATGGTTGCAGACAAGTCTGCTTGAGCAAGGTCACTATTACTAGAGAGAAAATATGATGTCAGCTTCATTCAAAAAGACAATGACAAAACTACTGGAGGACTCTACGTGAAGAGTATGCACTACGTCGTTTTGACCGTTGTACTGATGTTCATCGCGGGATGTGGAGAAGAAGCGAAACAGGAAACGGAGCAAACAAAACAAAAGATCGTGCAGGTGCACACCGTAAAACAGACGGATTCCTTGCCGATCCCACTTACTGCTTTCGTTGAATACAAACAGGAGAGCCAATTAGCCTTTGGGGCTTCTGGTACGATTGAACGAATGAACGTAACAAAAGGGGCAAAGGTGACTCAAGGCCAGGTATTAAGTTCATTAAATACGAACTATTATCAAAAAGGGCTGGAAGCGGCACAAAGCCAGGTTCAAAGTGCATCGGCGTTGCGTTCAAAAACGTTGCAAGGAGCAAGCGCGGATCTCATCAGCAAACAACGCCTGGCAGTGAACAGCCAGGAAAAGCGCTTGAAAGATGCGCAACGGAAATGGGAGACAGCCCAGGAGCTGTTTAAGGGCGGCGCTATTTCACAGAGTGAGCTGGACAGTGCGCAGTCGGAAAAAGAGCAAATCGAGATTTCGCTACAAGAGGCACGAATTACGTTGGATAAGTTGCTAAAGGGGGCGGAGGTCAACGAGATTGCCAGTGCAGATGCCGAGTTGAAACAAGCGGCCAGTGAAGTAGAGCTCGCAAAGAAGACCCTTCAAGAAACGCAACTCGTCGCGCCGTTTAGCGGTACGGTCATCGATGTGACCCAAAAGGCAGGAAGTCTTGCCCAGCCAGGCCAAAGTATCATTCACCTTGTCGACAGCTCGGAAGTGAAGCTACAGGTCGATGTCCCATTGGATGTGATGGAAAACTACAAGCAAGGGGACACGGTGCCTGTGACAGTCGAAGGAAAGGCCAAAAGTACAGGGACCATTACATTTATTTCCCCCGTTCTTAACCAGGAAACGGGAAAGTATCTTGTAGAGATAGCTGTTCCCAATAAAGACAACGCGTTGATAGAGGGAATGGTTGCGACTGTAGAGATGTCACGCAAAGTAAACGGAGTGCTCGTTCCCGTCCAAAGTGTTGGCATTAAGGAAACACAGCGCTTCGTCATGGTTGTCGAGAATGGTGTCATCAAGAGACGTGACGTGGAAGTGGGGCAAATTTTTGGAAATAAGGTCGAGATTCTATCGGGCCTTCAATCAGGCAATCAAATCCTAATCTCCGGCATAACGTACTACGCCGAAGGAGAAGTCGTTACGGTGAAAGGGGAGTAACCGATGGACAAGGTCATTCTCTTTTTGCTGAAACGAAAAGTGATCCTCTATTTGTGCACATTCCTCATCGTGCTTACCGGAATCGGTGCGCTCTTTTCCTTCCACGTGGAGCTCGTACCGAAAACGAATTTGCCTTGGATTGAAGTGAATATTTCAGGAGGAGCGCTGCCACCTGAAGAGATGGTAGAAAAGGTCACGAAAAAAATAGAGCAGGAATTGAAATCTGTGGCTGGGATTAAAAATTTCTCATCGAAAACAGGGACGGGGTTTTCTGGCATCTCGATCCTTGCAGAGGATGGGGAAGGTGAAAAGGTCAAGCAAGAGACACAAAATATTGTGAATCGGCTGCGCAACGAGTTTCCCAAAGTAGTGGATACCGTAACCGTCACTCAAACGAATTTAGGTGATGAGGACTTGATCGACTACGCAATGGTGGGTGCCGATACACAGACCATGCTCACCTTGCTGAAGACGACCATTAAGGATCGAATAGAATCCGTCCCGGGTGTGAAGGAAGTGGTCGTATCCGAGGACGGTTTTGAAAATAAGGTTGCGATCACATTTCGTCCTGAACGGCTTACTGCCTATCGAACGACAGCAGCGGATGTTGTTGGTCAGCTTCAGGGTGCCAATTGGAAAAAAGCGGTGGGGATATTGGAGAATCCCGGGTTCGACACCGTTGTGATGATTGACAACAGCTTAAAAAATGTAGAAGCGTTCAAAACCATTTTGATCAAGACACCCAAGGGCAAGGTTGCACTTGAACAATTGGCAACGGTGAGTGACTTGCGCGGAAGCGTGAAGGACGCTATTTCCATGACAGAAGGAAACCTCTTTGTGCAAATCAGTGTAAAGCGGGCTGCGGGGAGTGACCTGATCACCACGCAGAAGAAAGTAGAGGAAGTTGTGAGGCAAATCAATGAGGAGGCGGGCGGTAACTACGAGCTGAGAGTCATGTTTGAATCCGTCTCTTTTATTAAAAAAGCGATCACCAATTTGAGTCGAGACGTTGTCATTGGGGGAATATTGGCAATCCTCGTTCTCTGGGTATTCCTGCGAAATTGGCGTGTGACGATGGTCATTGCAACGACGCTGCCTCTCTCCATCCTGATGACTTTCATCGCTTTGAAAGCTGCCGGATACAACATTGACATGGTGGTATTGATATCACTGAGTTTGTCAATCGGATTGATTGTTGACGCCGCGATCGTTGTTCTGGAGAGTATTTATCATTTGAGAGAAAAGGGGATGCAGCTGAAACAGGCCATCGTTCAGGGCTCAAAAGAAGTCTTAGCACCTGTTTTTGCATCCCAATTAACTTTGATTATTGTGTTTTTACCACTTGTGGTCGCGGATTTTGAACAGTGGCTGAAGCCTATTCTTCATACCATTGCGTTTACCGTTACCTCTACCATTCTTGCGTCAACGATTGCAGCTTTTCTGTTTGTTCCGATTTTTTCCGAGCGTTTTCTTCAACATGATAAACAGTTGCAGTCCCATGGCGAAAAAGAAGGGAAGAATCGGATTGTTTCTCTCTTTCAGCGATTACTGTTGCTAACCCTTCGTCATCGAATTCTCACATTGCTGGTGGCTCTTGCGGTGTTTGTAGGAGCGTTGAGTCTCTTCCCATTGATTAAAATAGGAAATGGCTTGAATGCCAATGAGAATCAAATTTTTGCCACGCTCACGATGCCCGATGGCACTAGCTTGGAACAGGCGAACACAGCGGCAGTTGAAGCGGAAAAAGCGTTGAGAGAGTTGTCAGACGTGGATCAAGTCTTTTTTACGGCAAAGAAAGAGACAGTCGAATTAAATATTACATTAGTGACCAAGTCGCAACGAACGCAAGAGAAAGAAGAATTTATGCAAGAAGTAAACGGCCGATTGAATGCCGTTGACGGAGTGGAACGGACGAGTTTGACATTTGGCTTCTCAGGTGAATCGGCACCTATTGAGTTGCAGGTCGCGGGCGAAGATTTGGAGGTTTCCCGGTCGATTTCCACCAAAGTAGAAGACATGCTGGGGAGCATCCCCGGTGTCGTCAATATTCGGAATGACTTTGAAAGAGGGAAGGAAAAAGTAACGCTGACACCGAATCAGGAGGCAATGTCTCAATTACAGGTTGACTCGGATTCATTGGACAGCCAAATCAGCATGCTGCTTGGGGAGCAGCCCCTATCCACAATCAGTCAAAATGGCATCGAAACCTCGATTGTTGCCAGATATCCAGAGACATGGGTGACACATCCTGACCAACTCCAACAGACTATGATTCGAACCGAAACAGGCTCACAGGTGCCGTTACACGAGCTGGTTGATTTCCATTTCAGCAAATCTCCGATTACGATCAAACATGAAAAAGGAGAACAAATCATCACGGTATCAGCAGAACTGTTGGGCACGGATATTGGAACGGCAGGCAGGCAAATAAATGAGAAACTGGGTACAGTGGAATTACCCGCTGGTTACAAGATCGAGATCGCTGGCGATTTGAAGGAACAGAATAACACCTTTACGCAAGGAATTATCGTCCTGGTAGCGGTCGTCTCCCTCATCTATGTGATTATGGTGGCACAGTTTGGGAGGTTATCCCAGCCGTTTATTATCATGCTGTCGTTGCCGATGGCCTTGGTGGGAGTCATTCTCGGATTCGTGGTCACGCAGCGAACCTTTGGTGAGATGGCAATGATTGGGCTCATCATGCTGGTAGGAATTGTTGTTTCCAATGCGATTCTGTTAATTGACAGAATCAATCTGCTGCGTTCACGGGGGATGGGGTTGGAAGAAGCGATTGTACAGGGCACACGAGATCGTGTTCGTCCGGTAATCATGACCAAGCTGACAGCGATACTCGGTATGCTGCCGATGGGACTTGCTGTTGCGGAGGGAGCGGAACTAGAAGCGCCGCTTGCTACCGGGGTAATTGCGGGTTTGATTTTCCACACGCTCGTAACGCTTGTTTTGGTTCCCGTTCTTTATTCGATCTTGGAGGGGATTCGTGAAAAGAGGTTAGCGCGAAAAAAAGCGTCTCACATAGCTGATTTGTAAAAGGGAAACGGGGCACGGCGCTGTCGAACCAGCGTTGTGCCCTCTAACAACTTCATAGTGCGAATACGATTACCACAGATGAGTCTGCCAAGGGTTCAATACAAAGGAGGAGCAATCATGAGCATAAAAGTAGGCATTATTGGCTGCGGTTCCATTGCAAACGAGCGGCATGCGCCGGAATATCACCATCATCCGAATGTCGAGCTTTTCCTTGTGTATGACCCGAATCCGGATCGTGCTCAGAAGATGGTTGCAAAGTATGGGGGCACGGTAGCAGCTAGCTGGCAAGAGGTCGTTCATCATCCTGAGATTCAAGCGATCAGTGACTGCTCGACGAACGAAATGCACCATATCATCACGACTGAGGCACTATTGGCTGGAAAACATGTCTTGTGTGAAAAGCCGATCGCGACGACGAGTGAAGGTGCACAGGCCATGCTTGCAGCTGCCAAGGCTACAGGTGCCATTCTCATGATCGACCACAATCAGCGGCTGGTTATCGCCCATCAAAAAGCGCGTCAGATCATTGATTCAGGTGAGCTAGGGCGCATCTTATCCTTTAAAACAAGCTTCGGACATAAAGGGCCTGAGCATTGGAGTATCAACAAAACAAACGCGACGTGGTTTTTTAAAAAGAATCGTTCTGCACTCGGTGTTGCCGGAGACTTAGGCATCCATAAAGTAGATCTGCTGCGATATTTGCTTCAGGATGAAATCGTGCAGGTCAGTGCCTTAACAGCTGTTTTGGACAAAAAAGACGAGGAAGGCTTACCAATCGAGGTATGCGATCATATGGTATGTCTTTTACGAACACAGTCGGGTACGTTAGGTACTGCTTCCTTTAGCTGGAGCTACTACGGTGAGGAGGACAATAGTACGATTCTCTACGGTGAGCGTGGGATCATGAAGATTTTTGCTGATCCAGAAAAGGATATCGAAGTCATAACAGCTACGGGTGAGAGAAGAGTAGAGCGAACAGGAGCGATACAGACCAACGATCATCAGACGAACAGTGGGGTAATCGATGCCTTTGTAGACGCGATCCAAAAGCAAACAGCGCCAATCGTCACGGGGAAAGATGGGCTTATCGCTCTTTTGATTATCGAAGCGGCCATAGAGTCAGCTGCAACGGGAAAAACGATTTCTTTGCAACAAAATATTGGATGATTGCCATGTCGCTTGGTCACACTAAGGTTGGAGGTGTAACCATGGAACGAACCATTCAGGTCAATGGTGAGGATTATCATTTCGAGTCTACGTATGATGGGGATTCACAGTATAATGTACAAGTGCGATGCGGCAAGAAAGTGGTATCGAGTTTCAAAATCTCGGCCGGATCGGAAAATGAAGTATTTGAGGCTGCTCGTGCTCATTTTAGTGCGGACAAGGAACTGGGCAATCTAAATGGATAAAGAATGGTCTCGGAACGCAGCTTGCGAATGCAGGGCTGCGGTTTTTTCTTGCGCAAAAGGAAATCTCATGATAAAGTGATTTTGTTTCCGTGGAAACAAAAGTTGAAATAGATGAGGAGCTGATGCTGCATTGGACCCGAAAAAGAAGATTTGGAATCGATGGATCACCTTTTTACATAAACAGGAGGAGCGCAGCAAGCTACGTGAAGAAATGCTATTGCGCCAAATTAGAATCAGCGTACCTGATTATGATAAAGTTGGAAGGTTATCCGTAACAGAGCTCCACGTCCTTCAAGAGGTAGGGGGGAGGGATCGAGTCAATGTTACGACAATTGCACAGCATATTGGGGTAACAAAGAGTGCGATATCCAAAATCACAGTCAAGCTTTTGAAAAAAGGATTACTCGAGCGCTACCAACTCGAAGACAATCAGAAGGAAGTTTTTTTTCGGCTGACAGCTGTAGGAGAAATGGTAAACGAGATTCACGAAAGCTACCACCAACGACTGGAGATTGACATGTACCGATTTTTAGATAGGTATACTCCCGCCGAATTGGCATTTTTGGAAAAGGTCATAAGAGAAGCAACAGATGAATAGGGGAAACATACAACTGGTGTTCATTATTTTTTTTACGAAAATTGTTTCCAAGGACACAATAATAACTGGATAAGAGGAGAGCTAACATGAGTCCAAAAAAAGTACTGTATCTACTTGGGATAACGCTAATGCTAGGTATGTTCGCGCAAAATTTGTTCATGCCTATTTTACCAGCCATGCAACATGAGTTTCAGACGAGTGCGACCATGATTAACTGGACCGTTTCAATCTTTACGCTCATGCTCGCGATTATGCAAATCATCTACGGACCATTTATCGATCGGTTCGGCCGAAAACGTGTCATGATACCTGCCCTGATCCTGTATATGATCGCGTCCATCGGATGCTATCTGGTTGATTCTATTTATGGGCTATTATTTTTCCGGGCTTTGCAAGGGGCGGGGTTTGCTGCCATTCCGATTGTAGCAGCAACGATTATTGGCGACCTATTTACAGGAAACAATCGTGCATCTGCGATGGGCACTTATCAGATGCTGCTAGCGCTTAGTCCGGCATTTGGTCCGCTCTTGGGTGGCTGGATTGGCGGCATCGGAGGTCATTCTTCGGTCTTTTTATTTTTAGCAATCAGCGCGGTCTTTCTCGTCGGCATAAATGCAACACTGTTACCAGAAACGAAAAGACATCAAGCAACATCATCAGGCGGTTTTACGTTAGGGTCTTTCCGTAATATTTTGCTCCACCCGGTTGGTGCATCCGTCATTTTGATCGGTTTTAGTCAAATGTACGCCTATTATTGCTTTCTGCTGTTTCTCCCTGTCCAATTGACGAACCATTACGCAATTTCCGTTGAACAAATCGGATTGGTTTTCCTGCTCGTGTCAGCAGTCTTTATTATCAGTAGCAAGCTGTCTGCTTTGTTGCAAAATCGATGGGGAGCACGTACAACATTGCTGGTGACGACTGGTTCAAATGCTTTGGCGATGTTTCTTTTTATGACTGCGGCTGATGTTTCTTTTCTTTTGCTTGTGATAACAAGTACGTTGTTTGCCTTAACCTTGGGTGTAGGTATATCTGCACACACGATCTTGCTATCCGAAGTATTTGAAGCAGAGCGTGCAACGGCCATTGGTGTGTACAATTTCATCCGCTATACAGGAATGGCTGCAGGTCCGGTGGTTGGTGCGATGCTGTTAGAATGGGGAGGGGTCTGGCTTGAATTTGGCATGGCCGGTATCCTCATTGCTTTGGCGACTTTATTCGCACGTCAAAAGGTGAAAAGAACTGCTGCGAGCATTCAAGGGGAGTTCTGATGTTCGGACAGACTTTTCATGTTCGGCTAAATATGCTACAACAGGGATGAAACAATGGAGCGGGAGGAGCAATCTAATATGCAACATCAAGAAGAACGGGACCCGAGGGTACTGATTGCAGGTTTAAGCGAAAATCCGTCCAGCATCCAATCACTATCCGAAGGTGAATGCCTGACATTTCTGCAAATGCTCGAACAGCACCGCCAAGAACATCCAGGCGAAGAGCTGGATTTGACGGAAGCGATGGTGTTGGCGCGGATGTCTGCTTTGCGGATGCACAAAACAGGAGGCCATACGCTTGCAGCTGAATGGTTAGATCGAGCGATTCAACTAGCCCCTGATTATTGCTACGCTGGAGAGGTTAAGCTCGAGCTGTACTTTTCAAAGTTGCGATCCCATGTCTTTCTCACTGAATTCAAGTCCGTACGTGAAACGGATAATGTCGTCATGCGCAGGCGAACCGTTGAGGTGCTAGAAGAGCAGGCAACCAATGAACTGGCTGAAATCACGAAGTGGCGCTCTCTTGCGGAGGAGACGCTACTGGCAGCGCAAAAGTGGAACGATTCGGAGGCGGAGGCTACGGCTGCTGGCCTCGTGCTGTTATACACGGAACGACAAAATTTATTAGTACAATTGCAAGAACGTGTTCAAGCGTATGGAGCGTCTTTATCCGGGGTCTTTTACTCCAGTGAAATGCTTGTCCAATTGCAAGAGACGATTCGCGCTTTAACCAACCAGCAAGAACAGAAAGAAAAGCTCCTGCCGCAAAGAAACGAAAGGGTAGAAGATCACGAGAAAGCGCCTCAGCAAGATTTGAGTGCCTTAGAGCAATTGGAGCAGTTGATCGGCTTGGACGAGATCAAACATCGGGTTCGGCAGTTGGCGCAGTTTCTGCAGTATCGCCAGCTGCGCGAAGAAAAAGGCTGGCATATGAAAGACCAGCTCCCCCTTCATCTCGTACTGATGGGTAACCCAGGCACGGGGAAGACGACATTGGCTCGCTTGATCGCCAAGCTGTATCAGGAGCTCGGGTTGTTGGCAAAAGGACAGCTCATCGAGGTGGATCGCTCTCAGTTGGTTGGCGCTTACGTGGGACAAACTGAGCAACGCGTCATGGAAGCAATCAAGCAGGCAGACGGCGGCGTCCTGTTTATCGATGAGGCATACAGCTTGAAGCGCCCAGATAGCTCCGGCAGTGATTACGGACAAGTGGCGATTGACACGCTCGTATCCGCTATGACGAGCGGCGAGTATGCAGGCCGCTTCGTCGTGATGCTGGCGGGCTATCCGGAAGAAATGCGTCATTTTTTGTATGCCAATCCTGGACTGAATAGCCGTTTTCCCGAGACGGGACACTTTTTACTGCCGGACTATCAGGCGGACGAACTGGTGCAAATCGCAGAAGAAGTAGCCGCACGGAACGATTTTACTCTGACAGAGGCGGCAAAAATTACGCTGCGCCAGCGTATTGAAAAAGCACAAGTAGACGAGACGTTTGGCAATGCACGGGTTGTCACAAATATCGTGCTCGATGCGATCTTTGCCAAAGGACGAGAGACAGACGGTAAGGAACTGAAATGGGATGACTTTACGATTCTAAAACCAGAGGATGTCCGTGGCTTCGATCCGCCGCAAAAAGAAAGGAATGCGGATGCTCGACTGCAAGCGTTGATTGGTCTTGCTCAAGTGAAGACGGAGTTGAAAAAAATTGCCGCGTATGTAGCCGTCCAGCAAGAACGCGCAGCAAGAGGCCTGCCGAAAAGTCCGATTGAGCTGCATGCCGTCTTTACTGGAAATCCAGGCACAGGGAAGACGACGGTTGCCCAGCTGTATGCGCAGATTTTGCAAGAAATCGGCTATTTGAAACGCGGTCATCTTGTTACGGCGAGTAGAGCCGACTTGGTAGCGGGGTATGTCGGTCAGACCGCAGCGCTTACTCGCAGAAAAGTTCGAGAAGCTTTGGGCGGCGTCTTGTTTATCGATGAAGCGTATTCGCTGCTCGGCGGGGGAGAGCGGGATTTTGGTCAGGAAGCGGTTGATACGCTCGTAGAGGAGATGACCAAACACGAAGAGAATCTGGTCGTGGTCCTCGCAGGCTACCCACTCGAAATGAATTCATTATTGATGAGCAACCCCGGACTCTTGTCACGGTTTAAAAAATATATTGCATTCCCCGACTACACCGTGAAGGAACTCGTGCACATTCTTGAACAGGCTGCATGCGAGGTTGGGTATGCGATTGAGAAGAACGTGCTGGAAATGATCACGCAGTCTTTGGATAAAGCAGTCAGTGATCATCGATTGAATGGCAACGGTCGCTTTAGCCATAACCTGTTGCAAGAGGCGATCCAAAACCAGGCAGTGCGACTGATGGATATTCCGAAGCAGGAATGGAATCAGGAAATACTGATGAAGTTGGCATGGACCGATTTTCAACCGCTATTACAGTGGACGGAAGAGGAAGATGGGGCAAAAAATTAGTTTTTGTCCCATGTCTATGCCTTCTTACTCTTTTGACAATTCACCCTTTCTCTTATAATGGATAGAAATGGTTCCATTATGCCATGGGGGAAGGGTGTTTGGTTTGCGAAAAAAATGGCAGGCAGCTTTATGCACGACACTTGTTCTGACACTTTCGTTGGAGGGCATTCCGGCGGATGCCAAGCAAGAGGGAGAGCGTCGGGGCAATATCCAGATCGAAGCGGATAAGGGTCTTGCACTGGACAAGCTTTCGTCAAAAAAGAGAGAGTCTGAGCTCGTCGTTATTCAGTTATCTGGTCCTGTTCGTGAGGGGTGGAAAGAAGAACTGGAAGATATCGGCGTCACGCTTGGTGATTACATACCGGATTTTGCATTCATCGCGAAAATGGAGGATGAACAGGTCAGAAGGGAAGTCGAGGACCTGTCTTTTGTCGAAGATGTTATGGCCTTTACACCGAAGTCAAAGGTATCGTCCGAGCTTCGCTTTTCAGGAGGCAACAGAGAACGGGTCGAGGTTGCTGTCATCGGTTTCAATCAACGGGTGGACATGTATCGAGCGATGACGGAAATGAACGAGGATCAAGAGATACGAGACATTCAAACGCCAGAAGATGCTCCCCATATATCAATCGCCAAGATGGATCAGGAAACGATTGAACAAGTGATCGAATCAGATGATGTCATTGCTGTCGTCCCTGTGCCGGAAAACAAGCTGCACAATGATGTGGCAGCTACCATCATTCATTCGGACAAGCTGGCCTCGACAGGGTACACAGGCAAGGGACAAATTGTCGGAGTTGCCGATACCGGAATTGATACTGGGAAGCTTCAAACGATGCATCCAGATTTTAAGGGCCAAATTGAGAAGCTCATTTCTCTTGGCCGACCGAATGATGCCAGTGATGTCCACGGTCATGGTACACATGTAGCCGGTTCCATTGTGGGCACAGGAGAAGCATCAGATGGACAATATAAAGGAACAGCACCGGGTGCGAAGCTCGTTTTTCATTCCATAGAGAACGCGAAAGGGAAGCTCAATACGGATGTCGAGACCATATTGCAAGAAGCATACGAAGAGGGAGCCCGCATTCACTCCAATTCATGGGGGACGAATGATAAGGGAGAGTACAGCCTTTCATCGCTTCTGTTTGATCGCTTTTTATGGGAGCATCCAGATATGACGGTGCTTATTGCGGCTGGAAACGATGGCGAGAAAGGCTATAAAACGATTGGGAGCCCAGCCACTGCTAAAAACGTTATCGCCGTTGGCGCCACGGAAAATGTTCGACCCACATTGGGGAAAACCTCCGATAAAGCGGACGACGTGTGGGTATCGAGCAGTCGCGGTTTAACAGACGATGGGCGTTTGAAGCCCGATATTGTCGCGCCTGGTACTGCGATCTTGTCCACGCGCTCTTCACTGGCACCGAGCAAACATTTCTACAAGCGTTTTAATGAACATTACGCGTATATGAACGGCACAAGCATGGCTACGCCGATTTTAGCGGGCGGTGTAGCGCAAATTCGGGAATTTTTGCAGGAAGAAGGGGAAAAAAATCCGAGCGGTGCATTAGTAAAAGCCATGCTGTTGACGAGTGCAGACAACTTGGATGAAGACATGCGAGAGCAAGGCTTCGGTAGAGCCAATCTGGAGCAGGCGATTGAAACGAACTACAAGGACGAAAAGGATGGCATTCGCACGCGTGAAAAAGTAACATATAAGGTCAAGGTCTCGGATGATTCCAAGCCTTTGGCCATTACGCTTGCGTGGACGGATTATCCTGCTGCCATTGTCGCAAAGCGTGCGCTTGTCAACGATTTGAATCTGAAGGTGACGACACCAAGTGGAGAAAAACTGAACGGCAACGATTTTTTTGAGGCCCCGTACAACGACGAAGTGGACAATCTGAACAACGTCGAGCAGGTATGGATTACCGAGCCGGAAGAGGGAACCTACACGGTGACGGTCGAGGGCTATAACATCCCGAAAGGGCCTCAGCCGTTTGCGCTAGCGACAACGGGAAAATGGCAAAAGACCGATGACGAGGAAGAGGAAGAGGAAAAGCCGCCAGTTGTAGACAAAGAACCTGCGCGAACAGGGAAACTGACGAAGAAGCAGAAAAGCATGGAGTATTTGATCCGCGTTAATGAACCTGGTGATTTGGAATTGTCCGTAGAGTGGGAAGAGGATGCCAATATTGATTTGTACGTATATAACAGTCGTTCACAAGAGCTTGCTGCTGCAACAAGCACCGACAATCCAGAACAACTAACGGTGAATCTTGGAAAATCCGGTCTGTACAATATTCGCGTTGTGTTGACGGATGGAAAACAAGCGAAGTATCGCCTGTATATGAAAAAGCCAGGAAATTAAATAACAGACACAACCTTCGTCTTTTGATCGGATGGAAGGTTGTGTCTTTTTTTACTGATGTTGCTCTTCTTTGCTTAGCCAGTCCCGTGCTCGCAGGGCGATTTCCAGACAAATCCTGTTTTGCGTTGCCGTGTAATCCTCACCGAGAATTTCTTCAATTTTTTCCAAGCGATGATAGAGCGTTTGACGATGAATGAACAGTTTTTCCGCAGCCTCCTGCTTGGACAGGTTAACATCCAAATAGACACGCAGCGTATGAGCGAGCGAGGAGCCGTGTGCTTGGTCATGGGCGAAAAGCGGGCCGAGGTAATCGCTTATGAAGGTCTTTAACACAGGCTCACTAGGCACGTGGAACAGGAGTCGGAACAATCCGAGATCAGCGAAAAAGGGACTGGATGATTCCTGATAAAAAGCGAGTGCCTGTTCCGCCTCCGCGAGATGTCGTCCAGCGTCTGACAACCGTTTTCCGGCTCGACTGACACCCATCCAGATTTGGACATCTGCTCCTAGCATTTGCGTCATGATTCTTTTGACATCGTGAAAGGCTTTTTCCAGGGTACGCCGGGAATCTGCAAGCGGCTGCTGCTCGATCAGCAAAAAGTAGAAGCGATGGCCCATGCAGCGTATGAAAGGACGAAAGCGATGGCGAGTCAATAGCGAACGGAAGATAGCTGTCAAGTCGTGCGGCGGAAGGGAGTCCTCGACCAGGTTCTTCGACTTCTCAAAGGACAGAATGATCATGTGATATGTTGAGGCTTTACCGCTGCCTGTTATACCGAGCAAGGAACGCATTTGTTCTTCCGGTATGGAGCGGTTGGCAATCAAGTCATCAAACAGCCGGTTTTCGGTAGCAAGCGCCTGTTCCTCCACAAACATCTTCCGCATTAAAATTTGGGCCATCGCGCTGACTGTATTGTCTAAGGTCAGAAGCAAATACTCATCCGGACTGCGTTCATACAAGACAATGCCAACATAGGCGAGCACATGCCCCATCGCCACCACGGGTTGATAGGCAAGCTGCCTGGTCGCAGATAGAGTAAGGAAGCGGACGCCAGCTTCACTACTATCCAGTTCGGAAAAATGAGACCGCATCAAATCGCTCATCTCCACTGCAACATCATGTGGTACCACCGGGGCAAATTGTGTGGAGCCATCTGGTGCGTAATAGAAGACCTGCGTCTGAACAGCGACCTGAAAATGCTGCAATAGCTTAGGCGTGCCCGCTGCCTGCAGACTGAGCTGCTGCAAACTGCGAGAGTATGCTTCGAGATTGCGAAGTGCTTGCATCTGCGCATGAATCAAATGCTCGTGCAAATCTTGCGTGATGTCGACAAAGCGGACAGGCTGGTGAAAAACGAGCAACGGAAACTGGTGGTGATTCGCCAGCTCTAGCATATCTTCAGGGATCGAGGGGATGTAACGTCCCAGCTCGATGCACAGCCCGACTGCTTTTCGCCGAATGAGTTCGGTTAAATACGCGAGTCGCTTTTCCTTTTCTTCGCCAAATCCTAGCCCGGTTGATAGAATCAGTTCGCCGCCATTTAAAAACTGTCCCGTATCGGCAGTCTCCAAGACGTGAACCCAGCGAACAGGACGGGACAGTCCACGATGCCCCGCCACTACTTGGGCATGTTGAAACAATGGACGCTTGATGATATCTGCAATGGTCAGGCGCAAATCGTTGCTCATCAGGATCACCTCTTCTTTTTACACTCTGTATGATTAACCCTACGTAATGCGTTACGCTTTGTCTAGTGCTGACAGGCATTATTTTTGGATAAAATGGAATTGTCAATCAATTGAACGTGAGGAGTTGAAGGGATGAACACAGCTATCGTTGGAAATCCATTGAAAAACTACATTGGGGGGCAGTGGGTAGATTCACTGACGACACGTTTTGAGGATGTACCCAATCCGGCAACAGGAGAATTGTTGTCACGCGTGCCACTGTCGACGAGAGAAGATGTGGACAAGGCTGTTGCTGCTGCGAAGGAAGCTTTTGTGAGCTGGAGTGCTACCCCTGTCGTAGATCGCGCGCGGATTATGTTTCGTTTTCATAGTCTTCTCGTAAAGCACGAGGATGAACTCGCCCGAATGATTACCATGGAGAACGGCAAAAATCTGCCTGAGGCACAGGCGGAGCTCTTGCGTGGGCTG
Source organism: Brevibacillus brevis (assembly GCF_900637055.1). NCBI lineage: Bacteria > Bacillati > Bacillota > Bacilli > Caryophanales > Paenibacillaceae > Brevibacillus > Brevibacillus brevis. The sequence goes on from NZ_LR134338.1 coordinate 2,677,064, forward strand.
GAAATGGTAGAGTTCGCTTGTGGGATGCCGACACTGATGATGGGGGAAACATTGCCCAATATCGCAAACAGCATCGACAGTCAGGTGATCCGCTTTCCGTTGGGGGTAGTGGGCGGGATTACACCGTTTAACTTCCCTGTGATGGTCCCGATGTGGATGTACCCGATCGCGATTACCGCAGGAAATACGTTTGTACTGAAGCCCTCGGAGCGGACGCCGCTGTCTTCGATTCGGATTGCCGAACTGCTAAAGGAAGCGGGGTTGCCAGACGGTGTATTCAATGTCGTAAACGGAGCGCATGATGTCGTCAATGGTCTGTTGGAGCATCCGGACGTAAAAGCGATCTCCTTCGTCGGCTCGCAGCCAGTTGCGGAATACGTGTACAAGACAGCAGCGGCGAACGGGAAGCGTGTGCAAGCACTGGCTGGGGCGAAAAATCACCATTTGGTCATGCCTGACACGGATTTGAAGCGCGCAGCAAAAACGATTACGAGCTCAGCATTCGGCTGTGCAGGAGAGCGGTGTATGGCAGCCAGCGCTGTAGTAGCTGTCGAGGAGATTGCCGATGAGCTGATCGCGCATTTGATCGAGGAAGCCAATGCTCTTGCGATGGGAAATGGTTTGGAGGAGGGCATCGATCTCGGGCCTGTCATCCGTGATTCGCACTTGTCCAAAGTACATGACTACATCGAAAAAGGTGTCGTTGCTGGTGCCGCGCTGGTTCGCGATGGTCGCGAGGATGCGAAAAGGCTGCCCGATGGTTACTTCCTCGGGCCGACGATTTTTGACAAGGCAGATGCCGAGATGGTCATTGTCCGCGATGAGATTTTCGCGCCTGTCCTGATTGTCATGCGTGTGAAAGACTTTGAAGAGGGCTTGGAGACGATCAGCCGCTCGCGTTTTGGCAATGGGGCGACCATCTATACGAACAATGGAAAATGGGGAAGAGAATTCGTTCAGCAGGTGGAAGCGGGTATGGTCGGTGTCAATGTAGGGGTGCCTGCTCCGATGGGCTTCTTTGCTTTCTCAGGCTGGAAGCAGTCCTTTTACGGTGATTTGCATGCCAATGGAAAAGATGGCGTCCTCTTTTTTACGAAGAAAAAAACGGTCACATCCAGATGGTTCGAAGATGGCGATACCAGTATTGGCTCGCAAAAAGTTTTTGTAAAATAACCTCTTACGAAAAAATAAGGAGGATTGCGCGATGGAGCAAGGACAAGTGACAAAAGATTTTGATAAAGAGAGCTTGCTGGATGCCGACCGTTCGCATATGTGGCACCATATGTCCCCCTACAATCCCAATCCGATGATCGTAACGGAAGCGAGCGGATCGTGGATCACCGATATCGACGGGAATCGGTACCTGGATGGAATGTCTGGCTTGTGGTGCGTCAACGTTGGCTATGGCCGACAGGAGCTCGCAGACGCCGCTTACGAGCAGTTGAAGCAATTGGCTTATTTTCCACTCACACAAAGCCACGTCCCTGCTATACGTCTATCCGAGAAGATCAGCGAATGGCTTGGGGAGGAGTATCGGGTTTTCTTTTCCAACAGCGGCTCGGAAGCGAACGAGGTCGCATTCAAGATTGCCCGTCAATATCATCATCAGAACGGGGAGCCGGGACGTTACAAATTCATTTCGCGACATCGCGCTTACCACGGGAATACGATGGGGGCTCTCGCTGCAACAGGTCAATCCATACGCAAGGAAAAATACGAGCCATTGGCGCCTGGCTTCCTTCATGTACCGCCGCCTTACTGCTATCGTTGTCCGGCTGGAAAATCGTACGGCAAGTGCAATCTGGAGTGCGCCCAATATTACGATCAAGTGATCAATTGGGAAGGCGAAAAGACAGTGGCTGCCGTCATTATGGAGCCAACCATTACTGGGGGAGGTGTCCTCGTTCCTTCGCCGGAATACATGCCAAAAGTACGGGGAATCTGCGATAAGTACGGCGTGTTGATGATCGTAGACGAGGTCATCTGCGGATTCGGTCGCTCCGGTCAAAAATTCGGCCACCAAAATTTCGGAATCAAGCCAGACATCGTGACTATGGCCAAAGGCATTACGAGCGCCTACCTGCCGCTTTCCGCAACGGCTGTGCGGGCCGAAATCGCAGACAAATTCAATGAGCAAGGGAATAATCTGCATTTCCGTCATGTCAATACGTTCGGCGGCAATCCGGCGGCATGCGCACTCGCTCTAAAAAATCTCGAAATTTTAGAAGAAGAAAAACTGGTGGAGAGAGCGGAGGAACTCGGTGCAGAATTGCGTGCCAAGCTGGCGTTTCTCGCAGATCATCCATACGTTGGAGACATTCGCAGCTTCGGCTTCCTGATGGGGATCGAGATGGTTGAGGATCGCAAAACGAAGGAACCTGCGGCGCCAGCGAAATTGACACAGGTGATTGCGGAGTGCAAGAAGCGTGGGCTAATCATCGGGCGTAATGGCGACACCATTCCGAGCTTCAATAATGTGCTGACACTCTCGCCACCGTTTACCACGACGAGTGATGATATCGATTTTATTGCGCAGGTTATGAAGGAAGCTTTCGATTCATTGGAGTAGGAGTAGCTTGGACGAAAAGACGAATAGATGAAAGCAGCGGCAGACTAGGAGATGCGAAAATCCTAAGCTGCCGCTGTTGTTATTTAACGATGGAGCTGATAGCGCTTTTGCAGCTTCGCTTGATGTGCTTCTAATATCTCCTCAAAAGGAACCTCATATTGGTTTGCCAGCAAGATTAAATTCCCGAGTACATCGCCCAACTCTTCCACCAGCTCCTGCCGAGCTTCTGCTGCGGGTTTTTCCCCTTCATCAGGACGATCTCGCCCAATTTCAATGGCGCGAACAGCTCTTGCCAGCTCGCCAGCTTCTTCCATTAGAAAACCTACACGAATAAACGGACCGTACCCTGTCCATCCGCGTTCTTGATAAAAATCTCCGACCCATTTTTGAAACTCAGTGATATTCACGTATATCTGTCCCTTCCTGATTTTAGTATAATTATAATACACGCAAAGAAATTTAGGAAAAGCCATTCTACTTCAACAAGTTTTGGGAGGATGAAATGAAACGTATTTGTGTTTATGCAGGTTCCAATCCTGGAGTAAATCCACTTTTTGAGCGGTGTGCACAGGAGTTGGGAAAAGAACTGGTCGCTCGTGGTCTTGAATTGGTCTATGGTGGTTCCAGCATGGGACTGATGGGGCGCGTTGCAAATGCAGTACTGGAAGGCGATGGCAAAGCGATCGGCGTCATGCCTACAGGATTGTTCCGCGGAGAAATCGTACATACAGGGCTGACAGAATTGCATGAGGTACTGACGATGCACGAGCGCAAAGCGAAAATGATCGATTTGTCTGATGGCTTCATTGCTTTGCCGGGCGGATTGGGTACCTTTGAAGAAATTTTTGAAGTGGTGAGCTGGGGTCAAATTGGCATTCACCAAAAGCCAATCGGACTCTTGAACGTGGATGGCTACTATACGCCGTTGATGCAGATGGTAGAGCATGCGACTGAGGCCGGATTTATTCCCGCTATGCAGGGCGAATTGATCCTGTGTGAGAGTGATCCTGCTGTTTTGCTAGATCGTATGCGAGATTACACACCGCCAGTGAAAGTAAACAAATGGTCGGAACTGGATAAATAAGAACGTGCAAAAAATAACCCGAAGCCCTCCATTTGTAGGAGGAATTCGGGTTATTCTAGTTATTGACAGGATGAATGCAGGAGTGTTAATGTAGTTGATTATATCCCTAGTAAACGCATAGGAATAATATTAATATGACTCGTCTTCATACGTCAGGAGGATTCTTCATGAACAGACCAGCGAAATGGCTACAACTCTCCACTTCAGCTGCCGTACTCTCAGCGGCGCTTGTTTTTCCAACTGCAGTCGGTGCTGCAACGAAAACAACGGTGGAAGCACACGTAGAGTGGAGCAGCTTTTTACAGCAGCAATACGGTGTGACTTTTGAAAAGACGGTAACTCGCGAGCAATTTGAGAAAGCGTTGCTCAAGATCGTATCTACTACGACAAGTATAGCGGAAAAAGACTTGTCAGCCAAAACTTTCTTGCCTGCATCCAAAGATGCCTCCAAGTTGGTTGTATGGGAAGCAGTCAGTGCTGCCGCAAAAGCTGCTGAGTTAAAAGAGCTCGGGTATACATATAGCGAGGAAAAAGTAGCGGCTGCCTTGAAGAAAGCAGGAATTTCGTACAAAAAAGGCGGCACGCTTACTTTGCAGGCTGCACAAGAGCTGGCTGTGGCCATTGACACGGGGTTTGTGTCCGCCAATGCTTTGAAGTCAGCTTCTGTAGAAGGGGCAGTATCCGCAGAGCTTGCGAGTCAATTGCTAGCCAAAGTAGCAGAGTTCCATGGCTCTGCCAAAAACTATTTGGGCACAACCGCCGATGAAGAGATTTTTGGCAAGCTCGCACAGGCGTGGAACGAATCGCAAATCATTAAAGCCGGTGAATTGCAAGAGCTCGTAGACAAAGGCTTGAAGCAAAATCTGATTACTGGCTACAATCTGAAGGATGCCGCATTTGATCCTCATTTTGATCCACAGCGCACGATTACGTATGGGCATAGTGATATCGCTCACGCCATTCAATTAATCGGTTTGTTAAAAAGTGAAGGGGTCCATGCCAAGGTTCAATTTGAGCCGAAAACATCTGCCTTCATTTACTTGAAGGAATGGGGAGAGCCCGTTCAAACAGCCGATTATCAGGTGGTGCAGATTGAAAACGGCAACTACATTGCGTATGCCAAGGAGTACGATCTCAGTCTGGAATTCGACAGTTTAGAAGAGAAAGAGAAGTTCCAGCCACTTGTTTTGAAATATGCCAAACGAGATCAAGAGGACATGACCGGATTGCTCAAGGCCTCTTGGTGGCAGCCGCTTTATCATTCCCGTACGGAACTGGCGGATTATGCTGTCATTACGAACAACGTATTAAAAGATAGCCGTTATGTCGTGCAGTCTTTCTCCCTGAATGAAGAATCACCAAAAGTCGTGGAAGGCTTTCAAAAGCTGAATGACAAAGTAAAGGTAGAGACATACAAATTTTGGGTAGATCAACCGTTCTTCAATTATCTCAACGGCGAATCGAAGTAAATACCGTGCATCGAAAAGCGTCCTTCCCTTCAAAAATCGGGGAAAGGACGCTTTATTCTGTTACATTGATAACGGATGAAAAAACTTTTTAGCGGATTTTGTCTATTTCTGGTATAATTTAGGGATAATCGTTGATTTATGGAGACGGTTATATAGTCATGCTGATAGTTTGGGAGGGAATGAAGTGAAAAAGAAAGCGACAATGCTACTGTTGTCCTGCTGTTTGTACGCTTCGACAGCATTCGCAGCAAGCGCATCAACGACAATACCAACCACTCCGCAAAGCGTTACAGGAACATCCGTGCAGGCACCAGCAGATTTGTCAAAAGGGCTGCTCGTGAATACCTTCACTTCCCATCAGTGGAAACAAGATTCGCTTTCGAAGCTACTGGGGAAATCCGTGAAAGAATTTGATGACTATGTGTATTATCCACAAGGAATCAGTATGAAGTGGGACGAAAACAAGCAAGCGTTTGCCGTTCTCGTGGAACCTTCTTATAAAGGCGAAGTTGTAAAAGGTATTACGACCTCCCAAAGAAAAGACGAGATTGTCCGAGTCTTGGGTAAACCACACTTTATGGATGAAAAGCTTGAGTTGATTGGCTATGCGGAACAGGGCTACCACTTGTTTTTCACGTTTGCTCAGGATAAAGTAAAAGCCATTTCCATTTATCGTCGTGACCAGATCGCCGATACGAAAGCACTAGTTGATATGGCTAAAAATTTGCAAGACTATGGTGAAAAATTAGGGGCACCCGCTGAATATGCTGATTTTTCTATCTTTGGTGCATGGGGTAAGCCGGATTTTTCGTACCACCTCAGAGGAATCGGTACATACGCGTGGGAATACCCATCCAGAGGCATCGCCTACGATGGTATGCCAGATGATGCAACGCTAACCATCTACAGTAATTTTCCGAGCAAAGACAAGCTCGCTGATTTAAAAAACGTAAAAAATGTCGTCTTTTCCAAAGAAGATGCTCTGTTCCTGATCGAGAAAATGAGGATCGAAACCGAAAAAGAAAAAATCGAATTGGCGAAAAAAGCTGGAATCCCATCACCAGACAAGAAAAAAATCGCGGTGATTGATTCAGACAATTTGTACAATAACGCGAATATTCGATTTTATCAGCCAGACTACACACCGCAAGCTCAACTGTTTCCAGGTTATTTTATCGATGAAGTAACATGGCTGGACAACAACTGGGTCTTGTATCAGACAATGATGGGTGTGGGAGTTTATCATGTTACTACCCATGAAAAGATAGAAATTGTAGGGATGGAGAAAAAGGCAAACGAGCCGTTTGATATGCTGGATGTCAATACAGTCAAGCCTGATCTGACGAAAAAAGCAATTGTGTTTGAAGTCAGCATGAAAGAGAAGAAACAAACTTACACGGTACGCTATCAAATCACGGGAGACAAAATCAAGTTCTCCTGGTAGAGAGAAGGGACTATCGTTCCTTTTTGGCGCTGATGGGCGAGCGGGTTGCTTCCTTCTCGGCCAAATAAGAGCGCATGCCTCGAACGAACAACTCACGAAGGACTTCCTGCTGCGTTTTGCTGCTGACGAGAGACCGAATGAGCTCCAGCTCAGCTACCAATTCTGAATCAAGGTGAAGGTTGACAGTCTTCCCTTTGGTTCGCGGGTGCAGTTCGTAGTATTCCGCTGATTTTTTTACGATTCCTTCGATGACAATAGCTTCGTCCAACCATTCCTGGTTGGGGATATACAAGCATGGTGCTTCTAAAATAATATGGGTCAGTTCTTCGCTAAAACGAATGGCGAGGGTCTGGCCCTTTTTTTTATGCAAGTCGCGGATTTGTCGTGATCTCTCTTGATTGGCAACTGTATTTTCCAGCGTGATTACGGCCAGTTCCATAGTGCCTCCTTACGGGATGAGCAGTTCTTCTTCAGGTACCGCCAACAATACTTCTCCCGTTTTTTCCAATTGGACTTGGTAGGTGAAGTGCTGATCGCTTCGCTCGACGGAGGTGATGATTCCCCAGCAGCATGTGCTGTCTCTTCTGAGCTGGACACGATCCAAAACCTCGTAGCTCGGGCGAAGATACCCTTTTTTATATAGATAAGTGAGTACGGATTCGCGAGGAAAAAGAAAGCGTTTGTTTCCTTGTTTACTGACCAAAAGGGGAAAGGTCTCCCGTTCGTCTATCCAATCCCCTAAATAGCCTTGATCTGCCCAGCGTTTGACGGTAGCCATACTGCCGACACGGCCAGCTTTTGTCTCCAGGATGTTCAATATTTCGCGTGAAGAGAGAAACGCTTTGCGCCTTTCGAGTTGCGTCAGGTAGTTTTTGCGCTCGGTTTCCAATTGGCTGAGAAGCGCATGTGCATCCGCGATTTTTTGTTTCACTACCCTGATTTCCAGGTCGTAATCCTTCATACGGGACGGCCCTTTCTTCCTTGTTTGTTTTTATCCTATTCGAACATGAAATCATTCATGTCAATCCAAGCAGATTGATTTCGTTTCCTTCCTAGGCAAATACGAAATGTAACAATCATAAAAAAGCGATTTCGCACATTGATTAATAGCAAGCATGTATAGATCTGGTGAGGAGGTTGTGGACAGATGAGCATTCCCAATGAGCTCGCGAAAAATTTCGTGGAAGTCGTGCCTGCCCTAAAACCGAAGGAAGCCATCGATGAGGCGAATCGCTGCTTGTATTGCTACGACGCACCCTGTATTAAGGCTTGCCCCACGTCGATTGACATTCCTTCCTTCATCAAAAAAATTGCGACCGGGAATTTGTTCGGATCAGCCCGGACGATCATGGAATCGAATCCCGTCGGGGCGAGCTGTGCGCGCGTATGTCCAACCGAGGAGCTGTGTGAGGGTGCCTGTGTACTCCATTCAGCTTCCAAGCCGATCATGATCGGGCTTCTCCAGCGTCACGCGACAGACTGGGCAATCAAAAATCAAGCAACGCTTTTTTCAAAAGGCGAAGCAAATGGAAAACGGGTAGCTATCGTTGGAGCGGGCCCGGCGGGATTATCAGCAGCGCGTGAGCTTGCGCGTCTCGGCTACGCAGTTACGGTATTTGAAGCCAAAGAAAAGGCAGGAGGATTAAACACGTACGGTATCGTCTCTTTCCGGTTGCCACAGGAAATTTCGCTATGGGAAGTAGAGCAAGTAGAGGCATTGGGGGTAGAGATACGTACCAATACACGGATCGGCGTGGATGTAGCGCCAGAAGAGCTGTTGGAGCAGTATGATTCCGTCCTGCTGGCAGCGGGTATGGGCAATGTCCCTCAGTTGAATATCCCGGGAGAAGATTTGGAAGGCGTCCTCGATGCGATTGCACTCGTGGAGGAGACCAAGACCAAGCCACTATCAGACGAAATGCTCGGCAAAAAAGTCGTGATCATCGGTGCGGGGAATACGGCGATTGACGCTGCCACCTGTTCCAAACGGCTGGGTGCTGACAATGTCCAGATTTTGTACCGACGGACTGTTCAGGAGATGTCCTGTTATCAGTTTGAGTACGAATTCGCCAAGCAGGATGGCGTAGAATTCCGCTGGCTCGTTGCCCCAACGCGTGTACTGGCGGAAAACGGTCGAGTGAAGGGCTTGGAACTGGTGCGAATGGAGCTGGGTGAGCCGGATGAGAAAGGAAGAAAGCGTCCAGTAGAAATTCCAGGCAGTCATTTTGTCATCGAAGTAGATTATGTCGTCAAAGCGATCGGACAAAACAGACATCTGTCTTTGATTGAATCATTTGGGCTTCAACACCGCAATGGGATTGTCGAGGTCGAGGAAGGCACCTATCGAACCTCCCATGTCAAAGTTTACGCGGCGGGCGATATGATTTTTGGTGGAGGCAAGACAGATGCGATGGTAGTCGATGCAGCCAACCACGGCAAGCGAGCCGCTCATGCCATCCACCAAACGCTCCGTGATCAAAAACAGCCAGTATAAAGGAGGAGACCTATCATGGCAGATCTCAGCATTAATCTGGCGGGAATCCAATCCCCGAATCCATTCTGGTTGGCCTCTGCACCGCCGACCAATTCAGGCTACCAAGTACAGCGTGCCTTTGAAGCGGGATGGGGTGGCGCGGTCTGGAAGACACTCGGAGAGCCGATCATCAACGTCACCTCCCGCTTTGCAGGTCTGAACTTCGGGGGACAGCGCGTCTTTGGATTCAACAACATTGAACTGATTACGGACAAACCGCTCGAGGTCAATTTGAAGGAAATGGATGAAACGAAGCGCCGTTTTCCGAAGCACACCTTGATTGCGTCGCTAATGGTTGAACATAAACAGGAAGCATGGCACGAGATTGTCAAAAAGGTGGAGGCTATCGGTGTAGACGGTCTGGAACTGAATTTCGGCTGTCCGCACGGCATGGCTGAACGCGGGATGGGCTCTGCGGTCGGTCAGCATCCAGATTTAATCCGGCAACAGGTCGAATGGGTAAAAGAAGTCGCCCAAACCCCTGTCATCGTCAAGCTCACCCCAAATATCACGGACATTCGCTTTACAGCGCGAGCCGCGAGCCAGGGGGGAGCCGATGCCATCAGTCTGATCAACACGATAAACAGTTTGATGGGGGTTGATCTTGACAAATGGCTGCCGATCCCACATGTAGATGGAAAAGGGGCGCACGGCGGCTATTGTGGACCTGCTGTCAAACCAATCGCCTTGAACATGGTCGCAGAATGTGCTCGTGATCCCAAGGTTGGTATCCCGATCTCGGGTATTGGTGGAATCTCTGATTGGCGCGATACCGTTGAATTTTTGCTGATGGGAGCAACGGGTGTTCAAGTATGTACAGCCGCCATGCATCATGGATTCCGGATCGTGGAAGACATGATTGATGGGCTTAACAATTACCTGGATCAGCGCGGAATTGCCTCTGTAATGGATATTGTCGGAAAAGCCGTGCATACGTACTCGGATTGGGGACATCTGAATCTGAATTACAAGGTCGTAGCGCGCATCCATGAAGAGACCTGTATCAATTGCAACAAGTGTCATATCGCTTGTGAGGACACTTCGCATCAATGCATTGACATTGTTCCTGATGCCGCGACGGGCAAAGAGCGCTTGGTCGTACGAGAAGAAGATTGTGTAGGTTGCAATTTGTGCTCCATCGTTTGCCCAGTCGAAGGAACGATTGAGATGGTCGAGATTCCGAGCGACAAAGCCCCTCTTAGCTGGAATCAGCGGCAGGCTGCTTTGGCTGCGGGTGGCAGCTGCGAGCTGTAAAGCAGTCATGTTTTCGGCCCGGGGTGCATAGCGTGTACAAGGGAAGGCATGTCTACTCGGTGACGGGTTAAAGGGGAGATGATCATCGGATGAAAAAATGGATTCGAAATGGCACAGTTGTGACAGCGTCAGACACGTATCAGGCGGACATTTTGATCGAAGGGGAAAAGGTAGTCGCAATTGGCTCCAATCTGGATGGGAAAGATGCCGAAATCATCGATGCTACCGGATACTATGTTTTCCCAGGAGGGATTGATCCACATACCCATCTCGATATGCCTTTTGGCGGAACGGTTACTTCCGATAACTTTTATACAGGCACGAAGGCAGCAGCATTTGGCGGGACGACGAGCATCATCGATTTTTGCCTGACGAATAAAGGGGAGCCATTGCATTCATCCATTTCGACCTGGCACGAAAAAGCAAGGGGCAAAGCGGTCATTGACTACGGCTTCCACCTGATGGTTTCCGATGCGAATGATCAAGTTCTCGAGGAATTAGGAGCAGTCGTACGAAATGAAGGGATTACTTCGCTTAAAGTATTCATGGCCTACAAAAATGTGCTAATGGCCGATGATGAGACGCTATTTAAAACGTTGGTTCGGGCGAAGGAACTAGGTGCTCTGGTACAGGTCCATGCAGAGAATGGAGACGTTCTGGATTATTTGATCAAGCAGGCGATTGCAAAAGGACAAACAGATCCCGTGTACCACGCCTACACCCGCCCACCTGAAGCAGAAGGAGAAGCGACGGGACGGGCAATCGCTTTGACTGCACTGGCAGATGCACAGTTGTATGTCGTGCATGTATCGTGTGCAGAGGCAGTGCGCCGGATCGCAGAGGCTCGCGAAAAAGGATGGAATGTGTACGGGGAGACGTGCCCGCAATATTTGGTGCTCGATATTACGGATCTACAGAAGCCGGGCTTTGAAGGAGCGAAGTACGTTTGGTCCCCTCCGCTCAGGGAAAAGTGGAATCAGGATGTCCTGTGGAACGCGTTGAAAAATGGCATCTTGCAAACGGTTGGCTCTGATCATTGCTCCTTTAATTTCTCCGGTCAAAAAGAACTGGGGCTAGGGGATTTCACGAAAATCCCGAATGGCGGACCAATCATTGAGGACCGGATGCGCCTTCTCTTCTCGGAAGGGGTAGCAAAGGACAAGATCAGCCTCAATCAGTTCGTCGATATGACCTCTACTAAGGTAGCGAAATTGTTCGGAATGTTCCCGCAAAAAGGAACGATTGCAGTAGGCTCGGACGCCGATATCGTGCTGTTTGATCCAACGCTGAAGCGTACAATCTCCGTTGAAACTCACCATATGAATGTCGACTACAATCCATTTGAAGGCATGGTGGTGAATGGAGATATCATCTCGGTGCTATCACGCGGCTCATTCGTCATTCGCGATCAGCAATTCGTCGGGCAAGCCGGGGCTGGACGCTTTGTAAAACGATCGACCTTTGCAAGACCGTAATCAGTGAGACCGTAAAAAGGCAAGGAGGGCGATTATGGCAGATATCATTCGCATCGGCTTGATTCAGGCAAAAAACGATGTCCCCGGAGATGAACCGGTTCATTTACACAAAGAAAAGGCCATTGAGAAGCATGAGAAAATGGTACGGGATGCGGCAGCCAAGGGAGCACAAATCATCTGTCTGCAAGAAATCTTTTATGGACCGTATTTTTGTGCCGAGCAGCAACCGAAGTGGTATGAATCAGCAGAAGAAGTCCCGAATGGACCAACCGTGCAACTTTTCTCTTCTCTTGCCCGCGAGTTAGGAACTGTACTCATTTTACCTGTGTACGAGCGCGTGGGAATCGGTACGTATTACAACACTGCCGCTGTGATTGATGCGGATGGCACGTATTTGGGCAAATATCGCAAGCAGCATATTCCGCATGTCGGAGTGGGCAGCAGCGGGTGCGGATTCTGGGAGAAATATTACTTTAAGCCCGGCAATCTCGGGTATCCCGTTTTTGAAACCGCTTTTGCCAAGGTCGGGGTCTATATATGCTATGACCGCCATTTTCCGGAAGGGGCACGATTGCTGGGCTTGAACGGAGCAGAGATTGTATTCAACCCGTCTGCGACGGTAGCGGGCTTATCCGAATACTTGTGGAAGCTCGAGCAGCCTGCTCATGCCGTAGCCAACGGTTATTATGTGGCAGCGATCAATCGGGTAGGGACAGAAGCACCGTGGAACATGGGAGAGTTTTACGGACAATCGTACTTGGTCGATCCGCGCGGACAGTTTGTCGCGATGGGGAGCCGGGATCAGGATGAGGTCATTATCGCTGAAATGGACCGTAACAAAATTCATGAGGTGCGGGATACGTGGCAATTTTACCGAGATCGCAGACCGGAGACCTACGAAGATATGGTAAAGCTATTACCTTAATACAAGAGTGAGGGAGGTGCCGGACATGCGCCTTCCTCCTTTTCACATCATTGGAAGGATTCCATCAGAGTCAAAAGGAGCGTTCAGGGATGAGGCAGATTGTATATCGAGGGGTCGAATATGGCGAGGGACTTCGCGTTGTGAAAGCGCAAAAGTATGAGAGGGCAGAACGGCGTCATTTTACAAACGGCGCTAGTGCAAAGGCAGTGTTTGGCTCTGGTGTTTACTTGGTAAGCAATCCGGAAATCGCGGCACAGTATGCGATTTGTCATGCAGAGACCAATGGGGAGAAGGCAGTTGTGTTAAGCCAGCAGCTACATTTGCAGGGTCTCATTTGTTTGGACGAGCGTTATGGGGAAAATGAACTGCGCATCGATGCATTGCGCGCTGCTTATTCAGAAGAGGAGCTCGAACAGAGACAGAACGGAATGGGCTATGAAGAGTGGCTGGAATGGACAGGGGATAAGGTGCGTGCGTATTTGATCGCCTGTGGATACCGGGGGATTCGGTATCGGATCAGCCCGGAGCTAACGTATTATATCTGCTATGAGCCTGACATTCAAATTGAAGAGATCGCGATTCTATCTGTGCTCGAGATGTGAGAAAGCGACACTTGGTACGGCGGTCAATGAATGGATAGGCTGGTGAGCAAGTGGCTGTAACTGCCTTTCGAAGTACAGACGAGCGTACGCAAGTAAGTGTACGTGTCATGGAAGAAATGTCCATCAGTCAATTTAAATGGTAGAGTAAGGGAGCAAACGAAAGACTGGCAAACCCAACGGGGCAGCCAGTCTTTTTTGGTAGCTTGCTTTTAGGAAGCAATCGTTTGTTTGTTGTTTGCAGTGATTTTCTCGTAATCGTTGGCACTCAAGATCGAAGCATCATGTTTCATCATCCATGTGTAAATCACGAGTGATATCAGGAGTCCGACAGTCCAGGCATTGTCCCAGATAATCGTTAAGCCCGGAATGTATTTACTTATAAAAGGAATCGCAATCCCGATTAGCATCGCCCAGATGGCTCTGCCATTAAAGCCCGTTTTGTAGGTGTAGATCCCGTTTGTTTTGTACAATTCTGTTAAATGAATGCGCCGCTTGCGCACGAGCCAATAATCAGCGATAGCTATTCCATCGATCGGGCCTAACAAGGCTCCATACGTTCCGAGCCATAAAAAGATGTAGTTGCCGAAGTTATCCAAGATGTACCAAGGCTGCATCAAGAGCGACACGACCCCGGCGATGATGGCGCCGGCTTCATACGAGAGACGGCGAGGGGCCAGATTCTCCACTGCCCGGGCGGGAGCAACGATATTGGCCGCTACGTTGGTCGTCAATGTGGCAAGAATAATTCCAATCGTTCCGAGGAAAATGGCGAAAGTCGAGAATTTAGCCAACACGGCAGCAGGGTCCCACAACGCTTCTCCGTAAATAACTACGGTAGCAGAAGCGACAGCAACTCCGATGAACGAGAAGAAACCCATCGTGGTCGGTAAGGAAGAGGATTGTCCGATGATTTGGGCTTTTTGACTTTTGGCATACCGACAGAAATCCGGAATGTTGAGGGCCATTGTTGCCCAAAAAGCAATCGCTCCCGTCAATGCTGGGAAGAAAACCTTCAGGAATTCTGCATTGGAAGTGAATTTCGAAGGGGCTGAGAGCATTGGTCCCCATCCGCCTGCTTTCGTAAGCGCCCAGACGAGGAGAGCCAAACTCATGATGATCAGGATGGGAGCAGCCCATGCCTCCATTTTTTTGATCGTTTCGGGACCGCGATAAGCGACCCATACGTTTAACAACCAAAAGCCAAAGAAGGATATCCAGAGATGTCCGGGAACATTTGCCCAGCCTGTCATCGACATCAAGAGCGTATCGATGGCAGCACCTCCGAACCAACAGTTGATGCCGAACCAGCCAGCACCTATCAAACCGCGCGCGACAGCGGGGATGTGCGCTCCTTTGGAGCCGAACCAGAGGCGCGCAAAAACCGGATACGGAATGCCAAATTTTGTCCCGGCATGAGAGTTGAGAAGAATGGGAATAAGGACAATACAGTTACCGAGAATGATCGTCAAAATGGCCTGCCACCAGTTCATACCCAACGAAATTAACCCTGCCGCCATTGCATACGTCGGCAAACAAATCGACATACCGATCCACAAGCTGGCGAAGTTGTAGGAAGTCCAGCTGTGCTCTGCCGTCGTCGTTGGCCGAAGACCTTCATTATAAAGCGGACTGTTCTTAATTGCCTCTACGCCTTCTTTCGTCAGGGTAACAATTCCATTTGATTCCGTTTGCGTCTTCATTTCTTTCCCTCCTTTGCTTATCAAGATGTCTCGTATTCGGACAACCGCCCTAGTTTGTCTTGAATACAAGTTGTAACATTATATTGGGGGAAAGAAGGCCTAATACCTGATTTTTCGTCGTAAAAAGACAGCCAGCAACGACAAGCATCGCCATTGACAAAGGGAATGATTCTACCTTTTTACCTAATCGGGATGGTAAGATGAAGCAAGGGGGGAGCGAGCTGTGACGACAAGAAAAATCAAAATGTCTTTACAAACCAGAATGATCTTATTGATTACTATTGTTATTATTCTGATTGTTTCGTCAGTTGGGGCGGTGTTTTCTTCCATTGTTGCGTCTTCGATCGAAGAGCAGGTGGGCAAAAAAGCATTGAGTGTGGCGAAGATCGTTGCCAGCGATCCTGAGCTGCGTAGTGCTTTTTCAAGCGATTACCCTCCTTCGCTCATTCAACCCATCGCTGAAAACGTCCGTGTGCAAACCGGAGCAGAGTTTGTGGTCGTGGGAAACCATGAGGGAATTCGGTATGCGCACCCGATTCCGGAGCGGATCGGAAAGGAAATGGTGGGGGGAGATAACGAGCCCGGACTCTCACATGGTCAATCTTACATATCGAAGGCTGTCGGCAGCATGGGACCATCATTGCGAGGGAAGGTGCCGATCAAAAATGAAAAAGGGGAAATCGTCGGCATCGTTTCCGTTGGGTTCCTGCTGGAAGATATCGAAGAGGCTATTGACCTCTACCAAGACCGCATATTGATCTTGACTCTTCTCGCCTTGTTGTGTGGTGTTGCTGGTGCCATTGCACTCAGTCGCTATTTAAAGCGCTTAATTTTGGGGTTGGAGCCGGAGGAGATCGCATCCTTGTACGTAGAGAGAAATGCTGTACTGGAGTCAGTCCGCGAAGGCATCGTGGCGATTGACCGGAATAAACGCATCACGATGATGAACAAGGCTGCCATTCGTATTTTGAATTTACCGGAAGAAGAGTTTCATCGCAAAGAAATAGTTGAAGTGCTACCAGACAGTCGTATGCCAGAAGTACTGGAATCAGGCGAGCATCAATTAGATCGCGAGTCCATCATGAGCGGAAAAGAAATCATTGTGAATCGACTTCCGATCAAGTTCGGAGGTAAGGTCGTAGGAGTGGTCAGCAGCTTTCGTCCCAAATCGGAAATTGACCAGCTAGCCTCTGAATTGTCCCAAGCAAGGCGTTATGCGGATGTACTTCGCGCTCAAACCCATGAATTTCACAATTTGTTGTATACCATTTCCGGCTTGTTGCAGCTTGGCTCGATTCAGGAAGCGGTCGAGCTGATTACGAGTGAAACGTCCGCCCAACAAGAGATGATTTTATTTTTGGCGAAGCAAATTCCCGATCCGTTAATAGGGGCACTGCTGTTAGGCATGCACAATCGAGCCAAGGAGCTGAAAATTCAATTCGTCATCCATTACGACAGTCACTTGAAGGAGCTCCCCCCGACGATCAACCGACAGCAGATCGTGGTTTTATTGGGGACTCTAATCCAGAATGCGTTGGAAGCCGTCAATGAGCCTAGCGTCGAGCACAAACGAGTGGAGTGTTATTTGTCTGACACGGGTGATGAGATCATGTTCGAAATCGAGGACTCGGGACCGGGGGTTGTGGAAGAACTGCGAGAAAAAATATTCGAGCACGGTTTCTCAACGAAAAAAGGCGAAGATCGTGGAATTGGCCTGGCCAAGGCGCATGGAATTATTAACGAATTGGACGGCTATATTCTCGTTGGCAAAAGCGAGCTAGGAGGCGCACTTTTCACAGTATCCCTACGCAAAAGAATGGAGGTGGCATCTTGAGAAAGCTGGAGGTTCTCATCGTAGAGGACGATATGCGGATTATCGATATCAACAAGCGATTTGTCAGCAAGATTGAAGGTTTTGAAGTAATTGCTACAGCAACGAATGGGACGGATGCCAAAGAATTGCTGTCTTGTACCCGCCCTCAGCTGGTTTTATTGGATGTGTACTTGCCTGACATGCTGGGAACGGAGCTGGTCTGGTATATTCGGCAACATTACCGCGAAGTAGACGTGATCATGATCACCGCAGCCAAGGAAATGGAAATGGTACAGGAAGCGTTGCGCGGTGGAGTATATGATTACATCGTCAAGCCGCTGGTTTTCGAGCGTTTTCGTGAACGGTTGGAAAGCTATCGCGAGCATGTCATTCGGACGAGAGAAGCTGTCGAGGTAGACCAGGAAGTCATTGACCAAATGCTGACCAGAAGGCTGGTCGCCCCGAAAAATCGAGATGTGCTTGCACCAAAAGGGATTGACCTCTTGACTCTGGAAAAAGTAATCGAAGCGATCAGACAGACGGGAGACAAGGGGGTCTCGGCGGAGGAAATTGGCCGCGAGATTGGTACCAGTCGAACAACAGCGCGACGGTATTTAGAATACTTGGTTCTGGAAAAAAAGGCGCGTGCTGACTTGATTTATGGCACAGTGGGCAGACCGGAAAGAAAATATCGCTATCTTCCATAAATGATCCATGAACAATATGAACAAAAAGTGATTAATTTTCAAAATAGACCTTATGCACGAAAACTATTCCTCTGACTTCCGCGGTGGTACATTATGTTCAGGCGTGACAGCGCTTACAAATAAGCGGGTTAAGGGGGATATTTGTTTGATGAAAAGAAAAAAAGTGCTAATCACAGTGTCCACTTTTCTTACACTAGCATTGGCTGCTTGTGGTGGAGGTACTGGAAATACGGGAACAGCAAGTCCGGGAACGCAGCCAGCTCCATCGGCACAGCCTGCCGCAGAGGCATCCAAATACCCGGAAAAGCCGATCGTGTATGTGGCTCCATCCGGTGCAGGAGGGGGCTGGGATAAGACAGCTCGCTCGGTAGCAAAGGTGTTGGCGGAAAGCAAGCTGGTGACAGAAACCATTACGGTAGAAAACAAGCCGGGTGGCGGGGGAACCGTGTTTTTGGCTGAGTATGTTAGCAAAGACAAAGGCAATCCTTATAAATTATTCGTGAGCTCTCCTCCTATCTTGATTAACAATAACAAAAAAGAGGGGAACAGCCCATTTGGATACAAGGATGTCACACCATTGGCGCAAATGACGAAAGATTTCGGCACCCTCGTTGTGAAAGCGGATTCACCACATAAGGACATCAAGAGCGTGCTGGACGCAATCAAGGCTGACCCAAGCAAAATTACACTGGCAGGGGGTTCTGCTCCCGGATCGATGGATCATCTGATCGGCGTAATGCCAGCAGCTAAATACGGAATTGATCCAAAAAGCGTAAAATACGTCTCTTATGATGGCGGCGGAGAAGCAATGGCTGCTTTGTTGGGCGGCAATGCGGATATCATTGCAACAGATGCTTCCAGCGTGGGTGAGTATCTGAAAGCAGGTAAAATTCGCGTACTGGGCGTCACTTCCGATGAACGTCTCGGCGGCGATTTGAAAGATATTCCGACGTTAAAAGAGCAAGGCATTGATGCAACGTTCACGATTTGGCGCGGTGTCTTCGGTCCGGCTGATATGCCAGCAGACGCAAAAGCTTACTGGGATGCAAAGCTGAAAGAACTTTCCACGCATGAGGCATGGACAAAAGAATTGGCGGCAAACGGTTGGGAAAGCGAGTACAAGGACGCTGCTGCTTTCACAGCATTCCTGGACGAACAAGATAAGCAGGTCAAAGAACTGTTGACATCACTTGGTATGTCGAAGTAGGGAGAGGAGGGGCACCCCCTCCTTTTTCCACACCTTAGGAGGTATACATGAACCTGATGTTTGATCGGATCGGCAGCCTGTTTTTTGCACTAGTAGGCGCACTCTTTATTGTCGAAAGTCAAAATATTTCGTCTAGTGCATACGGAAGTCAGGTCGGGCCGAATATGTTTCCTTTTGGGCTTGGCGTCATCCTGATCCTGTTGAGCTTGCGATTGTTGTGGGAGACCTATAAAAAAGGAGTGGCTGCTTCCACATCTGAGTCACAGAGTCCACTGCGATACAAGCGGTTTTTATTCATTTTGGCAGCGACAGTCTTGTATGTTTTGTTGTTGGAGAAACTCGGTTATGTCATCTCGAGCTTCGCTTTCCTTCTGTACGCCTTCACCATGATGGGAAGTAAAAGCGTTTTGAAATCGGGAATCGTTTCCCTGCTGTTTTCAATAGGAGTTTATGTCATCTATGTGCATTTGCTTAAAGGTACGCTTCCAGGACTACCTGCCTGGCTAGGCGTCTAGGGAGGGGATAGATTAGCATGAGTGCATTGCAATTTTTGGCGGATGGTTTTCTCGTTGCCTTACAGTGGCATAATCTTGTCTTTGCCTTTATTGGCGTCCTGATCGGTACTGCGGTAGGTGTCCTTCCCGGCATCGGTCCAATGAGCGGAGTCGCGTTATTGATGCCCGTTACGGCTTCCTTGACCTCTGGCTTACCTCCTGAAAGTGCGGCGGCTAGCGCACTGATTTTGTTGGCAGGCGTTTATTATGGTGCGATGTACGGTGGTTCCACAACGTCCATTTTGTTAAATACGCCGGGTGAATCCTCCTCTGTTGTTACGACATTGGACGGCTATCAGATGGCGAAACAGGGACGTGCTGGCGCAGCGTTGTCGATTGCAGCGATCGGTTCTTTTGTCGCGGGTCTCGTGGCGCTGATTGCTCTTGTGTTTTTGGCTGATCCATTATCCGATCTCGCTTTGAAATTCGGCCCTGCTGAATATTTCTCCCTCATGCTTCTCGGCTTGTGTGCGGTCAGCGGACTGGGGGGGAAGTCGATGACCAAAGCCCTCATTATGACAGTCATGGGACTCTTGCTTGCGACAATTGGGATGGATACCGTTTCGGGAGTGGCGCGATTTACCTACGATATTCCCGATTTGTACCAAGGCTTGGAGTTCCTCACGATAGCAGTTGGTTTGTTTGCCCTTGGAGAAGTGTTCAAGACAATCCTGGAAGACGATCAATCGACCAAGGAAATTATTAAAGTGGGGCGAGTACTCCCTACGAAGCAAGACCTAAAAGAAAGTGCCGGACCGATTACACGCGGCTCGTTGCTCGGGTTTTTCATTGGCGTCTTGCCTGGTGCTGGCGCTACCCTCGCATCTTTCTTCTCGTATATTTTTGAGAAAAAGCTCAGCAAAGATCCTAGCCGCTTTGGAAAAGGAGCGATCGCAGGTGTAGCAGCACCGGAGTCTGCAAACAATGCTGCTTCTGGCGGTGCGATGATTCCTCTGTTGACGTTGGGCATTCCAGGGTCCGGTACCACTGCAATTTTAATGGGGGCATTATTGATGTATAACGTACAGCCCGGACCGCTCTTATTCGCTGATCATCCGCAAATTGCTTGGGGATTAATTGCAAGTATGTTTATCGGGAATGTGATGCTGCTGGTTTTGAACATGCCATTAGTGAAAGTGTTTGCAAAAATCATTGAAACACCGTCCCATTTCCTGATTCCACTCATTATCGCGATTTCCGTTTTCGGTGTGTACGCAGTGCAAATTAGTACATTTGACTTGATTTTGCTCGTGATTTGTGGGGTAGCTGGCTATTTCCTGACGAAAAACGATTTTCCGCTAGCACCGCTCGTCCTCGGCCTTGTTTTGGGACCGATGATTGAAAATAACATGAGAAGAGCATTGACCACCTCGAATGGTGACTTTTCTATCTTCTTGACGAAGCCGCTTTCCGCTGCTTTTCTGATTTGTGCGCTTCTTTGGTTGCTGATCCCTATCTTCTTGAAGCGCAGAGGGAAGCAAGTCATTATCAGTGAAGAAGCGTAACATCCTATTATTTGTCTTGACAGCATCCTCGCGAGCCCGTATCATTGGAAAAATTTCGGGGAACTGTTCTGTTTGATGGATGCAGCAGAACAGTAGAGGAGCGAACAGACATGTTAAACATTGAACCTGTTATCTTGGAAGGCAAGCTGGTCCGATTGGAGCCGCTCAGAATGGCTCATGTGGACGGAATCTGGGAAGCAGGCGCATACGAAGAGATTTGGCCGTATATGTCCGTTACCATTCGAACGAGAGAAGATGCTCAGGCTTTTATCCTGCAGGCTTTGAAAAATGAACAAGCCCAGACAGAACTCCCATTCGTCATCATTCGCCAAGCAGATGAGCAGATCATCGGGAGCACGAGATTCTTAGGGATAGCGAAAAAGGATCGCGGATTGGAAATCGGGTTTACCTGGCTGACCCCGTCCGTTTGGAAAACGGGCGTCAATACGGAATGTAAATGGCTTCTCCTGCGCCACTGCTTCGAACAACTGGGTTGTATACGCGTACAGCTCAAGACAGATTCTCGCAATTTGAATTCGCAACGTGCCATTGCCCGAATCGGTGGCGTTCGAGAAGGTGTCCTGCGCAATCACATGGTGATGCCAGATGGATACATTCGCGACTCGGTATACTTTAGCATTCTCGACCGTGAATGGCCAGAAGCCAAGCAAAAGCTGCAATTGTTGCTGTTTGGTGAATAAAGGCTTGGATTGATTGAAGGGCGATCAGAGCATGTGTACAATAGGGGTGAACCAAGAGGGTTTACTCTGACAAGACCCGGAAAAGAGGGTATACATGAGACTGCGTTTGTCACTACCGGGCTATTTGTTACTGCTCGGGGATCTGATTGCCTTTGTGCTCTTTGTTTATTACGGAAAAATCATTCATAACTACCCTGTCACTGTCATGGGAATTATCGAAACATTAGCCCCGTTCCTGGTGGGATGGATCGTCGCGATTCTGCTTTTCAAGAGCTACGGACAGCGAACGTATGAATCGGCGGGCCGACAATTATTATCGGTACTGATTACTTGGACAGTAGCCGCACCAATTGGCTTACTGATCCGCTCCTGGTGGACAGGTGTACCGATTACGCTTATTTTTGCAGGTGTGACTTATTTCATTACGCTTGCGTTTTTGCTCGGGTGGCGTGTACCGTTTGCCATCGGCTACGCGATCTACAAACGCAATAGACTACTTTCAACCAGCTAATAAAGTGACCCGAATTGGTTACGCTATCCTATGAACGACTTAGGAGGTGAATCAATTGGGAAAGAACAACAACAGCAAAGACCTCGGAAAAAACCGTGGGAAAACGCTGGATGAAAATGATCGCAACACAAATTTGAGACAATCTAACCATAATGATCGAAATGAAGGAACTGCAAAAGACCGCTGAGCAATCAGCGGTTTTCTACATTGATACAGGTCATGATGTGATATAATAGATTTTGTTTTTTTCTAGCGAGTGGGGGGAAACGTATGACGGAACCGATGCAGAATGTACAGCCGGTGACCTTGTCGTCACAGGCGTTTTTACTTTTGTGCAGACTATATGATGGCTGCTATGACGAATTGAAGCAAAATGAGCAGGTTCGCGAACTCGTGGAGTCCATCGGAGATATTTTGTTGGCGGGCGTGGAGACGTTGGAGAAACAGGAAACCAAGCCGAAAAATATTACCTTTCCACTTACCGTGCAACAAGCATTTTTCTTGCGTCGGCTAGTCATTGAGCTGTTGGCTCAGTCGCCGACGGACAAAGAAGACCGAACGACGCAATGGCTGCAGGAATGTGTGGCAGCACTCGCCGGAGGCGGTGTCCAACCCGATGTCAAGCACTCATGAGCTGCATGTGATTACGAGCGGCCGGCATTCGCTTGAGGACGTATTGCGAATGGCAGAAGCTGCTTATGCGGGTGGTATGAACTTTTTACACATACGGGAAAAACATCGTACCGCAAAGGAATGCATGGACTGGGTAAAGGCGTTGGCGAATGTCATCCCCCTTTCGGCCTTGATCGTGAATGATCGGGTGGACGTGGCTGCGGCGTCGGGTTGTGCTGGTGCTCACCTGGCATACCATAGTCTGTCTCCAGCGGAAGCGAGAATGGTGCTGAAGACTGGTCAAAAAATAGGGCGTTCCGTCCATTCCGTGGAGGAAGCACAGCAAGCCATTGCCGCAAAAGTCGATTATTTGCTCTACGGGCATATTTTTGCGAGTGGTTCGAAGCCGGGTCTAGCACCAAGAGGAACAATAGAACTCGCGCAAATGACGGCACGATTTACTATTCCGATCATCGGACTCGGTGGAGTCACACCGGATCGGACGGCGCAAGTTTTGGAAGCAGGGTGTGCGGGCATTGCTGTCTTATCGGGGATTACCGATGCAGCAGATGCCAAGTCAGCAGCCAGCGCTTATCGAGCAGCATTGGATCGTTGGGAGGGAAAATAAAGTATGCGAGATATACAAAGACTTCGGGAAAAGATGGGTGTATACTTTGTCATTGGTACGCAGGACTGCGGGTATTCCAGCGAAAAGACCGTGCAAATTGTGGAAGCAGCATTGCGTGGAGGAGTGGGTACGCTTCAGTTGCGTGATAAAGGAAGCAAGCTGACTGCTGAGGAACAATACGAGCTGGGCAAACAGTTGCAACTGCTATGTCGTGACCATGATACCGTATTTTTTGTAAATGACGATGTAGATCTGGCGATTCGCTTGCAGGCAGATGGCGTCCATGTCGGGCAAGATGATATGGCGTTGACGGAAGTACGAGCCAAAGTTGGCTCCGAGATGTACATTGGTGTTTCGGCAGGTACGGTTGAAGAGGCGCTCGCAGCCCAGAACGGTGGCGTAGATTGTATCGGTGTAGGAGCGATGTTCGCTACACGTTCCAAGGCAGATGCTGGCGAGCCTATTGGACCAGTGGGGCTAGAGGAGATCCGTAAGGCAGTTGGTAATGACTTGCCTATCGTGGGGATTGGTGGCATTACACTGGAAAATGCTTCTGAAGTGCTTGCTGCCGGGGCCGATGGTGTCGCAATTATCAGTGCGATCAGCCATGCCGAATCACCTGAAGAAGCAGCCCAAGCGCTACAGCGGATTGTACGATCTCGTTAGCACGGACAAGGCGACGATTACATATGGTAGGGTAATAGAAACAAACCAGGATGATGCGATATTGGCGATCAAAGGAGGTGAAGCCGATGAAAAATCGGATTTACCGCATCGGATATGAATGGGTGAGCAAACGGGAATTGCTCGAGCGATTGTTCATGACCGACTGCATTCTTATCGAACACAAGCGAATGCATCCCCCACCGGAGGATCAAGATACGGAGTTGCCACCAGAAAAGGAAGTTCATGCTGTTTTGGTTCGCAGTCAGCGCCGCCCGGGCGAATGGGTGACGTTTAACGGGCTTTACGAAATACAGACGAGAGAGCCCATCCCTTGGATAGATTCACCGCTGGAGTACCATCAATTCGGAGTAGAATTGATTCCTGGTAATATTCGCAGGGAAAAGGCACCTCAAGGCAGGATACCCGCACGAACCAAGCTGCAAATCGCTGCTGTTCGACAAGATACGGTGTTTGTCACTGTTCCTGGGCATCCGTCCAGGCGTTACGAAATGTCGTTGGCTCACGCACGTTTTGCCAAGGATAACCCGACAGAACTGGAAATGAAACTGCAAGTGTACGCTTTTCCCCCACGCAACGATATTTTTGTGGATTGGTTATTGAAAGAAGGGCGCAAAACAGGAATCATTACGCGCCCCAATCAGGAAAGGGTAGAAAAATCAGCTTTTCAGGTGTGGGAAGATCTACGACAAGAATACGGCATTAGTGTCAGCGCGGCATTGATTGCGATTAAACAGGCACTCATTGTTCTGGATCGTGCAGGTGTCGAGACTGACTTCCCATACCCGACCCAAGAGCGATCGGATATATCTTTGTTCAGCGAATCGGAGCGAGATGCCTTTTATTCCTACCAATCCGTTCGATGCGCGATGGCCGCTGTCGCTGCCCTGCTGACGGTAGACCCGAAAGATCCGTTGCAGGATACACTCTTGATGGATATCATGCTCGAGCAACAAATCAACCGCAGGCGCGAATAGCGTTTGCGGTTTTTAGGTTTTTCGCCAAAAGTAGTATAATGGGAGTTGGTAGATGAACCCAATGAAAAGGATGTGTGACCATCATGTATGTATCCATGAACAGACTGACTGTACCAGAAGACTATCAATCCCATTTGGAACGCGCATTTGGTAATGGGGGAGAACGAATGAAGGAGGTTCCTGGTTTTTTGGAGTTCCTTTTCCTGGCACCAACGGAAGGTGACGAATACATCGTTTTTACGAAATGGACAGATGAGGAATCGTTTAAAAATTGGACAGAAAGCGAAGCTTTCAAGCGCGCACATACAGGAACTAACCCGAATAGCCCGGTAAAATCGGATTTGCGCAATTACGCTGTCAAATCCCATTCATAAAGCGAAAGCATTTGTCTCTGCGGGGGCAAATGCTTTTTGGATGATTGAATAATAAACATCCTTTACCTTTTTATGCTCGATCGTGATATGATAGAAAATGTTGAGAAAACGTTTTCAGTCAAACGTGATCAGGAGGTGAAGGTGTCCGAAAAAGGCAATAGAAAACGCGCGATAATAGGATGCTAGCCGAGATTGTTTGTCTGTAAGGATAAGAAGAGAACCTGATTGGATGGTGTCATTCTCTGCACGAGGATATCATCAAGCCGCTTTACATCTTGTCTCATTTACGTCCATAATAGAGCCTATACATACTTGGAAAAATAGCCTCAATGAAGCACGGAGAAAAGGAGCCAGAGTGTTTTGAAAAATCGAATAAGTAAGTATCTTACTCATTTGGTCCCTGCGGCGGTGGCCAAGACGTTTTCCTTTCTTTCAGATCATCATTACTCTGCTTTGCTTCTAGAAGACCGCGAAAATACAGAGGCTTTGTTTGTACAGCAAATCACAAAATGGATTGAAGTAGTAAAAGTAATCGACACGTATGCATTCGAACGAGAATTGAGCGAAATTGCGTACAAATTTTCGTTACTCGGAATGAACCTTACGTATTTGCATCAATTTTTGCGCAAGTGTCGAGACGTTATTATTGAAGAAATGAATAACAACGCATGTTCTCTTGCCACGACGGAAATGGAGCGAGTAGAGCTATTGCAAGGACAGATTCGTCTCTATCAATCGATGGACTACATTTTGCAGCAAATGGACGATGTCTTCAACAAAAATTCGCATCAATTTCCGGTTGAGAAAACACCAACTTCTCCTACAAGTTCCAGTTCGGCCAAAGGAGAAGATGTTACAATGCTCGCTGAACAGGAGCTTGTCCAATTGGTTCTGCAGTCCAGTGATATTGCTGTCTTGATGATCGACCGCCAGCTAAGAGTCATTGAAGCGAATTACGCTGTCTGTCATTTATTTGGCGTAGATCGGAATCAAATCATTGGTCAAAACATTGATCATGCCCTTCGCCCTCATATAAGCGAGCGTTTTGTCCAGTGGGTGATTGAACGCGGGCAGTCCGGCCATTATGTTGCGGAATACAGAGGCAAATGGACGACAGTTAGTACGAGCCCCATTTATTACGATGGAGAGATGTGGGGAGCGATCGCCGTTCTTCGGAATGTTACGGAAAGCAAAAAGTACGAAGAAGAATTGAGCAAGCGTGAAGCGCTGGCAGCAGTTGGGCAACTGGCTGCTGGGATGGCGCATGAGATTCGAAATCCACTGACAGCCATCAAAGGCTTCATTCAGTTGTTGCGTGAGCAAGGGGAAGCTAATCGCAGTGAATCTTATTTTTCTGTCATCTTAACGGAAATTGAACGCATTGATGGGCTATTGAACGATGTTCTTGTTTTGGCCCGGTACAGGGATGATAAAATCGTATCGGAACGTTTCTTAGTGATGGACGAGTTACATGGCGTCATTCGTTTACTGGAGCCAGAAGCGAATCGAAGAGGAATCAAGCTAGAGTTGGACATTGCACAAGGCGAGTGGCATGTGTTTGGTCATCGTTCGCGAATCAAGCAAGCCATCTTGAACATCTTGAAAAATGCGCTTGAAGCATTGATGACCCAAGGCAATCTCGTTCATGTGAAAGTGTACTCATCTCTCAATCAAGTCATCATTGTTGTGGAAGACAACGGACCTGGTCTATCAGATTCTTGCCTGCAAAATTTATTCGTTCCTTTTTATACGACCAAACAAGAGGGAACGGGGTTAGGTTTGTCTACGACACAACGCATCATCGCGGATCACGGTGGCGAACTCTATGCGGAAAACTCTCCGAAACTGAAAGGAGCCCGTTTTGAGATTCGTTTACCTCTTTCAATTTCCTAAAATCCAAAAAGGATTGTGACTGTAGACGGATCGAATATCCGTCTTTTTTTATGTTCGAATGAGCATATAGTCCCATTCGCGAAAAAGTTGCAAGTCTTTGGAATCAATCTTTTTGTAAGTTGTTGTCAAAGGCTGTCGATCAGTGGAATAATTTACAAAACAGTTACAATTTGAACGGAGTTGAACAACGGTGATTCGGATGCTGAAAAAAAACGAAACGAGGTGGAGCTACTGGGAGGCTTGGTATGAGGAAACGGAGCACCTTTACACCGTTCATTACGGAAATGTAGGGGAAATTGGCGACCATTTTGCTGTAGTAGCGGAGCAGATCGAGGGAAGGCCCGACGAAGTTTTGCAGATCTGGGCAGAAGAGATGAAAGAACAAGGATATCAGGTCATGAAAGAGAACGATTTCCATCCGATGATCATTCGCTTTCCCCATTTATCTGAGTCAGAGATAGAAATGCGCTATTTGATCGAACAGCTGTTGGACGAATGCTTGGGAAAGACCGGGAATGGACACAGCGACGGTGGAGAAGACAGTGAGAGAACATTGGCTGTGATTTGCCGGGTGATCGATACGAAGAAAGCGGCTGCTGCCGTATTCGAAGCGATGTCCAGCGCACAGCTGGTAGAAGGAATTTCCATCAGCATAAAGCAGGAGGATGGAAACTTGATTCCACTTAGTCCTCCTGCCTAATACTGTCTGATTTATTTCACGATTTTGTGCCGCAGAGCTTTTGCCACTGCCTGTGTGCGATCCTCGACACCCATTTTTTGCAATATCCGATGCACGTGTGTTTTTACAGTGCCTTCTGAGATGAACAAGTTTTGCGCAATCTGATCATTTCGATAACCATCGGCGATCTGTTGAAGTACATCCAGCTCTCGATCCGTCAGTTCATCTAGCAAAACTGATTGGGGAGTGGTAGTCAAATCAGGTGTCTCACGTTGACCTTGCAGAGCTTCCGCAAGGGCTTTTGCAGCTGTCACGGTATGGAAGAGGGCTTCTCCCTGGTGGGCTCTGCGAATCAGATCAAGCATTTCCTGAGAGTCGGCATCCTTTAGCATATAGCCGACGGCTCCAGCACGAATTCCTTCCACCACATAATTGTGATTGTCAAAGGTGGTAAGAATCAATACCTTCGTGCGAGGATGCTGCTGCATGATTTCTTTTGTGGCCTCAATACCAGACTTGTTGGGCATCTGAACATCCATCAAAACGACATCAGGTGCGAGGGCGCCAATCAGTTCTACAGCTTCCACGCCATCGGAAGCCTCCCCAATTACTTCCATATCGGATTGCATTTGAATGACATAACCCAAACCTTGGCGTATCATGGTTTGGTCATCTACTAGGACCACGCGAATGGCTCCTTCTTTTTGTTTACCGGTCATGTTCGCATGCTCCTTTCAGGCTCAGTCTGGCGAATCGGAAAGCTGAAATCGAGTTGGAATCCGTGGGGCTCACGAATGCGATACGCGAGAGTTCCGTTCAATAATTGAATTCGTTCAGAGATCCCAGTTAGGCCAAAGCCAGGTTTGATTTTTTGGTCGCTCGTGATGCTTCCATCGTCTCGAATGGACAACAAAAGGATGTCCTTCTTTTGTTCAATGATGACAAGAATTTCTTTTGCGTCAGAATGACGTAGGGAATTGGTGATCGCTTCTTGTAAAATTCGATAAAACGTTATCGTCATTTCCTGAGAGAGCGGGATGTCCAGATCGGAGCATATCAGCTCCATTTTTATTCCTGTATGCTTTTGAGCCTGTGATAAGAGAGCTCGCAGAGGCGTAAGTCCCAGGGAGGTTTTATCCAGAGCCAGTGTATGGACAGACGAGCGAATATCCTCCAGACTTTGCTTGGCAACACCGAGCATGTTGCGTACGGCTTCTTGTGCGTTGTCAGGTCCATCCTGCAGCATATACTTCAAGGCATGCAGCTGGACAATGAGTGAAGTCAAACTATGACCCAATGCATCGTGAATATCACGGGCAATTCTCGTTCGTTCCTCCAGAACCGCTACTTGAAGGGAATGAAGCGCTGCTTCTTGAAGTTGTAAGTGCGCCTCTTGCAACTCTGTATGTGCTTTTTGCAGCTGCTCCAGGTGCTGTTGGTTGGTTTCGTATGCTTCTGTTTGAATCCGATAGCCACGTGCGCCGATATAGCACCCCACATACGTAAGAATATAAGAGATGATGTGCGTGAATTTCAGGTTTTCTTCAAAATATAAAAAAAGCGTACTGCACGTACCAAAAAAAGTAGCATAGGCCAACGCACGGCGTCCATGAATGTGAAACCCGATAAAAACAGCGAGTGGGAGCATCAAGCCGAAGCCTTCTCCCCCTAAGATAAGGGACTTTAGTAAGGAAACGATTCCAAGCACGACTGTCACGAATTCGAATTGGAAAGGCTTCCATTTTTTCTTGGAAGTCCAAAATACCACAAGGTAACAAATAAATAGTACAATGGTAAGAGAAAATTGCAACGGAGTTTCCCGTTTAAATGAATCAGGAATCAAAGCTAATACAATTAAGATGGAAAACCACATGATCAGTAAACGTTTTTGTATGGCTTTCATCATTATCTTCAACAATGAGAAGTCCTTCTTTCTCTGCCGGATAATCACTTAACTTCATTCTAGCATGCGTTGTCGTCTATCTCCAGATAGATAAATACTTGTCAGAAATCTACCCCTGGGTAGACTTCACTACATATACATTTCAGTAGAATTATTTTTGGGAAATAAACGATTAGTTATGGGTGGAAGTGGTTAAGTAAGGATGGCAAGGGAGGTTCTCATGAAAGAACTGATTCAGTTGGCAAAACTCCTGCAAGAAGCCAGTGTTTTGTTTACCACGATTTCTGAGCAAGAGCTGGATACAAGCGATGTAACCTGGCAACAGGTCTTGATTCTTGAGCAGCTCGGAAACGGGCCAAAAACGATGGGGGACATAAGTAAGACTGTCGGTCTTTCATACAGCACAACTTCCGGTCTTATTAATCGGTTGGAGCAGGAAAACCTGGTACGCAGGTTCCGAGACCAATCAGATCGACGAGTTGTGTGGGTGTCACTGACAGAACGTGTATACCAACAGCGAGATGTGAAATGGGGAAATTCACAAACCGTCTAAAAATGGTTTCATCCCTTGATATTTCGTTCAACGAAATGTTAACTCGAGGTTCACCTTATTCATTTCGTCATGCGAACTATTACTCACAAAAAATTAGCAGATATATAAAGAAGAGGTGAGTGGATTGAATCTTTCTGAACTATCGATTAAACGCCCGGTCACCATGATTATGTTGACTCTGGCCATGCTGATTTTTGGTTTCGTTTCACTGCCTCGCTTGTCGATTGATCTCATGCCGGATCTTAACTTCCCGGTTGCTGTCGTGGTTACATCCGTTGACGGCGGATCTCCAAGTGAGGTAGAAAAACTGGTAACGAAACCGATTGAGGACGCACTTGCAACGGTATCCGATTTAGATAGTATACAATCGGTATCGATGGAAGGCGCTTCTCAGGTTATCCTCATGTTTAACTGGGGGACAGACCTTGATCAGGCGACTCTCGACATGCGAGAGAAGGTAGATCAGGTTCGTGGCTCTTTGCCTGACTCAGCCAGAGCGCCACGCGTACTGCGCATTGACCCGAACAGTACACCGATCATTGAGTTTGCGGTGACGGGTGAGCAAGATATCAACAAATTGAAAAAGATGGCAGAGGATATGATCCAGTCACGCCTGGAGCGTATTGATGGGGTCGCATCTGCTTCCATCAGCGGCGGACAAAGCCGGATCATCGATGTTACAGTCGACCCAGCAAAATTA
This sequence comes from Brevibacillus brevis, assembly GCF_900637055.1. Lineage (NCBI taxonomy): Bacteria > Bacillati > Bacillota > Bacilli > Caryophanales > Paenibacillaceae > Brevibacillus > Brevibacillus brevis. The sequence continues at coordinate 2,708,120 of NZ_LR134338.1, forward strand.
GCGGCGTATGGTCTGTCACTTGACCAAGTTCAGCAAGCTCTACAGACCAGCAACTTGTCAGGTTCCGGTGGAGCGATACGCGAGGGTGACGCCAAGCTCAACATCCGTGTGCAAGGTGAGTTTGCCGATATCGAACAAATCGCGCTGACACCAATCTCTGTCGGCGGAAACTCCATCAGGCTCAGCGATATTGCCGAGGTAAAAGACACGCATCAAGATGTAACGCAATTGAGTTACGTAAATGGAACACCTAGCTTGGGCATTAAAGTGACAAAAGCTTCTGGCGGAAACACCATTGAGGTAGCAGATGATGTAAAAGCTGAGCTGGAGAAAATCAAAAGCGAGCTGCCAGAAGGCGTAGAAATCATTACGACTCTGGATACATCCATCTACATTAAGGATTCCGTTTACACCACCGCTGAACATGCTCTGTTGGGTGGCGGTATCGGTATGATCTTGCTGTTCTTCTTCTTGGGCAGCTTGCGATCCATGGTAATTGCAGTCATCGTTCTTCCAGTATCGATCGTTGCTACGTTCTTGCTGATGTACATGACTGGACAGACGATCAACTTGATTTCTCTCTCCGGTTTGACATTGGGATTGGGATCGTTGATTGACTTTGCGGTTGTTATGCTTGAGAATGTTTTCCGCCATCGAGAACAGGGAAAAGGCATGATGGAAGCCGCCCTGGATGGCTCCAAAGAAGTAGGTACGGCAGTTATGGCTTCGGCTTTGGCGCAAATTTGCGTATTCTTGCCGATTGCCCTCACAGAAGGTATTGCTTCTGAGTTGTTTGGACCACTTGCATTGACGGTTGTTTACTCACATATTGCGGCGCTTGTATTCTCTATTTTGCTCGTGCCGATGCTGAGTTCGAGAATTTTGAACAAAATTCCGTCGCATACGCATCATGAGAACTATCGTGGAATCAATCCGGTTACTTGGTTCAACATTGGATTTAGCAAAGTGGAAAAAGGCTACCAAAGATTGTTAAAATGGTCATTGGGCCATCGTAAAACGGTCATGATTTCTTCGGTCGTCATGATGGTGGGCTCTCTCGCATTGACTCCATTGATCGGGGCTGAGTTTATCCCGGCTATGGACCAAGGTCAAGTAAACATCTCTATCAAAATGCCAAATGGTACCGTTCTGGCTGAAACAGAAAAAGTAACCAGACAAGTAGAAGAAATTGTCAACACGGTACCGGAGAAGAAAATTGTTGCGACTTCGGTGGGTAGCAATGCATCACCGATAGCGAGCACATTGTCATCCAATCAAGGAACGATCAGCCTGATGCTGGTAGATCTCGACCAGCGCACACGTTCCTCCAATGAAGTTGTAATGGATCTCCAGGAAAAGCTGAAGCATATTGCTGGACCTGAAATTACGGTAAGCGCACCATCCGGTATGTCTACGGGTTCCCCAATCCAACTGAAGGTTAGTGGGGATGATCTGGACGTACTGAAAGACATTAGTGGTATCATTAAAGGTGAAATTGAGAAGGTACCTGGTACAAGTAATGTAACAACCAGCTTGGAAGAATCAAGACAAGAGCTGGAAGTGAAGATCAATGCAGAGAAAGCGAGCTTGTACGGCTTGACGACAGGACAAATTCTCTCCAGTGTTCGCACTTCCTTCCAAGGTCAAACGGTAACGTATTATCGCACAGGCGATGATGAGATTGACGTCAACCTCAAGCTGCCGAAAGAGTTTCAGGAAGATATCAATTTCTTGAACAATATGCGAATTTCCGCTCCAGGTGGGGCACAGATCGCGCTGACCTCGGTTGCGACTATCAGTAAGGTAGATGTGCCTGTATCGATTAACCGTGCCAATTCAAGCCGTGAAGTTCAAGTAACGAGTGATTTGGCAGGGCGTGACCTGAGCTCTGTCACACGGGAAGTGCAAGAGAAAATCTCGAAGCTGAATCTCCCGGATGGTTACAAAGTCGATTTTGGCGGGCAAAGTGAAGAAATGATGGAATCATTCAGTAGCCTTGCTCTCGCGATTGTACTGTCAGTCGTGTTGCTTTATATGGTAATGGCAGCGCAGTTTGAATCGTTCTACACCCCATTTATCATCATGTTCTCCGTGCCACCGACCGTTACAGGCGTTCTGCTTGGACTATTGGCGACTGGCACAACGATCAGCGTTGGGGTTTTGATCGGGTACATTTTGTTGATCGGTCTGGTCGTGAACAACGCGATTGTATTGATCGACTACGTGAACCAACTGCGTGCAAAAGGTATGGAGCTGTTTGATGCGATCCTGCATGCTGGGCCGATTCGTCTTCGTCCGATTTTGATGACGACACTCACCACCATTCTGGCGATTGGACCGCTCGCATTCTCTGGCGGAGCCGGATCTGAGACGAATGCACCAATGGCCGTAACGGTTATTTTCGGTCTCGGATTCTCTACACTGATTACACTGGTTCTGGTTCCTGTCGTTGCTTCCTGGTTTGATGACTTAGGGAAAAAGAGACGCTTGAAGCGCCAGTTGAAACTCGAAAAGAAACTTGCTAAGAAACAAAAGAAAATCAATCCCGCTTTGGAATCGTAAGACGTTTGTGGGAAGAGGAGGGACATACATGAAACTAAGTAAAAAACCCGTCATTTTGGCATTGCTGGCTATCACGCTAGTGGCAGGGTGCTCCAGCCCGCAAGCGGAAACGCCGCCTACGGAAACAGTGGAAGCGGCAACCCCTGTACAGGTTGAAACGGTTGCAACGGGCACAGTGGTATCAGATTCTGGTCTCACGGCAAAGCTGGCGCCGAGTGAGGAAGTGCAAGTCTCCCCGAAAATGGGTGGGAAAATTTCTTCCCTGCCAGTGAAACTGGGCCAATACGTGACAAAAGGTCAAGTATTGTTCAAGCTCGATGAAAAAGATCTAGTGAACAGTGTCAAGCAAGCTGAAGCAGCCTACAACGTATCGAAAGCGAGCTTAAGCCAAGCAGGCAGCAGCTCTGATCAAGGCTTGGTCCAAGCGAAAAATAGCTTGAAGCAGGCAGAAACTGCCCTTCAGGATGCAAAAGTAAACCAGCAGCGGATGCAACAGCTCTTTTCACAAGGAGCGATTTCCGCACAGCAGATGGAACAGGCAAATTCCCAACTGACAACAGCACAGACTTCATATGATAACGCGCAGCAGGCAGTGCAATCTGCTGGACAAAAAACAAGTGTGCAAGTTTCCGAAGCCTCTGTGCAGCAAGCGCAAGTAAGCCTGCAAAATGCTCGTGAGCAATTAGCGAATGCGACTGTGACGTCTCCGATCAACGGATATATTTCCAGCGTAAATGGCGCAGTTGGTCAAATGGCAGGCCAGCAGCCGGTTGTGGTTGTCGTTAACACGAACCCACTTCTGGTAAAAGCAAATCTGTCAGAAGCAGATATCACAAAAGTAAAAGTAGGAACTACCGTAAAAGTAAACGTACAATCGACAGGAAAAACGATTGATGCTAAAGTAACGGCGATGAGTCCAGTAATGGATACGCAGTTGAAGGCATACCCAGTGGAGATTACGATTCCAAACCCATCCAATGAGCTGAAGTCCGATATGGTTGTGAATGTAACCTTCCCATCGGTTGGGGAAAGTGGAGCAAAATCGCTCGTTGTAACGCGTGGTGCAGTTTTTGATCGCGAAGGTAAGCAGTATGTATTCAAGCTGGAAGGTGACATTGCAAAACAAGTCGAGGTTACTACAGGCAAATCCTCCAGTGATCAGATCGAAATTTTGACAGGCTTGTCTGCCGGCGATAAGATCGTGGTAAAAGGGCAAACACTGCTTCAAGATGGCGGCAAAGTCACTATTCAGTAAGAAAAAGAGTAGCAAGGAAGGGGCGGAGTACATCCGCCTCTTTTTTGTGTACAATGGAAATATTCGTCTCACTATTCCAAAAGGGAGGTGTCTTCATTTGTACTTTCGGAAACCACAGTCTGGTGATTATCCTGCGCAGTTTGAAACCTATGTCAAAGTCGTTCCTGAAGGTGATTTGAATGAGCTGCTTTGCTCTCAGGAGGAAGAAATACTTGCTTCGTTTCGGTCATGCGGGGAGGAACTGAGCATGTTCCGTTATCAGGAAGATAAATGGAGTGTAAAGGAAGTTCTCGGCCATATTATGGATACAGAGCGAATCATGAGCTATCGCTTGCTGTGTGCATCCCGAGGAGACAAGACATCGTTGCCTAGGCATCAGGACATTTACGTCAGTCTTACGAATTTTGACCGCCGACCGCTTGTCGATCTAATCGAGGAGTATCGGACAGTGCGTGCTGCTACCCGATCACTGGTAAGAGGACTTACGGAAGAAGAGTTGAATCGTTCGGGCGTGATTATTCAGGACAAGACGACTGCAGCTGCACTCGTCTATTTTATCCTTGGGCATGCTGCTCATCATCTACATGTCTTCCGAGAAAGGTACTTGTCACATTTGTCAAAATTCTAATCTATTTTCTAAGGCGGACCAGATTTATCCATCTAATTGTAACGTTTCGTACCGAGTTTTAAGACATAATGAATATTATGTAAAGTAAATTGTCACGGATTTAAGACAAAGTGTCTTTGCTACTTTTGAAGGGGGAAAAGATTCGATACAATGAGAGAATAGTGGATAAAATACCCACCGGAGGTACATATGACTGGCGATATTACTGTGTTTTTGGCTTTTGCAGCAGGTTTCCTCTCGTTTATTTCCCCTTGCTGCCTACCGCTTTATCCGTCCTTTTTGTCTTACATAACTGGGGTTACGGTAGATGAAGTGAAGAAAGGGAGAGCGGTTTTTCGCAAGCAAGCCTTCTTGCATACCTTTTTCTTCATTGTCGGGTTTTCGATCATTTTCATTGCGCTCGGGCTGTCTACATCTTGGATCGGAAGCTTGTTCACCGACCAACAGGACTTAATTCGTCAACTGGGCGGTATTTTGCTTGCTGTCATTGGTTTGGTTATGCTGGGCGTGTTTAAAATGGACTGGATGATGCGTTCTTTTAAAATCGATTTAAAATCGAGGCCGTTGGGGTATACTGGGTCCATACTGGTGGGGATGACGTATGCAGCTGGATGGACACCTTGTGTGGGACCCATTCTTTCTGGGATTATCGTCATGGGCGTTTCCAATCCTTCAAGCGCTTTGGCGTACACATTGGCGTATACGCTCGGATTTGCCATTCCATTTTTTGTCATGACGTTCTTCATCAGTAAGGTGAACGCGATTGTGAAGTATTCCGACCTGTTTATGAAAATCGGAGGAGCCATTATGATTTTGTTCGGTATTCTTCTGTATACAGATAAACTGACGGATATTACACGCGTGCTCATTCAAATGTACGGAGGCTTTACGGGATTCTAACTCAGTAGGGCAGAGGTGACAAAATGAAAAAGCTGTTGCTCGCGGTGCTCGTATTGTTAGGGGTCGGACTTGCTGTTTGGGAAAAGCCTCAAGAAACAGCCGCAATCGTAGCAGAGGTTCAAAAACCGGAAGTTGGCTTTGCGGCCCCTCATTTTACACTGACCGGATTGGACCAGCAGACGTACAAGGTAGAAGGAAAAAGGGCGAAACCATTAGTCTTGAACTTTTGGGCTTCCTGGTGTGGACCATGCAAGCTGGAGGCGCCTGATTTACAAAAAGTCTATGAAAAATACGGCGGACAGGTTGATCTGTATGGCGTGAACGTCACGAGCAATGACAGCCCAGAAGCAGCCATGGCGTTCGTCACCAACTACAAGCTGACATTTCCGATACCGATGGACGTAGCTGGAAGCGTGTCGAACCGTTATAAGGTGATGGCATTCCCAACTACTTACTTGATTGACGCGGATGGGATTGTACAAAAGAAGATCATCGGCATGGTTGATGCCCCTACACTGGAGCTGGAACTGCGCCAGTTGTTAAGTCCAAAGCCATAGTGAAGGCTCATAAGTCGCTTGGAGAGAGTTCTCCGGCGGCTTTTTCTATTTGTTGACAAGTATGACAAGGCCCATTTTGCAGGTGAACATCTTGATTTTGTATGCTTGCCTAAAGAGCGGGGGTGTTCTCCTTCATAGACTGGAGTGATCCAGGGCAAAGGGAGGAAAACGGATGGCCAAGGGCAAAAAAATAAAGAAGAAGAATTCGCGAGAGCACCCCAATCAAGTACAGCTGAAAATCGTAACGTCCCATACATGTCAAGTATGCAAGCAGCAATGTGCACGAGGGTTGGCATATCTGGAACAGATGTCCCAGCCCGGCGCGATCGGCTTTGGTGTACCATGCATCCTTACTAAGCAAAAGCCATAGTTTGTCCTTTTCCATGTGCAGTTGTACGGTTCACGGGAGATAGTCCCTTCACTTTCATCCAAGAGGGACTATCTTTTTTGGCGTGAACAACGAGGAATAGCGGATTTGCATGTAGAAGTGAGACCTATACGGAAGAAATCGGAGGAGGAATTGCCTACGGATCGGGTGAGAGTAGCTTTAAAAAACCAATATCAATTGAATGTGGAGCGTATCGAGCGCATTGCATATGGCTTATGGGAAGAAAGCTTTTCCGTTTGGACAAGCAGTCAACGATATTATGTAAAACGATTTTATGCAAAATGGCGCTTGCAAACTCGCTACCAGGAGATGCTTACTGGTCTAGCACTTAGCCAAGAACTGCGAGAGAAAGGCTTTCCCACGCCGCGCTTGCTTCTACCCCTTCATCATGAATGGCTTGCCCATGATCAGGGAGAGACGTACCAAGTAAATGAATGGATCGACGGGCGCAGCTATCATCCAGGGGAATTGCCACTTCGTGAAGCAAAGGCTATGGGGGAGCTGTTAGCCCATTTTCATCGGCAATTTGATCCTCTTCCCCCCATTGAGGACGTTCCCATGCTCTCGCCTTCCGAAGCGCTTGCAAATTGCCGAGAATTATGGAGTCAGTATCAGGAAGAGCAGGGAGATTTTCCAGTATACGTACGAGAATTACTCGAGGAGCAAATTTCCTTGCTGAAGATGGTGAGCCATGAATACGTTACCTGTTTGCCAGTCCCCTCGCTCCGAGGTAGATGCTTTCATTCGTATTGGGTCGAACAGCTTATTTTTCATCCAAATGGCGAGGTAGCTGCCCTCGTAGACTGGACAGATGGTGCTGGAAGGGAAGGGTATTGGGCAAAAGATCTGGTTACAGGGCTTCACTTGTCAGCCCTACAGTACGATGGGATCCTTGCGTTCTGTGAAGGGTATCAGGCTCATCATCCGCTGCCAAAATCAGAGTGGCAAGCGGTGCTGGCGCAGCTCTGCTACGGACATTTGGCGTCAACGAATTTTTTAGATAGCTGGCTCGTCAAGCACAATCGTCGTATGGAGCATTGGGAACAGATTGCGATGACCTGGACCAGGCTCGTTCCAGAGCGATTCCGCCTTTGGCACAAGCTGGAACAAGAACTGCTGGATATGCTATTCCCGGATCATCCGCAGGTCACTGTTGTGGTTGGCAGGGATAACGGATGAGCCTCAAGGTACAAAGCTGGCAGGTTTAACAGCTGTGTATTATACTGGAGGAACTGATGAAAGCAACCGGAAGGAGTGGAAATACGTGCGTCCGTTACAAATATCACCTGATACGGCTGTCAAGCTGGCCGAAGCACTTCAGGTACCTTTAGAGCGCCTCATGCACATGCCGCAGCATATTTTGTTACAAAAAATGATGGAGTTGGCAAAGCAAGAGAAAGAAGCAAGTGAGGGAGAGTCTAAAGAGCAAGACTAGATTCATTACACACGAGGAGGAGAATAGATGGGGGCAAACGTAGCTCATAAATTCCGTACGGGGATCAAGCCACAAGCGTTTGTGGAAAGCATGACAAAAAATCAGGATACATACCAAAACTGGTCGGATGCATTTTCATGGGAGAATGAACAAGACCGAGCGTTTTTTGCCTCTCTCCAGCATCGTGATGACCTTAGATGCTTGATTTTGGCTGCGGACTGGTGTGGCGACGTCGTTCGCAACTTGCCAGTCGTATTGCATGCCCTGAAAGAAACAGACATGCCTGTGGAAATTATGGTGATGGAACAACACCTCGATCTCATGGACGAGTTTCTGACGATGGGCGGTCGGGCGATCCCTGTCGTTATTTTCGCGGACACGGGTGGACATGTTCTGGCCAAATGGGGACCGCGACCGAAGCATGTCCAGGCTGTCATGACGGCGTTTAAACAACAAAACCCGGATCGAAACGCCCCAGATTATGAAGACAAGATCAAAGTGGCGCGTTCCGAAATGCTCGAGCAGTATGGAGAAGGCAATGGCTACCAGCAAGTGATTGTCAAAGAACTGAGAGAGCTGCTTTCCTCGATCTAATTTATCCTACGTATAACAGGGCGGAGTCACGGCTCCGTCTATTTTCATGCAGAAGGGCTGAATAACATGTATTACTACGGGAATGAAACCATTATGTCTTTGGAGCAGGTGCTTCGCTTAAAAGCATCGGAAGTTCGAATTCTGGAGTGGGTACGTACCTACGAGTTTTTAGAAAACAGTTATGGGATAGATGAAGCCGTTCCCTACTTCTTGGAGATAAAATGCGAAGAAGAGCAAGTAAAGATTCGCAAAAACCGCATTTTAGACTTCCCGGAATACTCCTGTGAGGAAGAAGCAACATTTCAAGAAGTAGACGAAGCACTGCGTGTCTTTCATGAGTGGGCGCAGGAAATATTGGCGAAAAAAGAGAGTCAATCTAAATAAATATATTGACGTCAAACAAAGTTCATGATAGATTAATAAATGTCGCTTCTGGTTGAAGAGAGTAGACGCAGAAGATAGACAGCACATATTGTGGGGAGATAGTGAAGTGGCTAAACACGGCAGACTGTAAATCTGCTCCCTCCGGGTTCGGCGGTTCGAATCCGTCTCTCCCCACCATTGATTTTCTATCGATGTTGTGCTATTTTATTCATAGTTTCACATGCCGGTGTGGCGGAATGGCAGACGCGCGCGACTCAAAATCGTGAGGGAAACCGTGGGGGTTCAAGTCCCTTCACCGGCACCATAGCAAAAATGAATGCACACTAACCATGTTGTTTAGAGACACGTGGAAGGTGTGCTTTTTTAGTATACGGGAAAACAATTCAAACAGCGGCGAGTCTAAGGCTTGATTTTCAGGTCTTAGGCCGCCGCTGTTTTGTTTTTTGGTAAAGAAAATAGTTTAGCTTAAAAGTTCAATTCTGCAATCGTCTCACCAAACAGAACCATGCCATTTTTTTGAAATCCGAGGGAAGCGTAAAGGTTTTCGGCTGCAACATTGGCTGGGGCATAACCAATGACAATTTTTTGACAGCCTTCCTTTGCTTTCAGGATATCAATGACTTGCGAAATCGCAGCACGTCCGTAGCCTTGCCGCTGAAACTTAGCATCAATTAAGAGTCTGTAAATCCAGTAGTTGCCATCGTCGGGATCAAGTCCATACATGACAAATCCAACCATCGTTTCATCATGGTATATGGCCAAAGGGACAAATGTCGTTTGAAACTTTGATTCAGCGAGGGAGTAGAGGTTCGGGGCAACAAACTCACTCTGTTCGGGAGTAGGTTCCAGTTCAATACACTCTTCCCAGTTTTCCAGGGTTACTTCACGAAGTGTCACAGACATCTAATCACGTTCATCCTTCCGGGGGTTGTTTTTACCAATATATTACATTTTATCCTACTTGAAAAGACACCCAAAATCAATAGTGTGCACAAAATTTTTTCCATTCTATGCAGCGCTAGAGAAAGGGAGGAAGAGATGCAATTAACCTAATTTTCAGAAATAACATTTTATGGAAAATTCATTTGACACTAGAGAAGAGTCATCGATATAGTTGGGATGGAAGTATTTGTAATCAAATAGATTTTTTACCATGATCGAATTGTGATTCCATCTGCACAATTCCGAAAGGGGGGATATGCAATGCGCCAGGATAAGAAGCAATTGAAGGTGGAATATCCTTTAAGTCATCCACAAAAGCGTATCTGGTATACGGAAAAATTACATCCGCAGCTTCCCATCCATACGTTAGGGGGGATGGTGCGGGTTCAAGGAAAGGTGAAACTGGATGTTCTGGAAGCGGCCATTCACCTGTTCATTCAAAAGAACGATGCTTTGCGCCTCAACTATCAGGAGGAAGAAACAGTCCTTCAATACGTTGGAGAGTACGAACCACAGCCATTGCAGGTGTTTGATTTCAGACAGGAACCGGATGCCCCTGATCGGTGCAGACAATTCCTGCAAGCTTTGTTTGCAAAACCATTTTCGATCGGACAGGAGCCTCTATTTTACTTTTGTCTGATTCAACTGAGTGACGAAGAAGCCGGATATTTTGTAAAGTTTCACCATTTGATTGCTGATGGTTGGTCCATCTCCATTATGACAGAACAAATTGCTCACTATTATGACACGTTGTTGGCAGGCGGTACCGTTCATGTAGGAGATGAACACGCTTATCAAGCTTTTGTCGAAAGGGAGCATGCCTATTCTCTGTCTGAGAGATTTGAAAAGGACAAGCGATACTGGCGGGACAAGTTTCAGAGCTTGCCGGTGATCACGACACTACAAAAGGCAACGGATACTACCGAAGGCAAGCGCAAAGTCTATGCATTCAACCGTGAAGATTCGACAAGAATACGCGAGTTTGCAAACCAGATGAAATGCTCGCTAAATTCCATGTTTGTGGCTCTCGTCAGTCTTTACCTTCAGCGTTGTACGAGGCAAGAAGAAATCGTGATCGGTACGCCGCTGTTAAACCGTTCAGGCAAAGTGGAGCGCAAAATATTCGGGATGTTTACCAGCACCATGCCATTTCGTCTGGCAGTTCCGATGGAAATGGATGCTTTCGATTATGTCAAATATGTCAACAGGGAATTGACTTCCTGTTTTTTTCATCAGAAATATCCGTACGATTTGCTGGCTCAAGAGTTGGAATTGAAGAAACATGGCTATGACAGCCTGTTTCAGATTTGTGTAAATTATTACAGCACGCAGCTGCCCTTCACCCTTGGCGGGTACCCCGTGACGAATGAGGAGTTTTACAACGGTCACCAGTTGTATTCGCTCCAAGTCATTATCAGGGAATGGGCTACAGATGAACGATTGACGCTGGAATTGGATTATAAGATCGCCGAGTACACGGAAAATGATGTTGATCGAATAGCGGATCATCTCGTAAGGCTGCTCAATCAGATGATCACGACTCCAGAAGTACCGCTGTCCAATCTGAACTTCCTTGCTGACGAAGAGTTGGCACTACAACTCAAAACGTGGAACGATACAGCGGCTTCTTATCCCAGCCAGAAGACAGTAGTCCAGTTGTTTGAAGAGCAAGTAAAACGCTCACCACAGGGAGTTGCATTGGAGTCAGAGGGGCGCATACTGACATTTTACGAACTGCAGGATCAAGTGAATCGACTCGCCCAGTCGTTGCGAATCCGAGGAGTTGGTCCTGGGGTAATTGTCGCACTGCTGGCAGATCATTCGCCAGAGATGATCATCGGGTTGCTGGGAGTGCTAAAAGCGGGCGGTGCTTACCTTCCGATTGACCCTCAACTCCCTTCTCAGCGTATCGAATATCTGCTGTCTGATTCTGGAGCGGACCTGTTGCTTCGTCACACCTCGCGAACAGAAGATATTTCGTGGTCCAAAGAAATTCTGGAGCTCGGTGATTCGTCCCTGTATTTAAATGATGGCGCGTTCCTGGAGTCGGTTAATCAGCCAGATGATTTGGCCTATGTCATTTATACATCGGGCTCTACCGGAAATCCGAAGGGAGTCATGGTTACTCATCGGGGGTTAGTCAACTATATTTCGTGGGCGAAAGACCGCTATCTCTCCTGTCCAGAAGAAGCGTTTGCTTTTTATTCCTCACTAGCATTTGATTTGACGGTTACGTCCATTTTTTGCCCGCTGGTAAAGGGAAACCGGATGGTTATCTATCCGCACTCCGATTCAGAGTTTGTGTTATCGCGCATCTTTAGCGACGGACGTTCCCATGTAGTAAAGCTCACGCCCGCCCATCTGTTTTTGCTGCAAGAAATCGATCTGCCTACAACTACGGTAAAGAGAGTGATAGTGGGCGGCGAGGACTTGAAGGTGAGTCTGGCTGAGGCGATTCATTCGAAATGGAACGGACAAATCGAAATTCTCAATGAGTATGGACCTACTGAGACTGTAGTCGGTTGCATGATCTATCAATTTGATCCAGAGACCGATGTCGAGGGTTCTGTGCCGATTGGACATCCGATCAATAACGTGCAGCTTTACATTTTAGATTCATATGGGAAACCAATCCCGATCGGATCGACAGGAGAGTTATTTATTTCGGGAGATAGTGTGGCACGCGGGTATCTTAACCGCGAGGAGCTGACTCAAGAGCGTTTCCTACCCGATCCGTTTCAGCCAGGTAAAGTAATGTACAAGACGGGCGATCTGGTTCGCTATCGGCCAAATGGAGTCATGGAGTATCTGGGGCGGGCTGACTATCAGGTGAAGATTCATGGTTACCGCATTGAATTGGGTGAAATTGAACAGCAGCTACTAGGGCATTCTTCTGTGCGTGAGGCTGTGGTGATCGATCGCATAGATACGTGGGGGCGTAAGTACCTTTGTGCTTATTTGATCACGGAAACATCTTTCCGGGAAAAAGAGCTCCGCGAAGAACTTGCAGGTCGATTGCCCGCATACATGATCCCTTCGCAAATCGTGCAGCTTGAACAGTTTCCGCTGACCTCAAATGGCAAGGTAGATCGAAAACAGCTTCCCGAACCTGTCATTGAACGAAAAAGTGGGGAGGATGAAACTAGTCCTCGTGACGAGTTTGACAAGCTATTGGTTGAAGTGTATGAGGATGTGCTTGGTCATTTACCGTTTGGGCTGCATGACCCGTTTTCCCAACTAGGGGGGGATTCGATCAAGGCGATTCAGGTTTCCTATCGATTGCATCAGCGAGGAATCAAGATTCCGGTAAGAGACATCTTGATTTACGACACGATTGCAGAACTAAAAGCGAGAAGTGACTGGAGCTGGGGAGTGGAACAGATCTCACAAGAGCCGTGTACGGGTGAGTTGCCGTCATCTCCCATCGTTTCGTGGTTTTTGTCACAACAGTTCCGCAATGCTGATCATTGGAACCAGTCGTTGCTCCTTGAAAGCAAAGAAAGAGTAACGCTAGAGGAGTTTGAAGCGAGTCTGTCTGCACTGGTTACCCATCACGATTGTCTACGACTCAATTACTCTGCAAAAGAAGGGAAGCTCTTTTACAATGAGCGCCACCTTACCAACCGGGTGTCAGTGTCTTGCGTCGACCTTTCTTCCTTACCGCAAGAAGAACAGGAGAGTAGAATGCTTGAGGTGATGAGAGATTGCGCTGTGAGCTTCAAGCTGGAAGAATCATTGCTGTTTACCGGTTGTCTCTTTGAATTAGGTCCCGATCGACCTCAACGATTGTTTTTGACGGCCCATCATCTTGTTGTGGACGGTGTCTCCTGGAGGATTCTGCTGGAGGATTTGATGAGCGCATTGGCCAGTCTGAAACGTAATGAGCCGATTGTCTTACCGGATAAAACACATTCGATGCAAGCTTGGATAAAGGAAGTCTCCGCCTTTTACCAGTCGGATCAGGCAAGCAAAGAAAAAGCATATTGGGACATGTTTTCCATCCCGGAAGACAAACTTCCAACTGATTACGATTTTGGCGAAGACTTGGTAGAATACAGCGCTACTTCTACACGCACACTTTCAGCCGAGATCACGTCACGACTGTTGACAACGGCTAACCGAATGTTCAACACGGGTCCCCAAGACCTATTGGTTGCAGCACTTACCCGGACATTGTCTGAAGTGTTTGAGAGAGAGCGTCTCTTACTGGTAATGGAGTCGCATGGGCGTGAGTCTTCTATTCATGCGATGAACGTAACCAGAACAGTAGGATGGTTTACCAGCATGTATCCTGTTTTGTTCGAAACGAATGCATCCAATCGGACCGATCACCTGAAAGAGGTAAAGGAGAAGTTGCGCCAGATTCCGATGGGTGGGCTTGGATTTGGCTGGCTAAAACCTCAACTGCTCGCGGCCGAGGAAAAGTCCCATGTTCGTTTCAATTATCTGGGAACCGTTGATAATCAACGGAGTGATGATCTGGTTCTACTGGGAGGAAACTTGGCGGTTGATGCCGGAGTGGGTAATCATTTGACAGCACTGCTTGATGTGGCTGCTCTCATTCGACAAGGAGAACTTCAGGTTTCGGTTACGTACAGCTTGCGCAAGTATCGTGAGGAGACCATAGAGAAGTTACTTGCGTTGTTTTTCAGTGAATTGGAGCAGCTCATTGATCATTGCTGCCGTCAAGAGGTTCCTGAATTTACTCCATCGGATTTCGAAGATGTGGAATTGACACAAAAAGAACTGGATTTGCTGTTTGGTTAACAAGCGAATCACATGCTTGACCGAGTGTTTCGAGAAAGCAAAGAAGAAGAGTGTGTATGAATGACGGGAGGGATTACATTGAGTGTTAAGGTATTGATGGGAAAAAAAGGATTTGAGGAGTTCGCAACAATTGTCGGCTTTACAGAAGCAGAGAAGGAAGAGCGCAGTGCATTACTGGAGCAGTCTTATATGCCATTCAAGGTGACTCGCTATTATGCCGAGTTGATTGCGAGTCAATCAGAGCCATATCGTACCCAGATGATCAATATCGTGCTTCCGCCACCGGGAGAGAAGCCCTATAAGGGCCGCTTTGATCCATATGGGAACAAGTCGTACCGTCAAGATGAAACAGCTTTCCTGCAACACAAGTACAAAAAGACATTGTTGCTTCACATCGACGACTTTTGTATTGCCAACTGCCAGTTCTGCTATAAAGTGAACGAAATCCGCCACGAGGATATTGGGTACACCAATATTATGGAAAAAGCAGAAAGGGCAGTGCAGTATTTGGAAGCTCATCCGTACATCGATAATGTTCTCTTTACCGGTGGAGATCCTGCTTCCTTCCGTAAAAGCTCTGACCTAATCAAGCTGATTAGCACTCTATTGAGTGTGAAGAGTATTCGACTCGTTCGCTTTGCCACCAAGGCACTGGCCTATGATCCCGCTCGTTTTCTCGACGGAGAGCTGCTAGCGTTTTTTGACCAAGTAAGACAGACGCCCGGCAAGCAGGTAAGTGTGATTTCCCAGTTCAACCATCCCGGTGAAATAAGCGACGTTTCGATTCAAGCAACACAAGCGCTGCTATCCGTCGGTGTACAGATTCGCGGACAGCCTGCCATCATTCTTGGCGTGAACGATTCTGTCGAGACTTTGATTGACTTGCAGCGCAAGTTTCTCGATAATCGCATCATTTCGTATTATTTGACAGTGTTTATGCCAGTCAGGGGAGTCGAGCAGTATGCGATTCCTCTGGACGAGGCGTTCCGGAATGTGGCCGAGTCCAAACGCAATCTGGGTGGTTTGGAGAAAAAAGGGGTACTTCTTACTTCGCACGACTTTGGAAAATTAGAGATTTGCGGCTTTTATCCGACAGCCGAGCGCCCTGAAAAAATTATTTTGAAATGGCATCAAGCGGTCGGACCAGACTATCTTCCAGAGCGGTTGAAGGAATTAATCCCAACCCGTTCAGAAGACCTGATGATTTTGGACTACAAGCAGGGAGAGATGTACTGCCTCGACCATGTATTCGAACACAATGGCTTGCCGTACGTGAATGCAGATGGGGAGATCGTGGAAAACCTGCCGAGTGAAGCTGTTCGGTAAGGGAGTCAGGAGAGAAAAATTGTGATGAACAAGATCGACAAAAACAATATAGCTGACATTTTGCCGTTAAGTCCAACGCAGGAGGGCATGCTGTTTTATTACCGACTCCAAAAGGATTCCAATCTGTATTTTGAACAGCATCGGCTAACTCTTCGTGGGAAGTTTCAGCTGGAGTTGTTTACGCAGGCTGTTACGATGGCGTTTGAGGCCAATGAAATGCTTCGTACGGTTTTTCGCTGGGAGGGGCTTCAAGCCCCTGTCCAGCTGATTCTCAAGCAAAAGACAGTGGAGATTCCTTATTTCGATTGGAGCGAGTTACCATCTGGAGCGCGTGAAAGAAAACTGTCTGCTTTGTTGTCACAGGACAAGCAAACACCTTTCACGCTTGAGTTGGGCAATACCATTCGCATTCAAGTAGTAAGGATGGAGTTGTATCGTTATGAAGTCATATGGTCATTTCATCACATTCTCATGGACGGATGGAGTTCCGGCATTCTCCTAAGAGAGATATTTACAGCATATGGACAATTGTGCTCGGGGCTGTCCCCTGCGATCAAGCAGAAGGCGAAATACAAAGAGTATCTGCGTTTTCTAAAAGAAGCATCGAAAGAACAGTCGTTATCGTATTGGAAAGATTCCTTACAAGGAATTAGCTCTCCTACGCCACTTCCCTATATGCGGGATCGCAACGAAGAGCAGCGGTATTCTTCTTATCATCTTCGACTCAGCCGAGCGCTTACGGAAAAATTGGAGGAAACATCCAAGCGTTACCGCGTGACAATCAGCACAGTATTGCAAGCCGCATGGGGTATTTTGCTGCAAAAATACAGCGATACGCGGGATGCTCTTTTTGAAATGGCGTACGCCGGACGTCCTGCCGATCTCACTGGAGTAGAGGAAATCGTCGGCCTCTTCATCAAGACGTATCCGCTTCGGGTCAAACGGACAGAAACGACAACAGTCAAAGATCTGCTGGGTGTCATGATGGAAGAACAGCACCAGATGGCCCCGCATTTGTACGTGCCATCGATTGAGTTGAAAAACTGCTCAGAGATGGATGCACAAACTCCTTTGGCGCACAGTTTGTTTGTTTTCCAAAACTATCCCATCGACAAGACACTGGCCGGATTGGAACTTGACTTCGAGTTGGAGAATATCACTTCACATGAAACAACCGATTATCCAATGGTGCTGGAAGTAACACCAGGTGATGAATGGACAGTCCATGTCAACTACCAGGCATGGAAGTTTCAAGCGAAGGAAATCGAACGCCTGGCGCTTCACTATCTGAGCCTTCTCGAGCAGATTGCGACTGATCCGGATCAAGAAATTCGTGACCTTACCTTGCTCAGTGATCGTGAGCGGCACGAGATGATCGAGGAACAGATGAAAGTCGTGCCAGTTCCAAGCAACTACTGCGTGCACGAGTTGATTGATCAAGCGGCAGAAAAAACACCGGATGCAGTTGCGCTTGTACAAGGTAAGCAGACTGTGACCTACAAGGAGTTACAAGAGCAAGCGAATCGCCTGTCTTGGGCTCTGCAAAAGGAGGTGACAGATGCAGGCCGACCGATAGTTATCATGTGTGATCGTTCCCCTGAGATGATTACCGCACTGCTGGCTATCCTCAAAGCTGGGTGTTACTATGTCCCGCTTGATCCAGACTTGCCAAAAGCGCGAATTGAACAGATCGTAAGCCAGATTCAGCCTGTTCTGATTGTGACAGAGGGCAGCTATCTGGAACTCGTCGCTGACTTGCAAACAAGGGTGTTTCGTCTGGATGAACCAGCATGCTGGGCACAGGAATTAACTCAAACACCACAGCGAAAAGCGGCACCTTCGAGTACGGCTTATGCCATCTTTACTTCTGGTTCGACAGGTACGCCAAAAGGTGTGCGTGTAAAGCATGATCAATTAATCAACGCTCTTTGGTGGCACATTGAATTTGTCGGGTTCGGAGAGCAGACGAGAACGTTGCAGATCGCCACATTGACTTTTGACGCATCGGTTGTCGAGATTTTCTGCACACTGATCAGCGGCGGTACCCTTTGCTTGTTGCAGCGACATGAAAACAAGTCCCCGCAAAAGCTTGCGGCTGCCATCGAGAGCCAACAAGCAAACGTGATACTCGTCGTCCCTACGATGTATCACGCTTTGCTTGACCACGTGGCTGATGGCTCGCTCGATTCGATTCAAAAAGTGCTGTGTACAGGAGAGATGCTGTCTTCTTCGTTAGTAGAACGACATGCAGCCTTGGTGCCTCAAGCACAGATGTACAACTTGTATGGCCCAACGGAAAATAGTATCTCGGCATCTGGGTATTGTGTACCGCGACAAGGGCCTTTTGAAAATCCGCTTCCGATTGGACATCCAAGTTACAACGTTCGTGTCTTTCTTCTGGACCAAGATTTTCATCTATTGCCCAAAGGGGTAATAGGAGAAATGTATGTAGGCGGGATGGGAGTAACGGAAGGTTACATCGCTGACGAGGAAAGAACCAGAGCGTCCTATATACTGACCCCGTATGGCAGGCTTTATCGTACAGGAGACTTGGCTTGTTGGACGGATGAAGGACATCTGCAATATTTTGGTCGCAAGGATTTCCAAATTAAGATTCGCGGCAACCGCGTTGAATTGGAAGAAATTGAAGCTGTCCTGCGCCGTCAGCCTGGTGTCAGGGAAGCAGCAGTAGTGGCCATTCAGGAGTCAAAACGCGATCCTTATCTGGTGGCATGCTTGGCCGCGATGCAACCGATTGAGGAACATGTTCTGCGAGAAGCAGTGCTGACTTATCTGCCTGATTACATGCTACCTGCCATTTTCGTCCATCTTGATGCCTTGCCTCGGACGCAGAGTGGAAAAGTAGACAAGACTGCCTTGCAACGTCTGGATTATACGCAGTATCGCACGGGAAAGGAAGAGGCCCCGGCAGATGAACTTGAGCAGCAATTGGCTCAAATATGGCGAGAACTTTTGGCAGTCGAAAAAATAAGCGTGCACGATCATTTTTTCTCGCTAGGAGGCCACTCGCTAAAGGCCGCTCAACTCGTGACCAGATTGCAAAAAGAGAGAAAAACAGACATCACGATCAGGGATGTATTCCAGACCCCGACCATTCGACAATTAGCTGACCGCATCAGGGGTAGACAGCCGATATCCTACGCGCCGATTGACCGGGCAAGTAAAGCCGAGAGATACAGGGCTTCGTCTTCACAGAAACGCATTTTCGTGATGCATGGAATAGAAGGGGAAAGCACCAGCTACAACATGTCGGGTGTAATCGCGGTGAACGGTCATCTGGATGTAAGTCGAGTGAAAAGTGTGTTTAAGGATATCATCCAAAGGCATGAGGCATTCCGAACTTCGTTTGCGGTACAGGATGGAGAAGTGTATCAGTACATCAGCGACAATCTGCCATTTGAGATCAAAACGATTCATAGCGACGGCAGGACATTGGACGAACTGATGGAAGACTTCCGGCAATCTTTTGATTTGACGAAAGCCCCTCTCCTTCAGGTTTGCCTAGTCGAGGTCACAGCTACTCAGCATTATCTGCTGTTCAACTCTCATCATATTATTTTGGATGGCATTTCACTGAATGTGTTAATGGAAGACTTCGCTAGATTGTATGTGGGTGAAGAGCTGCCTGCACTGCCCATTCAATACAAGGACTACGCCGAATGGCAGTGGCAGAAGCGGGGGAGCGAGCAGTGGAATCAGCAGGAAAAATACTGGGTGGACACTTTTAGTGACCGAGTCCCGCTCATGTCTTTTCCGCTGGATTATCCGCGTCCTTCTGTTAAGACATTCCAGGGAGATCACCATACGTTTTTTATTACTGATTCTACGTACGGTGATTTGCATGCATTTGCCAAACAGAACGAAGTGACTGTCCATGCTGTTTTGATGTCGGCTTATTACGTGTTACTGATGAAATACACGTCTCAGGAAGATTTCGTTGTCGGTTCTCTGGTAGCTGGACGAAACCATCCCGATTTGGAGCGAATCGTCGGCGTCTTTATCAACTTCCTGCCGATACGCAATCGTCCTCGTGCCGATCTTGTGTATACCGATTTTGTACAAGAGGTGCAGCGCAGTCTGCTACTGGCCTACGAACATCAGGAGTATCCGTTTGAAGAGATCGTTGCTCGTAGCGCCGCAGGCATCCAGCAAACGCAAAACCCATTATTTGATACGATGCTGATCTTCCATAACCAACGGGAGCAGGAAGTCCGGTTTACAGTGGGCGACGTGCAATTTGAAGAGGTTCCGCATGAATCGAAGACGTCGAAGCTTGACTTTAAGCTGGATATTACACCACTCACTGATCAATTCAGGTGCGTGCTTGAATACGATACCCAGTTGTTTAAAGCCCAGACAATGGAAGGCTTCGCTGACAACTATTTGCGTGTACTGGCAGCGCTTCTGAAGCATCCAAAACAGCGATTGGATGATGTTGACATCGTCCCACATCAAACAGAAAAAGAGGGCGTGATGAACCGCCTTCATCATGTCGGAGTTGCAGTTCCAGAACTGGGCCCGGCTCAAATCATGTATGGCACTCTCGGATTTGATGCAAGCGATTCACTGCATGATCCAGAACAAAACGTGTATCTATCCATGTGCATGAAACCGGGATGTGTGCCAATCGAGCTAATTGCGCCTGTCGATGAAACGTCACCTTGCGTTCGTTTGTTGGAAGAGAAGGGGACGGGTCCGTACCATCTATGCTTTTCCATTTCCAATATCGATCAATTTTTGAAAAAGTTAGTTGACTCTGGTTTCCAATACGATTTGGTCAGCCCACCAAAGCCAGCAGTACTTTTCAATCATAGACTCGTTGCCTTTCTCTTTCTGGAATCAGTAGGATTGATTGAACTTGTAGAGAGCGAGGACAGGAAGCATGACGAATGGCAAAGCAGCGACCAGCAATCTGCTGTCCGGTTGCTTACATCAGATGCTGAAAAGGCACTGTCGTTCTTTACATTCCTGGGCTACCGGGTTCACGAGAAATACCTGGATCGGCAATCGCAAGCCAGTATCATCACACTGGGCAAAGCGAGAGAGAGTAGCATCCAGTTAGTCGAGCCTCGAATCGAGCACTCACAAGAACAACGGGAGCTCATGAAAAGTGGTTGTGGCGTTTACCAAATCGAGGATCGGGTAGCGAATCTGACTGAACGGATCGACACCTTGATAGCGTGCGGCATCCCCGTTTCTTTTGCAGACCGGGCTGGACGTAATCTGCAACTGACAGATGCCCCCTACCTACTTTTGACTGACGGGAAATCAGCCGTAGAAAGACCTAAGCCGATTCTAGGCGAGTTTCATTCGGGAACAGCGCCCATCTATTCCTTCGTTCAGGAACGTTTGCTGAAGCAGGAACAAGAGAATGGGATTGTGGCTGTCAGATGTTTTGACATCGAGCTTCGGAGCAGAATCGAACTGTCGTATATGCAGCAAGCTTGGCAAGCTCTCGTGCGACGTTTTCCTCAGTTGTCGCCCCAAGGCTTATCAGAACCGATTCCGCTTGGGCTTTGTGATTTACAGGAGAAAAGCGAGGCAGAGGCGACGGGATGGTTGCGTGAACGATTGACTGCCGAGCAGAAGAGGTCTTTTGAGGACAAATCAGGATGTTTGGCTCGTTTTGAACTGATAAAGCTGGCTGCTGACCGCTATCGGTTGATTGGAAGTATACACAGTTCCTTAAGTGATTGGCGAGGTCTCGGACTCCTCCTGGAAGAATGGGAGGCTCTGTATCAGGCCATTGCAGAAGGGCATGAACCATCGCCGGAAGAACAGCCTCGCTACGAAGCATTCGCTGTTTGGCAGAAAAAAATGCTTTATTACGGGCATCTCGAGGTCCAACGTCACGAGTGGTTGACAGCAGCAAATCCACAATCTGCTCAACCATTTGGTACGGGTGGGGTAGCGAAGCGACAAGTCGAGCAGTATATCGACCCGACAGGTCACGCCGATTTGCTGCATGTAGCTGCTCATTTCAATCAGGAGTTGGGAGACATCTTGCTGGCCTCCTACCTGCTGTTGCTTCGACAGGTCACCCAATTACCTAGTTTGACGCTTGGGGTAGTGACGACGAATCGGACGCAAGATGTGCTGGAACAAACGATAGGCAATTTTGACAACATTGTACCGCTCACCATCGATATGCAGACGATCAGTTCGTTTTCACAATTATTGGATCAAACGAAGCAAGTACGTGCCCGGATGCAAACGCTCGCGTTGTATCCGTCAGAGCACTGGCAAGCGACGACGCACATGGAATGGCCGACACTTTTTGTCAACCAGACGATTCCGTTCAAAGCTCAGTCAGCTGTTTGGAAACGGGAAGTCAAACGTTCAGTTGAGCCAGAAATAGCCGGAAGTCCGTTGGTTCTTCAGGTAGCAGAAACTTCGGAAGGTATCCATGTCGTTTTTAGCTATGATCCATCTATGCTTCAGACGGCATATGTTGAATCGCTTTCGGATCGCTATGTGAAAATCCTAAAAATGTTAGCAGAAAAATCCAAAATAAAGTAAAAGGGGTAGGAGAATATGGAAATCAGATCCTCCATTAATTTTCACGACGAGCGCTTTTTGATGTTTGTACTGGACCAGATGGCAAATGAGCTTGAGAGAAACGGTGGAGAAGCGATCCGCATGACTCTTGGGAAGTCAGAAATGCCGCTGCATCCCGAAATTATCAATTCCATGCAACAGGCATTGAACAGCTTTGAAAAATATTCGCTTGTATATCCAGGGGGGCTGCCGGAGCTGAAAGATAAGCTCGCGACCCACTATAAAACAAAATACGATGTGTCAATCAAACCGGAGAATTTCGTGATCAGTGTCGGTACCAGCACACTCTTCCGCAACCTGTTCTACCTCCTGCTTAAAGAGGGCGATGAAGTGTTGCTGCCACTTCCGTACTACTCGCTTTACCATTTCTGCGCGCTCTTAGTCGGTGCGAAAGTTCGTTACTACAAAATTGATCTGGATACGTTGAGACTGGATGTGGAGTCGTTCAAAGAGAACTTTACAGACAAGACAAAAGTGGTCGTGATCAACACGCCAGGCAACCCGTTGGGAAATATTCTTACAAAAGAGGAATTGTATACGATCGACAGCATCGTAGACGGGCGTGCAGCTATTATCAATGACGAAATTTATGCGAATACCTACTTCGATGACGAGTGCGAATCCGTGATGCAGCTGAAAAATACCAAGTCTACGTTCATCACAACGGATGCGTTTTCCAAAGCGTATCGGATGTACAGCAGACGTGTCGGATATGCGATCGTACCGGATGAGCTGGTGCAGCCACTGACGGTCATTCAGCATCATACACTGCTCACAGCAGACCCAGTCGTACAGTTCGGAGCAATGGCTGCGCTTGATTACCAGCATGAGGTTGATCATTTGGTCCAACTGTACAAAGGTCGTCGAGACTACACGATAGACGCTTTCCAAAATGTACCGGATGTCCGTGCTCTGCCAGCGAGAGGCAGCTTCTACTTCACGATTGACTGCGAAGAATTTATGAAGAGAAAAGGCATCAGCACCTCGCTTGAGTTGGCTACGCAAATTTTCGAGGCTACACATGTGGCGACCGTACCGGGTTCTGACTTTGGCATCCCGAACACACTGCGCCTCTCATACTCTGCCGCCAAGTATAACGAGGGAATTAACCGTTTGCGGGAATTTTTCACCACCACCTAAAAAGGGGAAGAGTCGCAATGAATGGACGTATGCAGCTCGATCTGGATCTGAACGAGTTTAACCTGCTCACTGATGATGAAGCGAACTTGTTAACCCGAGTCAATCAGACAGACAAACCGTATCGCAACAAAGTGACAATCGCTGAACTGATCGCCCGGCAAGCGGAAAAAACGCCTGATAGAGTCGCTGTGGTAGAGGCGGATCGAGAAAGAACTTACGCAGAACTACACGCGGAAGCAAACCAGTTAGCCCGTATCTTGAAAGATGCGGGTGTAGTTCCTTCGCAACTCGTAGGAATTCTCGCAGACAGGAGTTCCCGTATGGTAGCGGCAGTTCTCGCAATCCTCCAAGCAGGTGGGGGATACGTCCCGGTTGATCCGCATTATCCCCGAGCTAGAATTCGGTATCTTTTGCAGGATAGTCGTTGCAAGGTGCTTGTAACAGAATCCATGTATCTGGATGAGATCATTCCGGATCTACCTGACAGCATCGAAACGATCATTTGTTTGGACGAGACTTCCTTCCATCACGATGGATACAAGGTCTATACAGCGCTCGATATTCGCCGCCAAAAGGATGAGGCGATAGCCCCGGCGGGTTCAGAGGATGATGTTGCTTATGTCATCTACACATCTGGTTCGACCGGTGCGCCAAAGGGCGTCATGATTACGCACAAACAGGTCTTGAATACGTTGTTTTGGCTGGAGGAGACTTTTCCGCTTAGCGAGACAGACGTTGTTGCCCAAAAAACCTCGATTTCTTTTACGGACTCGGTGTGGGAATTGTTTTGGCCGCTGATGGTTGGATCAAAGCTGTCGATTTTGAAAGAGGAAGACGGGAAAGATCCGGGAGCGTTGTATGACTGGCTGCGAGAGCAGCGCATTACAGTCACCCAGTTTGTTCCAGCGATGATGAATGTGTTTCTGGCTCATGTGCATTCTCGCAATGAACCAGATCCGTTGCCCCATTTGAAGTGGGTATTTAATGGAGGAGAAGCACTGACAGCCAATCTGGTTCGCGAATGGAATCGTCTGTTCCGTATCGCGCGAATCGCCAATATATACGGGATGACGGAATCAGCGATATACGCTTCCGTCTATCTTTGCACAGAACAGCCTGCTGAAGAAACACTCAGAATCCCTATTGGTGTTCCCATTGCCAATACGCATATGTTCATCCTTGGTCAGACGGGGGAAATTTGTCCCCCAGATGTCAAGGGCGAGATTTGCATCGGAGGAATTGGCATCACCGACGGATATTTGGGCAAGCCTGAGTTGACCGAGAAAGCTTTTACGTATCATCCGATTACCGGCGAGCGACTTTACCGTACTGGAGATGTCGGATTGCTCAGCGAAACGGGCGTATTTGAATATCTGGGTCGGATGGACGATCAGGTTCAAGTGCGCGGCTATCGTGTGGAACTGAAAGAAGTTGAACGCGCCGTCCTTCAGCATCCTGCTGTGAATCAGGTAGCTGTATTGGCTATGACCGATCAGATGGGTTTGACCGAACTGGCTTGCTACTATGTGGTGCAAAAGGACGGTGTTCAGCCGGATGGGCTTCGTGCGCACCTGCTGGAGTGGCTACCCGGTTATATGATCCCGAGTTACTTTATGGAGCTGTCCGAGATGCCGCTAACCCCGCATGGAAAGATCGACCGAAAAGCTTTGCCTGCTGTAAAGCCTAGCGTCAGTAGTGATTACGTGCCTCCGGCAAATCCTATCGAACAAAAGCTGGTTGAGTTGTGGGCGGATGTCTTACAGATTCCATCGCCAGGTGTGCTTGATCACTTTGTTGGACAGGGAGGGCATTCGCTGAAGGCCATTCAGCTTTTATCCAGAGTGGAAAGTGAGTTTCAAGTGAAGCTTTCAATGCGCGATCTGTTTGATGCTCCGACGATTCGAGGCTTGGCGAGTCGGATCACAGGCAGCCTCCAAGAGATGGAGCAAAAACCGATCGTCGCGCTCTCTGATCAGGAATATTACCCTGTCACGCGTGCGCAAGAGCGGCTTTACCTGTTGTGGCAGTTGGAAGAAGATGCTACCAGCTATCATACCCCGGGAGTTATGCGGATGACCGGTTCCCTTGATTCAGGGCGTCTCCAAGACGTTGCAGATCAACTCGTCGCACGACATGAGGCGCTGCGCACCTCGTTTCATCTGATGGAAGGACAGGTGAAACAAAAAGTACACAGTGATCTGTCTGTACAGATTGAGACATGGAAAGCAGACGAGGAAGCTGTGGAAAAGACAATCGAACGCTTTTTCCGGCCTTTCGATTTAAAGCAAGCTCCTTTGCTTCGTATCGGCCTCATTGAGATTTCATCAGAGGAGCATCTGTTGATTTTCGACATGCACCATATCATTTCAGATGGCATATCCAAGTCCATCTTGCTTGAGGAGTTTTGTAACCTCTACCAAGGACAGGTGTTGCCGGAATTGTCGGTACAGGCCAAGGAATTCGCTTGGTGGCAAGAAGAACAAGCTGCTGAGAGCAGTTGGGCCGAGCATGAAGCCTACTGGTTGGATGCCTTTTCCGGGGAGCCGCAACCGTTGGCAATCCCGACGGATTTTCCTCGCCCACAAAATATGACATTTGATGGAGACGAGTTGCTGACTGAGCTGTCTGAAGAATGGCTGGAAAAACTCGACACGTTCACCCGTCAGAGTTCTACGACGCTGTACATGCTTCTTTTGGCCGTCTATTCTGTTTTGTTATCCAAATACAGCAATCAGGAAGACATCGTCATCGGCTGCGACATGGATGGTAGACAACGTGCGGAGTTTGCCCCTGTTGTAGGAATGTTTGTTAATACCTTGGCCTTGCGGAACTGGCCGAAGAAAGAATTGACCGTCCAAGAGTATATCGAACAGGTACGCCAAAACGTGCTAGACGGATTTGAACATGGAGACTATCCATTCGACCAACTCGTAAGTCAGATTCAATTGCTTCGCGATCCAGCAAGGAACCCGTTGTTTGACGCCATGCTGACCCTGCATCATGCAGCGGAGCAGCAAAAAGTCCGTCTCGATCAAATCGAGTTTGCTCCCTACGAATTCAGACGCAAAGCTGCCATGCTCGATCTGGCTTTGGAAGTAGTTAAGGCTGAAGATCACATACGCATGCACTGGCAATATAACACGAACTTGTATCACAGAAGAACAATCGAGAAGATGGCTCAAGACTTTGTCATTCTTCTGGAGCAAATGGTAGCCCACCCGAACCGAACTATCGGACAACTTCAGATCGGTCATGGAGTAGTACAAGTAGCACAGGGACAAGTGGACGACGATGACTTTGCTTTTTAAGAAATACATGACGGACAGAAAAGAGGGATTGGCTTGTCAACGATAACGGCACAAAACATCTTGCTGGCCAGTGGGCAGTTTGATCGCGAAAAAGACTATTGGATGGAGAACCTCTCGAGAGAGTTTCATTCACTCGATCTTCCAACAGACTCTCGGGCCTCGTTTCAGCGTCAGTCTGAGCTTCGTGAGCTGACCATCGTGTTTCCGGACGAGCTGAGCAAGGCACTGATTCATTTGAGCAATGGCTCGGATCAGCGTTTGTTCATGGCTTTGCTGAGTGGATTTTGCATCTTGTTGTCCAAATATACGGGACATCAGGACTTATGCGTTGGAACGGCTATCTTTCGTCAATCAGAGCCGGGTGAGTTTTTGAACAAGGTACTGCCCTTGCGTCATCAGGTGCTCCCGGATTGGAGTATCAAGGAGTTGCTGCAAGAAGTTCGGCAGACCTTAAAGGCCGCTGTGGAACATCAGAACTACCCAATCTTGCGGTTGATTGAGGAACTGAAAGTTCCGCAGCAGGGGAACAGCACACCGTTTTTTGAGGCGACTTGCTTGTTAGATGTCCTTCATGATCAGGACAGCATGGAACAGGTATCGAGCGAGTTGCAGCTCCTCTTTTCTAAAAAGGAAAACTCGCTCGAATTACTCGTGCGTTACGTGGGGCAAAGATACCAACTCCCCATGATGGAACGGATGATGGAGCATTTGGTCCGTATCTATCAGGTTATCGTAACGCAACCGGATCAGAAGATCGCAGAGATAGCGTGCTTATCTGAGGAAGAGATTCGGGAGTTAGTTCTTTCATTCAACGACAACCGGGTTGATTTTCCGCGCGATCAGAGCTTTGATCGCCTCTTTGAGGAGCAGGTAAAAAAGACTCCTCATCGCAAAGCGGTGACAGACGGAAAAGCAACCTTAACCTATCAGGAATTAAACGAGCGATCCAATCGACTCGCGCGCTATTTTATCCAGCAAGGATTGCGACCTGGCACGAAAATCGGTATCTATATGAAGCGTAACGCGGATACGCTTGTTGCGATTCTTGCAGTGTTCAAGGCGGGAGGAGCCTACGTACCGATTGATCCAGACTATCCGCAGCATCGGATCTTGTACATCGTGCAGAAGAGCGAGATTGCAGGGTTAATCACTCAGCCTGACTTGCTAGATGGATTGGAGTCGATTCAAGCATCCTCACCTGAACTGAAGTATCTCTATGTCTTTGGTCAATCCGATCAATCGGTTGAGTCACTTTCGGGAGAGGACATCGATCGGGAGAGTGCGGGAACAGACTTGGCGTACATCATCTTCACATCGGGCACGACTGGACAACCGAAAGGCGTAATGGTGCACCACCGTGGAATGATTAACCACATTTTCGCTAAAATCAACGACCTATCCCTCTGCGAGGACGATCTTGTCGCACAAACGGCTTCCCTTTGCTTCGATATTTCTGTTTGGCAATATCTATCTATTTTGCTGGTGGGTGGCTCTGTGTTGGTGGTCGATACCGAGACGGTTATGGATACGCAGGCCCTTCATAACGTACTCCGTTCCAATCGCGTCACCATCGCGGAAGTGGTGCCATCTCTGCTATCTGTGCTGCTTGATCTCGCTCAAGAATGGCCCGACTCCGATCGCAGCTTCCCTGATCTGCGATGGATGGCAGTGACAGGAGAGGAGTTGCCTGCCCCTCTGGTACGGCGCTGGTTTGGCTGCTATTCGGAAATTCCATTGGTGAATATGTACGGGCCAACGGAAGCATCCGATGATATTACGCACCACATTATCCGGGAAATGCCTAGCGATCAGCAGATAGTGGTTCCCATCGGCATACCGATTCAGAACACTCATATTTACATACTCGATCAAAATCAGTGTATCTGCCCACGAGGCGTAAAAGGAGAAATATGTGTGGCCGGCCCGGGCGTTGGTTACGGCTACTACAAAGATGAGGAACGGACGCAAAAAGTTTTTGTAGCAAATCCGTATGCCAGCTGGGTAGAAGACCCTGATTATCAAGCCCTCTATCGAACGGGTGATGTAGGCCGGATCACGGAGGCCGGATATATTGAGTACTTCGGAAGAATGGATAATCAAGTCAAGATTCGGGGTTACCGAATCGAATTAAGTGAGATTGAACAGGTAATGCGCAGACATCCTGCGGTCAAGGATGCGGTGGTCTTGGCGCTTTCAGAGGAAACGGGTGCAAAGTACTTATGTGCCTATGTCGTTCCCCTGGAGGGATTTTCTGCACGAGATATACGTGATTATCTGTTTACTGTGCTTCCGGAATACATGGTGCCGATGCACTATGTAAAACAAAACGTATTGCCACTTACCCCGAACGGAAAAGTGGACAGAGGGGCTTTACCGAAGCCTGGCATACAGGATCGGGTCGACACATCTATTTTTGTGTCAGCTACAACCGAAACGGAAAAAGCTCTCACCCACATCTGGGCTCAAGTGCTGCAGCTCGATCCAAAAACAATCAGCGCTCGGGACAATTTCTTCGCTCTAGGGGGGCACTCGTTAAAAATCAACGCGGTGGCTGCGCAGGTTGCACAGCAATTTGGCGTACAGCTTCCACTGCGAACCATGTTTAATCACCCAACGATTCAAGAGCTTGGCAAGGTGATTGATGGGGCAGACAAGACGATAATGAAAAGACGATTCCCAGTCGAAGCCAGATCGTACTATCCGGTTACGCCTGCCCAGCGCAAGTTCTTTATTCTTCAGCAGTTGAATCCGGCTGACACAAGCCTTCATATTACGGCTGCCCGTTTCGTCGAGGGTGATTTGAGTCGTGAGAAAGTAGAACATGCTTTTCAAGGATTGATTGACCGCCATGAATCTCTTCGTACCTCGTTTGATTATATAGATGGGCAAGTAGTTCAAATTGTACATGATTCGCCGGCCTTCCGTTTGGAAGTGAGCGAAGCAAGTGCAGAGCAGTTGGATGCCAGCCTGGCAACATTCGTACGGCCATTCGACTTGCGTCAAGCGCCCTTGTTGCGTGCAGGACTAATCAGGATTGCACCGGAAAAGCATCTCTTGTTGTTCGACATGCACCATATCGTTTCAGACGGTGTATCCATGGATATTCTCGTGGAAGACTTTGTTCGTCTCTATGCAGGCGTGACACTTCCTGCATTGGAAGTTCAGCAAAAAGAGTTTGCTGTTTGGCAGGAATCTGCACTTGAGTCAGGGGAGCTTCAAGCTGGCTATTGGGCAGACCTGTTTTCCAGCCCAGCACCACTTCTATCGATTCCGACTGATTACGAAAGGCCAGAATCTCTTACGTTTCCTGGTGCGACGATTGAGTTTGAGATATCGGCAGAGGAGACGCAGCAGTTGCAGGAGCTGGCAACGCAGGAACAGGCGACACTTTACATGGTGCTGTTGTCGGTTTACAACATGTTGCTTGCAAAATACAGCGGCCAAGAGGATGTCGTTGTCGGAACTCCAGTAGCTGGCCGCAAATTTGCAGAGTTTGATGAAGTGATTGGGATGTTTATCAACACCATTCCCCTACGCAATTATCCAAAAGGCGCGAAAACCTATCGCGAGTTTCTTGCGGAGGTCCGTGAGCATACGCTAGCCTCTTTTGAACAGGCGGATTACCCGATTGATCTGTTTGTTCAGACTCTTGGCATTGAACCAAATACAGGTCGTCAGCCCCTTTTTGATACGATCTTCGTCCTGCAAAACATGGACAATCCGGAAGGGGAACTGGAGCTTGAGGACATGATCGTCAGAAACTATCCACTGCAAAACAACACGGCAAAACTTGACCTTCATCTGTCGGCTTACCCTGTTTTTGACAGACTTACATGTAAGCTGGATTACCGCAGTGACCTGTTCCGAAGAGAAACGATGGAGCAGCTTGTGAGTGACTTCAAAAGCTTGTTGCAGCAGGTGATGGAAGATCCCCAGCGCCTCCTGCAAGACTTTGAATTGACCCGTGAGGTAGCCCTTATTCAAGCACAGGGCGTCGATTGGGATTTTGAATTTTAGAGCAAGCGGTGAGTAAGAGGGGGAGGGCATATGGAGACTACTATTTCGCAAAACATTCTGCTAACCAGTCGGAAATTTAGCCGGGAGGAGCAGTACTGGCAAGAGAAGTTACAGGGGGAGTGGACGCTCTCCCTCCTTCCAACCGAAGGGACGGAGAAGGAAGGCGATGGGGAGAAGGAGACAAAAGAAATATCTTTTGTCTTTCCAGATGATTTGAACGCTGCCGTTGCGGCTCATTGCGATCATCATCCGATGAAGCTCTACCTGTTCCTTCTGTCGACGTTTCAAATCATGCTGAATCGGTATAAGCAGACAGACGACATGATCATTCTCACGCCCGTCTTTCAGAATCCGCTTCCCCCTAATGCTTGGAATCGGGTGCTGCCGCTGCGTGTACGGATGCATCAAGAAGCTACTTTTGCAGAAGTGGCGAAAGAGGGTAAGCAGCTGGTCAAAGAGGCAATGGAGCATCAGAACTATCCGTTTTCGCAAATGATGCAATGGCTTGATCTATCCGACACCGATCTGATGACACTGCTGGATACAGCTTTCGTACTAGAAAACATGCAAGATATTGCTGCTTTAGAAGGTCTGACCCTGCAAGTGGTATTTGCATGCAAGCAAACAGAAGATGGAATGACAGGACGCGTACGGTATGCGGGCGAGCAGTTCCAAGAGGCTGTGGTCGAACGAATGATCAGTCATTATTTACAAATTCTTCGTGAAGTGGTCGTCGATCCCAAACGGCTAGTTCACACAATCGATATGTTGACGGAAGCAGAGCGGACTGATTTGTTGTATACCCGCAATCAAACGGACGTTCCTCATTCTGCTCCAAAGCCGATCCATCAACTGATCGAGGAACAGGCAGCGCGTACTCCTCATCTAACAGCGGCTGTGTTTGGCAACAAAACCCTTACCTACGCTCAACTTAATGGGAAAGCCAATTGCCTTGCGCGTATGTTGAAGGCCAGCGGTATTGGAAGAGGAAGCTATGTTCCCGTCTTGATGAATCGTAGCTTGAATTTGGTCATTTCCCTTCTAGCTGTGATGAAAACGGGTGCGGCATTTGTTCCGCTAGACGTGCAAAGTCCGAACGAACGGAAAAAGCAGCTGCTGGATGAATTGGATTGTCCGGTGACGCTGATCGGACCAGAAATACGTCAGGAACCGTCATTCGTGCAATGGACA
The DNA here is from genome assembly GCF_900637055.1 of Brevibacillus brevis. Lineage (NCBI taxonomy): Bacteria > Bacillati > Bacillota > Bacilli > Caryophanales > Paenibacillaceae > Brevibacillus > Brevibacillus brevis. The sequence continues at coordinate 2,740,093 of NZ_LR134338.1, forward strand.
CGTGCTGTAATCGTCGATGCGGATAAAATCCGGGAAGAAGGGGACTTGCAGGTCCAGGTAGATGTGGACGACCCGATCTATGTGATTTATACATCTGGTTCCACTGGCAAACCAAAAGGAGCTGTTGTTCCTCATATCGGTATTTTCAATCGGTTTCGCTGGATGGATGAACATTACGGTTGTACAGAACAAGACGCCATATTCCAGACGACTCCCCATCACTACGACAGTTCGGTCTGGCAACTTTTCTGGCCGCTCTTGCATGGTGGCCGTACGGTATTGCCGATTCCTGAATTCGAGATGACGCTCGATCAAGTGTTGCACGCTATTTCAACCTATCAGATTACGATTACGGACTTTGTGCCGTCGGTCTTTAACCTGTTGGTAGATCAAATGGAAACACGGATGGACATACACGATTCACTTTCTTCGATTCGCCACCTGATCTTGGGGGGAGAGGAAATTACGGCTCACACCGTGCATCTGTTTCTTCAGCGGTTTCCCCATGTTCGTATCACGAATCTGTATGGTCCGACGGAGACGTCTATTGGTGTCATCTACTTTGAGATCGACCATACCCATCAGGGACCGATACCGATCGGAAAGCCGATAGCCAATACGAAAATTCTGTTGCTGGATTCAAATCGAAAACTAGTTCCTGCTGGGCATCAAGGGGAGATTTATATAACTGGCTTGTGCTTGGGGCACGGTTACTTGCACGATCCTGAGAAAACTGCAGCCAGCTTTGTTGACAACCCTTATCCGGAAATTGGTTATCAAAAGCTTTACCGGACAGGCGACCTTGGACGCTATCTGCCGAATGGCAATATCAAGTTTTGCGGTCGCATCGATCATCAAGTAAAAGTATGCGGGCACCGAATTGAGCTGGGCGAGATTGATGAGGTTCTATTGTCCCACCCGCTAGTCAAAGAGTGTGCCGTGCTATTTCAAGAAGAGAAGGCTCGATTGTGCGCGTACTACGTATCGAATGCTCAGGAATTGACCGCAAGTGACTTGCGTGGTTATCTCAGCGAACGGCTTCCCGATCACATGATCCCTTCCTTTTTTGTCAGCATTGAAAAAATGCCTTTGACAGCAGGGGGCAAGATCAATCGCAAGCTACTGCCTGAAGTGGATGAACAACAGGCGTCCGATGCTGAATATGTAGCCCCGCGAAACGAGAAGGAAGAACAGCTGGTTACCATCTGGAAAGAAATCTTGGGAATCGAAAAAGTGGGGGTACACGACAGCTTTTTCCAGCTGGGAGGGAATTCCCTGCTGTTGCTTAAAATGCATGCGCAAATTGTAAAACAAGTGGACAGCGAGATTAGCGTCGCTCATTTGTTTTCCTACTATACGATTGCCATGTTTGTGGATTTTCTCGAACAAAGAAAACAGGATCAGTTTGCATCTATGGAAGATCAAAGCGATGATGACGAATCCCTTCTGGAATTGCTGAGGGAGGTCAAGGAGGGAGTTCTCTCCGTAGACAAGGGTGCCGAACTGATCGACAAAAGGAAGGGGAATTAGGATGAGTTTGCTAAAAAAATACATCTTGGAGCAAGTGGCAGCTCATCGACTGCAAGAGAAGGAAGCACTCCCTTTGCTGAAGGAACTGTCCTCTGCCAACGTAAATACACGCCAAGATATCGCGATCATCGGTATGGCTTGTCGTTTTCCCGGAGCCAGCAGCCTCGAAGAATACTGGAACAATTTGAAGCAGGGACACGATTCAATCGGTGATATTCCTACTGCAAGGCGTCCAGATGTCGAGAGGGTAGCGAGAGAATTTTTTAACGACACAGATTTTAAGTATGAGCGGATGGGTTATCTCGATCACGTGGATTTATTTGACCATGCGTTTTTCGAGATATCACCTGCAGAGGCTCGAACCATGGACCCTTATCAGCGGATGTTTCTCGAGTTGGCATGGGAAATATTTGAACATGCCGGGTATAGCGAGAAGATGATCAGCGGTTCTCCTACAGGCGTATTTCTGGGATATTGTGACAATGAATCACAATACCAGCGTGTGCTGAAAAACGTTGATTCGTCCTCGCTTGCTGGCAACGTTGCAGCAATTATCGCTTCACGAATTTCCTATTTGCTGAATCTGTCAGGTCCGAGCCAACTGATTAATACATCTTGCTCTTCCTCCTTGGTCGCTCTGCACCAAGCATGTCAGGCCATTGGAAACAACGATTGTCGAATGGCTCTCGTAGGCGGAGTTAACCTTTCCCTGTTTCCGATTCAACAAGATACAGACTTTGGCATCGTTTCTGTAGAACGCAAAACCAAGGCATTTGATGACTTTGCTGATGGAACAGTATGGGGAGAAGGTCTTGGCGCTGTTCTTTTGAAGTCATACGATCAAGCAGTCAAGGACAACGATTATATCCATGCGGTGATCAAAAGCACTGCGGTCAATTGTGATGGTCGTTCTACCAGTATTACAGCGCCCAATGCGATTTCTCAGTCTGCTTTGTTGCGAACAACGTGGGAGCGAGCGCGAATCAATCCAGAGAGCATCTCCTATATTGAGGCACATGGGACGGGGACAAGATTAGGCGACCCTGTTGAAATTGAGGGGATCATGCATGCCTTTCAGAAAGTTTCAAAACGTAAGCAATTTTGCGCAATAGGCTCGGTCAAAAGTAATATCGGGCACACGATTGCGGCATCAGGTGTGGCTGGGATCATTAAGACGGTTCTGATGATGAAGCATCGTCAGATTCCGCCAACGCTGCATGTAAAACGGCCGAATACCTTAATTCCTTTTATCGATTCGCCTGTTTATATAAATGATGTCCTTAAGGATTGGGATGTTGAGGCGGACCAACCTGTGAGGAGAGCTGGCGTAAGTGCATTCGGCCTGAGCGGGACAAACGCCCACGTCATCTTGGAAGAGCCTCCTGGGCGCGAGGAGACAGCCGTTTCAGAATCTGGCGACTACCTCATTACGTTATCTGCCAAAACAAGTGAGTCGCTCTGGGATATGCTCGAGAAATACCAAGCATTTTTATCAGGGCCTTCTGAGCATTCCCTACTTGATATGTGCGCTACTGCCAATGTTGGGCGCGGACACTATGGGTATCGCCTTGCCTTCATTGTCAACAGCAAAGAGGACTTTTTGCAGAAGGTCCATCGCCTGTGCACGGCAGAACGGACGGAGGACGGTGCTCCGTTTGTTGATGGGAACCAGGTGTTCTACGGGGTACTGAATTCACGTGGGGAAAGTTCATTGCCGATCAGCGTGCAAATAGACAGCTCAGACCCAGTAGAAATGGCAAAACAGTACGTACGAGGGGTGCCTATCAATTGGCTTGAATACTACCGTCCTGTCAAATGGAAAAAGGTACCTTTGCCAACCTATTCCTTTGCCAAAACCCGTCACTGGGTGCAATCGGATCAACCAACTAACGACACGGTTGAGCGGTCCGCTGCTGCAGCATCTGAGGCGGCTCATGAGAACGAGACAGCTGATGTTCATAAAATTGCTTCTACCTTCTTTACTTTTGGGGAAACGCTACTGAATCAGGTGAATGTCAAAAAGCAAACGGGTTTGGAAGAGGATGAGACTTTTTATTCCGGCTTGTCATCGCTTGAATGCTTCAAGCAACTAGGTGTGTTCCGCAAGCAGGATCAAACGTATACGCTGGGAAAATTGCGTGAAGCTGTAAGGTTTGATGGAAGAAATGAACACCTCTTCCAATTCATACTTGAACTTGTCGTTAAGGCCTCTCTGGTTGAACACGTTGAAGGAACATACCGTCTATCTGCACAGGCAGAGGGTCTTGATACGGAAGCGTTTTATCAGGATTGTCTGGATCGCTATCCGAATGAGCGAGATACGTTCTCTCAATTGAAAGCTTGTTTTGCCCAATACGCAACCATCATGACGGGGCAGAACGTACTCGTGTCGAACGACGGTACTTCTGACTTATATAAGTCGTATGCGGATCGCATTACTCTTGGAAACCCTTCTGGACTGATGGCAGTGGAAACAATTGCCCAATACATCCATTCGTTTGACCGTCCTGTTCGCATTCTGGAGCTCGGAGGCGGTTCCAGCAGTCTGACTCGCTTATTGCTGCCAAAGATTGAGAAACAAGATGTCACCTATCTGTTTACGGATTGTGCGCAATCGTCTCTCGCAGAGGCAGAAAAAGAGTTCCAAGAAGTGTACCCGTTTGCGCAGTTCCGCCTGTTCAACATGGAGCAGTCCCCAGCCGAACAAGGCTTCGATTTACACGCATACGATGTGATCATCGCAAATAACGCGATTCACAGGGCCAGGGATGTGCGGGCATCCTTATCGATTTTGCATCAGTTGCTTGCAGAGCAAGGTGTGCTGTTTGCGATCGAGCTCGTGAAAAATCGTTCAACGGCAAATGTGATCGGGGGGCTTGCCGAAGACTGGTGGCAGCACGAAGACACTGATCTGCGACAGCAAGCCAGACTGATGGATGCCTCACGTTGGGAAAAGGCGCTTCGGGATACGAACTATCAATCGATTGCCATTTATCCGTCGTCAACTGAGCTGCTTGATTTGTCTGATTCGGCGTTATTGGTCGGACACTCAGCGTATACGCCACAAGAGTATCGAGAGTGGATCTACCAGATCAATTGGCAAACGAAAGAGCTGACAACCAACCATCAGACCCAGCGTCCAGGGATCTGGCTGGTGTTTCAAGATGAAGGCGGTGTGGGAGAAACTCTTGCTGACGCGATGTCATCGGAAGGGCATGAAGTGTTCAGACTTCGCAGTGGTGAGGCTTTTGCCTCCGTTTCTTCCCACGAGTTTATCCTAGATCCCAGCCAGCCAGAAGATCTGCGGCGTGTGTTCGAGAGACTTGGAGACAAAATGGAAAAGCTGACTGGGATTATCCATTTATGGAGCTTGACCTCAGGTGCCCAGCAGCCGAATGGCCTCGGACAGCTTGAAGCTCTTGAGTCAGCGCAACATCTGGGAGTTTACAGTCTGTTTCATTTGACACAAGCGTTGCTTGAGCTGGATCTGAAGCAGGTGCTTGATTTACGGATTGTCTCGAACTACGCACAAGCAGTAGATGACAACGGTCCTGTTTATCCAGAAAAAGCGCCCTTGTTCGGTCTGGCCAAGGTTATCTCGCAGGAAAATCCAAAACTGCAGTGCTTTAGCCTGGATCTCGCAACAGAGGGGCGTTCAACATCGCAGTTGGCTGGCCAGCTTCTAGCGGAAATTCGCTGCAATCGGGATGACACATTGGTTGCCTATAGAGGAAATCGCATCGTACCAGAAATGAATCGCTGCGATATCGATAAAATTCCGAAAAGGCCCGTAGAGATACGTGAAAATGGTGTGTACTTGATCGCCGGAGGGACAGGAAAACTGGGACTGGCATTTAGTAAGCATCTAGCCGCTCAAAAAAATGTGACGCTCGTGCTGATTAATCGTTCTCCACTTCCACCTAACCACGAGTGGCAAGAGCGTTTACAGCATCCAGACTGCAGTGCTTCTGAGGCTCGAAAGCTAAAAGCGCTGATTGAGCTAGAGGAAATGGGAGCGCAGGTAGTCTGCTATGCAGCCGACGTGTCCGACCGTCAGCAGATGGAGGATATTTCGGAGCAAGTCCGAGCACGCTATGGACCGATTAACGGCATTATCCAATCCGCGGCGCATATCACCTTCGAGACGATTCAGACGAAGACGTTTTCCGATTTTCAAAATGGCTTGAAAGCGAAGATGGCGGGCACAGTCATACTGGATCAAATAGCTGAACCGGAGCATCTGGATTTCTTTGTGATCTTCTCATCACTTGCTTCGATTTGGGGTGGAGCGACCGGAAGTGACTATGTCTCGTCCAACTGCTTCCTGGATGCGTATAGTGCAGCTCGCAGTCGAACGGGAAAACCGACGATAGCTTTGAACTGGTATGCGTTTGAAGGCATTACAGGTCCTGGTTTTATCGGTTACATGCCAATGGATGGAGCGATACAAGCCTTTCATGCATCGCTGTCTTGCCAAACGGAACACCTGATCATTGGACAATTTGATTTGCAAGTACTGATGGAATGGGCACCGTCTCTGAAAGTAAAGCTCGGAGATACAATCTTTGCAAGCGGTAAGTCTCATAAAGAACGCGAAGCACCACCGGCAGTGACCATGCAAAACCGTGTAGTTTTGTCTGGCAGGGAGGAAGGTGATCCCTACACTTCGTTGGAACAAGCCTTAGGTCAGATTTGGTCCGAAGTGCTGGGTTACACCGAATTAAGCATCGACGACGACTTTTTCAGGCTGGGTGGCGATTCTCTTTTGGCAATTGGTATCGTTTCCCGTGTCACCAAGCAGTTGCAAAAAGAGATTACGATCACTGATCTGTTTCAGACACCGACAATCCGTCAATTGGCTGTGTTGATGGCTCCGAATGAAGAAACAACTGTTTCCGCGATTCCTGTGGCAGAGCAACGAGAAGCTTACCCGGCCACCTCGTCTCAGCAGAGAATTTATGTGCTGGAACAAATGCAGGAAGGGGCAGTTGCCTACAACATCCCAACAGTCATGATGCTTGAAGGAGAACTGGACAGAGAGGCTTACGAACGTGCATTTGTCTCGCTGGTGCAGCGTCATGAGTCATTGCGCACCTCATTTTCCATCGTGGATGGAGTTTTGATGCAAACCGTTCAACCGAGCGTAGAGTTTACGCTGGCGTATAGTGAAGTCGATGAGAACGAGGCCAAGAGAACGGTCGAACAATTCATTCAACCATTCGATTTGTCAAAAGCGCCGCTTGTTCGCGGTATGCTCATTCGCGTTGATGTCAACAAACACTTGTTGCTGTTTGACATGCATCACATTATTTCCGACGGTGTGTCCATCAACATTTTGATCCGCGAGTTCTTCCAGTTGTATCAGGGACTCGAGTTGCCCGAGCTGCGGATTCAATATAAAGACTACAGTGTGTGGCAAGCAGAGCAGCTGGGCAATGGGGTATTGGCCGCTCAGGAGAAATTCTGGCTAAAAGAGCTGGATGGAGAAGTCCCTGTGCTTAATCTGCCTACGGACCACCCACGACCGTCCGTTCAGAGCTTCGAGGGAGATGTCCTGACCTTTGAGATTCCTCAAGAGATGACAGAGAAGATACTGGCACTGGCAAAAAACAATGGTTCAACCTTGTACATGACGCTACTGGGAGCACTCACCATTATGCTGTCGAAATACGCTGGCGAAGAAGACATTATCATTGGATCGCCAGTGGCTGGCCGTCATCATGCAGACCTGGAAAACATCGTGGGTGTCTTTCTGAACACACTGGCGATGAGAAACTTCCCGCGAAGCGATCGAACCGTGTCCGATTTCCTTCAGGAAGTAAAAGAACGGGCACTGGCGGCGCTCTCTCATGCCGACTATCCGTTCGAAATGCTGGTGGATCGACTGACGCTGCCAAAAGATACGGCGCGCAACCCACTGTTTGATGTGATGTTCATTTTGCAAAATACCGGCGACGCGAAGGGAAGCATGAGTGCAAATGGGCTGACACTCTCTCCTTATCCATTTGAACAGCGTTCTGCCCAGTTTGATCTGACCTTTGACATCATTGAGCGAGAACAGCGCCTGATTGTCGATATCGAATACAGCAACAAGCTGTTCAGCAAAGAGACGATCGCGGCGATGTCCACACACTTCCAGAAGATTCTGGAGCAGATGGTGGAAGATCCTGAACGGTTGATCGGCAAGATGTCCATGCTGGCAGCAGATGAACGCTTGCTGCTGGTTGAGCAATGGAATGACACGAGTTTGGAATACTCTCGTGAAAAAACAGTCGTCCAGCTCTTTGAAGAAGTAGCGGCAACACAGCCGAACGCGTTAGCTGTAACATGCGGAGATGAGAAAGTCACCTATGCGGACTTAAATCAGCGAGCAAACCAAGTAGCTCGTTTGATCAAGCAACAAGGCGTCACTGCTGATACTTGCGTGGGCCTTCTGACGAATCGTTCTGTGGATATGATGGTTGGACTCTTGGCGATCTTGAAGGCAGGGGCTGCGTTTGTTCCGATTGATCCGCACTATCCAGAAGAGCGTATCTCCTATGTTTTGGAAAACAGCATGACTCACCTCGTCTTAACTCATGCTTCTCTGGCAGAGAAGCAGTGGGGAAGGGTTGTCCGACTGGACGTAAACGATTCCCGGATGGAGACGGAAGACGACTCAAATCTTCCGCCACAGGCTACAACTGGCGATCTCGCTTATGTCATTTACACATCGGGTTCTACTGGCAAGCCTAAAGGCGTTATGGTTGAGCACGGCAATTTGATGAGCTTCTGTTCGGGAATCGGGAAACACATCGACTTTACCAGCGCAGACAAAATGCTGGCTGTGACGACGATTTCGTTTGATATTTTTCTGCTTGAAACGATTGTACCGCTGACGAAAGGGATGACAGTGGTCATTGCAACCGAACAGCAGCAAGCTGATCCGCAGGTGCTTAAGGAGTTGATTTTGCAGGAAGAAATCACTTTCCTTCAACTGACTCCATCCCGTCTACAGCTTATGCTGGAAGAGAAGAGCAACTTGCACGCACTTGACTGCCTGAAAGCAATCCTGATTGGGGGAGAAGCCCTTTCAGCGTCTTTGTTCCAACGGCTTCGTACACAGACCAAGGCGAGACTTTACAATCTGTACGGTCCGACTGAAACAACCATTTGGTCTACGGTTCAGGACTTGACTGACGCAGAGGAAGTAACGATTGGCGAACCTTTGCCCAATACACAAGTCTACATCCTCGATGAGCATCTGCAAGTGCAGCCGATGAAGATCACTGGCGATCTTTACATTGCAGGGGATGCAGTAACGAGAGGCTACTTCGGTCAGCCGACGCTGACGGCTGAGTGCTATATCCCTCATCCATTTAAACCTGGTCAACGCATGTACAAAACAGGTGATCTCGCAAGATGGCTGCCGGATGGGCGTATTGAATATGTGGGACGATCCGACTTTCAGTGCAAAGTACGCGGTTATCGGATCGAATTGGGGGAAATTGAAAGTGCCCTTTGTCAGCATCCGGATATTACGGAAGCGGTGGTCAGTGTGCGAGATACCGCCAGCAATCCTTACCTGTCTGCGTACTATATGGCAAAGCAAACGTTGGACAGTGATGAATTGCGAGCCATGCTGAGCAAAAGCTTACCCGATTACATGATTCCGCATTTCTATACGCATATGAGTATATGGCCGCTGACGCCAAACGGAAAACTGGATCGCAAATCATTGCCAGAGCCTGATGCGCTGCAAGACAAGCACACCGAATATCAAGCCCCGGCTACCAGACTGGAAGAACAGGTGGCTGACATTTGGCGGGGAGTGCTTAAACGTGAAATGGTGGGTATGCAGGATAACTTTTTCCAAATAGGCGGTACTTCGCTTTTACTGGTGCAAGTTCATGCCAAGCTTGAACAGCTTTACCCAGGACGGGTTCGAATTGCCGATTTGTTCGCTCATCCTACGCTGTTTGGCCTAACCAACTTTTTGAAGAACACCGCGTTAGATGTAACAGATGAACAAGAAGAAACCGATCCGACCACTTATTGGTTGAAGGAGCTGGATCGTGTCTCGCTGATAGAGTTGCCAACTCAGTATTGGACTAACGGAGAAGCGAATGTGGACACAAACTGGGTCCAATTCTCACTTACTGATTATCTGTTTGAAAATGTGCAGCAAGTAAGTCAAATGGAGGCTGTTGAGGTTAGAGACGTTCTGCTTTCGATGTATCTATACCTCATGGCCGAATTGACAGGACAGCAGGATCTTTATATGGAAGTGGCTGTCGCCAAGGAACTGCAGATGAAGGCTTATCCATTCCGGGTGAACATGTCGGAGGTCAACACCTTCTTCGATCTATTCAAGCAGGTGCAGCAGAAACGACATTTCATCGAGAAAATGACGGGGGAGGCCTCGGTGTGGCTCCAAAAATTGCGAACGGATCGCAACGGCGGAACCATTATTCCATTCTTCGGCAGTGTCAATGAGTTTACCGATGCATCGTTCACACACCATGAACATGAGCTTACCTTCTGGATCAAGGAAGGAAAAGACGTGATTGATATCGTGTGTGCATTCGACCCGGATTGCCTGCGGGCAGAAAAAGTCACGGAGATGACGCAGGATTACCAGCAATTGCTCAGGATGCTAGTGAATGAATACATGACGTAGAGAAGGGTGATCAAAAATGGACAAAATCGCACTTTTATTCCCGGGACAAGGTTCGCAATATGTTGGAATGGGCCAAGCATTATGTGAGGCCCATCCCATTGCGGCTCGCACCTTTGAAGAAGCAAGTGATGCGCTTGGATTTAACCTGCAAACCCTTTGTTTTGCAGGGGATGTACAAGAACTGACCAAAACAGAGCACGCACAGCCAGCAATCCTGACGGCAAGTGTCGCAGCCTTCCGCGTTTATTCACAGGAAATGAACATCGAACCGAAGTGGGTGGCTGGTCACAGTCTGGGCGAGTTTACGGCCCTGACTTGTGCCGGTGCCATCCAGTTTGCAGATGCCGTCCGCCTTGTCTATCGCCGAGGTCAGTTCATGCAGGCGGCCACGCCGCAGGGTGTCGGAGCCATGTCAGCAATCTTCGGGTTGAATGCTCAACTTGTCGAGGAGATTTGTCGGGAACATTCTCGTGACGATGCAATCGTTGTGGTCGCCAACCATAACTCCGCTGATCAGATCGTCATCTCCGGTCATGCACATGCGGTGCGGCAAGTAGAAGAAGCGTGCAAGCAGCATGGCTCGACTTCTGTTGTCAGCCTTAAGGTGAGTGCGCCTTTCCATTCGCCACTCATGGTGCAAGCCGCCGAACAATTACATGAAGAACTGAAGCGATACACGTACTGCGATCCCAAATGGCCTGTGATTTCCAATGTGACTGCACAACCTTATGTCCATGCTAATCAACTGGTCGATTTACTCACAGCCCAGACAACCAGCGCAGTTCGCTGGCAATCGACGATGGATTACTTGGTAAAACAGGGAGCGAATACGGTAATTGAGCTCGGTCCGAAAAATGTACTGACAAATTTGGCCAAAGGATATCCCGTTCGTGCCTTTGCTTTTGACAAGCAAGGGGAGATCAATCGTTATCAGCAAGAGCTTCAGGATGCCAAAAAGCGTAATCAAGCAGCGATTGCCCAACTGGTCGATTCTTGCATTGCGATTGCCGTTTGCACCAAAAACCGCGGTCTCGATGAAGAAGTGTACCAGCAAGGAGTAATCGCTCCCTATCAAGCGCTACAACAACTGAGGCAACAGCTGGAACAAGAAGAAAAAGAGGGGGGCTATGGGGATGTACAGGAAGCTTTTTCTCTGCTTCGTCTGATCTTGCAAACAAAAAAAGCTCCTGACGCGGAACAAGCCATGCGCTTTGAACAGCTGACCAGCAAACCGGACTTGCAACAGCGGTTTCCTGAGATCGGCAACGAATGGCAAGCAAGCTAAGCCGAATCAGGTGAGCAGAGGACCCAAGGAGGAAGAACGCAGTGAGCAAGCCATTAGGACTGAACCGAGTCAAACTGAATAAACAGCAGACGGATGCTCATTCAACAGACAGCAAACCCAATCAACACGATATTGCGGTGATTGGTGCTGCTTGCCGATTCGGAAGCGCAGAAAACCCGGCAGACTTTTGGCGTCTGTTGCAAGCTGGTCAAGATTGTGTGAGAGAGCTTCCCAAAGAGCGCCAGAACGATTTGATTCCATTGTTACTCGCCAAAGGGTTGACGATGGAGCAAATTCAATTTCGAGAAGCAGCCTACCTGAATGAAATTGATAAATTCGATCCGCAATTCTTCGGTCTTTCTCCTAAGGAAGCCAGCCAGATGGACCCGAACCAGCGCTTATTTCTGCTGACATGCTGGGAGGCGATTGAGGACGCCGGATATGGTGGAACGATGCTCGCGGGCAGTCGAACGGGAGTATATCTGGGGTTTAGCAGTGATTTTGGTGAAGAGTATAGACGAATGATTCGCGAACTGGAACCAGATGCGCTGTCCACCTCAATCATTGGCAATATGAAATCGGTGATCGCTTCTCGCATCTCCTACCTGTTGGATCTCAAAGGTCCAAGCATGCTTGTGGATACGTCCTGCTCCTCGTCTCTGATGGCTGTTCATCTGGCATGCCAAGCGATTCGTCGAGGAGAATGTGAGATGGCGCTGGCCGGTGGTGTCAAGCTCATCTTGCTGTCCTTACAAGATGGAAGCAATGATTTGGGAATATTATCGCAATCTGGGCGTACTCGACCGTTTGACAATGATTCAGACGGTACGGGTGTCGGTGAAGGCGTTGGCGCTGTTTTGCTGAAACCGTTGACAAAGGCTCTTGCAGACGGGGATTCGATTTATGCCGTAATCAAGGGAAGTGCCGCCAATCAAGACGGCCATTCTTTCGGGCTAACGGCGCCAAATTCAATGGCACAAGCCGAAGTGATTCAGCAGGCATGGAAAGATGCGCAGATTGATCCCGAAACGCTTTCCTATATTGAGGTGCACAGCATAGGAACCAAGCTTGGTGATCCTATGGAGATGGACGGGCTTGAGAGAGCGTTTCGCCCATACACAAACCGCCGCCAATTTTGCGGGATAGGCTCCGTAAAGACGAACATCGGTCACACCGATCACGTAGCGGGTATGGCAGGTCTTTTCAAGGTGATCCTGTCTCTTAAACAAAAGCAGATACCTCCGCATTTGCACTTTCAGCGCGCGAATCGGATGATTCCTTTTGAACAATCTCCCATTTACATCCATGACACATTGACAGAGTGGGAACCAGAGCAAAGCGTGCGACGGGCTGGAATCAGTTCGTTTGGGATGAGTGGAACCAATGTTCACCTCGTCGTAGAGGAAGCACCATTCGTACAGCCTCCCATGCAAGACGAAGGATTTCAGGCTATCGCTTTATCCGCTAAAAGCAAGGAGAGCTTGCTCAACCTGTTGCTCCGTTTTCAGAAGTGGACCAGCAAGCCTATGGAGGAACTGCCGACATTGGAAAGTCTTAGCTTTACGGCAAATACGGGCCGTAGTCACTACGGCTACCGTTTGCTGCTTATTTGCAGGGACATGGATGATTTTGCCGCAAAAATCTCCAAGTTGTGCGCGAGCGACTGGACAACACTTTCCGAACCAGATATTTTCTTTGGTTGGCACAAGGTTATCTCACAGGAAAAAGCCGATAGAGAGCCCGGGATACTGACTGAGGCAGAACAACAAGCGAGGAATAAGGCGGCTAATGCACTTTTGCAAAAGCTTTTATTGGCACAAAGCAAAGAGCTGTCTGATCTGAAAGAGCTCGGCGAATTGTATGTGAGCGGGGCAGATGTACGCTGGACTGCCATGTATACGTTTAAAAAGCCGCGACGTGTACACCTCCCTGTCTATCCGTTTGAGCGGAAGCGTTGTTGGCTGGACATCTCTTCTCTTCATTCTCCTGACAAGGATGCCGGGAGAGAAAAAGGCAATGTTGCACCGCAAAAATCTAGAGAAGCGAAGCTGCCAAACGTGGTGGTACGTGGGAGAAAACATGATACCTACAGCATTTTAGAGCAAGAGCTGGCTCACATTTGGGGATATGTTCTGGGGCTTGAAGAAGTAGATATCCATGACAATTTTTACGATCTGGGCGGGGACTCGATCATCGCGATTAAAATGATCAGCGAAATCTCAAAGCGGATGAACCGAGAAGTAGAAGTACAAGACCTGCTTACCCATTTGACGATTTCCGATTTTGCTGCCTATCTTGATGCGGCGGGTCATGAAGTTGAACAGGTTGCGAAAGAAGAGGCAGCTGCTACTGCAGTCCAAGCTGTTCAACAACGAAGCACAAATTCATTGCATGGTACGCAAATCAAACGCAGCTCGTATGCCGATGTCAGTCATTTGTCCTGGCGTCAATGGAATTGTTATGATCGCGGTCTCGCTTTATTAATGGAGGAGCAGGATGCCCATCTGATACCGTATTTCAAGCTTTTTCTTGGGTTGAAGCGCGGCTATCAGCTAGATGCTGAGGGGTACCCCTATTCGTATCGGGAGCATGCGGAGGTTATGGGATATTTGTCAGATGAGGAGATGCTATACAAATTTGGCTATCGAGTCAAGCTCGTGCCTGTCACTCGTCTGGATGAATTGCATGAGTCGATCATTCACCAGTTGGATCAAGGCAAGCCAGTAATGGTTGCGTTTGACGAGTATTACACCTTTTACACGCCGCAATACCAGAAGGAGCATACCGATCATCTCACCGTCATCACTGGTTATGACCATGACAAGCAGGTTTATACGATCATCAATCACAATCATTTGACTCGCGGGCAAGCTCAACGAATCCAGTACGATAAATTTTCCACAACGTACCAAACGCTTGAGGAGATTTATGCAAATGTAGAGCCGCATTCCCGGCTGATCATGGTGCTCGATCGCGTTACAGATGACGAAGCAATCTTGCGTGCCAGCGCGGAACCGGAGTTGCTGCGTTTACTAAGAGCAGTCGAGAGTAAACAGCAAGTTGGCCGTGAGCTTTCGCTGTTGCTGTCGCTTACGGAGCAGCCAGACACTTATTTTCATGAAGAAAACTTAAACGAGCTCTACGTTCAATTAGGCGGGAAAGAACTGTGGGTGGAGACATTATTGGACTGGTACATTCCACAGGCGGATCTGTCTATACGCGAACTGGCAGAGGAGATTTTGCAGACATCCAATAACGTGGTGAATCGCTATGCCCTTAGCTTATACAAAGAAAAAATGTTGAAGCGATCCGATATAGAAGCTGCTGCCGATAAGTTGAGGTCACTCACTGGTCAATTTCTGCAACGAGTATTTGCCTTGCGAGAACGTGATGCGGATATCCGATAGTCGCATGTGTATACCATTACGATAGACAGGAAGGAGAGTGCTCATGTCACTCACCGAGATTCAACCGAGCAAGCATCCGAACCTGGATTGCATCGGCGCTTCTATCTACACGGTTCTGAAATACCTGAACTTTTCCGCCTTGGAAACAGCTTGGAAGCAGTGCGGTGCCATCTATCTGAAAACGCACGATGCTCCTTATGGAGATGTAAACGGTCAATACATGAGAACAGTCGCTGAGCTTATGTGGATTCACAATATCCGCGTGGAAGGACGGGCCGAACCGGAAGACGACCTGTTTTTGGCAAATATTCAAGAGCGATTGAAACGGGGGGTGCCGACAATCGTCCTCTGCAATATGGCAGAACTTCCGTACAACCCTTATTATCAGGACCTGCCTGAAATGCATAGCATCATTGTCACAGGAAGAGAAGGCAACCAGCTTCTAATCGTCGATGATTACTACCGCTACAAAGGTCTGTTGCCCAATGAGCAATTTTTATTGGCGAGCAACTCTTCCTATCGCGATGCAGGCACAGGCGAATGGTATCCACTCCACAATCGTTCATTTGAATTGGTACTTTCAGATTCCCAGCATCCGACGCCCGATCAGTTGCTGGAAGCTGTCAGGAGTAATCTCAGCGTACTAGAGGGGCGTTGCGATACAAGTCAAATCAAGCGGGAGTTGGATGTACCCGACGATGTCAACGTCGAGATAGGGCTGAAATCCCTTGATCCTTTTCTCAAAGACGTAGAGGCTTTTCTTGTTAGTGGAGTGGAGATTACAGACGATCATCTGGATATTCTTAACCACAGTTTGATCAGCATGGCACAAACACGAGCGATGTATGCCAACGTCCTGCAGGCGATCAGTGAGAAGTACGAAAACTTTGCAGATCTTGCCGAGTTGTATCGCAATATCGGACATCAATGGAAAATTACGACCAATATGATTCTTAAGGCTTTTGACAGTAATCGGAGTGACATGGTTCATCGCGTTCTGCAAAAAGTCATGACCATAAAAGCCCAGGAATTTGAGGCGGTCGCCAAAACAAGAGAAATACTGGAACGGGTTGGCGTTGTTGTGTAAGCATCTACCACTTGGAGGGACTCCTATGGATAGGGAAAACGAAGTATACGAGACGCTCCTACAGTTGTTTTCTGAGTACGTGAACGAAAGCGGAGAACTTACGGAGTACATTGATTCATTGACCTTTATCAAGTCGGTCGTAAAGGTTGAAAAAGAGTTTGGCATTGAATTCGATGATGACATGCTCCATTTGCAAAACTTTCAAGATATGAAAACGTTGGCCGGTTACATCCAGCAAAAAATGGATGCAAAATCTGCCTGATCCAAGGGCCAAAATATATTCGGTCGATCGGAAAAAGACGGGAAAAATCGGGAGTGAGGGCTCAATATGCTAACGAAAATGATGGCCATAAGTCACATGATTGGCAATACGCCTTTAATCAAACTGGAGCATGAGCACATCAATCTGTCGTGCAAGCTGGAATACAACAACCTCATGGGAAGTGTAAAAGTAAGGCCGGCCTTTTACATTTTACAGGAGGCGATCAAAAGAGGAGAGATCACGCAGGAAACTACCGTAATCGAGTCTTCTTCGGGAAATTTTGCTATCGCTTTGGCGACTTTGTGCAAGCGAATCGGAATTAAATTTATTCCAGTCATTGATCCAAACATCAATCCCGTCTATGAGAATTTACTCAGGGTAATTTCCCATGAGGTCGTAAAAGTAACGGATCGAGACGAGACAGGAGGATTTCTCCTAACGCGTATTCAAACGGTCAATCGCCTGCTGAACGAGACGAATAACTCGTTTTGGACCAACCAATACGGAAATCCGGACAGCGCTCGATCCCATTACTTCGGACTGGGAGCCGAGATCGCAGACAGCTTCGAGACATTGGACTATGCTTTTATCGGCGTTAGCTCTGGCGGCACGATTACTGGAATTTCGCAGCGGTTGAAAGAACGATTTCCAGACATAAAAATCATTGCAGTCGATACGGTAGGATCGGTGATTTTTGGACAAGAACCACAAAAACGATACATCCCGGGAATTGGATCGAGCATGCGGCCTGACATACTCAAGCACGCGATTATTGATGAAGTCGTTCATGTTTCGGAGGAGGACACAGTCAAGGCTTGCTATCAGCTGTATGCTGAGCATGGCATTTTTGCTGGAGGATCTTCCGGGACTTCCTACTGGGCGGTTGAAAACTATTTCAAAGATCAAAAGCATGTAGTCAAGCCAAACGTTGTCTTTTTATGCCCAGACGGTGGTATGCCATATGTCAATACCGTATACAACCAGGAATGGGTTCAGTGGTTGCATCAGCAAAAGCATTCTTTCGTTGGCAATTAAGAAGTCTTCAATCAAATCTACTACGATAAGCAGGGTGGGATGCACGTTGTTATATCTAAACACGAGTGATATTGAAAAGGTCGGCAAGAATTGGAAGGAAACCATTGATGTCATTGAACATGCTGTGCATTCCTTAAAAAAGGAAGATTATGCACAGCCGATTAAACCTTACTTGCGGTATCATGACATGTCAAACCGCATTATTGCCATGCCAGCATTTGTAGGCGGAGATACCTACATGGCGGGAATCAAGTGGATTGCCAGTTTCCCGAAAAACCTTCAAGAGGGTATCCAACGCGCGCATTCGATTACCATCCTGAACGAAGCCAGAACGGGTAAGCCTGTGGCAACGATTAATACGGCCCTGGTCAGCGGTATTCGAACTGCTTCTGTTTCCGGTCTTCTTCTCAAGCATTACGAACAAGTACGTCCCCTGCAAAATGTAACGGTCGGAATTATCGGATTTGGTCCGATTGGCAGACTTCATCTGCAAATGGTAACGGCCATGTTAGGAGAGAAGATCGCCAAGGTGGTTCTCTATGACATTGCGGGTATCCAGCAGGAGCATATTCCGGTGGAGATAAAAGAGAAAACGGTTATCGCGCAAACGTGGGAAGAAGCATATTGCGAGGCAGATGTGTTCATTACGTGCACGGTATCACCGCATGGTTTTATTGACAAGCAACCAAAACGTCAGTCCTTGTTGTTAAATGTGTCGTTACGCGATTTTACACCAAAAATTCTCGACTATACCCGCTCCATTATCGTAGACGACTGGACTGAAGTTTGCCGTGAGAATACGGACATCGAGATCATGCATCTGGAGAGAGGATTGCAAAAAGAAGATACCAAATCCATCACAGATATCGTCTGCCTTAACCAGATGAAAGAATTTCCACAAGATGAGCCCATCATGTTTAATCCGATGGGGATGGCGATTTTTGATATCGCCATTGCCGCCTACTATTACAAACAAGCACTCTCGCAGGGGATCGGAACTCACTTGCAAGACTAACTGGAGGTTACCATTTTGTACGATGTGCTGGCAAATCTAAAACTGGTAGAGTCATCTCGAATTTGTTTGCACGAGTCACATGAAAACAAGCGACTTCATAAGACTAGACAGATCATTGAGGAGGAAGGGATTTTGCGCCATCCTCCGCTGGCGATTCTCATGCAAAACGGTCAGTATTTGATCATTGATGGCGCACATCGGACCTTTGCTCTTCAAGCGCTTGGGTGCAAACATATCCCCATACAGGTAGTTGAGCATGAGGATTTTCACTTGGACATGTGGGATCATATTGTGCCAGTCGCTGCATGGTTGCAATCAGTGGAGCAGGATTCTGTGTTTCGGTGGGAAACAGAGCGTTTACGAGAAACGCCTGTGGCAGAAATGAAGATAGGGAACAAGGAACGCTTCTACCTGTATCCAAAGGAGAAGCGGCAGGATGATGAGTGGCGAATGACGCTATGGCGTCAATTAGTGGACAGTTATAACTATAGCCACCCGGTGCATCGTCTGCCCACAGGGATGCTCGAATGGCCGGAAACAGGAGCCGCCTTGATACGCTTCCCGCCAATCAGTCTCGCGGAATTGGAGCGTATCGTATCGGAAGGGCATGTTTTGCCTGCGGGTGTTACTCGTTTTGAAATCGACGGGCGCCTATTAAACTTGTGTATCCCGATTAGCCTATTGAAGCAGGAACAAATCGAGCAAGAACAGTGGGAGCGATTGGTTAAAAAATGGAGAGAAACCTTGCGCCTCTACTCGAAACCCGTGTATATGTGCGATGCGTAATAAGAAACCGTGGCGAGTTTGATTCGCCACGGTTTCTATCCAATCCCAATTACATCACGTACTGGTTGCGGTCTTTCCCACAGACGCAGTGCCTAAAAAGGAGTGGATCATTCTGCAAAAGATCATAGATGAGTCGAGACGAAAACTAGCATTCTTGCTGATGTGTCTGGTTCTCGTACTTTCCGGCAGTATGTCCGTGTACGCCGAAACGATCGATCGACAGGATACGGAAATCGCAACGGCAATCGAACAGCTGGTCAATAAAACCATGGAGTCGGAAAAAATCCCGGGTGCAGCCGTTGTGGTCGTCAAAGAGGGGAAAACGATTTACAAGCAATCGTTTGGATTTTCTAACGTCCAGAAGCAGGAGCGGATAACTGCTGACACATTGTTTGAAATCGGATCGAACTCCAAAGCCTTTACGGCGCTAGCAATACACCAGCTTGTCGAGCAAAAACAACTTTCGCTGGATGACCCGGTTCAGAGCTTTATACCGTGGTTTACCGTTACATATAAAGGACAACCGGAAACGATCCTGATCAAGCATTTGCTGTACCATACCAGTGGGATTCCGTTTGAAAGCATTGGCTCCATACCTATCACTTCCAGCGAGAAAGCAATCGAAGAAACAGTTCGAGCGATCAATCATACTGAACTGGTTCGTAAGCCGGGGACCGAATATGAATACGCCACCATTAACTACGATATCCTCGGCTTTTTGGTCGAGAAAATTACCGGTCAGTCCTATGAGCAGTATGTGCAGCAACAAGTCATTGCCAAATTGGGACTAACCCATACCTTTTTGAAGGCACAGGCACCCGAGTGGGATATGGCAAAAGGGCACAAAATCAGCTTCTTTTCTCCAAAAGTGTATGATGCGCCTGATTATCGTGGAAACACGCCAGCTGGTTATGTCGTATCCAACCTGAACGATATGGAACGATGGCTGAAGATTCAGCTAGAGGTGGAGTCCTCTGCGTTTCGTACGGAGTTGGTGCGTACCGCACATCTTCCTGATCGATCGGTACCTCCAGCTGCAGACGGTTCCTCGTATGCGTCAGGCTGGATGATTTATCAAGATGGTGGGGGGCAAATTTCGCACGGCGGCAACAACCCTGGATTCTCGTCGTACATGGTGTTTCGCCCAGAGGAAAAGCTGGGAGCCATCGTTTTGACCAATACAAACTCGTTGAACGCATTCGTTATTGCGGAAGGGGCCGTCAATCTCCTACAAGGAAAAGAAGTGCCAGTAGTCGTCTCTGACACCAATCTGCAGGCAGATCGTTTGGCGAGTATTAGTCTTGTGATCCTTGGTATCCTTTTGTTGGTACTTAGTGGGGCAATCGTGCAGATTATGGTGCAAGTCTTTCGAGGCGAACGAAAACTCGCTTCGAATGCGGGGCGCATCTGTTTAACATCTTTCGTTGCTTTTGTTGTCATGGGAAGTGTGTTGACAGCCGCCTTGTACTATTTACCGGATGTTTTTTTTATGGGGCTACCCTGGCAGTTCATCGAGGTCTGGCTTCCGATCACCATTTTTTACGCCATGTACGCATTGGTGGTAAGTCTAGGGCTGTTTAATCTCTATATCACGCTAATTCGCTTGTTCCCGAAATCAAAAGAAACATCCATGACGTCAATTGTCATACAGGGGCTTATCAGCGGATTCGGAAATGCGCTGATTATTTTTATGATTAATCTGGCGCTCACTTCTACAAACAAGTTTCATGCATCGATTTTCCTGTATTTTCTCCTGGGTATCTTGTTGTATATCGTCGGGGAGAAAATGATGCGTAGCCGACTGATTGTGATCACAAATGAAATCGTATACGAAAAAAGAATGGAACTGATCCGCAAAATTTTTCGGACCCCTTATCAAAAGTACGAGACACTTGATAACGGTCAAATATATGCGGGATTAAATAACGATACGGAAACGATCAGTACGTTCGCCAATAGTGTCGTTGTGGCA
This sequence comes from Brevibacillus brevis, assembly GCF_900637055.1. Classification (NCBI taxonomy): domain Bacteria; kingdom Bacillati; phylum Bacillota; class Bacilli; order Caryophanales; family Paenibacillaceae; genus Brevibacillus; species Brevibacillus brevis. Next base: position 2,761,131 of record NZ_LR134338.1, read on the forward strand.
CTGACGAGTGCGGTTACACTCGTGTTTTGCTTCATTTATCTGGGCTCGCTGGATCTATACGGATTTTTGTTTTGTCTGGCTGTCATTTTTGTGGCTGTAGGCTTGTATACGCTGGCAGGTCGCTTTGCAAACAAAGTATGGGAGGAAACCAGAGACATCCAAAATGTGTTTTTCTCCTATATAACCGATATGATCGGGGGCTTCAAGGAGCTGTATCTGACGCAGGCACAACGAAAAGAATTCGAAGAAGACATGGAAAGAAGCTGCTCTGACTATCGACATAAGAAATCAGCGGGCCAATTTAAATTTGTGAATGTGTATTTGATCGGGGAATTGCTTTTCGTCGTGGTAATCGGCACGGTTGCCTTTTTATTCCCGATTCTCTTCCCTTCGCTTCAAAAAGAGATGCTGATTAGTTATGTGTTTGTCTTTCTGTATATGACAGGGCCTGTTCACGGTATTTTGAATGCAGTACCGGAGCTGATTCGTATCAAGATCAGCTGGCAGCGCCTGAATGCATTGCTCGATTCCTTATCAGTGGAAACGAGAAAAGAAGAGGAAAGCTTGACTGAGCGGAATGCGCAAGACTTTGAGACGTTTTCAACGGAACAGGTGCGGTTCCGATACAAAAACAAGGAGGGCGAAGAGTTTTCCGTAGGGCCGCTGGACTTCTCCTGCCGAAGGGGGGAAATCGTCTTCATTGTTGGTGGTAACGGCAGCGGGAAGTCAACGTTTGCCAAGCTGATTACCGGATTGTACGAGCAGGATGAAGGCGAGTTTTTCATGAACGGACAAAAAGTGAATGCTGATCAACGCTGCGAATTCTTCTCCGCGATCTTCAGTGATTTCTACTTGTTTGAGAAGATGTACGGAATCGATTACCAAGCGAAGCAAGAAGAAGTGAGCAAATATTTAGAGGTGCTTCGTATCGCTGACAAAGTGGAAGTGGATGAAACGGGAACATTTAGCACGACGAAGCTGTCTACGGGTCAGCGTAAGCGTCTTGCCTTAATGCTCAGTCTGGTAAGAAACCGGCCCATTTTTCTCTTTGACGAGTGGGCAGCGGACCAAGATCCAGAGTATCGTCAATTCTTTTACGAATCCTTGCTGCCAGAAATGAAAAGACAGGGCAAATGTGTCATCGCGATCACACACGACGATCGCTACTTCCATCTTGCTGATCAGGTAGTGAAAATGGAGAGTGGGCGAATTATTTCGCAGCAAACACTTGCGCATGCCTGATGTCAAACCAAGGAGAGAAGACCGAACGGGGATGATGCCCGGCGGTCTTTTCTTGCATGATTGGCACGGCTCCATTCGATTGGATGCACTAGACAAATAATTCAGACAGCTATATAATTGGAAGCAGTTGGAATGAAATGCGGTAACATTTTGCGGGTGTAGTTCAATGGCAGAACTCCGGCTTCCCAAGCCTGCGGCGTGGGTTCGATTCCCATCACCCGCTCCATACGAAATGGTCGAAAAGCCTTTGATATCAAGGGCTTTTCTTGTTTGTGCAACAATGGTTGCAGAAAAACAAGATTGGAAGTGAAATGGGCAAAATATTCCTACCGAAAATAGAAGAATAACGGGTGTGCAGGGAAGTTACACCAAACAAAGAGTCCTTCCATGGTAATTTGGGAAGGACTTTTACTTGTACATTTTTCGAATCTTATCGTTTAATTTTTGAGTCACATACTTCTTTGGATTTCTTATCCATACCGAGTTCCATTGCCGCAGGATTCTCATTCTTGTGAGTTGAATAAACCTAGTAGCTCTCATGATAATCTGCTTTAACAACCTCGGCTTCCTGTACCCGTACCTCCATTTCAACATGAATCGCCGTCCTTTTCTTTAAGGTATCATTAGGTGAGATTTTTCAGAACAAGTATTTTCCAACGTATTGAAACGACTGTTCTTACATGACACAATGAAAAAAATGACATTCAGGTGTGGGAGGATAGACATGAGAACCATATCACTCGGCACGAGCAAGTTAGAAGTACCGGTCATCGCAATCGGTTGCATGAGGATAGGGTCACTAGACAAGCTGCAAGCGGAGCGCTTCGTACAAACGGCGCTTGAAGAAGGGGCGAACTTCTTCGACCATGCAGATATTTATGGAAAAGGCAGATGTGAGGAAGTATTTGCAGAAGCGATTCAGATGAGCCCTAGCGTTCGCGAACGTATCCTTTTGCAATCGAAATGTGGCATCCGGCCCGACATGTTTGACTTTTCCAAAGAGCATATTTTGAATGCAGTGGATGGGATTCTAAAACGTCTAAAAACTGAATATTTGGATGTATTGCTGTTGCATCGTCCAGACACTCTTGTCGAGCCAGAAGAAGTAGCGGAAGCGTTTGATCTTTTGGAAAGCACGGGTAAAGTGCGCCACTTTGGCGTCTCCAATCAAAATCCGATGCAGATCCAGCTGTTACACAAATATTTGAAGCAACCCATCGTCGCTAACCAGTTGCAACTCAGCATTATGAACGCGACGATGATCTCACAAGGCTTCAACGTCAATATGGAGAACAACTCGGCTGTGAACCGAGATGGCAGTGTGCTCGACTACTGCAGGCTGCATGATATTACGATTCAGCCTTGGTCACCGTTCCAGCATGGATTTTTCGAGGGGTCTTTCCTTGGGAATGAGAAATTTCCTGAGTTGAACAAGAAAATCGATGAAATTGCAGCTAGATATGAAGTATCTAACACGACAATCGCCATCGCTTGGCTATTACGGCACCCCGCGAACATGCAACCTGTCATTGGCACAACGAATATCGACCGAATGAAAGATTGCGTGAAAGCAGCACCTATTCGCTTGACGCGTGAAGAGTGGTATGGCATCTATCGTGCTGCCGGAAATGTGTTGCCATAGCTGATTTCATTTACGAAAACACCTGATCGATCTTGGCTTTGTCATAGTCTACTATCCAATGCGAATAGCTGTCATATATCCCTCTGATTGTTTCAGGAGAAGTGGCTAATAAATCACAGCCTCGATCGTCATAGATGTGAAAGATGGTATGTTTGCTCGTATTGATAAAATAGACCCGATGAAAAATACGTGGCTTCAATCCCATATCTTGACGACAGATTGCTTTTACCATCGGAACAAATGCAAAATCGGATGTCTTACACTTCAAGGCGAATCGATGCGTTCGATAGGCTTCATTTTCATCGTCTTCTGGAAAAACATAAGGGATGGTGTGTTGTTGCAGCTTATACAAAAGTGATTTGTTCTTCACATACTTGGAAAAGGTGTTCAATTTACGCTTGAAAGCCCTACCGTCTCCAAAATCGTTTACATCCACTACGATATAGATGTCATCGTTAGGTGCATGTAAAGCTTTACATAAAGTAATCGCTCGCGTATAAACCCCCTGTAAATAGGGGCCATTTTCATAAACGTTATGGTAATGGTAGTCCACACCCAGCTCAAAACGGATTCCAGTATCCCAACTATAAAACAAAGGTGGTCTAAGTATTAACGTTGGAAATGCATGATATAAATACTCGTGTAACGTCATCAAAGCACCTCGCTCTACTAGAACCATGGATTTTTCCTATTCCTGTAAAAATTCTTTTTGTTTCCACTCTTTGTATAGAGTAAGGTCGCTGCTCACTTGTCGAAGCACCAAACCAATGATTGTCGCGTCATCTAGTAAACCAGCAACAGGAATAAAATCTGTGATGGCGTCTACGGGTGAAACAAAGTACAAAATCCCGCCAATAATCATCAAGATGGATTTAACAGGGATTGTTCGATATTTTCCACTCGTCCAATCTCCGAAAATACTAAAGAGTAGCTGTAAATTCTCCCAAACATCTCCGATCGCTTTTTTATCTGCTTTTTTCATTGCTTTTTTTAAGAGATTAGATGCTTTTTCTTTATCGTTCAGATATTCAGAGGCTTTTGATTCATAATTTTTAAGAAACCTCTTTTCATGTTTAGCCATAGGACCCCCTATGTTTCGTCGAAGCCAAAAAGGGTGAGAAAACGCTCATTTTTGGCTTCGGTGTTATTAAAGCGTAAACCCCTTGTACATCCCTAAAGAACGAGGGGCCGTATAGGCACTTTACCATCTGAATTTGCGCTACAGCGAGAGCTTATCATGTATTTTGCTCGTAGAAAAGTAGCGTTTAGGATGTACGATTGCATCCCAGTAATTACACCAAGATGATTTTTCCCGTACGATGACGGCTCTCCGCAAATTGCACTGCTTCAAGAACATCATGCAAAGCAAATTTCGCTCCAGGCTCTGCTAAAAGGAGCTTCCCATTCTGAACGAGCTCGATGACTTTCTCAAACGTTTCGTGCCAGGTAGATACGGAAACTCGTTGATTCCAGTGGCGCAATAAAAACAGTTGAGGGAGAACGCCAAGCTCTTTCGAGATGATCGACCAATCCACTTGAACTCCCGATAAAAGTCCTAACGACAAGAAAATCCCGCCAGTACGTGTAGACTTCGCCAGCTCTAAACCATCTGGGCCGCCAATGGAATCAATAGACGCATGAGCACCTTGTCCGTTCGTTACACTCATGACGGCATCATATATAGACATACATGAACTGTCGATGACCTGCCATGCCCCAAGATGCGTCAACTCCTCGGTATATCTTGCGTTTCGGACGATGGCGATCACTCTAAAACCGAAAAGAGCGGATAGCTGTATAAACAAGCGGCCAATGGCTGAGTTGGCTGCATTGACTAACAAAACCTGATGAGAAGACAGTTGAAGTGTCTCATTGCAGATGACCCACGCAGTGATGGGGTTGATGTACAACCGACTGGCGATATCATCTTGGATCGAATCGGGAACCGAAATGGCTAGCTCAGCTGTCGTTTTTACGTATTCTTGCCAAGTACCCTCTCCGCGCAAAGGCAGAACACGTTTACCGATAAGAGAGCGGGGAGCAAAAGGACCTGTATCAATAACGGTACCAACCCCCTCATACCCAGGAATGGCGGGAAGGTTGATGCGATGCTTGTAGGCACCACGAATCGGGATAAGATCAGAAGGATTAATCGGACGTGCGCTCATTTTCACCAATATTTCATCTTGCTTCAGAGGTTCAATCAGCCGCTGTTCAACCTTCAATACTTCATGGGGTTCGCCAAATTGATCGTAACGTACAACTTGTGCATTCATGGTTGTGCACTCCTAACTTTGTCAGCCATAACCGAACGAAGGATAGTTCTTCGTCTTTGCGTATGGGATCGGAATGTCATTATTTTAGGTATAAAAAATAATTGCCGTCAATCAAAACGAGAACTTGGCAGGGCAGCTACAATAAAAAACAGATACGCGATCTAGACCGCAGACATAAGATAATGGTTCGGGTTATGGATGACTTGTCGCCATGATATTCTTCAAAATTATACCAATATTTCAATGTGGAAACAATTTGACATAATAAGCGATCAATAAGCGAAAAAAGAGCGCATCTGCGCTCTTTCGGATCATGCTTTTGCCCGTGGTGCACTTTCAAAGCCTACTTTTTTATGCGTGCCATCACAGAACGGCTTCTTCTCGGATTGACCGCATCGACAGAGTGAAAAAGATGAACCGACTTCATACTTGTCACCTGCTCCATCCAGCAAGTCAACTGCACCGGTAACACGAATTGATCCATTGTCGTTAATCTTGATGGTTACTTTTTCTTGATCCACATGTCATCCCTCCTTTTTTACTATCTTTACCTACTATGATTTCGAGCAGAAGGGTATGTGGTAAATAATTGCTTATTCGTGTTAAAATCAGGACAAGGTACGGTTATTTTTAGCAGGGAAAGGGTTTTGTCTCATGACGATTTCGATGGATGACTTAGAGCAATCCTGCTGGGAATGCGAAGGCAAGGGGATTCTTGTGAATGAAAACAAGCAAGAGGAATCATGCCCCAAATGCCAAGGTAAGGGAGCGATTCTTACCGCACAAGGTCAGACCCTCTTACACTTTATAAAAAAGCATTTGTAAACGAACGAGCTTGTAGAAAAAGCGGGAGGCCGTCATATCCTCACCTGGTTACGGGTAGGAGCTGACGGCCTTTTTAGTGAGCGGAAGGATTAAATCGACGTAGCCTTATTCGGCTGTTTTTTGCTATCACTCTGGCGACCGATCAGCAAGAAAACAAGGAGTAAGACAAGCGGAATCGCTACAGTAGTCGTGTCCCCGTGTAAAAGAAGAGTAGTTGAAGCACCAAGCATAATCACTGCGAGCGCATAGGCGGCGTAACGCACATACTTTTTCATCAGTAAGCCCAGTCCGCCGAGTAGTTCGCCTAAACCGATTACAACTTGGAACCAAAAGGGAAACCCGAATGCTTGGAAAGCAAGTGTTGTCTCTGGATGTCCAATCAGCTTGTAAATACCAGATGAAACGAACATCAAGCACAACCCTGCGATCATTACCCATTTTGCGAAAATACGCAGACCTATCATACTGAAATCCTCCAATCGTTTCGTTGATGGATTCAGTATAAACTGCCCATTATGACATCTTTTGTCATATTTCAATTCCTGAACGTTCTGCAAAGGATTGACCTGTCTACGTCTCTTAATAAGCCCCGGCAGAGTAAGTCAAGTCATAGCTGTGCGTAATTATTTTGATCAGAACGCTCTTTTCTATATCAGGGACGGATAACCAATGTGTGAAAATGAACGTGGGCAGGTTTTGTTGTTCAACGTAATTACTCCATTATTCATAAATAAAATGACACAATTGAAAAACGCGCCATCCAATCCACAATGGAAATCGATGGCGAGTCCTCGAATAACAGGCACAACCTGCTCACATCACTTGTATTTTTCAGTGTACTCGGCGTAGTTTACTACTTCAATGACACTCGACCAATGGAGAACGGTCCCGACAAACTTATTAATGTCTAATCCTTGCATGCCGTATGATTCGGCGGTATTGGTTGTTCCAGTCGCGTCCTTAATAAGCGTCACTTTATATCCGCGATCATAGGCAGCGATCGCCGTAAACATACAACAAAATTCCGTCTCAAAACCAATGATAAAAAGATGATCGACCCCTAACTTTTCTAATGTCTGTGTGAGTTCAGTTTGGAAGAAGGAACTAGGTGTTTGCTTCTCGATCAAGTAGTCAGAATAGTCTTTCAATTGAGGGTGTATGTGAGAACCGATAGAGCTTCTATTCAGTGGACTTTCTTCTGCATCATCGATATGTCTCATAAAAATGACAGGGCGATTGTTCTCTTTAAAATCTTTGATCACCTGCTCCATCAAAAAAAGTTCCTCTTTGTAATCCCCACAACTCACAATTCCGTTTTGCACATCAATCACTAAGAGTGCGTTCATTGCTTCACCTTCCTTCTACCATGTAGATAGATAATTCGGAAGGAAAGAGTGTACTTCCTGCAAAGTACATACCATGAGATAATGAAGGGAAGGAAATAATAGGAAAGGTTGAGTGAGATGAAAGTTTCATTTTCTTATGCATTCATACTACTTGCATTTATTCTCGTGACAGGATGTGGTTCAACGAATTCAAGTACTTCTTCCGTGTTTTCCAATTTAGCCACACAAGGCTCTTCTTCCACGAGTGAAGGTACAGAGGCAGTTGCGGAATCAGAAAATAATCATATCGCTACATACCTTTCGATGGCTGTACTCGCCTTACATGAAGCGAATGGCTTTGAAGCTGGAGAAGAATTTCCACCGGAATCCAAAGCGTTTTTGGCAAAGCATGCTCATCTGTTTCCGGCAACCGGTGATAAAGTGAAGGAAGCCCGGCAATTAGTCGATCAAAATGTGCAACCGAAACATATCAATAAAAATATTGCCAAGTATCATGCTACGATGATTCAAGATAAAGGAACGGTGCTGAGCATCGAAGAGGAAGAGATACCGGAGGTCGGAACCATTTCTGTTTTGCATGTCGTCAATGACGAGGAGGATAGCTACCAAGTTGTTTACCTAGGTGCATTAGACATCTACGAAGATGATACGGTTGAATTTGTGGGGGTTCCAACCTTGCTCTCAGGTTTCGATAATGTAAGTGGCGGATATACGAATTCGATCATCATTGCAGGGAGCTATGTAGGAAAAAGTGCGAATTAAGCTAGGGTAAAATGGATTCTCGTATAGCGAGATGGCCTCGAATGATACAGTTCGAGGCTTTTTGTATGCAGTTTGGCCTTCTGTTTTTGATATGATAGAAAGGAGCTAGTTTGTACGAATACTTGATCAGTAAAGATTTATGGAGGGTGCCATGCGCTATCAAGTCATATTATTCGATGTAGATGATACACTTCTCGACTTCAAAACGACAGAAGAAAATGCTCTGCAAAAGACGTTTTCCCAGTTCGGACACGCTACGGGATCGTCTGATTATGGAGCGACTTACAAAGAGATCAGCAAAGGATTGTGGGAGGATTTAGAAAAGGGGCGGATCACTCTAGCAGAGCTGGGCGTAGAGAGATTTCGAAGACTTTTCAAAGCTGTTCAGCTAGACGTTGATGCAGAGGCGTTCGGCAGCGCCTATCTCGAATCATTGGGCAAAGAAGTGCATTTGGTACCGGGAGCAGTTGAATTGTGTAACAGTTTGGAGGATTGCCGCTTGGTGATCATTACGAATGGGTTCGCCTCTGTGCAAACGGCAAGAATTGCCGCTTCACCGCTTTGCAACTCTTTTGAGCACCTGATTATTTCCGAAGAGGTCGGCTACAAAAAGCCGGATCGGGAAATTTTTGACTACGCGTTTTCCAAACTACAATGGACAGAGAAGGCGAACGTATTAATGGTGGGAGACTCGTTGACCTCTGATATCCAAGGGGGTGCCCATTACGGGATCGATACGTGCTGGTTCAATCCTCTGGGCAAGGAAAATCAGACGAGCATTCAGCCAACGTACGAAATCAGAGAACTGAGCGAGCTTCAAGAAATTGTGCGGAAGGGTAACGTGAATTTGTAGGATCTTTCCTGTATGATGAGAAGGTATTGATCTACAGGTAAATCTAGAATCTAGTGATTGGAGCCCTATAGATATGTATCAGAATTTAGAAGAGTGCATCCTTGACTTGGAAAGGCACGGACATTTGGTTCGTATTCGTGAAGAAGTAGATCCTTATCTGGAAATGGCCGCGATTCATTTGAAGGTGTACGAAGCTGGGGGACCAGCATTGCTGTTTGAAAATGTTAAAGGATCAAAATTTCGTGCGGTGTCCAATCTTTTTGGCACAATCGAGCGCAGCAAGTTTATTTTCAGAAGCACCTGGCAAGCCGCTGAAAATATCATTGCCATGCGCAATGATCCGATGAAAGCGCTAAAGCAGCCATTTAAAAATATCGAGAACGGCTTTGCTGCTCTGAAAGCATTGCCTGCAAAAAAATCCACTAGCATGCCAGTAACTGCACAGGAAATCAACATAACCGATCTTCCACTCATCCAAAGCTGGCCGATGGATGGCGGAGCTTTTGTCACGCTGCCCCAAATCTATTCGGAAGATCCGGACAAGCCTGGAATCATGAATTCCAATTTGGGTATGTATCGTGTGCAGTTGACTGGAAATGAGTATGAAGTAAACAAAGAAATTGGCTTGCACTATCAAATCCATCGTGGAATCGGTGTCCACCAAGCCAAAGCGACCAAAATGGGGATGCCGCTGAAAGTAAGCTGTTTCGTTGGCGGGCCGCCTGCGCATACGTTATCGGCTGTCATGCCGTTGCCAGAAGGCTTGAGCGAAATTACTTTTGCAGGCTTGCTTTCTGGGCGTCGTTTTCACTACAGCTATATCGATGGTTACTGCATAAGCAATGATGCGGATTTTGTGATCACAGGAGATATTTATCCTGGAGATACGAAGCCAGAAGGACCATTCGGTGACCATCTGGGCTATTACAGTCTGATTCATCCATTCCCTGTGATGAAGGTTAAGAAAGTGTATGCCAAGCCAAATGCCATCTGGCCATTCACGGTTGTGGGCCGTCCGCCACAAGAAGATACGTCATTCGGTCAGCTGATTCACGAGTTAACGGGGGATGCGATCAAGCAAGAAATCCCGGGTGTAAAAGAAGTCCATGCTGTAGATGCTGCCGGTGTGCATCCGCTGCTGTTTGCCATCGGAAGCGAGCGATATACGCCTTATCAGCAAGTCAAACAGCCGACGGAGATGCTCACCATTGCCAACCGCATTTTAGGGACTGGCCAATTGAGCTTGGCCAAGTATTTATTCATTACCGCAGAAGAAAACCGACCATTGACGACGCATGATGAAGTTGATTTTATGACCTATATTTTGGAGAGAATCGACTTGCATCGCGATGTTCATTTTTATACAAACACGACCATTGATACGCTGGATTATTCGGGAACGGGATTAAACAGCGGCAGTAAGGTTGTCCTCGCAGCTTACGGCGATCAAAAACGAGAGCTGTGCAAAGAGGTGCCGGATGAACTGAAGGATTTGCGAGAGTTTGAGAATGCCCGCATGATTATGCCGGGAGTGGTGGCAATCCAAGGTCCTGCATTTACCGATTACGCAAACGCCCAGCAGCAATTACAGAATCTGTGTGACGCGATTCAAGCGAGAGGGCCGATCCCGTCTTGCCCGATGATCATCCTTTGTGATGACAGTACATTCATGAGCGCGTCTCTTCAAAACTTCCTGTGGGCAACCTTCACGCGCAGCAATCCATCCCACGACATTTACGGCGTGAACAGCTACTATGAGAATAAGCATTGGGGTTGCGATAATCTGATTATTGATGCCCGTACCAAGCCCCATCAAGCACCGCCATTGGTACCAGATCCAACTGTCGAGAAAAATATCGAACGACTGTTTGTCAAAGGTGCGAGTTTGGGTGGAATCCTGTAAGCACCTCCTACAAGTAGAGGTCCGTAACCTTTCGTTGCGGACCTTTTTTATGTAAGGGTACTATTGGGGTCATCTTTTTCATTGCTGTCGATTCAAACTGATAATTGCAAAAATTGCACGATCGATGGGGAAAGGAATCGTTCTTTACCATCAAGAAAGCGTTTTCTATAATGAATCTCAAGCAAGGACACAGCTTTTTATGGAAAGGAGAAAGGAATGGTCTTTTTAACCACACGTTCCCATGCATTACTGAAGGTGATACTCGACAGCTACTATCCGTTGAAAATTAAGGATGTCGCGCGCGATTTCCAGGTAAGCGAACGGACCGTCAAGTACGATCTGGAGAACGTCAGACAATGGCTGAAGGAACGAAATGTCATCCTCCATTCTCAACCGAATAAAGGGCTGTGGATCACGGAAGAACAAGAGCATCGAAATGCTTTGAAGGAAAATTTGCAAAGTGATGACAGCAAGACACTCATTCTGCCACAAAAGGATCGGGTCAAGCATTTTTTGTTCATTCTTCTGCTGTCAGAAGGGTATCAGCGGATGAACGATTTGGCCGACCATATGGGAGTCAGTCGCAATACCGTCGTTGCCGATGTCAAGGACGCGGAAAAGCTGCTCGATGGCTGGCGTCTCGAGCTTGTCACGAAGCAAAGGTATGGGGTACGCGTGGACGGGAGTGAGCGGCACAAGCGGTATGCTCTCGAAAACTTGATTCACGATCTGTTGGATGGAATCGACATGTATCGAATGGTACAGGGGGTGTTTTTAGAATACGGACAAGAAGCGAGAACAGGTCCATTACTGGAGAAATGGCTGATCAGCCGGACAGAGTTAGGAGAGATCATTCACAGCATCAAAGCATGGATGAATGCTGCTGCGGAGACGCTGGCAGACCGAGCTCTGATTAGTTTACTGATTCGCTTCTGCATTGTCGTCCATCGTGTACAGCGGGGCCAATTGGTCACTGCGGATGATGCCGAGATGGGAGAAGCAAGGCATTGGAGCGGGTACGAGCTGTTTTCACAAGAAGTTCGAGCGTTATGTCAGCGATTGAACGTCGATATTCCCGAACACGAGATTGCGTATGCGTGCCTTCCGCTGCTAGGGACTGAACAGGTGCCAAGAGAGGCGCGTGCAGGTAGGATTGTTTTGGATGTTTTCCAGGCAACCAAGGAACTGACGGAAGCGGTTAGTAACCGGATGCTGGCACCGTTGTACGAGGATCAGGAGCTGGTCAGACTGCTTTTTGCTCACTTGGATGACAGTTTGAACCGTTATCGTCAGGGAGTTCTTTTTGCGAATCCACTGACGGAGGAGATTCGCCGTTCATACGCACGCATGTTTGATGCAGTCAAACGCTCTTGCGAAGATGTGTTTTGGCATCGTGGGGTCTATTGGCTCGATGCAGACATTGCTTACTTTGTACTCCATTTCCAAGCGGGTTATGATCGCTGGCTGGAGCAGAAAAAGGCAGATGCGCTCGTCGTTTGCGGAACAGGCAGAGGGACTTCACGGTTTTTGAAAACGTATCTGGAAAGCGAATTGCGTTCCCTGCGGGTCGTAGGCCTGTGTTCCAGCACAGAGGTAGCGAAGTATTTGGCGAGTCGTCGCGTGGATGTCATTATCAGTGTACTTCCGATCAAAGCAGAGGTGCCCGTTGTGGTTGTCAGTCCCCTTCCTACACGACAAGATATCAACCAGATTCAGAACTGTCTGGAAGCCTTGCAAGTGGAGGGAGGAAATCGACAGCAGGCTGTGAATGCTCGCAAGGAAGCTTGGTTTCCCACACTGACTACTGATCTCAATCCGTCAGATTTGCCGGTGGTGGAGAGACTGTCCCAGGATGTCATCTGCAAAGGGTATGAGATCAGTCAAAAAATCGTGACTGCTTTTCGGGAGTACGTAACGGAACAAACGGCAAGCGGACTGACGCTGCACCTGCTGTTGATGGTGAATCGACTGGCTTTTGGCTCACCCTATCAGGAGGAGTGGGAATCGTCGGCAGAGGCAGAATCAAAAGAATGGAAGGCATGGCGTGAAAAGCTGAACCAATTGATGGCTGAGGCAAACCTCCAAGTTCCACCTAGTGAAGTGACAGCCATTATGCGCTATTTTTCAGGAAAGGGGACGGTAGAGAGTGATAGTGGATCTACTTATACGCAACGGACGGGTCATTGATCCTTCCCAGAACCTGAACGGGCACTATGATCTTGCCATTCGGGAAGGGCGGATCGTTGGGGTGTATGAGAAAGGGAAGACAACCGATGATCAAGGGATAAATCTGGAAAGCAAGGAGACGATCGATGCAGAGGGATCTATCGTGACACCCGGTTTGATCGATCTGCACGCTCACGTTTTTCCGACAAAAACGAATTTGGGCGTAGCTGCGGATCGGGTCGGGGTCGAGCAAGGAGTGACAACTGTAGTAGATGCTGGCAGTGTCGGGCTATGGTCGTTTGATGCTTTTCTTGAAGAAGCCGTGTACCCTTCTGCTACTCGTGTTCTTGCATTTCTGAATATTTCAGGGGACGGCTTGTGCAATGGCGGCGGGGAGCTCGCAGACATGGCGCGGTTAACCCCGAGAGAAGCGGCAGCTCTCATAAGAGAACAGCCGATATTACGAGGGATAAAAGCCCGCATGAGCGGATCTGTCGTCAAGCAAAACGGCATAAAACCCTTGCTCATAGCCAAGGAAGCGGCGAGGGAAGCGGGCGTACCCATGATGGTTCACATTGGAAACGCTCCGCCCAAACTCACGGAAATATTGCCTCTGCTAGACCGAGGAGACGTGGTGACACATGCGTTTCACGGAAAAAAAGGAGGGATGTTCGACGAACGAGGCGAGTTGATTCCAGAGGCGCAAGACGCATTGGAGAGGGGAGTCTTACTCGATATCGGGCACGGCGAAGCGAGCTTTAGTTTTCAAACACTGCGTCATGCGCAGGCTCAAGGGATTAGGCCACATGTCATTAGCACAGATGTTCACCAGCGCAATATTGATGGTCCTGTGCACAGCTTGACGCACACACTTACGAAGTTTCTCGCCATGGGCTACTCGCTCGATGATGTGATTGCGGCAAGTACGCTTGCGCCCGCACGAATTCTCGGGTTGGAAAACGAGATTGGGACGTTGAAAGTAGGGGCATGCGCAGACGTATCCATACTGCAGATTAAAAAAGACCTGACCATTTTGACGGACAGTGAACAAGAAACGTTGGAGACAAAGGAAAGAGTAGTGGCTTATCAAGCGATTACTTCGGGAAAGGTACTGACATGCAAATGATTGATGACATTCTCAAGGAACTGGCAGAGACAAAATCGGATTATTTATCTGAAATTTCTGAAACTAAACAGATTCTCCGAAAAATTGAGGAGGAGTTTCTCCTCATGGAGATTCATATACCGCGAGATCGCTGGCTGGCCATCGGAGCTCATGTACTGGCATTTGTACGACGGATGACAAACGGGGAAAGGCTGCCCGTGATTGAAGCGGAGTTATTCGCCGAAATCCATCCCGATATGGTTACGCTCTCGCACAAAGTCCTCTCGGAAGAAAAGAGTGCGTGGAAGGCAGATGATACAGAAGCGTTTCTATTAGCGGTTCATTTTGAAGCGATCCGTGCCATGCAGATGGGGCCATCGTAAAACATCACTGTGAATATAAGGAGGGTATGTATATGTCTAAGGTAAAAATCGTGATTGGTGATCGTCTCGGAAAAGGACAGAACATCGCCAAAGGAATCGAAGCTGCTGGCGGGACCGCGATCGTCATTCCAGGTGTTGGCGCTGATATGAAGGTCGGAGATGTCATGGTCAGTGAGAGCGCAGATCTAGGGCTGTCCTTTTGCGGAAGTGGTGGGGCTGGGGCACTGACTGCCAAGACCAAGTATGGTTTTCCGGTCGAGTACGGCTTGCGCTCAGTAGATGCGGGTATTACTGCCTTGCGTAGCGGCAAAAAAGTGATTGGCTTTGGCTTCATGGATACAGAAGAGCTAGGCAGGCGCATAGTGGAAGAATACGTCAAGCTGGGAGGGAAGTAATCCATGTATACGGAGACGACGCAGACCTTGCGATTATCCGGGAGTGGCGATACGAAAGAGGGAGCCTTCAACAAGATTTTTTCCCAAATCAAGCATGTAGTGGCGAGACAGACGAATGATTTGGTCGTGCGAATCGAGCCTGTAGGAGTTTCCATTGTGTCTGCTACAGAAACAGTGAAGCATGAGCGATTTTTTGGATTGTTCTTCCCGCGCAAACGAACGCGGTATGACATCACGGTAGATATTCAAGTAAGGCTGGGAATGGTGCAGGTAGAAAACATAACGTTTCAGCAGCAAACCGAGCAGACTGCGGGTATAGGGCAGTTGGTTCGTCAGCGATAGAAGCAGACAGGGGGTAGATTCATGGTTACTTTGATGATTGTGTTGAAGTCGATCGTCATCGGAGCATTGGTCGGCTTCGGTGTTGGTGCGGGAGCGGCGAGGATGTTCCATGCACCGAATGTCCAAGGGATGGGAGCATTCCGGACTTTTGGAGAGTTGAACGCATGTGCAGGCGATCCCATTTCCCACTTTTCATTTGGACTTGGCTTTTTGTTTAACTCATGGGCGTCTGTTGTCGGTGCGGGTGCGTTGACACAAGATGTGGATCATCGCGTCATCCCGAACTGGGCGGCGGCCGTGCTGCTCTGGCGAAACAAGAATGTCGCAGAGACATTGCACAATCCGAAGCAAATGGCTATTGCTGGAGCAGCGGTTGGTGTGGTTGTCGTCACCCTGCTGAACTCAACCGCGACGGCAATTCCTGAGTCGATGCAGCTGGTGGCGACGAAGGTACTGGTGCCGGCTGCGAACTGGTTGATCAATCCGATCATGCCGATTGTGTTCTGGATGGCTGCGATGGATGCAGGCAAGCGGACAGGGATTTGGGGAACGGTCTTGGGCGGTTTGTCGCACTTGGTCATGGGGAATGCGGTACCTGGAATCGTCTTGGGTATTTTGATCGGTAAAGGCCTGGATGACAGTGGTTGGAACAAAATTACGAAATCCATGTTTATTGCAGTCATTCTCTTGTTTGTATTCAGTGGGTTCTTCCGTGGTTTTGATGTCGCGCTCTTGAAGAGTATGTACGTGGAAATTCCACAGTGGTTGATTGAGCTTCATGAAACATTCGGATCGGTGGTGAAAAAGTAATGGGTGAATTGCAGGCAAAAGGGTTTTGGTATTCAGAATGGGCATTTCCCCTTTTTGTGGCGTGCTTGTCTTCAGGAATTTTTGCGGGTACCCATCTTTACTATGTGTATCATGTCGGTGCCTTTAACGATATCGCCATCGTTGCGATGCTGGAGGCGGGGATCAAGGGTGGCGGATACGGTGCGGCTGCTGCGTTTGGTGCGAGCTTTCTGTTCGCCCGCGTTTTGGAGGGACCGCTGGTTGGGATTCTCGATATTGGCGGCTCGTTGCAAACAGGTATCGGGATTGGCGTTCCCGCATTGATGTTGGGAGCAGGCTTTACAGCTCCGTTGACTTCTTTTCCTTTGGCGCTGGAAACAGGTGCATTCTTAGGCCTCGTCATTGGTACCGTCATTATTTTGATTCGGAAGTACACGATCAACGCATCGAACTCTACCTTTGGTGCGGATGTCATGATGGGAGCTGGAAATGCAGCAGGTCGTTACTTAGGTCCATTGATTGTCATTTCTGCGATTATGGCTTCGATTCCAGTTGGACTCGGCGCAACAGCAGGTGCAGCGATTTTCTACTATTACAATAAACCGATTGCGGGTGGTGCGATTATCGGCGCCATGATCCTCGGCGCCATTTTCCCGATCCCGACACAATGAGGCTGGAGAGAAGAGTTTTCATAGGAAGGAAGGGCAAACCATGGGAATCTATCAGCAGCTAGGGCTGAAGCAAGTCATTAACGCAAGCGGTAAGATGACGGCACTGGGTGCAAGTGCCGTCCATCCTTCTATCGCACAGGCCATGGGAGAAGCCGCCATGGATTATGTAGAAATCAGTGAGCTGATGATTGTGGCAGGTCGTCATATCGCAGAGGCGACCGGTGCAGAAGACGGTTGTCCTACTTCAGGAGCAGCTGCTGGTATTGCCATTAGTGTAGCGGCAGTCATAGCTGGTTGCCATCTGAGTTTGATCGAGCGGCTTCCTTACTCCGAAGGGTTGAATAACAAGATTATCATCCAAAAAGGACACGCGGTGCACTTTGGCGCTTCCGTTCAACAGATGATTGCACTGGGTGGTGGGAAAGTCGTAGAGGTCGGTCATGCGAATCACGTAGAAGAAGACCATTTGCGAGAAGCGATTGATGATCATACAGCAGCGCTGCTGTATGTCAAATCACACCATGCGATTCAAAAAGGGATGCAGTCGCTAGACAAGATGATTCAAATTGGTCTTGAGTTTGGACTCCCGGTAATTGTTGACGCAGCCGCGGAGGAGGACCTACGGCGCTATGTAGCGTTGGGTGCCGATCTGGTCATCTACAGTGGCGGAAAAGCAATCGGTGGACCAACGTCTGGTTTTATCACAGGCCGTGCCGATCTGGTGGCCGCATGTCGCGCGCAATACAAAGGCGTCGGTCGTGCCATGAAGGTAGGAAAGGAAGCGATTGCAGGCTTGCTTGCAGCGCTTGGACAGTACGACCCGGAAAAGCAAAATGTTCCCGAGCAGAAGAGGCGAGTGGAGTGGCTGGCAGGAGAACTGAACAGCTTGCCCGGTGTGAAAGCAGTGATCGCACAAGATGAGGCGGGCCGGGCGATCTATCGTGTGCAAGTTCAGCTTGACGAACGAGTGTCGGGAATGACGGCTCGGGAACTTACACGCCAACTGGAGCAAGGAAATCCAGCTATTTTTACCCGCAACCATTATGTGAATACGGGAGTAATTGCCTTTGATCCACGACCGTTTCACGAAGGGCAAGAACATATCATTGCAGCGCGAATGAAGGAACTGCTGCAAAAAACGGGAGAAGGAGAATAACAAAAGTGGGGACACCGAAAATTCGTTTAAACGTTTTGGCAAGGGATGTAGAAAACGCAAAACAAATATGTTCCGTCGCTGATGGCCGCGCTCTGATCGGGATCTTGGTCAAAGGATTTGCGACTGTAGAAGCAGCGATAACCGCTGTTGAACAATATCAGCAAGCAGGTGTACCCGTGTCTGTAGGGCTGGGCGCAGGTGATCCTACGCAATGGAAAAAGGTCGCAGAAGTCGCGGTGCAGACACAACCGGATCACGTTAATCAGGTATTTCCGGCAGCAGGCTATACACTCGGGGGGCTACAGGCAGTCGGCAACACACATACCATCGTGAATGCATTGATTGCCCCCGGCGGACAATCAGGAAAAGTTCATGTCACCACGGGACCAATGAGCAACAAAGTGTCAGAACTACTCTCTTGCGATGCAGCCGCCGCGATGCTGGCAGAGATTGGCGTACACTCGGTCAAATTTTATCCAGTAGACGGGCTGGAAAGGCTAAACGAAATCAAAGCGATGGCAGAAGCAGCCGTACGTTACGGGATTCCCGTTTTTGAGCCGACTGGCGGGATCGATGCAGCTTCGATTCGTCCGATTGTGGAGGTATGCCTCGCAGCAGGTGCAAAGCAGGTTATTCCGCACATTTATACTTCCATCGTCGACAAGGAAACGGGATTGACTCGCGTGGATCAGGTAGAAGAACTGCTGACTGCTATAGAAGGCCTGTAGGTATATTACAAGAAAGGGATAGGAGTGAATCAAATGAGAGAGAGACAGGTCATCGTCCAGCTGGCACAGGGATTACACGCGCGTCCGGCTACTTTGTTTGTGAAAGTGGCAGCCTCTTTTTCCAGTGAAATCGGATTGAACAAGGATGAGAAGAAGGTGAATGCCAAGAGTATTATCGGCGTCATGTCCCTTGCAGTTTCAAAAGGACAATCGGTCGTATTGACTGCGGATGGTGCAGACGCCGAACAGGCGTTGGATGCGTTGGAGAACGTTTTGATAAGTGTGGAGTAAAGGGATGCGTGAATGCGTGTAAAAGAAAAAGGGATGTCTCAAGTAAACAGTCTTGAGGCATCCCTTTGAAATGAGACGTTTCGCTCTTTAGCCTTTTTTCTGCCATTTCAATTCATAGTCCGTTGGGTTGAATCCCTTCATGATTAGCCATACAGCCAAAACCAATTGTTGAAAGGCTATTAGAATGTTCAACATCATGTAGGTTGCATCCAAACCGATGAAGCGAATCATAAATAACAAGCTTGCCAATATGGACAATGTAGACCCAATAAGACCCCAGCCTGCCAACCAACGTGGAACTAATCTTGTTTGGTAAAATATGTGATTGAACAAGAGCATCGCCAAAACAAATGCCAGTGTCGTTGCCACATGGTTTACCAAATCACGTCCTTCCCGCAACAAGCCACCCAGGGTCTGAAAATAAGATACATGCAAAGTTCCAGCTTTTGCAAATTCGTGGCTTACTGACAAAAGCAACAAAAGAATGATTACACCAATCATAATGAACACACCCGCAATGATGCCAAAAGCAACAGATCCAAGAGCTAAACCTTTATGATGCTTACTTAAAATCGGATACATTAATATAGGAATACCAACATATGCAACAATCATTAGCAACTGGAAAAACGCTCCTAGTAGTACCTGGTTTTCATTTGTAGAAGCCCTGACAAGGTAGTCTGCTCCATCTATAACAGGAACAACACTTAATATACCTGTAACCAACCCGACTATTAATAACACCCCAGTCATTACTGCTGACCCTCTACCTACATTTGTACTCTTCCTCTGCATAATTAGCCTCCTTCTCATACACTACCTATGGCGGATGAAGTGATGCTGCCTTCCTCGGCATTTTTTATCGCGTATGAAGTGTAGAGGGTTGCTGAACGAACGGGAACGATCGTTCAATGAGGCAAAGGCAGTCTATAACATGATTATTCAGTTGAGATCCATGATTTGCTTCATTCTGACGTTGCGTCTAAAACTAATTTTCGGATGATCCTATCAATTATTGAAAATCTATTGGTTCTTCTGCTTATTTACCACAAACATACTCTGTCCAACTAGGCAGTGTCCCTATCACTATTTATGGTTTGTCAGTATGATTCATTACTGTGTAATGTTGTAGAAGTTTTTGGGATAGTATGATGATACGATTCACGATCCTCTCTGGCTCTAATACTTTAGCTTCAGTACCTAACCGGAAAAAGTACTGGGAGACGAATTCGATTTCCTTGTGATCAATAACGGTGTCTATATAACCGAAATCCTCATTCTGCATGACGATATGTGGTTCCAGCCAAGGCTGGCTTCGGCACTGACGAAGTCCTTCTCTGGATAGCTCAACGTAAAGCCGTATGGGTGTAACTGGTTCTAGTTCGGTATGGCTAAGCAGCCAATCGTGAAGTGTGATCCTGGGAACAAATGTCCGCTCTACCTTGTTAAGTGTTACAATTCGGTCCGTACGAAACAGTTTCACCTCGTTGGTGTCCATAACGATGGCAGGCATATACCAAAAGCCATCATAGGCGTAGACGCCAATTGGAGCTACTTCCCTCAAAGAAGTACCGTCTTTTGACATATATTTGATTTGAACGACTTGTTGCTCAGTGGCCGCTTCCACGACTTCTTTCAGATTTTTAGACGGGATGCTTCTCTTTTTGTTCCAAAATGAAAAAACCTCGTCGAGGCGATCGATCTTCTTTCTCGTATCGATGGGGAGGCTTGTATAAAGTTTCTTCGATACCGAGTCGATGTCAATCTCAAATGTAATATTTCAGCGATTGAAATGAGAAGAAGATGGAAAATGCTTCGTTCTCGTTTAGTAGAATGGGAGGTAATATCCGATTGTCCAATACGCGATAACCACCGCTGCGGCCAGGTTCTGTATAGAGCGGAACGCCCATCTCACTTAATTCAGTCAGATACCGATGAGCCGTCCGTACGGAAACATTGAATTCATGAGCCACATCTTGAGCCGTAAAACGGCGACTGGCATTCACATACATAATAAGGTCGAACAGCAGCTTGGCTTTGGACATCACTGATGCACTCCTTCTCTATTAACCATGACAACTATTGACATGTTAATATGATAGATTCATGGATGCAAGATAACATGTGTTGATTTGAGGAGGTAAGCATGAATAAGATTCCAGATAAGATGAAGGCTGTAGTGCTGAATAGATTTGGGGGTCCGGAAGAATTACGGCTGCAGGAGGTCGATATGCCTAAAATTGGTCCGGACGACGTGTTGATTCGATTAGCATATGCCGGTGTGGGAGAATGGGACGCATTCGAACGGCAAGGCGGATACGCGGAAATGCTGAGTTTGAATCCGCAATTCCCTTACATTCTCGGTTCTGAAGGATCCGGCACGGTTGTTGCACGGGGGGAGAAAGTTTCAAATGTTAACTTGGGAGATCTGGTCTATGCACCTGGGTTTCTAAATCCGAAAGGCGGCTTCTATGCAGAGTACGCAGCTGTTGAATCCCAATATGTGTCCCGTATTCCAGAGGGATTAACCAGGCAGGAAGCAGCGGTCATATCCGGAGTCGGTATTACCGCACTACGCGGACTGGAAGATGTACTGAATCTTCAACAAGCAGAATCTGTTATGATTTTCGGCGCAAGCGGAGGGGTAGGTCATATGGCGGTCCAGCTCGCGAAAAGCCTGGGAGCCCGTGTATTTGCGATTGCGTCAGGTGAAGACGGTGTTGCCATGGTAAAAAAGCTTGGCTGCGATGCGGTCGTGAATGGTAAAGCGGGGGATATCCTTTCGATGGCAATGAAATTTGCCCCAGATGGATTCGACGCGGCTCTGTTCACCGCAGCAGGAGAGGCCGCAAATCATGCAATTGGCTGTATCCGTGCTGGAGGACGCGTCGCATACCCTCATGGGATACGCCCTGAATTACGGACATCCTCAGGAATCAGAATAGAAGGATATAACGGCGAACCAGATCCTGAAATCATTGGCAGGCTTCAGCGTTACATCACCCGCAATCGACTATCCGTTCATATCAGCCATATCTTTGCTCTAGAAGATGCCTCTAAAGCTCATGCTACGATCAACAGCCATTACTTGGGGAAAATCTGTCTGCAACTAAATACCTAATGGAGATGCAGCGTGATGAATGCTCTCGGGTAATGATAGCTGATTAATGTTAACGAAGGCAGCCGTCCATCCATCAGCCAATACAAAGGCCCTCCAGTCGCATTACTGCGATTGGAAGGCCCTTAAAGCGCGCATTTTGTTGCCTACCTATGTGATCAGGCAAGATGTACGCGCAAATCTCTCAGCTCCATTTCTTTAAAAATGCTTCCAAGTAAAATCAATACTCAAATACCCAATCTGTTTCTCCTTAAAGGTCAGCGTTTCCTTCGTTGCCAATTCCGGTTTGCGAAAACAGACAAGGTCTGTGTGATATCCAAAAGCGCGACAAACTTCCGGTCGAGCGCTATGGATACCACACTGATCTTTTTGCATGTCGTAGAAGATACAAGTTCCGAACATTCTCGGTTGATTTTTCAGATCGTCACGGAGCTTTTTTGGAAGCGCTTTCAATTTCTTGTGTATCATTTTAAATTCCTTCTCTGTTATAGGAACAGGACCACAGCATAATCCTTTACAGCCTTGGCAAGGCAACGTTTCCATCGAATCTACAACCTCTCGTCATGTGATGTTTGCTAGAAAGAACAAAAAAGATGACCCTCGCTGATTCAGGAGATCATCTTAAGAACTACCGTGTTCAATTGTATTGGTTATTCAAAAATTCGGTAAGAAGTAAATACTGTACTTTTATTATAACACAAGTAGGAAGATTTTGACGAATGCTTTCGATAGTATGCAACCATATGCAGCTCTCCCAATTGACAAAAAAGTACGAGAAGCTGGGCAGCATGTTGACGGATGTCCCCTCTGAGATCCGTGACCGCTTTATCGTCAGGAAATTTCCCAGGCATACTGTCATTTGCAAAAAAGATGAAGTCATCCGTCATGTATATATCATCTGCGCAGGGACGATGAGGATCGTAAACGAGTTTGACAATGGCAATGTCTATGCATTTACCGATACAGAACCGTATACATGGATTGGAGATACAGAATTATTGGCGGGGGTTCACCGCTATGATTGTACAGTCGAATCGATTACAAACTGCACGACGCTCCAAATGAGTTGTGAGGACTTTCTCGCTTGTTTTGAAAGCAGTCACGTCTTTGCGAAGGTACTCGCCAGAACGATTGCCAACAAGGTTCATCATCGGTCTTCCAAGATCGGAGAAAACATTTTTTATCCGGTTCTCTATAATATGGCGTCTCTTCTAATCCAGCTTGCCCAGGAGTATGCGGTCGATAACAAGGCAGCGATTATACCCTTGAAGCGTCAACATATGGCGGAACGTTTGGGCATTAGCATCAGATCGGTCAACAGGGCAATCAAACGGTTGAAAGAGAATCATTATTTATCCATCACGAAGGGGAAAATTGTGATCGAACCGGAGCAGCTTCTGAGGCTGATACAAGCGGTAGATCAATTTAAATAAAGGTGATTACTATGAGGGACTCTTTCTTTTAAAAAGGGACAGGTGTCCTTTTTTCGTTTTATCAGCAGGGATATGATCGAAATATATCAGAGACCCTACTGAATGAAAGGGAGAGAAAATAGTGAGCAATTCAAAACTGTGTTTTATCGGAGCCGGCTTTCATGCGACAACCAATATCATTCCATCGGCCGTGGAAGCGGGGGCGGTCATCCAGGCAATTGCTACTCGCAGTATGGAACGGTCGAAAGCTGCCCTCCAGCGATTCGGAAGCAGGGGGACAGCGTACGACGACTATAAAATCATGCTCCAACAGGAACATTGCGATGGAGTGGTAATCGTAGCCCAGCCACATGATCAATTTTCTTTGGCGCTGGATTGCGTTCGTGCATGCAAAAATGTGTACGTGGACAAGCCGTTGGGATGGAATGCAAAAGAAGCGGCTCAGATCGCAGATGCAGCCGATCAAGCCGGAGTTGTGCTGATGGTGGGGTTTATGAAACGCTTTGCGCCTTGCTACATGAAAGTAAAAGAATGGATTTCAGAGGGGACACTGGGAGAGGTGCGCTCTTTTCAATTGACATTCGCTGTTGACAGCACGCCATTTTGTACGAACGAGGAAGAGTTCATGAAGCTTGTCGCCATTCACATGGTTGATTTGATGCGGTACTTGTTCGGTGAAGTATCGCAAGTCGCCGGGTTTAGCAATAACGATAACCGAAGGATTGCGAACAGTCTCACCTTGCAATTTGAAAATGGGGTTGTCGGGAGTGTTTATTTTGCGGGAATGAGTGCATGGTCAAAGGAAAGCGAAAGTTTGCTCGTTACATTTGACCACGGATATATGCGGGCGAATGATATCGAAACGGTCACGATTCATCAATCGTTGCCAACGGATGCTGCATCATGGAAATCATTGACGGAGCAAGTTACTGTTTTCAGCCCTTCCATCTCCACCATGTCAGGAGGGGTGAAAGATCTGTATTTGCGGGGCTTTGTAGGGGAAATGGCGCATTTTATGAAGTGCTGTACAGAGGGTGTGACTCCGCAGTCGAGCGGACGCGACAATGTAGCTACCATGTTGCTCTGTGACCGAATCTTGCATGTAGGATGTCTTTTTCGAATTCAAAAATAATCGCTGCATAAAAAGAGGAGAAGCGCTCACGGTAAGCGCTTCTAACCTCATAGGCATGTGTGTTTGACCAGAATGAGTTCTTCCACTTCTTCGCCGCGTGCTTCCGAAAATGCCTGATCGACACCGAAAGGCTGAAAACCGTTTTTTTCTAACACACGAATGGATGCGATGTTGTCATGGGCGACACGCGCATATACAGGACGTGTTCGGAGTTCCTCTAAAAAGAGAGAAAGTGCATTTGTCGCGATACCTTTGCCCCAAAAGCTTTTGTCAATCCAGTATCCAATCGTAGGCAAGCCAAACAGCTCAAAGCACGAAACATTACCGACAATTTGCCCATTCATGACAATGGTTCTTTTCACAATCGAATCATTGTTCAAAATTCTTGTCCAATGAGCGGTGAATCCATCTCTATCTTCAGGGTTCTTGACAGTAAAGGCCGCCATCCTATGAGCGGATTTGTCCAATTGCTGAGTGAAAAATACAGGGAGATCTGCCTCTGTTACTTCTCGTAAATCAAGGAACTGATCACGCAATGGCTCCAAGGAAAAGCACCTCCAAAAAAGTTAGCTATTCTCTCTTCACCAACACTTTGATAATCAACGACAGTACCGTGAGAACCAAAATGACATTAGCGATGAGCATAAAGCTAGGTAAACAAAGCGTAAACAAGATGTACACACTCCTACTCGTTACAACCTTTGAAAGTGAAAAAGACTAGTTCTCCCCGGTGACAAGCATGATCGCAAAGCCATCATAGCCCTTGCTGCCAACTGTCTGTACAACGGTTCCACTGACACGTTGCTCTTCCGCTACCATGTCGGTGAATTGACGTACACCGACAATATTGGGATCTGTGCTTGTTTCGTCCACGACTTGACCACTTCGTACAACATTATCCGTGATAATTACAGTACCTTTGCGCGAGAGCTTCAATGCCCATTGAAAATAGTCGGGGTTTCCTTTTTTATCTGCATCGATAAAAATAAAATCAAAAGGACCCTGATTTTCTTTGTAAAGTTGGATGAGAGAATCAAGGGCAAGTCCGACCTTCACTTCCACGATCTGATCCAGTCCTGCGCGGGTAATGTTCGATTGTGCAACTTCTGCATGCTTCGGATCATATTCGAGAGTAATGAGACGACCGCCAGCAGGGAGTGCGCGGGCTAGCCAGATGGTACTGTATCCACCGAGAGTGCCAATTTCCAAAATCGAACGAGCGCCTTGGATCCGTGCTAACAGATGAAGAAGCTTACCTTGATTGGGTGCTACATCGATAGCTGGCAGACCTGCAGCTGCGTTCACTTGAAGAACTGTGTCTAGAACGGAATCGGCTTCCAGTAATTTATCCGTAAAATAGTGATCGACCGCTGTCCATTGCTCTCTATTCATGATCTCAACTCCTCAATATTTTACAGGGATATCATAACACGATTAGCAACTTCTGGCTGGATTTTTTGTTGCGAATCACACATTTCAGCAGAGGGTTTCTATGATGGATCATGCTTTATAGGTAAGATTTTCACCTATTACCATTATTTTCGCATAGCGTAAACGATGAGTTTTCATGATAATAGAAAAGTAATCCAAGCTAGCTAGTATAATCCAATCTTGGGGATTCTATTCCACGCGTTCGACTAAATGATGCAGTCAAAGTCGGCGCCATTTTTTTATTCCATCTATAGGTAAATGTACCTATTATTGTTCGTTGTCAACAGAAGTGAAGTCCTATATGCTTACATTATTCACGTATGACATATGCGTACTACCCCGTACGCCCCAACCACTTTCTGTTGGTTGGGATTTTTTTTGCTCGCATTCACTATCCAGTTATCTCCTATCGCGTTTCGATGCGATTTTTTATATCCTTGTACATAGGACTCGTAATGTTCTTGGGGTCCGCGGTGACTCAAATTATGCAGAGGAGTCACCGCTTTTTTCTTTACATACTTCCTCCGTTCCAGGTCAAGCTAGTAACAGGTGATTTTGGTCAGGAGGTGTTTTGTGTGCGGGCAACTTTCGTGGTGCTGACGTTGGCTTTTGCTTTGACCGTAACAGGGTGTACGAAGCAATCTGGTACAGAAACGAAGCAAAAAACGGAAGCGGAGCCGTTGTGCATGCCTGTTCCCGTCAGACATTATCAATGGGAAGAGCGAGCGAGAGCAATTACAGCTAGCGTGAAGGGCATAGACAAAATAGTGGCTGTGCAAATCGATAAAGAGCTCGATGTGGCTATTCAAGTGACGAATTTTAATCGGTTCAATCTGGAATCGATTCAAAAAGAAGTCGGAAAGAAATTAAAAGAGGCCTTCCCAGATGCCAATATTCATGTGACTGCTGATAAGCGATTGATAAAAGATTTGCAAAGACTAAGTGACGAGCCGTGGCCAACTGATGTAAAAGCCGCATGCCAGAAGAAGAAATCCTTAAAAGAAATTGAAAAGAAAATGAAGGGCTAACCTACTTCCAAAACCTCACACACTACATGCGTAGAGTGAGGTTCTTCCTATTTATATTTTGACGGAATGATTAAAATGAAAATTCTGTGATTTCCTAACGAAGAAGAACTCCCTGACTGGGAGTCTATATTGGCTAGTGGTGATCATGATCGTAATGATGCGCGCGCGCTCGATCTCGATGGAGGTCGATACCGCGTAATTCACCCTTGGCTTTTTCCACAAGTACTTGATAATCTCTTACCACTTCTGTCAAGGTAGTAACTGATTCCTTGTAGTCGGGATCATTACAGATTCCATCTATCGCTCGATGGAGGTGATACATCTTATCTTCGGTTTTTCGGATAAATTCTACCCAATCCATTCCGTTCATAAAATACCTCCTTTCCGTCATAGGCTTTACTCCCGTGCGCGAAAGTATGCAAGGTGAAATTGCGAATAAATAGCGCGTATGCAATCTAATAATGAACTTTGGTCTTGTAACGATAATCTGTTCATGATAACATACCTCACATCAATAGCATCAAAGGACGAGACTTGAGGTGTATTAGATGAACGGGTTAGCCAAACTGAATCGATCGCTTGAGAAAATCATGCCCATACTAACGCCGAGTAGTGTTGCCATTGGGGTAATAGCCGGGACAAATTTGCAGCCATTTGCTTTTTTGTCTCCTTGGGTGTTTGCCTTCATGACATTTGCCGGCAGTCTGGGCTCAGGATTTAAAGAATTTGCAAAGGTACTGACCAGACCGCTCCCTTTAATCGTCAACTTGTTGATTCTTCATGCACTTATGCCGCTGATTGCTTGGTCAATGGCTCGGTTGTTTTATCCAGATGATATCCATGTCATCACGGGCTTTTTGTTGGCTGCTTTAATTCCCACAGGGATCACGAGCTTTTTGTGGTCATCAATATATTTCGGGAACATCGCACTGACGCTATCCATTATTTTGTTGGATACGATGCTCTCCCCATTAGTTGTTCCGATGGGGATGTCCTTGTTTTTAGGGGCAACAGTCGAGATGGATTTAGCTGAACTGATGAAGGGTTTGTTTTATATGATCGTGTTGCCATCGCTTGTCGGTATGCTGCTCAATCATTTATCAAATGGGAACGTCAAAAAAACGCTGGCACCCAAATTAGCGCCATTTTCTAAGATGGGAATGGGTGTTGTCGTCGCGATCAACAGCTCGATGGTCTCGTCTTACTTTCATATGATGGACGCTAAACTGGTAGGAATGGCGGTCCTTGTACTGGTAGTAGCCATTTTGGGTTATTTGATGGGGTGGGGGATCGCAAGGCTGTTCGGATGGGAGCGTGATGTGATCGTCACGTTAACCTTCAACAGTGGAATGCGAAACATTAGTGCGGGTGCAGTTATGGCAATCACGTACTTTCCTGCGCCTGTTGCTCTTCCCGTTGTTCTCGGTATGCTTTTTCAGCAAATACTGGCTTCTACCTTCGGAAAGTTTTTGGAGCTGGTTGAGAAAAGACCGCAGCATCAACCACAGGAATTGTCTAACTAAAGCAAGAGCCGTTTTCCTAAATCAATTGGAAAACGGCTTTTTTCTTACAGATTCCTACCAAAGAACGAAGGATCTTATCAAGAAGTGATTAAAAGTCCAATTTCACAACAAATCTTGGCTGAACAAATGGGGAGACTTTTACAGAGGAAACTTTCATAAGGCTATCATGGGTTCAAATGAAGAAATTGAAAAAAGGGTTGCGAACTTATGTTCGTAATCACTATAATGTAATTACAATTTCCCACATAGGATGAGTATCTGGATAATCAAATGTTCGTAAATAGGCGGGTGGAAAAGTGTGAATAACGGCAACCTTGATGTAACGGACAAAGAAAGAGAGGCATTTATGTACATGCTGCGAGATTCGGCAAGAGAGAATTATCCCTTGAATGTGAGCTGGTGTGTGTCCTTTGAGGGGGAGCGGGGGAATACGTGCAGCATGTGGGGTGTGGTCAAATGGGTAGACCCGAAGGCGAGACGTGTTCAATTAGCAAACCAAAAGGGCAGTCAATGGATCGATATGGAGAAGATTACCAATGTACATGCATAGGTGTGCGTATAGAACCCTTACGTGAAAATGGACTCATCGCTAGGGTTCTTTCCTTTCCGCACAAAGACGAGAGTATATATGTAACAAAACCTAACATAAAACACAGGAAATTCGAAAGTTTGTTTGACATTTGCTTTTTACATGTTAGAATATATTACATAGCATGCATTCTCTCCACTTCCTATTTTGACCCAGTCATTGGGTCCTTTTTTTTGCCTATGTTCATTTCTTCGGATAAGGCTTGCCATCCTCTTGAAATAACTTGCTCACCATTCCGTAGAGACGACCTGACATGTCAGGAAAAACAAAGGAGTATTCATTCGCTCCTTGATTCAGCAAGACGATCGGTGCTTCCACGATGTAGGGGATTTTCATTAGATCGAGCATCTTCTTATATTCCTCTACCTTGGAATGATCGACCGTATAATAAAATGATTTGGAAAAATTCATGCGAGCACGCTCCTTTTCCTTATTGTAGCATATCTACAGTCAGTCGTATAAATAGACATAATAAATGTTATGTAAACAAAATGATTTCCTCTCTCTAGTTATGAAGAGAGAAGAGAGAAGATTCACAAAGACTTCTACCTATGTTAGAATGAAAGGCCAAAATTTTACCAATAGGAGAAAAATGATGATAATCAGCCAACAACTACTTTCTGTGAATGGGTTATCCTACACGATTCGCTCTGCAATGAAAACAGATGCACAACAGTTGTCGGACCTGCGACTGCAAATCGATGGGGAGACTGAAAATTTGGACAGAGAAAGAGGAGAGGCTTTCATCGATGTGCAAGGATTCGAACAGATCATCAATACGGATGCAGAAAGTCCAAGAAACTTGTTTTTAGTTGCTGTTGTACAGGATCGGATTGTCGGGTTTTCCAGATGTGCAGGTGTTTACTTAAACAGATTTGCCCACAAAGTAGAGTTTGGTGTATGCGTCCTACAAGAGTTCTGGGGTTACGGCATTGGGAAAAATCTCTTGCAAGAATCGGTTGCCTGGGCAGACGCCAACCACATTACCAAAATGACGTTGAATGTAATGGAAACGAATGAGAAGGCAATTGAGCTGTACAAACGGTTTGGCTTTGAAATCGAAGGGGTACTCAAAAACGACAAGGTTCTTTCCGATGGCAATTACTACAACACCGTTATTATGGGAAGATTCAAAAATGACCGGAGAGCGACATGATGAAAAAACTCCGCTAGCGTTAGCGGAGTTTTGTTGTCTGACCATTTGTTAAACAGTTGTTTAACTGCTGAAGAAGCTACGGCTGGAGTGCTTTCTTTTATAATGGGAGCTGCCGTAATGGGAATGTCCGTACCGATTGCTAGAGCTGTATTTTCTGCGATGCTTGTAATCGCTGCTGCTGTATTTCCGGTACTTGTGCGAAGATGAGTGATTACCGAGTAAATTTTTCAAAAGCTTCTTGAGCATATCAATCACTCCTAGTTAGGTTGGAAGTCTATTCCGTATAAGTATATACGAATATGTTGGAGAATCGTTTCATTATTTTTCTGCGTTATCGTGAAAGGCTGGACCGATCAGATCAATCCGATTCGTCCATACTCCCCCTGTAAAGCTTTTAGGCACTCGTTTTAAATCAGTCGGAACATCAAAGCCTTGCGACACATCTCCACTGCCTGCGACTAGGATCACGCGGGTGTCATTTGCTTCCATTCTTGCCATGAAACGATTCGGCCAACCCCAGAGCCATGGGGCAATTTGATCAGGAATATGCAATTGGGTTTGCGCACAGGCTTCTGGTACATATCCAGACCAACCTGCTGCGATGTACGGAATCAGGCAGCTTTTCATTGTCGCCACAGACATCACGCGCAGCTGGGGCAGTTGTTGTTTCAATGTCTCGATTGGCTTGTCACCACCATAAACAGAGAGCTGTGCCAGTCGTTCGGCAGGCAATGCTGCCAAAACATCCGCCAACGCTTTCCCCTCGAGTGGGTCATTGCTTTTGATATGGATAAGCAGCGAGCGATCGGGGAATGTTTGTAGCGCATCATCGAGAGAGGGCATCATGCCGATCCCTTTTCCGCGGAAGGGAAAAGTTTTTCCTTCATCCGCTGTGTAGTTGTAGCCAATGTCGAGCTGTTGTAATTCGGCCAAGGTATAATCTCTCGTGACACCGGTACCGTTTGTCCGACAGTCGAGCGTCCAGTCATGAAACACGGCGAACCGATTGTCTTTGGTCCATTGTACATCGAGCTCGACAACGTCCGCGCCTGCATCAAAAGCCGCCTGCATGGAAGGAATCGTATTTTCCAGGTACGGATGCTCCGGTGGATAAATCCGTTCCGCCGTACAAGTTTCATTGGTGATGTTCTCCATATGAAAGGTTTGTGCCATCCCGCGATGAGCAAGTAAAAAAGGCTCGCCTTCTGGCTCTTTTGCAAGATAAGAGCTGTTGTTAACAAACAGGAAAGCGATGAAAAGAAGGGGAATCCAGATACGTTTTCGCTGGAACCATTTCTTTCGTGGTTGATCTCGTTGTTTTGTCATGATGGGATACCGCCCCTTCCTTAAAATCCTCTGTCCATTGTAGCAAAACGCAAGGGAGGAAGGTACATCCTTTGGGAGTAGGGCTTGGGGCTTGGCATCATTCGAAAAGACTGGCACAATAGACGGAAGATAAGATGTATCCCATGAAGAGCAAGGGGAGGTTCCATGAAAATAGCTTTACACCAAATCGCTTATCAGATCGGCATGCACCCAACCGAGATGGCGAAGCTTGTCTACGATGGTGAAATAACGGGAGAGGTACCTGACCGCAATCCGCAAGCGAAGGATGCTTGGGTGGATCTGCACTCTCTGCGTAACTTCATTCAATGGCGACATGATCAGGGGCGAATGGATCAGATGTTCTATGATAAAGCTATGCGTCACCTGAACAAAGCAATGCCAAAAAAATAATCGAATCTGGAGGAGAAACATGCAAGACTCTATCATTTACTGCATGGTACCAAAAGCATACTGGGAAAAGTGGATGGACAAGGATCACTATTTGCCGCGCGATTACGAGCAGGAAGGCTTTATTCACGCGACAAAAGGGGACGAGCTGCTTGAAAAGGTAGCAAACCGCGTCTACGCACAGTTTGATGAAGAGTTGTATGTACTCGTTATCGATGAAACGAAAACGACTTCGGAAGTCAAATACGAGCCTGCGAAGGATGGATTGCTGTATCCGCACATCTACGGACCTCTGAATCAAGATGCGATCGTGGATAGGAAGCAAATGAATCGGATAGACGGCCAGTGGCGTCTGGGAACGTCCATCCGCTAATCTTCTACCAGCTAAACCATTTGAGTAGCGCAAGCACTTCTTGACGCTTGGCCTCAGGTAGCTTGTCGAGTCTGCGCAAGAGAAGATCGATACGCATGCGCTGTTCCACTTCGGATTCAGGTATCTTTTGCTGCCCCTTCACCCATTGTCGTTTCAGGCGGACAGGATCGGTATCAGAGATGATCCGAAGCAGCTTTCTTTCCAACAAATCTAAGGAAGCCATAGGTGAAACCCTCTTTTTCGTTTAATCCGTTTCTTCTATTATAACACGGGTACATAAAGAAACCATGATTGGCGCACAATGGTAAAGGTGTTGAATATAACCCTTTGTAGGAGGCGTATCGATTATGGCGAAGCCGGATGACCGTTCTGACAACGCAGAAAAGCTTCAACAGATGATTTCCAATACCGAAGAGAGCATTCGTGAGTCCGAAGATTATCTGGCGGCTCATGCTGGAGAGATTTCTGCTGAGGAAAGAGCAAACCTTGAAGCAAAAAATCAGCGTCGTGAAGAAAGCATCGAGGGATTTCGCGCGGAAATCAAGGATGAATCTACGCAGGCTTAACCTTGCTACCAAACGTCTGGCGCCAACTACGCGTCAGGCGTTTTTTCATTCTAACCGGCAAAAGTGCAACAAAACATGATTTGTTTTGCGAAACATGGTAATCTGTAAGGGTACAAATTGAATAAGAGGAGAAAGACTTATGAAGCGACCAGAAGATACACGCGTCGTTGTCGGCATGTCCGGCGGAGTCGACTCCTCCGTGACGGCTTACCTGCTTAAGCAACAGGGATATGACGTCATCGGCATCTTCATGAAAAACTGGGATGATACCGATGAATTCGGCCACTGCACGGCGGAAGAAGACTTCCAGGATGTCCGGCGCGTCTGTGAACAGATCGGCATTCCATATTACACGGTAAACTTTGAAAAAGAATACATGGACAAGGTATTCCAGTATTTTTTGGATGAATATAAACGGGGACGTACACCGAATCCGGATGTCATGTGCAACCGTGAAATCAAGTTCGGTGAGCTTCTCGCCAAGGTCATGGATCTGGGGGCGGATTATATTGCTACCGGCCATTACGCGCAGGTCAAGTACATCGACGGCGAGTACAAGCTGATTCGTGGCGCAGACAACAACAAGGACCAGACTTACTTCTTGAATGTATTGGGCCAAGAACAGCTTTCCAAAACGATGTTCCCGATTGGTCATCTCCCGAAACCTCAAGTAAGGGAGATCGCAGAGAAAGCAGGACTGTATACAGCGAAAAAGAAGGACAGTACAGGAATATGCTTTATTGGAGAGCGCAACTTCCGCGAGTTCCTGCAAAACTATTTGCCTGCCAAACCAGGAAATATCGAGACCGTAGATGGAGCAGTCATCGGTACGCACGACGGACTGATGTACTACACCCTGGGTCAACGACAAGGCTTAGGGATAGGCGGAGGTCATGGAACGAGCGGACAGCCTTGGTTTGTTGTAGACAAAGATCTGGAGCGCAACGTCTTGATCGTCGGTGAAGGCTCTGATCATATCCGTCTGTACTCGAAGAGTCTCTTGGCGACCAACGTTAGCTGGGTGAGTGATAAGAAGCCATCCGAAACGTTTACTTGTACAGCCAAATTCCGTTATCGCCAGCCAGATCAGGGAGTAACCGTTCACCTGCTGGAAGAAGGCACCGTAGAAGTTGTATTTGATCAGCCGCAAAAAGCAGTGACACCTGGTCAGGCTGTCGTCTTCTACGATGGGGAAGTATGCTTGGGTGGCGGTACGATTGACAAGGTACGCTTAGTCGATAAAGAGAACTAAGATAGACGGGGGAAGCACTCGGTGGATGCTACGAAAAAATCAAAAGTGATTATCGTTTCGTTTTTGGCGGGAGCGGTTCTCTTGGCGATCATTTCTTATTTCGGGATGGCCTCCATGGGGAAAGAGCATATGACAACGATCCAAAACGTCATCAAGGAGAACGGCGGGGTTGTTACCTCGGGTGGAGTGACAGCGGTTCCGCTGGAAGAAAGTCCTTTTACCAACAGCGGAAAAGGCAATACCATCTACCGAATCTACTATACGAAAGATGGGCAAACGTTGACGGCTTGGTATCGTGCTGATAACGAATCCTCCATCAAGAAAGAGCCGGAAGCATGGATTCTGCCGTAAAAACAAGGATAAACCTGACTGGGAGAGTGAAGGCATCACATGACCCAACATGCTGGACTGCGTGAGCTGGCTGAACTGATTCGAAGACTCGAGCCAGAGTTAGCGGGTGCACAATTAAGTATTCTTGCTCATGAAAATAAAGAGGAAATCGCAACGCTGCTAGTGGAAGGACTCGGGACAAAGGTTTCTGTCCAACACAGCTCCGGCGAATATGCGAATCATTTGGCGGTTTTGCGGGTAGGAGCGAACAAGTACACCTTTGCGCAAGATTGGAGAGAAGTGTACATCAGCGAAATTAATTACTGCGCGTGTCGCATACCTCCAGGAGCCCATGGATTGTTGGTTCACCATATCGATTATCCAGGCGTGATTTATGATGTCTCACGAAAACTGGCCGAGTATCAAATCAATGTTTCCAAGTTAAATGTATCGCGCGAACAAAAAGGGAAGAATGCCCTGCTTATCTCTGTGACTGATGAAGAGATTACACCGACGATTGTATCTGCCATCGAAGAGCTACCCCAAATCACCAAAGTGTTGTCTCTACAGTAAGTGAATCATGATAAACAAAAACTGCCCGTTTTTAGCGGGCAGTTTTTTTCGTGGCGAATTTGAGTCCTTGGCTAATGAAGACTGGCAAAACGGACGAATGATTTTCGTCAGCAAATTCTTTAAAGGAAGCCTTGATTTGACCTTTGCCCATAGAGGACAATCGTTCGACCATCGCCAGAGATTTTTCTTTGACCAAGAATCGCCCATCGTTTTCCAACTCCCCGATGGTGAGGAGCACATGGACGTCGAGGTCATCGGTCAGCTGGGTCTGCAATTGACTCTCCTTCGCAAGCAGCACGCTCTCATTCCAGTGGATCGAGGGACTGCCAGCTATATACCGCTGAAAAGCGTGTGGTCTCGACAAAAGTACATGCAAGACAAACAAGCCACCAAGCGAATGTCCAAAAATCGCTTGCTGCGTCCGATCGATGGGGAAGTCGTTTTCGATGCTAGGCTTGAGCTCCTCCTCTAAAAAGGAGAGGAACTGCTCCGCTCCCCCCATCTGAGGCCACTCCGCTCCCCTTGGGTTGCCAGGAAGCTCCGAGGCGGGAACTTCATACGTATAATCAAAGAAACGGGAAGGATGGTACGGACCGTCCGTTGGATACCCAATCCCGACGACGATTGCAGGATACACGCCAGTTCGTTCAGGGCCGCGTGATTGTATTCGTATCGCTTCGGTCAAGGTTGCAAAAACAGAGTTGCCATCTAGCAAATATATGACGGGAAAGCCTGATTCCGGAGGAGGATCGGCAGGTATACTTACGAAAATGTGATAGTGACGTTCTTGATAAGTCATCATTTTACTGTAAGAACGAGGAATGACGACAGGTTGATAGTCGGTGCTTTTCATGAGGGCGACTCTCCAATCTCTCCAAGGCTAACCAACACGCACAAAATCTATTATAGGAACGAGAACCAGAGATTGGCAATAGCCGAAAAAGGAGAATAGTTAGTTTTCGATAAGAGCGCATACCGAGCTTGACTCCTACGATATATTGAGGTAAAGTAAGTTTTACCAACTACATATTGATGCGGTGAGGTGTTTACCACCAGATTTGGTAGACTTAATAGGGAAGTCGGTGAGAATCCGACGCGGTCCCGCCACTGTAATGAGAGAGTTCCATTTGCGAAAGAATGCCACTGATCAAGAAGGATCGGGAAGGTGTAAATGGAGCGATGATCCAAAAGCCAGGAGACCTGCCTAACCGCTTGCACTGTTTACCCTACGGGAGATAGGGAAGTGTTCGAGCGCTCAATTCGCATCGGCGAATTGTTAGATGGAAGTCATCACGCGCATTCGGCATGTAAACGTCGGATGCGCTTTTACTTTGGCTAAATTTCATACATACAGAGTAAAAATAGCAGGATAGGATGAGGGACATGTTAATCGCTTATGATTCAAAAACAGGAAACGTCCGAAGATTCGTCAACAAAATTAATTTGCCACATGTGGAAATTGATCAAGATATGGTGCTGGATGAGCCATTCATTTTGATAACATACACGACGGGATTCGGACAAGTGCCGGAGAAGGTGGCGACGTTCCTGAAGCGAAATCATGTCAATCTGCGCGGAGTATCCGCCAGCGGCAACCGCAACTGGGGAACCAGCTTTGCCAAAAGCGCGGATACGATCGCGAGCCAATATGGCGTTCCGGTAATTTCTAAATTTGAACTGTCCGGTACCGGCCGGGACGTGGAACAATTTACGAGTGGGGTGGCAGCAATTGCGGCATATTGAATTGAACAACGAACTGATGCAGCGTGGCAACGACGGATTTTACCAACTGGAAAAGGATCGGGAAGCGGTTGCGGTCTTCATGGAAGAAGTGCAGTCCAATACGATGACTTTTGGCAGTGTCAAAGAACGCATGGACTATTTGATCGAGAATGACTTCTATGAAAACGTCTATGAAACATACACTGTTGAGCAGGTCGATGAAGTTTTCCGTTTGGCCTATGACGCTGATTTTCAATTTGCTTCGTACATGGCTATCTCCAAATTTTATAAAGATTACGCCCTGAAAACGAACGATAAATCGATGTACTTGGAGCAGTATCCAGACCGAGTGGCCGTTGTGGCACTGTCCCTTGGACAAGGTGACTTTGAACTCGCCAAGCGTTTAACAGTATCGATGATGGATCAACGCTTGCAGCCAGCGACACCAACCTTCCTGAACGCAGGCAAAAGCCGCCGAGGAGAAATGGTCTCCTGCTTCTTGCTCGAAATGGATGATTCACTGAACTCCATCAACTTTATTTTGGGAACTTGTATGCAGCTATCCAAAATTGGCGGCGGTGTAGCCGTGAACCTGTCCAAGCTTCGCGGACGAGGAGAGCCGATCAAAGGCGTCGAGGGCGCAGCAAAAGGTGTCATGCCCGTTCTCAAGCTGCTGGAAGATGCGTTTTCCTACGCGGATCAAATGGGGCAACGAAAAGGCTCAGGTGCAGCGTACTACAACATCTTCGGCTGGGATATCAACGAGTTTCTCGATTGCAAAAAGATCAATGCGGATGAAAAAGCACGCATCAAAACGTTGTCCATCGGCCTGATCGTACCAAACGTATTCTACAAGCTGGCTGAGGAAAACAAGCCATTGACTGTGTTTGCTCCGTACTCTGTGTACAAAGAATACGGCGTGCATCTGGATGATATGGACCTCGATGACATGTACGAGGAGCTCTTGGCAAACGATCGCATCAAGAAAAAGACCGTGATGAGCGCACGCGAGATGCTGACCAAAATCGCGATGATTCAAATG
This sequence comes from Brevibacillus brevis, assembly GCF_900637055.1. Taxonomy (NCBI): domain Bacteria; kingdom Bacillati; phylum Bacillota; class Bacilli; order Caryophanales; family Paenibacillaceae; genus Brevibacillus; species Brevibacillus brevis. Next base: position 2,799,008 of record NZ_LR134338.1, read on the forward strand.
GAATCGGGCTACCCGTACATCATGAACAAAACAAATGCGAACAACAACCATGCGCTGAAAGACCTTGGTTCGGTGAAAATGTCCAACCTGTGCACGGAAATCTTCCAGCTGCAGGAGACTTCGACGATCACCAATTACGGCGAGATGGATATCATCCGTCGCGATATTAGCTGCAATCTGGCATCGCTCAATATCGTCAACGTGATGGAACGAAAAATGATTCGTGAATCCGTCCACGAAGGCATCGAAGCCATTACAGCCGTGAGTGACATGACGCGTGTAGAAAACGCTCCAGGCGTTCAAAAGGCAAACCGTGAGCTGCACTCAGTAGGTCTCGGTGCGATGAACCTGAACGGTTATCTGGCAAAGAACAGAATTGCTTACGAGAGTGAAGAAGCGAAGGATTTCGCTCGTACGTTTTTCATGATGATGAACTTCTTCTCCTTGGAGAAAAGCATGGAAATTGCCAAGAAAACTGGCAGCACCTTCTTGGGCTTTGAACAATCGGAATATGCAAAAGGCACTTATTTTAACAAGTATTTGACGAACGATTACAGCCCGCGGACGGAAAAAGCAAAGCTTCTCTTCGAAGGGATGCACATTCCAACGCCAGAGGATTGGGCGGAACTACAGCAAAAGGTGCAAAAGCATGGCGTTTACCATGCGTACCGTTTGGCAATTGCGCCGACACAGAGCATTTCCTACATTCAGAATGCGACTTCCAGCGTGATGCCAATCGTCGAGCATATCGAAACGAGAACGTATGCCAACTCTACGACGTATTACCCGATGCCGTACTTGTCGCAGGAAAACTATTTTTACTACAAATCGGCGTATGTGATCGATCAATTCAAAGTGATTGATCTGATTGCCGAAATTCAAGAGCACATCGACCAAGGAATTTCGACTGTGCTGCACGTGAACAGCAATATTTCCACCAGAGAACTGGCTCGCTATTACATTTACGCAGCGAAAAAAGGTCTGAAGTCACTCTACTATACGCGTACGAAGCATTTGACTGTAGAAGAGTGCATTAGCTGCGCAATTTAGGGAACGAGCTTCATTGAAAGAAAAGCATCAAGCAAAAAGAGAAGAGGAACGCCATATGAAAGCAGTCAATTGGAACAGGCCGGACGACGATTTTACGATGACGTTTTGGAATCAAAACATCATGCAGTTCTGGACGGATGATGAGATTCCGCTGTCAGATGACAAGATGTCCTGGATGGAGCTCAGTGCGACTGAACGGGATACGTATAAAAAAGTATTGGGCGGTCTCACCTTGCTGGATACGGTTCAGGGTGGAGTAGGGATGCCGAAGATCATGGAGCATGTCGATGGACTGCAAAGAAAAGCGGTTCTCGCCTTCATGGGCATGATGGAGCAAATCCATGCCAAATCGTACAGCAGTATTTTTACAACGCTGGCATCGACAGAAGAGATTGACGGTATTTTTTCGTGGGTAGAAAACAATCCGCATCTGCAAAAGAAAGCGGCCCTCATCTCTAAGCGCTATCAGGAAATTGAGAAACCGAAAAACTTGTACATGGCGATGGTAGCGTCCGTCTTCCTGGAAAGCTATCTGTTTTACAGCGGCTTCTTCTATCCGCTCTATTTGGCGGGTCAAGGCAAGATGACAAGCAGCGGGGAAATTATCGACCTGATTGTTCGTGACGAGAGCATCCACGGACTCTATGTCGGCGTTCTCGCCCAAGAAGTATATCAAGGTCTGAGTGTGGACGAGCAGACCGCAGCAAAAGAGGAGCTGTATGCCCTTCTGCGTGAGCTGCAAGAAAATGAAGAGGCCTATACGACTTCGTTGTATACGGAAATCGGATTGGCTGACGAGGTTCATGCCTACGTGCGCTACAACGCGAACAAGGCATTGATGAATCTGGGGCTGGACCCGCTATTCCCAGAGGAAGAAGTGAACCCGATCGTGCTGAATGGCATTCGGACGCAGACGAAGCAGCATGACTTCTTCTCGAAAAAAGGAAATGGCTATGTCCGCACACTGAACGTAGAACCGTTGACGGACGATGATTTTATATTTTAATATGACAAAAAATGGATTCTGTGTTACTGTATGAACAGTATGCTGCCCTGCTAATTTATTGGGGCACTTCACAGAACCATGACAATTTCATAGGAGTGGGAACAGGTTCTTTGGTCGTCAGGATCGACCAAGGATGAAAAGGGAAGTCGGTGAGATTCCGACACGGTCCCGCCACTGTATGAGGGGAGTCGGCACATTGAATAGCCACTGATCCAAACGGATTGGGAAGGCATGTGCAGATGATGATCCCAAAGTCAGGAGACCTGCCTGTTTCGACGACACTGCTTAACCTACGGGAGATAGGGAGGTGTTAGGATGCTGTGATCTCAGTGCTTATTTGGCATTTCTAACGTTCTTTTTGATCGTTGGAGATGCCTTTTTTATTGGGCGGATTCGAGTCAAGATCGATTAAAGAATGGAGAGGAAGCTCATGAAAAGCAGCAATTTGGGATATCCACGGATCGGGAAGAACCGCGAGTGGAAAAAGGCATTGGAAGCATTTTGGGCAGGCACCATCGATGAGGCAAGCCTGGTACAGCAAATGGAGCAAATCCGTCACCAAAACCTGTTGTGTCAGCAGGAAAAAGGGGTCGATCTGATCCCTGTGGGTGACTTTACGTACTACGATCACATGCTGGATATGGCTGTGATGTTTGGAATGGTCCCCAAGCGTTATGAATACGAGGGAGGCCCGGTTTCATTCGCTACATACTTCGCCATGGCTCGCGGTTCGAAGGAAGCTGTCGCCAGCGAAATGACGAAATGGTTTAACACGAACTACCATTATATCGTCCCGGAGTTCGGTGAACGACAACCATCCATAACGGAGAACAAGCCTCTCCAGGCATATTTGGAGGCCAAAGAAAAGCTCGGTATCATCGGAAAGCCTGTCATTGTAGGCCCGTATACGTTTGTCAAATTGTCCAAAGGATATGAGAAAAACGAATTTGAGACTGTCGTGGATCAACTCGTTCCGCTTTACATAGAAGTTCTCCGGGAGTTGGAGCTGCATGGCGTGGAATGGGTGCAAATCGATGAGCCAGCATTTGTACGGGATGTCTCGTCGCATGATCGCGCCATCATCAAACGGATTTATACGCAAATCGATCAAGCACTACCGCATCTACAGTGCATGCTGCAAACCTATTTTGAAGCGGTGGATTGGTATGCGGAGCTGGTTTCATTACCGATAAAAGGAATCGGTCTTGATTTTGTACACGGAGCCAAGCGCAATCTAGCGAATCTGACAAGACATGGGTTTCCGGCAGAAAAGATTCTCGCAGCGGGAATCATCGACGGTCGAAACATATGGCGTACGTCCATTGAGGAGAAATGGGAGCTGGTCAAAGAAATTTCCGAGATCGTTCCACTCGATAAGCTGTGGCTGCAGCCGTCCAGTAGTTTGTTGCACGTACCTGTAACGGTTGAAGCAGAGAGCGATTTGCCAGAGGAAGTCATGCCTGCATTGGCGTTTTCCGACGAAAAACTGGGGGAAGTACAGCTCTTAGTCCAAGGATTCCGATATGGTAAGTATGTCATTTCGAGAGAGATCGCCCAAAATGAAGCGGATTTGCTCAAGCTGGCACTATCTCCAGCGAGGAATCGTCGAGAAGTGAAGAATGCTTTGCGTCAAATAGCTGCTGCAAAACCTGAAAGAAGCGCCCCTTATCTCGAACGTCGAGAGATTCAACAAAACACGTGGAAGCTGCCACTGCTGCCAACTACCACAATCGGAAGCTTCCCGCAGACGGCGGAGGTTCGCCAAGCCCGACAGCAGTTTAAAAAAGGGAACTGGACACTAGAACAATACGATGCTTTCATTCAGGCGCAAATCAAGGAGTGGATCGAGATACAAGAAGAGCTCGGTTTGGATGTCCTCGTTCATGGGGAGTTCGAACGAACCGATATGGTTGAGTATTTTGGCGAAAAGCTCGATGGCTTTTTGTTCACGAAAAACGGCTGGGTGCAGTCTTATGGCTCGCGCTGCGTGAAGCCACCTATTATTTACGGAGATGTGGAGTTTGTGGCACCGATGACGGTCAAAGAAAGTGTGTATGCAAAGTCATTGACCGACAAACCAATGAAAGGCATGTTAACAGGTCCAGCGACCATCTTACATTGGTCATTTGCTCGAGTCGATGTCACCCGACAAGAAGTGTGCGAACAAATCGCCTTGGCATTGCGAAAAGAAGTAGAAGCCTTGGAAGAAGCGGGGATTCTCATGATTCAAGTCGATGAACCAGCACTGCGCGAAGGACTTCCGCTCAAAAAGGAAGAACAGGCAGCTTATCTCGAATGGGCTGTCAGAGCGTTTCGTCTAGCGACCTCCACCGTTGCACCGAGTACCCAGATTCATACACATATGTGCTATTGCGAATTCCATGATTTCATGGATGTCATCAGCGAACTCGATGCCGATGTGATTTCGATTGAAACTTCCCGCAGCCACGGAGAGCTCGTGTCTGTGTTCGAAACAGGTACATATGACAAAGGCATCGGGCTCGGTGTATACGATATCCATAGCCCCCGGATTCCAGCTGTCTCAGAAATGGAAGAGATGGTAGCACGAGGTGTACAAGTACTTCCACCAGATCAATTTTGGATTAATCCGGATTGCGGGCTGAAGACAAGAGGGAGAGAAGAAACCATTCAGTCATTACGAAACATGGTTGCGGCAACGAAGGCGATTCGGAGTCGTTTGACAGCCCAGTAGGAAGGTGCACGCGATGAGAGGAGCCACACAAATGATGACAGAAGCACTTTCATAAGTGATACGATTAGCAACTTGAGTAGGGGACTTCGTTTAGGGAGTCCTTTTTTCATTGAGTTTGGTTTAAGACTCCTCGAGTCCACCTTGGGAGATTACGATTGTTATTGTAGAGGAGCCAGATTCTCAACGATGTGAAGGATTACATTTTAATTACTTGACCGAGCTCATAAAAAACGGCTGATAGCAAGAGAAGTTTTTAGTAGTAAAAGGTTGTGGATGAATTATTTTCGTAAAATTAAAAATTATATTGACGTTCCAAGTGCTATGATTTAACTTATTTCTTATATGGTTTCCAACAAAAGGAGATTTAGGTATATTATCTCTTCTTTTTCGGTCAATAGAAGGGGCGAAGATATTGCAAAGTCTGGTGTTACCGCTTACTCATCCACAGAAACGAATTTGGTACATTGAAAAAATCTATCCCAATCTGCCTATGTACAACATCGGAGGGATTGTACATCTTAAAGGCCCTGTTGAGTTGGCGCTGTTGGAAGAGGCAATCCATCTGTTTCTTGAGAAACATGAAGGCGTGCATGTTCGGATCAGCGAGCATGAGGGTATACCTGCTCAGATTGTCGTTCCCTATCGCCGTGAAACTGTACCGTTGCTTGATTTCAGCCAAGAGGATGATCCACAAGCTGCGGCGGCCAAGTGGGCGGAGACGGAATTCAGACGAGCTTTCCAGCTTGTTGGGCAGCCGCTGTACTGTTTTGCTCTGCTTAAAATGACTGAACAGCATAACGCTTATTTTGTGAAGTTTCACCATTTGGTGGCGGATGGATGGAGTATTCAGATCATGACTGATCAGATATGCAGTCAATACCTCCAACTGCTCGCTCAAGAAGAGATCGATCAGACCCCGGAACCTAGTTATATCGAAACGATCAAAGGGGAGCGCGAGTATTTGGAAAGTGCGCGCTGCACCAAAAACCGTCGTTATTGGCTGGACAAGTTCCGCTTGCTGCCGGAGGGATTTCTGCACAAGAGTTCGGATGACCTGTCGGGAAGACGAAAACGGTATTTGCTGGACGGACCGTTGTCTATGCGTATCAGAGAGTATGTCGAACAAACGAAGTGTTCGCTTAACACATATTTCACCGGGTTGGTTTTGCTCGATCTCTATAAGACGACTCAACAGCAGGATTTAATCATCGGTAGCCCGGTATTGAACCGTTCCGGAGCTAAGGAAAAACGAATGGTAGGAATGTTCACCAGCACAGTTCCTTTTCGTACAACTGTCAACGGTGAAGCCACAGCTTCCGAATTCCTCAAGCGGTTGAACCGTGAATTTCGCGACGCGTATTTTCATCAGCGCTATCCGTACGATCTACTGGTCTCGGAGTTGGAGCTGAACAAGCAGGGAGTCGATCAACTGTTTCAAGTCTGCGTAAACTATTACAACACAAAACTAGTGAGCGGTTGGGATGGCGTCACGGTAGAGAATGAGGAGTTCTATAGCGGGTATCAAGTCTATTCGTTGCAAGTCGTTATTAAGGATTGGCAGGATTCGGGACGAATTGAACTGCAGTTTGATTTTAAAAGGGACGATTATGATGAAGACGCGATCGAACGGATGCAACGTCGGATGGTATTGCTGTCAGAACAGATTTTACTGTCCGGCGGTCAGGTCACAATCGAGGGGCTGACAATCCTTGAAGAGGCGGAACGAGAGGAGTTGCTTGTGAGGCGCAATCGCACCGTTACGGACTATCCATCCGTTCCTGTGCATCAACTGTTCGTTCAGCAGGCGAAAGCTGCCCCGCATAGAATAGCTGCAATCCTCGGGCGGAAGACACTCACGTACGGTGAATTGCATGAGGGTTCAAATCGATTGGCACATCTACTGAAGGAGCGTGGCATAGGGCCGGGATCGATTGTAGCCGTACATCTTCGGCATTCGTTTGAGCTACTGATCTCACTGTTTGCAGTGTTAAAATCGGGCGCTGCTTACCTACCGATGGATCCGGCGTATCCGTCAGACCGGATCTCCTTTCTATTAAAAGACAGTCGGGCGGCTCTGTTGTTGGCGGACGAGTCCTTTTCGGCCGGCGCTGAGGTTGTCACCGATATAATACGCGTGAATGAGCTGGCGAATGACGCAGGCTCGCCGGAAGATCTGGAGACGAGTATGAATGCGGAAGCCCCCGCCTATGTGATCTACACATCAGGTTCGACCGGACTGCCCAAAGGGGTTGTCGTCACGGAGAGGGGGCTGGTCAACTACGTGTGGTGGGCGATGAAAAGCTATCTTCGCGGGCCGGACGATGTTTCGGCTCTTTACACGTCACTCGCCTTCGATCTGACAGTCACCTCAATTTATCCGGTTTTGATCTGTGGCGGCGCCATCGCTATTTATCCAGCCAAGGAAGACGAGTTCGTCTTGGATTTGCTCTTGCGTGAAGGAGTAGCGACGGTTGTCAAGACGACACCTGCCCACTTGGCGCTAATTCGTGAGAAACGTTATCCAGATGCGGCGGTACACACATTGATTGTTGGGGGAGAAGACCTAAAAGCTTCGTTGGCTGCAGATGTCTTGTCGATTTTCGATGGAAGAGTGTCGATCTTCAACGAATACGGTCCGACCGAGACGGTGGTCGGGTGCATGTTTCATCGATATGACCAAGCGGATGGCCGGAAAGGCTCAGTGCCAATTGGGCGCCCGATTTTCAACACACGCCTGTATCTGCTGGACCCAAGAGGCGAACCTGTGCCGATTGGGCAAAAAGGTGAGTTGTGCATTGCCGGAGACGGCGTAGCGCTCGGTTACTTGAACCGCCCTGAGTTGACTGTTGAGCGATTTGTGCAAGACCCATGGGGCACGGGGCGTATGTTTAAGACGGGTGACGTGGCGAGATGGCGTGCGGATGAAGTAATGGAGTATCTCGGACGGATGGACTCCCAGGTCAAAGTGAAGGGGCATCGCATCGAACTGGGGGAAGTTGAAAATCAACTGCTCGCTGTGGAGGGTGTTGTCGAAGCAGTGGTCGTCGATGTCCAAGACGCTTCTGGGCAGACGGCACTTGCCGGGTTTGTGGTCACGAGCGGCGGGCTCACAGCGTTCGAGATTCGCAAGACCTTGCTGGGACGCTTGCCTAGCTATTTGGTGCCAGCCTATCTGGTGTTGATGGATAGTTTGCCACTGACATCAAACGGGAAGGTGGACCGGAAGGCGTTACCCGATCCACTGACAGAAAGTAGTACGATGTTAACCAACTCACTTCAGTCGTTGGAGATTTTACGAAATATTTTGCAAAGTATTTTGCAGGTGGACCAGGTAGCGGCGAGCGATAATTTTTATCACCTTGGCGGTGACTCGATCAAGGCAATCCAAGTGGTGTCCAAGCTGTCTGAGGTGGGTCTGCACTTGAAGGTCAGAGACATCCTGTCCTACCCGGTGATCGGTGAACTGGCTGCCGTGATCGAGCAGCAAAGCTTACGAGTTGCCGCTGCGCAAGTCCCGGTTGAAGGGCAAGTGCGGCTAACGCCGATTGTTGCCTGGTTTTGGGCACAAGAGCTTACGAATCCGAACTTTTTCCATCAAACAGTGTTTTTGAAGCTGCGTCATTTGGTCTCGCCGTCGCTTCTGCAAACCGCTGTGACCTGTGTGATGCGCCATCATGATACCCTTCGACTTCGCTATGACGAGGCCGTAGGTACGCTCTGGTATGATCCTGCATGGCTAACGAAGGAGTTTGATTTGGCGGAGATTACCGTCTCTGATGAAGACGATCTGCAGCGTCAGGCCCAACTGTTCAAAGAGAGCCTGCGCCTGACTCGAGGACCGCTGTTTGGTGCTGCGTTGTTCCATATGCAGGAAGTGGACTACCTATTGCTAACGGCTCATCACCTGCTGGTTGACGCGGTGTCTTGGCATGTGTTGCTGGAGGATCTCAACCTAGCCCTGACCGCTCTGTCACGGGAAGAAGAGGTGAAGTTCCCTGCCAAGACGATGTCGTATCAGGCGTGGGCCGACGCGTTGCACGATATGGAGTTGGACGAGGAGTTACCGTACTGGCAACAGGTTCTAGAGGAGGAGACGGAGACTTTGCCTTATGAGTTCGACTACGGGGCTGACCTTCTCCGAGAGTGTAAGGCTGTAACGGTAAATCTGTCGAAGGAGGAGACGGGTTTTCTGATCACTGACGCCAACCGTGCGTACAACACACAGCCGATCGACTTGCTATTGACCGCCTTGGGACTTGCGTTACGGGAGATGAGCGGTACCACGGGAGCTGTAACAGTGGAGAGTGAGGGCCACGGGCGTGAACCGTTCATTGAGGAACAAGACATATCGCGAACAGTCGGCTGGTTCACAGCCTTGTACCCGATTCGTCTAACTTTTGCGGGCGAGCTAGAGTTGGGAGAGGCAATCAAGCAAATCAAAGAGCAAGTGTTTGCTGTCCCCAATAAAGGTATCGGCTACGGGGTCCTGTCAGCCCTTCGGGGCAAACTCCGAGAAGTCGGACGCAAGCGGGTGCGATTCAACTACTTGGGCGTGATCGACAATCAGGCCCCGAGCGAATGGATCGAGCGTAGCTCTTTGGACACCGGTCCTGAACAGTCGGGGGAGAACGTATTGACAGCCCGGCTTGACATCGTTGCGTATGTACAGGATCAGCGCCTGAGCGCAGTGTTTACATACAGCACGCGCAAATTCTCCCCAGACACAATGGAACGGTTTGCGAGCCTGTGGCGTTTGCAGGTACAACGATTAATCGCCCATTGCATGGGTAAGGAGGACAGGGAGTTTACGCCGTCAGACTTCGAAACTGCTGGGCTTAGCCAAGAGGCACTCGACCTGTTATTTGAATAAGAAAAGGAGCTTTTATATGAATCTGCTGCGATTGTGTCTCCTGCTCTTGACTATCCTAATCGCGAGTAGCCCACTACTTCCTACTGCAATGGCAGTAACGAATGCTCCGGATAAGATCGAAACATTCATCTATGAACAGATGGACGCAAGCAAAATCCCTGGCCTAGCTGTGGTAATTGTAAATGGAGATCGGGTCGTATATGAGCGCGGTTTTGGGTACAGCGATCTGGAGAAACAGCGCCCTGTCACCCGCGAGACGGTGTTTGAGCTCGGTTCGAACACGAAGGCGTACACCGCACTGGCTGTGTTGCAATTGGAACAACAGGGCCGGTTGAAGTTAAAGGATCCGGTTAGCAAGTACCTGCCTTGGTTTACGGTAACGCTTGGTGGACAGCCTGTTGAAATAACGCTGGAACAGCTGTTGTACCATAAGTCTGGACTTCCGCCGGAGACCGTCGGGCTCATTCCGCGCTCGTCTTCAGACGATGCTCTGGAGCAGTGGGTACGGAAACTGAGCGGTATAGAACTCAAGCCTGCCAAAGGAACCCGGCTTGGCGAGCGATTCGAGTATGCAACAGCCAATTACGATATTCTTGGTTTGGTGATTCAGACGGTGAGTGGAATACCCTATGAGGAGTACATGCAGCGAAATGTCCTGCAGCCACTTGGACTCGATCATACTTATGCCAATTATGAGGATGCCGTTCGTAACGGGCTCTCTGCTGGATATAAGATGGGTTTTACATATCCACTTGCCTATGAGGCGCCCCGATATAGGGGAAATGTACCTGCAGGTTATATAAGCGCGTCCATGCAGGATGTGGCGGAATGGATGAAAATCCAGCTCGGCACGAAAAAGATCAACGGGTTCGGTGAGGAGTTAATCCGTCGCTCGCATGCCCCCGACACGACTGTGCCACCGTCTAGCAACGGATCATCGTATGCGGCAGGCTGGTCGGTCTTCCAGCGTGGGAGTGGCGAATTGTCACATGGAGGCGAGAATCCGGCCTTTTCTTCATTCATGGTGCTCCGTCCCGGTGACAAGATCGGAATAGCCGTTCTCGCTAACATGAATTCTGATTATACCGAATATATCGCCCGAAGCCTACTTGATCTGATTCAGGATCGTGAGCTGGTCAAACCCCAAAAAGATCAACTCGACCAAGTAGACAAAATTGCAACACTCGTTCTCGCTGTAATGGTACCGACGGCACTCGCTCTGCTAGTTTTTCAAATCCGAGCAGTTCGGGAGATTGGGAGCGGCGTGCGCAAGTTTACAGGCTTTCGAGGCAAGGAAGTTAGGGGAGCACTTTTATCCGGTGTTTTCCTCGGGTTGTTTCTCCTTGGTTTTTATTGGTTGCCAAATATCTTGTTCGAGCGATTGCCATGGGGCGAAGTGAGCGTCTGGGGCCCTCAATCGCTGCTTCCGGCTGTCTTGGCGATGATCGCAGTAGGCGTGCAGTTCTTTTTGTATCACTTGTTGATCCTGTTTTTTCCAAAAAGTATGGAAAAACTCTATCCGGCATTGATCCTTCTCGGGATTGTCAGTGGTTTTGGTAACGCGTTTATCATCTTCGTGATCAACCAAACTTTCGGCAATCAGGACAACTTGACGAATGGGTTGCTGTTTTACTTCGTGCTTGGGATCATCATGTACGTATGCGGGCAGCGGTACATTCGCACAAAACTCGTGACGATGACCAATAATCTCGTGTATGAAAAACGAACGGACATGATTCAAAAAATTTTGCGAACACCATTTTATAAGATGGAAGCCATCGCGGACGGGCGTATGCACGCTGTGCTCAATAACGATACCGAAGTCGTCTCTCGATCTATGAATGTGCTGGTCGGCGGCCTCACTTCTCTGGTTACACTGATTTGTTGCTTTCTCTATCTAGGGTTGCTGAACGGATATGCGCTTTTTATCTCCATGGCCGTAATCGCGCTCGCCGCCGGATTGTATTTTTATATGGGCAACAAGGCGGAGAAGCTGTGGGAGGAGACACGCGACATCCAAACGACCTTTTTCCGTCTTATGAACGACCTGATTAAGGGGTTTAAGGAGTTGCGCCTTAACCATCACCGTAACCTGAGCTTTCGCGATCAGATGGAAAAGAGTTGTGACGCTTATAGATGGAAACGGACGGAAGGAGACGTTCGATTTGCCAGTGTCACGGTGATCGGGGAATTGTTGTTCACGGTCGTGATCGGGTTTGTGGCTTTTTTGTTTCCATTGATCTTCCCCCATATTCAGGCGGGAACCCTGCAAGTGTTTGTGTTTGTCTTTCTCTATATGACAGGTCCAGTCAATGGAATCCTGATGTCCTATCCAACATTCGTGCAGATTCGCATTTCCTGGAAACGGATTCAGGAACTGAGCGAGGAGATAGCCAATCTGAATGCACCGAATGATGAAGACTTGTATATTCCGAACGGCCAGGAGCCAGTAGAACTGGTCATGCGGGGGGTATCGTACAAGTATGCGGCGACCGACGGTTCTGCGTTCGGCGTCGGACCGATTGACTTGACCTTCCGCTCCGGAAGCATCACATTCCTTACGGGAGGCAATGGCAGTGGCAAAACGACGTTAGCCAAGCTGCTCACGGGCCTGTACGTCCCACAGGAAGGCTTCGTGCTCGTCAACGGTGAGAGCTTATCTTCGGAGCAACTAAGTCAGTATTTCTCAGCGATATTTAGCGATTATTACCTGTTTGATCGCTTATACGGGATCTACGTTAAGGGACAAGAGGCCAAGATTGAGGAACTGCTCAGCCAATTGGAATTGTCGGAAAAAGTCGCTGTAGTGGACGGTCGTTTTACGACGACATCCTTGTCAACTGGTCAGAAAAAGCGTCTGGCTCTGTTGCTTTCCTATCTGGAAGATCGTCCGATTTGCCTGTTTGATGAATGGGCAGCCGATCAAGATCCAGAGTACCGCCGGCATTTCTATGATGAGATTCTGCCCAGGCTCAAAGAACAGGGCAAGTGTGTAATCGCCATCACGCACGACGACCGCTACTTTCACATGGCTGACCAGCATATCAAGCTGGAAATGGGCAGGGTGGTCGAGTATGCGGGGCAGAACCCTCTGGTGTCCCTGTAACAAATACGAGACGGAAGCGAGGTATCATTCATGGAACAGACGAAAGAACAGCTCAAACAGTTTTTACATCGATTTTTCCGCAAACCCGATTTGCAGGATGACGATGATATATTCGCCCTTGGTTTTGTGAATTCGCTGTTCGCTATGCAACTGGTGATGTTCATCGAGACGGAGTTAGGAATTGAACTTGAGAATCAAGATATTCATTTGGACAATTTCCGCAGTATCAACGCAATCCTGGACTTGATCAGAACCAAGCAAGCGGTATAGAGGAGACGGATACACGTGAATCTTGAATTTGTACAAGGGCAAGAGGCGTTTTACGCCTCTTGCCGAGCTTTTGTGGATGAGCATATCACACCAAATGCGAACGAATGGGATGTGCGCGAAGAGACCCCCAACGATATTATCCGAAAATTGGCCGAGCAGGGCTATCTTGGTGCGGCCGTTCCGAAGGAGTGGGGTGGACTTGGTCTTGATGCGATGTCGCTTGGACTTTTGCATGAGGAGATCGGACGAGGCTGTTCCTCCATTCGTTCCTTGCTAACTGTGCACGGAATGGTGTGTGTAGCCATCACTCGCTTCGGGACGAAGGAGCAGAAGGAAACGTGGCTGCCTAGATTGGCGAGTGGTGAGTTGGTCGGCGCGTTCGGCCTCACCGAGCCATTTGCCGGAAGCGATGCGAAGAGCATCCGGACGACTGCGGAGTTACGAGGAGATCAGTATGTTCTTAATGGTAACAAGAAGTGGATCACCTATGGACAGCTGGCCGATTTGTTTCTGATCTTCGCGCAGCATGAAGGCAAACCGACCGCTTTTCTCGTCGAGCGCCATACGCCCGGATTTGCAACTTATCCGGTTAGCGGTATGTTGGGGACCCGCGCTTCGATGATAGCGGAGCTGACGATGATCGACTGCGCGATCCCCCAGGCCAATCTGCTGGGGCTACCCGGTTTTGGTATCACCTATGTGGCAACAACGTGTCTGGACTATGGCCGTTTTACCATCGCATGGGGGTGCGTTGGAATCGGACAAGCCTGTATCGAGGAGTCGGTACGTTATACGGCCAGCCGTGAGCAGTTCGGGGTACCTCTCCGCAAGCACCAACTGATCCAGAAGATGATCACTGAAATGGTCACGCAGGTGAAAGCAGCTCGTCTGCTGTGCGAGCGGGCTACCCGGTTAAAGGGGCAAGGAGATCCGCGGTCGCTGGCAGAGATGTGGACAGCCAAGTATTTTGCCTCGACGATGTTACCCAAGTTGACCAGCGATGCGGTGCAGATGCACGGAGCCATCGGTTGCAGCCAAGCGTCGACAGCGCAGCGTCATTATCGCGATTGTAAAGTGATGGAGATAATCGAGGGTTCGACACAAATGCACGAGATGATTATCGCCGATCACGCATACCAGGAGTTCTTGTAATCCGGACGGTATTCTGAAAGATCAAACCCGTAACTTTTCCAAAGGGGTGCCTCTCAATGTATAAACTTGCGTTTCTGTTTCCAGGTCAAGGATCTCAGTATATCGGGATGGGAAAGGCTTTGTGGGAAGAGTTCAATGCGGCCAAGCTGACCTTCGCTGAAGCAAATGACGCCCTTGGCTATGACATAACGAAGATCTGCTTTGAAGGCGGAGTGCGAGAATTGAATCGCCATGAACATATGCTGCCAGCCATCCTGACGGTCAGTGTTGCTGCCTTTCGCGTGTATTTGGAAGAGATCGGAATCGAGCCAGCATTTCTGGCAGGGCACAGCCTTGGCGAATACTCGGCGTTGACCTGCGCGGGGGCATTGCCGTTTGCTGATGCGATTCGGTTGGTTCGCAAGCGCAGTCTGCTGGCCGCATCGGTGCGGAGCGGCGCGATGTCTGTGCTCAACGGCGTCATGAAAGAGCAGGTCTCCGAGGCATGCCGGCTTTTTTCGACAGAGAAGGAGGCTATCGCACTCGCCTGTGACAATGGCCGTGACCAGTTCGTTATCTCAGGGCACGCGGCGGGCGTGCAGAGAGTAGAGGATTATTTTCTGGAGCAGAGTATGCAAGTCACGCCGTTGTTGACGACTCCGCCCTTCCACAGTCCGCTGATGGCACATGCTGCTACGGAATTGGAGGCGGAATTGAACAAATTGTCGTTTAGGCCGTTACAATACGCAGTGATCGCGAATGTCACCGGTCGCCCATACGAAGGGGCCGAACGTATCGTCCCCTATCTCACGCGTCAGTTGACCGACACGGTGCAGTGGACAAAGACCATCGACTTTTTGCAAGAGCAGGGAGTGGAGTTAGTCGTGGAGATGGGGCCGCAAGCAGTGCTCACCAATCTTGTCACGGCTAATACAACGATAGAAGCCATGTCGTATGGACAGAGGGAAGACCGTCTCCAACTACGCGAACGGCTTGCAGCACCGGCGTTTGACCCGCACGTGCCAACTGTAGTGACTCGTTGCTTGGCGATGGCTGTAGCGACACGCAATCGTAACAAGGATGCAGACGCTTACCGACAAGGCGTCATCGTGACGTACGATCAACTGGAACGGTTGCAAGGCGAGTTGGAAGCTGCCCGCAGGTTTCCCTCAGAGGTTGAGATGCGCCAAGCGCTAGAGTGGCTCTCTCAAATCATGCGTACCAAAGGGGTTCCTGAGGAGGAAGAAAAGCGGCGCATCGAAAAGGTGCTTTCCGATACAGGGATGACTGAACGGTTGTCTGACATCTTCTCAAAGGAGGAGACTGCATGTTGACCTTCCAAGGTCTGTCTCTGAAAGATGTGCCTATCGAGGATCGAGAAATCGTCGAGGAGATCGAAGAGCCGGCAGTCAGCGATGTAGCGGTGATCGGCGTTGCGATTGATTTTCCGCAAGCCAAGACGCTGGAGGCGTTCTGGGATCATCTGCGCACAGGCCGCGACCTGATTGGTGGGATGCCTACCGGGAGACGGCGTGACATCGAAAACTATCTCCTGCATAAGGGAAACGACCCAGCAGAGGTGGAGTTTTCCCCTGCTGCTTATCTGGACGAGATCGACCGCTTTGACCACAGGTTTTTCAAACTCTCCCCCTTGGAGGCCAGCCTGATGGACCCGGTCCAGCGTCTGTTTACGCAATGTGCGTGGCGAGCATTGGAAGATGCAGGATATGTGGGGAAACGCTCGGCAGGATCGGTGACCGGCGTCTATTTGGGGCTAAATCCTAACACCATTGAAAACTATTTCCAATATATCCGGGATGTGCAGCCGGATGCGTTGAAGACAGCACTGCCCGGCAATTTAACTTCGATGGCTGCGAGCCGTATCTCCTATGCGCTCGATTTGAGCGGGCCCAGCCTGATCGTAAATACGGCTTGCTCCTCCTCCTTGGTTGCATTGCATCTGGCTTGCCAAGCCTTGAAGACGGGGGATTGCGACATGGCGTTGGCCGGCGGCGTGAATATCCGCTTGTTGTCACTCGAACATGAGGACAAGATCGGCAAGTCGCAGGACGGCCGGGCGAGGACTTTTGATGATCAGGCAACTGGCACGGCTGACGGAGAAGGCGTAGCGGCAGTGTTGCTTAAGCCTTTGCGTCAAGCGCTCGCTGACGGTGATCACGTCTATGCCGTGATTAAGGGGAGCGCCGTCAATCAGGATGGGACGACCAACGGTATCACGGTGCCGAACGCACGGGCTCAGGCCAATGTGCTGGAACGTGCGTGGCAGTCAGCGGGCATCCATCCGGAATCGATCCGCTATATCGAGGCCCACGGCACGGGAACAGAGCTGGGGGACCCGATCGAGATCGAAGGAGTGACGATGGCGTTTCGTCGGTATACAGACCAAAGTCAATTTTGTGGAATTGGCTCGATCAAGCCCAACCTCGGCCATCTCGACGCGGCATCCGGAATCGCCGGGTTCATCAAGGCGGTGCTCGCATTGAATCGCCGTGAGCTGCCGCCGTCGATTCACTTTCAGCGACCCAACCGCAAAATCCCTTTTACTCACTCCCCTGTCTATGTGCAGGATGAGTTGGAGCCGTGGGAGACGGACGGAACGCCTCGTCGTTGCGGAGTGAGCTCGTTTGGGCTGTCTGGAACGAATTGTCACGTGGTACTGGAAGAAGCACCGCAACTTGAGCTGACTTATCGTGAAGTCCCGCGCTTGTTTACCGCCTCAGCGAACAGTCGCACGGCGCTGGCCGCCCTGTTGCGCTCGTATGAACGCGAGCTCACCATAAAGACGAAGGCGAGCCTTGGAGCTGTCTGCTATACGGTACAAACGGGACGTGGTCACTTTCCCTTTCGGGTAGCAATCGTGACAGACAGTGTGAGCGATCTAAGGTCTAAAATCGCGCGGTTGTTGGAGAATGGATTGGTCCCGTCTCAAAAAGGAGTCTTCTGCCAAGTTCACAGGGTTGTTCCCGACCATAAGAGGGAACACGAAGCAGGGGACGTGACTCAGAAAGATTTGCTAGTACTGCGTGAGCAAGCGAATCAGTTGGTGCAAAGAGATGCGGATTGGAGTGCGCTGACGTCACTGGGGAACCTCTATGCCTGCGGAGCGGAGATTGACTGGGAGGCGTTGTATACCATCGAGGACAAACGGCGGATCCCTTTGCCCCAATATGCGTTCGATCGGACGCGCTGTTGGTTGGAGATTTACCCCGTAGCCGGAAGCAGAATGTTTTCAACGATCCAGTGGGTAGAAGCGGCCCCTCATGCCTATTCGGAAAGGCATTGGGGCAAAACACTTATCGTCACCGGAAGCGGGAGCAACCCATTAGCGCACGAGCTTTTGAACGTATGCACGGAGGCGGGGCTGGCTTACGAAACAGCGGTGGCGCTGGAGCAAGCAGCTGATTTTCCAGACGGCACGTTCGCGCGGGTTCTCGATATGTCAGCATTGGCCTCAGAACCAGGGGAGTTCGATCCGGTGGAGAGCCTGTTCAGATACGTCCGATTGTTCGCCAGCCAGAAATGGGGGGACAAACTGGAACTTGTGCTCGCCGCGCCGACCGTCCATGAAGTAGATGGGAAGGAAACGGATCTGCATCCCATCTATTCAGCCGTGTTCGCTCTGGGCAAAACCATTGCCGTAGAGCACCCGCAACTGCTCGTGCGCGCTCTGGATTTGGACAAATCAATATGCGTGAACGATTTGCTTCGAGAGCTAAATGATACCGAACCGCCCTATCTGGCAGCGTATCGGAACAGTCGGCGCTATGTCCAACAGATCGTCGAAGCGACATCGGAGATCATAGGACATCAGGAAGTGAAAATCCGCCCATTCGGGACGTATTTGATCACCGGCGGCACTGGTGGGATGGGATTGGAGATCGCCAAGCATCTCGCAACGAAACAGCCGGTGCGCTTGGCACTGGTCAGCCGTGATCCCGGCCGGACGGAATCACAGCGGGCAGCGATTCGCGAGATCCAAGCTGCCGGTTCAAACGTGTTACTCTATGCTGCCGACTGCGGGGACGAAACCGCTATGCTCAGGGTGATCGAAGATCTGCGTAGCCGATGGGGTGGGTTGAACGGCATCGTTCATGCGGCTGGGGTACCCAGTGCTGGAATGCTCTATGCCAAAGAGGAGGAAACGTTCAAGCGCGTGCTGCGACCGAAGATTCAAGGCACTCAGGTTTTGGAGAAATTGACGGAGGAAGAGCCGTTGGACTTTTTTGTCCTTTTCTCAGCGATGACTTCACTAACAGGAGGATTCGGACAAGGTGAATATGCGGCTGCAAACGCTTATCTGGACGCGCTTGCCCCGGCGCGCACCAAGCGCGGAGCGCGGACGCTAACGATCAACTGGGCAGTGTGGCGCGAGACCGGTATGGGAGTGGAGCACGGGGTGGTCGATCAAGAGCACATGTTTCATCCGCTTTGGACTCAGGAAGCGCTGGACGCGTTCGATATCGCTTTGAACAGTCGCTTGACCCAAGTTCTGATCGGTGCATTCAATTTCCGTGAGTTAAGAAAGATCAAACCGCTTATGGATCAGCCCCGCTTTCCGATAATTCTCAGTCCCCCATTGCTGGCTCAGGTCGAGCAGTTGGTGGAAACTGCTATAAATGCCAGCGAAACCAGGGAGAAAATTAGCGCGGTTGATGAGGAGCCAGTTGTGTTGACTGGGCGGGACTCGGGTGAATACAACGAGCATGAATGGCAACTGGCAAACATTTGGAAACAGACGCTGGGCGTGCGGGAGGTCGGGCTCTACGACTCGTATTATGAGCTTGGAGGGGATTCGATCTTCGCCGCGAAGATGGTCAACGCAATTCAGGTATCCTTCGGACTGTCTTTGTCGATGGTCGAGTTCCTTGGACATCTGACCATCGCGGATCTGGCGCGTTTTCTTAAAGAGAAAGCCGCTAGTGGTTGGGGCACCGCGCATCACCGCATCGAGCCCATATTGCAGGCGGATGCTTATCCGCTTTCGTCAGCACAGCACCGCCTGTTTATTCTGAATCAAATGCAGCCGGAGCAGACGGCGTACAACGTGACCGTAGCATTACGGATAAAAGGCACATTGAACCGCGAGCGATTTACGGAGGCATTTCAGACGATCATGGATCGCCATGAGACTCTGCGCACACGATTTTTGGTAGTTGACGGCGTGCCGATGCAACAGGTGCTGACCGGGATCGAGGTGCCAATCAATCATCTGCAAGTGTCGGAGACGGAGGTAAACCAAGTTCTGGAGGAGAGCGTTCGTTCGTTCGATTTGAAAACTGCTCCACTTTGGAGGGTGACGCTGTTGCAGGTTAGCAATGAAACGCATGTGATGTTGCTCGACATGCACCACATCATCGCTGACGGTTTCTCCATAGGCATCTTGACCGAAGAATTTTTCGCGCTTTACGGGGGGCATGAATTGCCTGCCTTGTCCATTCAATATAAGGACTTTGCGAACTGGCAAAATGAGCAGTTGTCAGGCGAAGCCCTCGCATCGCACCAGACGTTTTGGCAGGAGCAGTTCTCACCGGAACCGCCACTGCTCCTTCTCCCTGCGGATTATCCTCGGCCGGCGGTGCAGAGCCTGGACGGCGACACGCACTTGTTTTTTGTAGGGGGAGACGTGCTGGCTTCTCTTAAGGAATGGTCGACACAAACGAACACGTCGATGTTCATGTTGCTGTTGGCTGCTTTCAACGTGCTGTTGGCCAAGTACGCTAATCAAGAGGATATCGTGATCGGTTCGCCGTCAGCCGGACGGACGCATGTGCAGACCGAGCCGTTGATCGGGATGTTTGCCAACACGCTCGTTTATCGCAACCGACCCATGGGTGAACTCCCCTTTGCGGAATTCCTCCAGGAAGTGAAGGAGAATGCTCTTCGCGTATACGAGCATCAGGAATATCCGTTTGAGAAGCTGGTTGCCGATCTGGCTCTCGGCAAGGATTTGAGTCGCAATCCGCTTTTTGACGCGATGTTTGTCATGCACAATGAAAACAAAGTAGCACTGTCCGAATTGCCGTTGTATATCGAGTCGCAACCGATGGGGCATAGAGTGGCAAAAGTGGACCTGACGCTGGAGGCGACGCTGGAGATGGAGCGGTTAGTCCTCGTGATCGAATACGCGACGGCCTTGTTTCATCCCAAGACGATCGAGCGGATGTCGGAAGACTTTGGGCATCTTCTGAAACAGATCGCAGAGGACCCCCTAAGACCGATCCGACAGTTGGAAATGGCAAGTGGTGCTGTGTCCCTGCAAAATGTGTTAACCGAGGAGATCGACTTTAGTTTTTAGGGAGAGTGCAGAATGTCGGATACAATTACATACAATCTCGCAGTGGCCAATGGCAAACTGGACGCTGAATACGAGTATTGGAAACTGCAATTGCAAGGCGATCTTGTACTCAGTGCATTTCCTGCCGACCTTCCACGGGGAGATGCGCCGGAAAAAGCCTCACACGAATGTGTTTTTCCAGTCGCGCCGGATCTCGTAACCCGGCTGTTGCAGATGAGCAGGGGCTCTACCTATTCCCTGTATGTGCTCATCTTGGCTGCTGTGAACGTCCTGCTGGCCAAGTATTCTCGCAGCCAAGAGGTCGTAGTCGGCATGCCCGTGTTTCGGCAAGAGAGTAAGGACGGCCGTCATCTCAATCACTTGCTGTTGTTGCGCACTTCTCTTGAAGAGTGCGGCACGTTTCGGGATCTGGTGTTGAGTACGAAAGATACGGTAACCGAAGCCAACCGCTATCAGAACTTCCCGATCCGGCAAGCACTGCAACTAGCCGGGCTAAGGACGGAGGATGAACAAGTACTGGTGCGAACACTGGTGTTGCACGATCAAATCCACGACAGTAACATTGTTCAGCCAGGTGAGACTCATGCGCAGTTTATCGTGCAAGGGAAAGATGAGGAATTGCAACTGATGGTACGCTTCGATGCCAGCCTGTACACAGCGGATGCCGTAGAGCGGTGGATGGTGCATCTGGAGCGTTTGTTGCGAATTGCGTTGTTCCAGCCTGATAGGCGGTTGGCAGATTTGCAGTTGATTGACGAAGAGGAGACGAATCTGACCCTGAATCAGTTCAACTCGACAGCGGTGGCGTATGACCAGGAGGAGACGGTGCACGGGCTGTTTGAAAAAATGGCCAGGGCCTATCCGGATGCTCCAGCGGCCATTTTTGACACGCAGACGCTTTGCTACGGAGAGCTTAACGAGAAAGCAGGGCAATTAGCCCGTGTCTTGCGTACCAAAGGGGTGGGGCCGGATCAACCGGTCGGCATCATGACGGACCGCTCGCCGGAGATGATCATCGGGATTTTGGCGATCTTGAAGGCGGGAGGGGCTTACCTTCCAATCGATCCCGGATATCCCAAGGAGCGGATCGCCTATCTGTTGCAAGACAGTCAAGCCAGACTCTTGCTAGTCAAGGGCGCTTTAGTGGATCTGCCTTTTGCGGGTGAGACACTGGATTTGGAAGATGAATGCTGGTACCAGGGCGAGAGTATCCTGGGCGTGACATCGGGCCCCCGTCATTTGGCGTATGTGATCTACACTTCCGGCTCAACCGGTCAGCCCAAGGGCGTGATGATCGAGCATCATGCCGTGATCAACCGCCTGCAATGGATGCAAAAACGTTATCCCCTGACAGAGCAGGATGTGATCTTGCAGAAAACCCCGTTCAGTTTTGACGTTTCGGTCTGGGAGCTGTTCTGGTGGGGGATGACGGGGGCTTCGGCAGCATTTTTAGGGCCAGGAGAGGAGAAAAATCCGCAGGCGATCGTCGAGGCCGTAGAGCGTTGGGGCGTGACGGTGATGCACTTTGTGCCGTCAATGTTGCATCTGTTTCTGGAAGCGGTGGAGAGCACTGAGAGCGAAAAGCAGCTTAGCAGTCTTCGCCGCGTGTTCATCAGCGGGGAAGCGCTGCAGGTGCCGCAAGCGCACCGATGCAAGCGGTTGCTATCACAGACGGAACTGGTCAACCTGTACGGACCAACGGAAGCGACGGTGGACGTGTCGTTTCACGACTGCACGGGCGATGCCGATCTGATGAGCGTGCCAATCGGGAAACCGATCGACAACATCGAGCTGTATGTGATTGACGAACAGCAACACCTGCAACCGATCGGGGTGCCGGGGGAACTGTGCATCGCTGGGGCGGGACTGGCGCGCGGGTATTGGAACAGGCCGGAACTGACGAGGGAAAAGTTTGTAGACAATCCGTTTCGTCCGGGGACGAAAATGTACAAGACGGGAGATCTGGCACGCTGGCTCCCGAACGGGGAAATCGAATACCTCGGTCGATTGGATCATCAGGTAAAAGTGCGTGGATACCGCATCGAGCTCGGGGAGATCGAGGCGGCGCTGGTTAAAGTGACAGGGATCCAGGAAGCAGTGGTGGCCGCCCGAGAAGTCGAGCCAGGAATCAAAGACCTGTGTGCTTATTACACGAAACAGGGCGATCTGACAGCAGGAGACATCCGGCAGGCGCTGACGGAGCGGATGCCGGGGTATATGGTACCGGGGTACTTTGTGGAATTGGCGGAGATGCCGCTCACGCCAAATGGCAAGCTCGACCGCAAGCGACTACCGGACCCGAGGGGGCATCTGCAGCGGGAGACTAAGTATGAGGCTCCCCGCAATGAGACGGAGGCGAAACTGGTCACCATCTGGCAAAAGGCGTTGGTATTAGAGCGGATTGGGATCGATGATCGCTATTTTGACATCGGCGGCGATTCGATCAAGTCGATCCGGGTGATCACATCCATCAACCGTGAATGGAAAATCGAGTTGCAGTTAATCGAGTTTTATCAACATCCCACGATCCGAGAGTTGGCGGCTTTCCTGCAAGCTAAGGAGCGGCGGGTAGAGGATGGTCGCCGGGCAGCAGTGATACAGGAAATGGAAAGCTGGAAATCCCAGTTGGTAGAGCAGGCAAACGATCCGTCGTGGCTGACGCACGGGGTGGAAGATTATTATCCGTTAAGCGATATTCAGCAAGGGATGATTTATCACTCCTTAAGCCGACCTGACCTGTATGCCTATCACGATCAGTTTGTCTATCAATTTGAGGACAAAACATTTAATGAGGATGCTTTTCTCACTGCTCTGACTGCGCTTGTGGACAAGCATCCGATACTCAGAACGGAATTCAACCTTCAGGATTTTACGGCTCCTGTGCAGATCGTGCGAGAGAGGGGAACGCTTGACTACGAACTAATCTCATTGGTTGGAATGAATAAAGAGCAACAGGAAGCGGCGATTTTCCGAGCGATGGAAGAAGACCGGAAACGGCCGTTTTTCCAAAACGGGGTAGCAGCAAGTCCGTGGCGGATGAGGCTGTTCTGTCTGGATCAGTGCAATTATTCGATCGGGTGGTTTTACCATCATGCCCTGTTGGACGGTTGGAGCAATGCCTTGGTTATCACGGAACTATCCGCGCTCTATTTTGCCGGAAAGCAGGGAGAAATTCAGGTCGAACCGCTCGCCTATAGCTACAAGGAACTGCTGATCGAACAAGCGATGTTGAAGCAGGGAGAGGACATCGCCACCTATTGGCGGCGTGAACTGGATGACTGCAAGCGCTTAGAGGTTTTGACAGCACAGAACTCGGCGATTTTAGATCAGGCGTTTATCAAGACGACGCTGACCTTTGGATCAGATACGGGCGTAATGCTGCGCCAGTTCGCCGCCGAGCACAAAACGACCATAAAGGCGGTCTGCTTCTCCGCCTACACGGCTATGATGAACAGCATGGCGCGGGAAGGAGATTTCCTTGTCGGTCTCGTGGTTAACAACCGTCCCCTGTGCGCAGACGGCGAACAGATTCTCGGGTGTTTCCTGAATACCGTGCCAGTGCGCGTACGTGTGGAGAAGGAGATCACTTGGCTTGACTTGTTGGACGACATGAATCGGAAGCTGACGGAGATCCAGCAGTATGGGCGGGTTTCGCTGCAGCACATCCAGCAAGTAATCGGAAAAACAACGTTTGAAAGCAGTTCCTTGTTTGACAATTTCTTTAACTACGTGGATTTTCATGTGTTACGCCGAATCGATGCCAAGCAGCTGGCACATGGAGTCATCGACATTAACAACTTCGAACGTACCAACTCAGATCTGGATTTCACCTGTGTATTCGCAGAGGAACAGCTCTCAATTGTGCTGACAACTGCTGAGCGCGCCTATCCAAAGGCGGTGGCGGAGCGACTTTTAGCTATATACGAGCGTGCTCTGCACGCGATTATCGAAACACCCGAGCGGCCTATGAAGAAGTCTGATCTGTTGTTGCCAGACCAGCTAGATTATTTATGCCAACGCGCTGCCCGGATGGCGAGGGTCGTGCCGCCCGGAACGATTCATGAGCGGTTCGAATCCCAGGCGGCATACCGTCCAACAGAGCCCGCTCTTGCTGCAAGGGATCAAGAACTGACCTACGGGGAACTGAATCGTCGTGCCAATCAACTGGCTCGGCGCTTGCAGGAGAGCGGCGTTGGCCCAGGTAACATCGTCGGGCTGATGTGCGGCCGCACAGTAGAATTGATCATCGGGCTGTTGGCGATCTTGAAAACGGGCGGCGCTTATCTTCCGATCGACCCAACTTATCCGCAAGAGCGCATCCGGCATATGATCGAGGACAGCGGTACACAACTGTTGCTGTCTACGGAGACACTCTTGGGAGTAGGAACTTATACAGGCAAGTGGATCAATCTTGAAAATTCCTCTTTGTATGAGGGGGAGAGCCCCAATCTCGGGGCAACCATCGGTGAGAAGGATCTGGCTTATTGCATCTACACCTCTGGTTCGACCGGCCGACCCAAGGGAGTGCTGTTGGAGCATCGCAACGTGGTCAACTTACTGTTGGGGATGGTAGAGCGGATCGATTTCAGGCCGGGCAATACGTTCGTTTCGGTGACGACTGTCTCCTTCGACATATTTGTGTTGGAAACGCTCCTGCCGTTGATGAACGGGATGCGCGTCGTGTTAGCTACTGAAAAGGAACAGGCTGATCCTGCAGCGCTTGGTCGCTTATTGGCGGCTAGCCAGGCAGACATATTCCAGACGACTCCGTCGAGGATCCAGCTGTTGCTCGGCGACGAGATCGGTCGGGCAGGACTCGCGGGACTGAGTGAGATTTTGATCGGCGGAGAGCCGTTTCACATGGATCTGATCAAATCGCTGCGAACTTGCACGAAGGCACGCTTGCATAACATGTATGGGCCAACGGAGACCACAGTCTGGTCGATGACGGTAGATCTGACACATGCGGAAGAGGTAACACTTGGCGAACCAATCGCCAACACAGAGATTCTATTGCTTGACAGCAACGGGGAGATTCAGATGTTTGATGCGATTGGGGAACTGTGCATCGCAGGGGACGGGCTCGCGCGCGGGTATCACAACCGAGAGGATCTGACACAGGAGAAGTTCATCCAGCACCCGCTCGACCCAGAGCGCCGACTGTACAAGACAGGCGATCTTGCCCTTTGGCGTACGAACGGTGAAATCCTCTATCTGGGCCGTCTCGATCAACAGGTCAAGATTCGGGGACACCGCGTCGAACTCGGCGAGATCGAGCATGCCTTGGCAAGTGTGGAAGGGCTGCAAAAACCGATAGCGGCCGCTGTTCCATCAGAGTCCGGCGAGAAGCTCCTTGTCGCGTATTATCTAGCCCCAGAAGAACTGCCCGTATTCGAACTGCGTGGGCATCTTGCCCTGCTTCTGCCGGACTATATGCTGCCCAACGCTTTTGTCCGCCTCGATTCTTATCCGCTGCTGCCAAACGGAAAAATAGATCGAAAGGCATTGCCTGCGCCGCTTTTGACGCGGGAGGCGTTGGGTGTGCCCTACCAAGAGGCTGAGAGCAAGACTGAGAAGGAATTGGTCAGGCTGTGGCAATCTGTGTTGGGCGTGGAGACGATCGGCGTCCATGACAACTTTTTCGAACTTGGCGGGAGTTCGATCTCCCTGGTGCAGTTCCACGTCAAGCTGGAACAACTCTATCCCGGCCGTGTGACAATCGCGGAGCTGTTCTCTCACTCGACAGTCCGCAATCTGGCCGTTCGTCTGGAACAATCGGACACGCAGTCGGTCATTAATATCAAGACAATCACCTTGCCGAAGCGTTTCCAAGCTCGAGGGGCGAGGAGTGAAGGGGCTGCTCTCCAATTCGCGCTTCCGGCTCCTCTGACAGAGGGTCTGCGGGAACTCGCGTTGCAAGAGAAGGTTGATCTGGAAGACATTCTGCTGACCGCCGGTTTGTATTTATTCGGCGAGATTGTTCACGATCAGCCAATCACGCTTTATGCCATGGAGGAGAGGGATGTGCTGCGACCAGTATCTGTCGAACGCAGTCAAGTGCGTGATTTCTCGGAATTTTTCCAGCAAGTGCGAATGGCCCGGCACGATAGTTCCATCGACATCGCGATGGATGCTGTACGTCTCCTCGCCTTTCGAAATCAAGCAGGCCAAGTGGCACCGCTGTTTTATCGCCAGGATTCGGTCAGAAGCGGGGAGCGATTGGGAGAATGGTTCGGTTTCGCGCTCGGGCATGCGGACAGCAGTGGGACGATAAAATTCGTGTGCGACTATGATGGGGGCTTGTTACAACGCAACGCTCTTGAAGAATGGATTCGCGGCTTTGTCAGATTACTGCAAGCGATCCTGATAAAAATGAAACCGGAGGTCTGATCAGAATGAGGAAGATCGCATTCATATTCCCGGGACAAGGCTCCCAATACGTCGGCATGGGCCAAGGATTGTACAAGGCGTATGAGGTTGCCAAGCGCACGTTCGAGGAAGCGGACGAGGCGCTTGGGTATCATCTGTCCGACATGTGTTTTCATGGTCCAGCCGATGAACTGCAAAAGACAGAGTTCACGCAACCGGCGATCTTAACGCATAGCATAGCGGCCTATCGCGTGTTTGAGCAGGAATTTGGCCTGCGTCCACATTTTTTGGCTGGCCACAGCCTGGGTGAGATCACGGCGCTGGTCTGCGCCGGAGCGATTCCGTTTGCCGATGCGGTAGGCATCGTGCAAAAGCGCGGACTGTTTATGCAACAAGCAGTCCCGGTCGGCGTCGGGACGATGTCGGCAATATCCGACCTAGATCCGCTGACAGTGGAAGAGGTCTGCCACGAACTTGATACACCGGAAGAGCGCGTGACGGTTTCCAATTACAACACGCCGAGACAGACTGTCATTGCCGGCCATGTTACAGCGATTGAGCGTGCGGAACAGCGTCTTCGTTCGATGGGGGGCAGTGTCGTTCGGCTGAAAGTCAGCGCGCCGTTCCATTGTCCCTTAATGAAAGAAGCAGCTTTTCAATTGGAGCATGAACTGCTCGACCATCAGTACGCGGACCTGAGCACGCCAGTGATTGCCAACGTGAACGCTCTGCCTTACTTAGGGGCGAAGAACATCGTGGAAAAGCTCACCGTGCAGATGACCCGGCCGATCCAATGGAATCAGACCATGCACTTCCTGAAAAACCAAGGTGTAAATGTGGTAATTGAATTGGGACCAGGTGTGGTTCTGCGCAACATGATGCGCAAGACCTTTGCGGATGTGCACAGTTTCTCTTTTGATAAGGATGAAGATATCGCTAACATGAACGAACTGTTCGACTCTGGCGTTCTGGCGTACCCGTGCCTGATCTCGAGAAGCTTAGCCATCGCTGTTTGCACACGTAATTCCACCTGGGATGTAGATGCTTATCAATCCGGTGTTGTGGAACCCTACCGCCGCATTCAGACGATGCTTCAGGAGATCGAACAGAACGGCCTGGAACCGACTCTTGAGCAAAAGAGAGCAGCGCTCGACATGCTGCTCTCCGTGTTCCGTACCAAAGGCACGCCGATCGAGGAACAAAAGGAGCGGTTTCGACAGCTGTTTGAGGAGACTAACTCCCGTCACTTGTTCCCTGACTTTGACATCACCTCCGAGTTGGTCATCAGGTAGTGGGGGGAGATCCTGTGGATAATTTGCTTGATTTTCGTATTATGGAATTCCGTGATGACCCAGTGGATATCGATATCCAAAGTGTTTCCAAAAAGGACATTGCCATTATCGGCATGGCAGTTCGGTTTCCTCATGCTGAAACGGTTGAAGAATTCTGGCAAAACATCTCCGGGGGCATGGATTCCATACGCGAATTCCCCTTATCTCGGCGCAAGGACACCTTGCCACTCCTGCGTCATCAAGGGGTGCCCCCGCAAGAGATCACGTATATCAAAGGTGGCTTTCTCAGGGATGTGGATACTTTTGATTACCGATTTTTCGGGCTCTCTTATGCGGAAGCGAGTCTGATGGACCCTTGCCAGCGGTTGTTCCTGCAAACCGCTTGGCAAGCACTGGAGGATGCTGGATACGGAGGTGACAGGCTGGCTTCCACGAAGACAGGAGTGTACTTAGGATTTAGCAATGACTTCGATACCGAGCGCACGTACAAGCGCTACATCTTTGAAATACAACCTGAATCCTCGGCGCTAGCTTTCACGGGAAATAGCAAGGCGATCATTGCGAGCCGTCTGTCGTACCTGCTCGATCTGAAAGGTCCTTCTATGGTCATCGACACGACTTGTTCGTCCTCTCTGGTGGCTGTGCACTTGGCCTGCCAAGCGATCCGGAACGGGGATTGTGACAACGCCTTGGTAGGAGGTATTGAAGTTCACCTCTTGCCCTTACAGGCAGACGCTCATGAAAAAATGGGCATCGAATCGTCTGACTACAAAACGAAGTCGTTCGATCACCGCTCCAATGGCTCCGGCAACGGGGAGGGAGTAGCGGCCGTCTTGCTGAAGCCTTTCGATCAAGCGTTGCGAGACGGGGATGCGATCTATGCGGTGATCAAGGGAAGTGCGATCAACCAAGACGGTGCTTCGATGGGGCTGACCGCTCCGAATGCGAAAGCACAGGAGCAAGTCTTGCTCGAAGCATGGAAAGCAGCTGGCATCGATCCGACTACACTCACCTACATCGAAGCGCACGGTAGCGGAACGCAGCTCGGCGATCCGATTGAAGTGGAGGGACTGCACAAGGCGTTTGCGCACTACACAACCGAGCAACAGTTTTGCGGGATCGGTTCCGTCAAAACCAACATCGGACATCTCGGCAATTGTGCAGGTATCGCCGGGTTGATTAAGACCACCCTTGCTTTACAGCACGAGAGGTTGCCGGCCTCATTACATTTCCAGCGACCCAACGGCAAGATTCCGTTTATTAGCTCCCCTCTCTATGTGGTAGACGAGACACGCCCGTGGGAGACGGACAACGGACAACCGCGCCGGGCTGGGGTAAGTTCATTCGGACTGAGCGGAACGAACTGCCATGTCGTATTGGAGGAAGCGCCACGTGTCGTCAAGGAGAGGGTGAAAGGTTCTCGCCTGCACTTGCTCACCCTGTCTGCCAAAAGCCAATCTGCGTTGTTGGAACTGGTAGACCGTTACCGGGAGCGGTTGAAACAGTCCATTGACCTTACGCCCGCTGATCTCTGTTACACGGCGAACACAGGACGTGGGCACTACGGTCATCGCCTCGCAATTGTGTTCGAGAACCTTCATGATCTTGAAAACAAGTTGTGCGGTATCGAAGATGTGGACCGTCTACCGACCGATGTGTACGCCGGTGTGCACAGGTTGACATCTGTCGAGGGGGCCAAGTGCGAGGCGCATGCCCGCACCAATAGTGAATTGCAAATTCTCACGGAGCAAACGCGCACCTTATTGGCCGACATGGACAAGGAAGCCGCCACATACGCACAGTTGTCCAGATTGGCGGACTTGTATGTGCAGGGGGCATCGGTGCCCTGGCAGGCTTTGTATACCCATGGACGGGTCGTTCATTTGCCCGTATACCCCTTTGAGAAATCTCGTTGCTGGATCGACAACCCACCGGAGACCAGTCTGTTTCATGTCATCGGATGGCAGAGCGTTCAGAACGAGTTGATTCTATCACCTCTCACAGGCGCGGTCCTATTTTTGAAGGGACGGAGCTTGTGGTCGGAGCGCATGCTGGCAGAGTTAAAAAGGTTGGCCGTGCGCGTTGTGGAAGTGTCTATGGGAACTGAGTATGCACATACGGGTAACGACGCGTACACTATTCGTCCCATTCAAGAGGACTATAGCCGCTTGATTGGAGATCTAAAGGGCGTGAGCATCGAGACAATCCTGCACGCCGGTATGATCGGGAACGATCCACAAGCGACTGCGCTTGAAGCGCTGGAAGAAGCCCAGCAGCGCGGAGTTTGGAGTCTCTTCCACCTGACCAAAGCGACGCTTGAACACAAGTGGAAACACCCTGTTGAAATCTTGTTGCTCGGTCAGCAAGTCTATGAAGTGACGGGGAGCGAGTCCACTTTGTATCCTGAAGCGGCCCCTCTCTTTGGATTGGGGAAAGTCGTTTCCCATGAGTACCCGCATTTGTCCTGCACTTGTCTCGATCTTGACGAAACTGGCGATCCGGTTCAGGTGGCGGCATGGCTTGGAGTGAAGGATCGACCTTATCTGACGGCGATCCGCGGCACAGAGCGTTATACGGAGGTCTTGCGTCCGTTGGCTGTTCGCCCGAATGCTCCGGCACCAGTTAAACGAGGCGGGGCCTATCTGATCACCGGCGGCACCGGCGGTATGGCTTTGGAAGTGGCTAGATATCTGTCAGAGCAGGAACGTGTAACGATTGCGTTGGTGAGCCGTTCGGAGTTGCCTGCACGTTCGGAGTGGGAGCGACTGTTGGCAGGCAAGCCCTCGCGCAAACTACGCAACGCGCTCGAACGGTTGATAGAGATTGAACAGAACGGAGCCAATCTGCGGTTCTATGCGGCTGACGTTGCAGACGAAGCACAGATGAAGTCTGTGATCGCAGATCTGCGGGCGACATCTGGTCGCATCTGTGGTGTCGTGCATGCAGCCGGAGTTGCAGGAAACGGATTTCTTGTCCGCAAATCGGAGCAAACGTTCCGCGAGGTGCTTGCCCCGAAGGTGCGGGGTACGTTGATCCTCGATCAGCTGACAGCCGCTGATTCGCCTGATTTTTTCATGTTGTTCTCCTCGGTTTCTACGCTCATGGCAGCGGTCGGTCAAGGGGACTACACAGCGGCAAACGCCTATCTGGATGCGTTTGCAAAGGCCAGGAACCGACGCGGTTTGTGGACACAGTGCTTGAACTGGGCGATGTGGAAAGAGACAGGAATGGCTGTCGACTACGATGTGCAAAATGATTCGCCTTTCCATGAACTGTACACGGATGAAGCGTTGTTAGCTTTGAACGACATCTTGCACGGACAGGAGAGCCGCGTGGTAATTGGGGGGCTCAAATATGGCGAGATGACCGAATTGCTTCAAGTCGACCCCCCTTTTCTGTCCACTGAGATCCGCGTGGTGATCGAAAAACGGGCGGCCCAGCAACAGGTCGCGCCGTACGTATCGGCAGAGGCCAGAGAGATGGAAGTGAAGCCGGTTGTGCTTATCGGTAGGGACCAACAAGAATTCTCTGCTATCGAGCAACAACTCGCCGCGATCTGGTCGCGTCTGCTTCAGGTTGAGGAGATATCGCTGTACGACAACTTTTATGACCTTGGGGGCAACTCTATCCTCGCGACCCATCTGTTGCGAGCATTGGATGATTCATTTCCCAATCAATTTGACATCACCGACATCTTCTCTTATCCGAGCATCGCGCTGATGGCCGAGTATCTGGAAAATCAACAGAAACATCCGGTTAACGTCTCTCTAGACACCATAAACGAGGAGGACTTGGACGATCTGCTCGATCGTTTGTCGGACGGGAAACTGTCAGTGGATGAGGCGTCCGTACTCTTTAAATTAGTGGGTGATGACAAGTGGAAAGCGTAAGAAATTATATCCTCCACCAAGTCGCCGTAAACCAGCTCAGCAAGGACGAGGCGAAGCGGCTACTCAAAGAGATTGTAAAGGCGGAAGGGGCGTCTGCTGCAAAAACAAAACAGGACATCGCCATCATCGGGATGGCCTGCCAGCTTCCGGGGGCACAATCACCGGAAGAGTATTGGGGCGTGCTGATGAACGGAGTACGCACGACGGGGGAATTCCCACATTCCCGCAGGCGTGACACAGACCCGTTCCTGCCAAAGGGTGTCGAATATCGCAAAGGCGGTTATCTGTCCCATGTGGATCAGTTCGATGCGCCGTTCTTTCGTATTTCGCGAAAGGAAGCAGAGGCGATGGACCCCAATCAACGCCTATTTCTGGAGACAGCGTGGGAAGCAATGGAGGATGCAGGTGTCGGCAAGGAAAAACTCAAGAATACGAAGACGGCTGTCTACATTGGACAGGAGACTAATTTCAACAATCAGTATCGCCAATTAATTGAAGAAGAGGATGAACTCGCCCTCGTCGGTTCACACACGGGCATCACTGCAAGTCGCATCCAGTATCTGCTCAACTTGCGTGGTCCGAGTCTGGTTCTCGATACAGCTTGTTCATCAGGGTTGGTTGCTCTTCATATGGCCTGTCAGGGACTTCGTAACAACGAATTCCAGCAGGCGCTAGTCGGTGGCCTCTCCACGTTCATATTTCCGGCAGGCAAGGATCTGGTGCATGAAGCGGGTACCGGGATCATCCGTGCCTTCGACAAGGATGCCAACGGCACAGTCTGGGGAGAAGGCGTCGGCGTACTGTTGTTAAAGCCCCTGGAACAGGCATTGCGGGATGGCGACCCGATCCGGGCGGTAATCAAAGGCAGCGCCATCAATAATGATGGTCAGTCGAACGGGATCACCGCGCCGAATGCCGATGCTCAGGCAGAGGTCTTGCAAATGGCGTGGAAGATGTCCGGAATCCACCCGGAGACGATCTCCTACATCGAGACGCACGGCACCGGCACTCAGCTCGGGGATCCCATTGAGATCAAAGGAATCGCCAAAGCGTTTCGCGCCCATACGGATAAGCGGCAATTTTGCGGGATTGGCTCTGTCAAGACCAACATTGGACACACGGTCGGCAATTCCGGTATTGCGTCGTTGATCAAGATGGTGCTGGCCTTGGAACATGCTCAGTTGCCGCAAACGATCGGTTTTGAAACACCGAACCCGTTTATCAACTTTGTAGACTCACCAGTCTATGTGAATGACCGTCTGAGGAACTGGGAGAGCGCTGACCATCCGCGCCGCTGCGGGGTGAGCGCATTTGGATTCTCTGGCACGAACGCCCATGTGGTACTGGAAGAAGCTCCTCAGCTCCCAGAAAGAGCACCGGCTGGAACGGAGCTGCATCTCTTCACTCTGTCCGCCAAGTCCTACCCTGCATTACGCGAGTCTTTGCGCCGTCATCTCCGCTATCTGCAAAACCATGAGAAAGTGTCTCTGTCGGACTTGTGCTACACGGCGAACACCGGGCGGGGGCATTATCAGGAGCGCATGATCTTCCAGGTGAGAACGGTAAAGGAGCTTCGAGATCGCTTGCGGCAGGTGTTGCATGTCACGGGGGAGGAGATCACTCGGCAGGTGCAGGGGGCTGGTTATGGAAAGCACAAAATCGTCCATCGCAAAGGGGAGCGGCAACAAGGGGAATTGTCTGAACAAGATGTAATCCGCATGAGCGCGGAGATCAACCGTCGCTTGGTCCACGCTCCGAACGGGGTGACCCCGGAGCTGGCCGAGGAGTTGTGCGCATCCTATCTGGCCGGGGCAGAGATAGATTGGAGTGTTCTTTACAAGATCGGGCATCGGGCGATGCGTCTCCCTGTATATCCCTTTGACAGGTTGCGCCATTGGGTACAAGTTGACGGACTACTGTTGAAACAACGGGAGGATGTCGGCAGGCCAAAGAAGCTGACCACACCGTTGGTCGACCGTTGTCAGGCGATAACGATGGAAGGCGCGATCTACGAGACTGACCTGGACGCCACATATTGGGTGTTGGAGGAGCATCGCATCGGCACTAAGGCGGTCCTACCCGGCACAGCGTATCTGGAAATTTCGCTGGAGGCTGCGCGTGAATATGGCATGCAAGAGCCGATCACGGTTGCCGAGATGCAGTTTTTGGCGCCGTTTACAGTCGAGGACGGGGAGACCCGCACATTGCAGACCGTGTTGTCGAAGACTGCTGATGGGATGCGCGTCACGCTCTGCTCACAAGGTGGGGACGATACGTGGATGTTGCACGCAACCGGCTTGTTGGAGAATTCGGAGGAGGGCGTGCAGGCGGATGTCGATATGGAAGCTGTGTTCGCCCGGTGTCCGCATCTTGCAAAGAGAGAAGAGAACGTAGTGGCGGCAGGAGATAGCATCCTGTTTGGACCGCATTTTCAATGCGTCACGAACATGTGGATCGGGGAGGAGGAAGCGCTCATCGAGATCACGATGCCCTCTTCGCATCAGGAGGAACTTGGCGATTATTCCCTTCACCCCGCTCTTCTTGACAGGGCGACAGGCTCCGTTGTCGATTTAGCGGATCAAAAAGGAAAGGGGATGCATCTCGCTTTCTCCTACCGTAATCTACGTCTTTATCGTCCGTTGCCGGAACGTTTCTATTCGAGGGTACGCAGGCTCGAAGTTTCGACAGACGACTTGCAGGTCTATAAAGTGCAGCTGTTCGATGTGAGCGGGTGTGTTCTGGCAGAGATCGGAGAATTTTCCACGATCCGAGTACCGATCGGTCAGGAACAGACGATGTTCTATATGACCGAGTGGAGGGAGACCCCGCTCAAGGAGACTACGGCATGGACGAATGAAGCTGTCTGTATTTTGAAGGACGACTCCGGTCTGGCCGATCAGTTGGCTGATCGGTTGCGGGAAAATGGGCGGCGTGTGATTGAGGTGCAATGGGGACAGGAGTACCGGAGTCTGGGAGGCGATCGCTATCTCGTGAGTGGCACCGAGGACGACTATGCACGTTTGCTGAGGGAGACGGACGACGTCCCGTGGAAACATCTGTACCATCTGTTCACCTGGAACTGCAAGCCTGCTGAGGGTATCGAGCAACTCAAAGCCAATCAAGAGCGAGGTGTGCTCAGCCTGTTGCGTCTGTCGCGATGCTTGATGAACAGCCGCGGCAAGCAGGATATACAGATCGTTCTAATCGCCGATCATGCGTCGGCGGTCACAGGGAAGGAAACGGTGATCAAGCCCGAACAGGCCTCATTGCTTGGTCTTGGTAAGGTAATCGGGGAAGAAGCGCTAAACTTGCGCTGTCGGACGATCGATCTTGACGAAGCTACCGGGCTTGATGTGCTGTGGCGGGAACTGAGTTCACAAGAAGCCCCGTACAGCATTGCATACCGCGGGGGAGTCCGTTATACCCCGGAAGTGCGGCCGTCACATACACAACTAAGCGATTCCTCGTTCGCGTTGCGTCGCGACGGCATCTATCTGATCACCGGGGGCACCGGCGGGATCGGGTTGGAGCTTGCTCATTGGCTAACCCAACAGAACGTCACGGTCGCTTTGTTGCATCGTTCGCCGCTGCCGGAGCGTGCGCGCTGGGCGGAGTTGTCAAGCGGCGAAGATAAACTGTCGCACCAGATTCGTAAAATACTGACGCTGGAAGCCTCGGGTGCAAAACTTTTGCTTGTGCAAGGTGATGTAGCCGATGCCGACTCCTTGCGAAGCGCTCTGCAGAAAGTACGAGAACATGGGCCGTTGCGCGGTGTGTTTCACGGAGCGGGGGTGGCAGGAGACGGATTTTTGATACGCAAGCACGAGGTAGACTTCCGCAAGGTGCTCGCTCCGAAGGTGGAAGGGACATGGTGGCTGAATCGGTTGACGCAGTTAGACGATCTCGACTTCTTCATCCTGTTCTCATCTGTGACCGCGATTCTATCCGGAGCAGGACAGGGAGACTATACAGCAGCTAATGCCTATCTCGACGCGTTTGCGGCTGAACAAAGACGCAAGGGACGTCCGATGCTGTCGATCAATTGGTCTACCTGGAAAGAGGCAGGCATGGCGTTTGACTATGGCGTAACTGCGGACGGTATTTTTCGATCCCTGACCACCGAAGAAGCTCTGCAAGGGCTGGCCGCTGTGTTGCCGCCGGAACGTCATCAAGTGATTATCGGCAGGTTGAATTATGATCTGTTAACGAATGTCATGGATCAAGCCCCTTACCTGTTGTCAGAGGAGATACATCGTGAGGTCAGCAGATTGTCTGCTTCAAAGCGTAACAAGCGTACTACCAGATCGCTGATTCGACCGGCTTCAGTGGTGCTGAGCGGCCGTTCTGAAGGCGATTACACCGAGCGGGAGCAACAGATCGCCGCCATCTGGGCCGAAGTACTGGGGCTCGACACAGTGAACATCCACGACAATTTCTACGAATACGGCGGGGATTCGATTCTTGCGATTAAGATCGCCAATTTAATAGAAGAAAGACTACAGACTAGAGTGTCAATCAGTGACCTGTTTCAACACCTGACCATTTATGAGTTGACACGAGCTATTGGTGATGCCGAACGGGAAGTCCCCGCGGAAGTGGCGGCAGGAACTAGAGCAGAAGAACACGTCGGCGAATTGTCAAGCGGGCAACAACGCCTCTGGTTCCTACATCAGATAGACCCGGGCATTCATGTCTATAATTTGAGGGCAAACTTTGAAATGAGGGGGCTCGACCCGGAGGCATTTCTTTCAGCCTTGCGTATCTTGACCGCTCGGCATGCCGCACTGCGCACCGTGATCCGCGAGGAGTCAGGTGTCCCAAAACAAGCGGTGCTGCCATCGCATGAACCTGTTGTGGAATGGGTCGAGGCGGACGAAGTTCTGCTGCATGATCTGCTGAATGAAGAGCACGAACGGACAATTGATTTTAGCGAGCCTCTCTGGAGGGTCAAAGTGTTCATGACAGGTGCTGATCGGCAAGTGATTGCAATGACGATCCACCATCTGATCACAGACGGCTGGAGCATGCTCTTGTTGCTGGATGAATGGCAACGTCTCTACGAGAGCCGACTGAAAGGTACGGAGCTCGAATTACCGCCTCTGCGTGTGCAATATCAGGACTGGGTTGAAACACAAGCCGCGTGGATGCAAAGTACAGAATTTGCAAATATGGAACGTTATTGGCTTGAGGAACTTACGAAACCTCTTCCCGTACTGGAGATTGCGACCGACTATCCGCGCCCGCAGTTGCAGACATACAACGGCAGCTATCATGTGTTCGAAATCGATGCGGAGCGTTCGGCGAGATTGAAGGAGCTAGCCAAGCGCAATCAGGCAACGTTGCACATGTTGCTCCTTTCTAGCTACTTCCTCCTTCTGCAAAAGCTGTCCCAGCAAGACGAGATCGTCGTCGGGTTTCCCATCGCTGGCCGCGAGTCGAAGGAATGGGAATCAGTTCTTGGTTTGTTCATGAATATGATTTGTCTGCGGGTCTCGTTCGCTGACTTGCACACGTTTGACGATTTATTGCGGGTTGTTCAGGCTAAAAGTGTCAAGGCTTATGCGAACAGTCGCTATCCCTTCGACTTGCTGGTCTCGAAAGTCAACCCGGAGCGGGACTTGAGCCGCAGTCCGATCTTTCAGACGATGTTTCAATTTTTCGAGAACTATCAAGCGAATGAGCGACAGAGTCTGTACGAACTTTGTTTCCTCTGCAAAGAAACGGATAGCAAGATCGAAGTGCGCTGGGAGTATAACACAGACTTATATACCGCGAAGACAATTGAGCGCTTAACAGAGTATTTCCTCCATCTGGTAAAGGTGATCACCGATCACGAGCAAGTTATTCTCGCAAATGTACGGTTATTGGGAGAGACAGCAGAGGCAGATGTGCGGGAATTGTATACGAATTTCGACCCTGAAAGCGTGCCAGAACTCACGGTCATACAGCGGTTCGAACAGATCGCTGCCACCCATATGGGTGAGACAGCAGTGACGTATTTCGATCAGCGAGTCACATATGGGGAACTCGAGGCTTGGTCGAACCGCATCGCCCACCTGTTGAGGGAGGCGGGGGTCACCCGGAATCAGCCGGTCGGTCTGTTGCTGAACAGAGGGCTGCCACTGATCGCGGGCATCCTTGGCATTTTAAAAGCTGGCGGGGCCTATGTACCGATTGATCCTCAATACCCGCTGGATCGGGTCTGTTACATGTTGCAGCACAGTGAGGTGCAGGTGCTGATCAGCGAAGCAGAACAAGCGGAGAGATTCCGTGTTTTGAGCGCCGATTTGCCTCTGTTGGAAAAGGTGCTGGATCTGACCGGATCGGATCACACGATCTGGACGGGTGTCTCCCAGGTGTGGCTCAGATCGGACATCGAGGCGCAAGACTCGAGTGGCTTAAAGCTGCAGTCCAGTCTTGACGATCTGATGTACCTGATTTACACCTCTGGTTCCACGGGCCGTCCCAAAGGAGTGATGGTCACCCAGTTGAATGCGATGAATTTTCTCCTCGGCAGCATCGCTCAGGGACGTCTCGGCCGTGGGGATCAGATGGCGTGGGTTACTTCGATATCATTTGACATCTCCGTTTTTGAGATCTTCGGGGCACTGCTCAGCGGGGCAGGCTTGCATATAATTTCGCAGGAGCTGTTAACGAATCCAGAAGAACTGCTTACCTATCTTCATGGCAATGGCATTACGATATGGCATTCCGTGCCGGCCTTGTTTCACCAGTTGGTGCTCTATTTGCGCAGCAGAAGCGACCTAACCGAATGGGCTGGAAAAAGTAGCATCCGCCGGATCATGATCGGCGGGGAGGCCTGGAGCGCTGAACTGGCCAAGGAGATTCTCGCTCTCTTTCCACAAGCGGAATTAATGAATATGTATGGTCCAACTGAAGCCACGATCTGGGCGACGTGCTACCAAGTTGAGCAGCTCGATTGGATAAACGGGATTCTGCCGATTGGACGACCTCTCGTCAACAACGCCGTTATGATCTTGGATGAACAGGGCATGTTGTGTCCAGTCGGTGTGCCCGGTGAGATCTGCATATGCGGTCTCAACGTGACACCCGGCTATTACAAAGATCCCGTACAGACTGCCAAGGCCTACTCCATCGATCCAAAGACAAGGGATCGTGTGTACCGCACGGGCGATATCGGACGCTACTCATCAAAAGGCGTGATTGAGTATCTCGGGCGCCGGGACGGCCTGATCAAAGTGCGCGGATACCGCATTGAAGCGGGAGAGATAGAAAGCGTTTTACTCCGAATCGGCTCCGTGAGCGAGACGGCTGTAGTCGCATTGAGCGAAGGGGATACAAACAAGTTGGTTTGCTATTACGTCTCACCGGACGATGTCACGGCCGCTCGGTTGCGGGATCATCTGCGGGAGAGTTTGCCCGAGTATATGATCCCGTCGCACTTCTTTGCACTCGGGGAATTGCCAAGGACGGCCAACGGCAAGATCGACCGTCAGGAACTCGCGGGGCGTACGTTGCCGGACCGACTCACCGACGAGGGAGAATTGTCCCTGCCAACCACGGGGACGGAGCGCTTGATCAGTCAGATTTGGGAGGAGCTGCTCGGTTGGAAAGGCGTTGGCATCCACGATAATTTCTTCGAAATCGGGGGTAACTCGTTCCTCGTCAGTCAGATGCACTACCGCCTCTCGGAACAGTATCCGGGACGGCTGCGCATCGTCGATCTGTTCACGCACACCACAATCGCCAAGATTGCGGCCTACCTGGACAGCGATCAGGCAGAGCCAGGGCCGCTTGTGATAGCTCCTCCTAAGATAGGGGAGGCTGAATTGGAACAAGAGTTGTTGGACATGTTCGATCAGATTTCTTCCGGTAAGCTCTCGCTGGACGAAGCAGTTAAAAAATATTCGTAACACACGGAGGTAAAAGTGAGCAACGTCACTCAATATGTCATCGAAAAGACTGCGTCCGGCAACATTGATAAAACGATTGGGGTTGAGATTCTCAAGCGTTTAAAACTGGAAGAAAAAGCAGGGGAGCGGGACGAGGTTGCCGTTGTCGGCTTGTCAATCCAACTTCCGCATGCCGATGAATTAGCCCAGTTCTGGAGCCATCTGCAACAGGGAATCGATTGCGTCGCTCCTTTTCCAGCCGTACGGAGGAAAGATACAGACCCACTGCTCACGCACATCCAGGCCGGGCAGGAGGAGCCTGACTATGCGCGAGGCTCGTATTTGAGCGAAGTGGATAAGTTTGACGCCGCCTTTTTTCAGATCTCGCCTGTTGAAGCAAGATTGATGGACCCACAGCAGCGGTTGTTTTTGCAGACTGCATGGAAAGTGTTGGAGGATGCTGGGTACGGTGGGCGGAGGTTATCCTCCACCCGTACCGGGGTCTATGTCGGGTACACAGGTGATTTTAGCGAGGCATACAAAGATATGATCGCGAATCAGAGCCCGGAACAACTGCCCCTCTCAGTACCAGGCAATATCTCGTCCATCATCGCCAGCCGCATCGCGTACTTGCTGGACTTGCATGGCCCGGCACTTTTGGTCGACACAGCCTGCTCCTCGTCGCTGGTAGCGTTGCATCTTGCTGTACAGGGGTTGCGAAATGGCGACTGTGATAATGCGTTAGTGGGCGGGGTCAAGCTCAACTTGTTGCCGCTTCGAGTCCGTCAAGAAGGCCTAGATATTGTCTCGACCTCGGCAAAAGCAAGGACGTTTGACGATGATGCTGACGGAACGGGATTTGGTGAGGGCGTCATCGCGATGTTGTTGAAACCATTGCCGAGTGCTCTACGAGACGGGGACCGCATCTACGCGGTGATCAAGGGGAGCGCGATCAACCAAGACGGCAGTTCCATCGGTATCACCGCTCCAAGTGCTGCTGCACAGGAGGATGTAATCATCCGGGCCTGGCAAGATGCCCAAGTGAACCCCGAAACAATTGGCTTAATTGAAGCGCATGGGACGGGAACGAAGCTTGGCGATCCGATCGAAATGGAGGGGCTAACTCGTGCGTTCAACCGCTTTACACAACGAAAACAGTTTTGTGCAATAGGATCCGTCAAGTCAAACGTCGGGCACCTCGACCATCTTGCCGGATTGGCCGGCGTGGTCAAAGCGATTGCAGCGATGCAGTACGGGCAATTGCCTCCAACGTTGCATTTTCAAAAGCCAAATCGAAACATCTCGTTCCCTTCAACAGCGCTGTACGTCAATGACCGGTGCACGCCGTGGGAGCGTCATGGCATGCCGCGGCGCTGTGGAGTATCTTCCTTTGGGCTTAGCGGGACCAACTGCCATGTGGTATTAGAAGAAGCGCCACCTATTGAAATGGACGGCCAGTCTGCCGATCGGAGCGGGCCGTATGTGCTTCCGATCTCTGCCAAATCTCAAGAGGCACTTCGCGAACTGACCCAACGATACCATCGTCTGCTCGTCTGCGAAACGAATCTTAACCTTTTCGACCTTTGCGCGACAGCGAGTGTTGGGCGAGGTCATTACACTACAAGGCTGGCATTGCTATTCAACAACCATGTGGAACTCCGAAATCAATTGGCTACACTCGTCTACAGTCAGCAATTGATCTCCGACCCCCAACGTGGGATCTACTGGGGAGAACACCGCATCATTCCCGAGCAAAAAGGCGTTCTTGCTCAGGGAGAGCTGACGGAAGAGCGCAAGAGACAGTTGTCAGTAGAGGCGCGGACGCTGCTGGGAAAAGCTGACTGTCTGGAGGGCTGGATCCACTTGTATGTAAGTGGTGCAGATGTAGATTGGACTGCATGGTATGGAGGGCAGCCATACCGCAAAGTGGCTCTTCCGCTGTACCCTTTTGCTAAGAAGCGATACTGGGTGGAGAACGCTAATCGGGTGACGCTTTCACAACCCGCCGGACCGCGTATCTCGTTCCTGATCGATCGAATCTTGGCCGATACGATGCATCTGCGCGTTTATGGGAGTCAGTTCGGCTTCGATACGCATTGGATGCTGTCTGAGCACCTGATCAACGGGCAAGGGGTGGTGCCAGGGACAACGTATCTGGAGATGATCCGACAATTGTCTTTGTTGCTGGCACCGGGCCAGAGTTCGGAACTGGAAGGGGTAATCTTCCTGGCGCCACTCATCGTCGGAGCAGGGGAAAGTCGTGAAGTTCACGTTATGTTGAAAGAAGAAATCGAACCGATCTCCTTTACCATCGTCAGTCGCGGGGACACGGCCGAACAGTGGATCAAGCACTGCGAGGGGAGATTATCCTTTTCAGAACGAAAAGCTCCGCCTCTGGATGTTGGGGAACTAGCGGCCCGATTCACAGGCAAGATGCAGATTCATCAGGAGGAACAGCATCAAGGCGCTATCGAGTTTGGTCCTCGTTGGCATAACATCGATTTGATCCGCGCGATGGAAGGGGAAGTGCTGGTTGACTTGCGATTGCATGACGACTATGCGCCTGATCTTACCGAATTTGTACTTCACCCGGCGCTGTTCGATAACGCAATGAACATCGCGATCAACCATGTGGGTGACGGGATGTATCTGCCTTGGACATACAAGAAGCTTCGCGTGTATGCACCTATACCGCAAGCGTTCACCAGTTGGGTGGTCTTGAAATCCCCCTTGCAGGCTCATGCTGAGACTGCGACTTTTGACGCGGTTTTGTTTGACTCAGAAGGTCAGGTCGTGGCGGAAGCGGAGGACTACGTGGTCAAGAAGGTACGTCCAGAAGGTGTCACCTACCAGGGCTTGCAAGTGAACGAGATGTTTCGAATGGAGTGGAAACAAGAGTTCCGAAACGAGCAAAAAGTTACCTACACAGGCGGCCTGCTGCTCTTGTTGCGCGATGCACATGCGGCGGAACCATTTCTGCGGATGGCTAAGCAGGAAGAGCGCGCCGTTGTCAGGGTGAACCTGAAAGGTACAGACAGGGAAACGGAGCTGACGGAACTGCTCGGCTCATTGAGAGAGGCTTCCATCAGCCAAATCGTTTATTTCCTTGACGGGGAAACGCCGGAAGATCTGTTTGGATTGGCTAAGGCCTTATCCGCCAATCGTTGGAATCATCC
Organism: Brevibacillus brevis; assembly: GCF_900637055.1. NCBI lineage: Bacteria > Bacillati > Bacillota > Bacilli > Caryophanales > Paenibacillaceae > Brevibacillus > Brevibacillus brevis. Next base: position 2,842,071 of record NZ_LR134338.1, read on the forward strand.
TCTTGAACTGACACTGCTCGGTACGAACGCGAATCGAATTACCGGTGAGGAAGGGGAATTGCAACCGCTGACAGCCGCAGCGTTTGCACTCGGAAAAGTGATACATGAAGAGTTCGAGCATCTACGCGTTCGATGTATCGATCGGGATCGGTCCACCGATGACGTTATTCTATGGAAGGAACTCGTCAACGAACCATCGTCTTACATAGTCGGCTATCGTGCTGGGACTCGATGGACCCCACAACTTAGCATGTTTGATTTGCAAGCACAACCCGATGTGCCTTTTGCTTTGAAAACCGACGGTGTTTATTTGATCACCGGCGGAATCGGCGGTCTGGGTCTTGAAGTGGGCAGGCATTGGGCGAATGTCCCGAATGTTAAGCTAGCGTTTCTTAGCCGTTCAACATTTCCTCCACGTGAGGAATGGACGTCCTGGATGGATCGTGGGGATACACCGCCCAAAATCACGCGCGCGATCCGCGCCTTGATCGAGATGGAGCAGATGGGTGCTGAGGTGTGTGTCTGTAAAGCGGACATCTCTGTGGAAGCGGAGATTGGCCCTGTATTGCGAGGTCTGCGGGAGCGATACGGTCGAATAAGGGGGATCGTTCATGCAGCAGGTGTGGCTGGGGATGGTTTCTTGTTCCACAAAAAACGCGAGACGTTCTGCCACGTACTTACGCCGAAAGTCAGCGGAACAATACTGCTCGACAGGCTGACGGCAGAGGACGAACTCGATTTCTTCGTATTCTTCTCGTCGATCTCTGCACTCACGGGAGGTGTCGGTCAAGGGGATTATGCTGCCGCAAACGCTTTTCTCGATGCGTATGCAGCTTTCCGCAATTCACAAGGCAAACGCACGTTGGCGATCAACTGGCCAGCGTGGAAGGAGACGGGGATGGCGGTTGACTACGGAGTAGAAGATCGCGGATTCCTGCAGAGCATACGCACGGCAACTGCGTTACAGGTGCTGGATCAATTGCTGAGCAAAAATGTCGTGCAAGTGCTGGTTGGAAAGCTAAACGATGCGGTGCTCGGCAGCGTGCAGGACAACGACTATTTGTTGCCGCTCTCTCCGGACTTGCGCCGTCTCATCTCCCGTCGAGTTGCTCAAATGGTTGGGCGCTCTATCTCGGCTGATAAGGTTGTGCGTCCATCGGAAGCGGTCGCTATACGCGGGTACGGTGATCAGGGGTTGAGCGAGACCGAAATCCGCTTGGCGAAAATCTGGGCCGGAGTACTCGAACTCGATGAGATTGACGTCTATGACAGTTTCCATGACATGGGCGGTGATTCGATATTGGCAGCTAGCATGTTGAGAGCTTTGGAGGCCGAATTTGGTTCCCTGATCGACATTTCTGATATATTTACGTATTCGTCCGTGTACGAAATGGCTGCGTATTTGGAGAAGAAGCAAGGAAAAGTGTCTGCACCTGCTTCAGAGCACCCCGAGGCGGTGGAAGAGGCGGAGGACGACGATGAGATCGAGCGCGTCCTACGTAAATTGGCCAGTGGAGAGCTTGACTCGAAGGAAGCGGATAAGCTGCTCCGATGGGAGGATGAGGAAGACGAATGGGATTGATCAAGGACTACATATTTAATCAGGTAGCTCAGAAAAAGCTCGATCCTCAGGATGCCAAGAGCCTGTTGAAAGAACTTCAGTCACTGAACAAGAACGTTAAGGACGAAGAGATCGCGATCATCGGCATGGCCGGACGATATCCTTCTGCAAACAGCATCGATGAGTATTGGAGTTTGCTCAGAAACGGTGTCAACGGGATAACCTCGTTTCCTGAACAGAGGAGTCGGGATGTAGCTGAGATTCTTGCTGTTCCGTATTTCGCTCAACTACTGCTTGGCAGGCAGCCGCCCTCCGAAGAGGAGCTGTCCGTTCTACTTGGGGCAGGCGGATACCTTGATGCAATTGACACATTCGATGCAGCCTTTTTTCGCATCTCCCCGCGAGAGGCCACCTATATGGATCCGTGGCAGCGTGTCTTTTTGGAGACAGCTTATCAGGCGATCGAAGATGCGGGGTATGGCGGCGACAAGATCGTCGGCACCCGGACGGGTGTTTTCGTCGGCAAGGATCATACCAATATGCAACTATACAAGATGGTGACGGAGCCGGATGCGATGCACCTTACCGGTTCGTGGACGGGAATTCTCGCCAGCCGTTTATCTTACATCTTCAATTTACAAGGTCCTAGCCAAGTAATTGACACGGCTTGTTCGTCTGGACTGGTTGCCATTCATGAGGCGTGTCAGGCGCTTCGAAACAAAGAGTGTGAGATGGCGGTAGCAGGGGGAATCAACCTGTCGTTCCTGCCGCTGATCAATCCGGATGGTGACATGAAAATGGTAGAGACCTCTGAGACCATCGTGCGAACGTTTGACAAAGAAGCCAAGGGAACGCTGTGGAGCGAAGGGGTCGGTGCACTGTTGCTCAAGCCGCTCTCTAAAGCGATAGCGGATGGAGATCCGATTCATGCTGTGATCAAAGGAAGCGCAACGAACAACGATGGTGCCTCCAACGGTATCACTGCCCCGAACGCTTCGGCTCAGGAAGACTTGATCGTGCAAGCGTGGAAAAACGCTAAGGTCAATGCGGAGACGATCCGCTATGTGGAAGCACATGGCACAGGCACTGTGATCGGGGACCCTATTGAAGTCAAAGCGTTGACCGAAGCATTCCGCCGTTTTACTGACAGGCAACAATTTTGCGGCATCGGCTCGGTCAAGACCAATATCGGGCATGCGGTTGGTGCTTCCGGTCTGGCTTCGATCACCAAGGTCATCCTCGCCCTGCGCCATCGTGAATTGCCGCCGAGCTTGCATTTTCAAACTCCCAATCCGTACATCTCGTTTACGCAGACACCACTCTATGTAAACGACACAATTCAGCCGCTTGTCCCTGATAGTGATAAGCCGTTGCGGGCAGGGGTCAGTTCGTTTGGATTCAGTGGCACCAACTGTCACATCGTGTTGGAAGAAGCACCTGCTCGGAAAGGTTGTCTGGAGGAGGAGAGCGGAGCTCTGCGATTGTTTGTGCTCTCAGCGCGGCAGAAGGAACTACTGGTTCGGCAGGTGGAACAATACAAGCGCTATCTGGAAAGGGAGCCCCATGCTCCGTTAGCCGACATTTGTTTCACAGTGGCGACCGGCCGTGGTCACTACAGTCATCGACTGGCTCTCCTCGTAGAGAGCACCCAAGACCTGTATACGCAATTGACGCAGTTCTTGCAGATGGCACCGACAGAATGGAACGGAGAGCGGAGTTGGTACGGGGTCCATCAGATCGTCCATGACCAGAAAGTTCGAGCGGAGGGCGATCTTTCACAGCAGGACAAGCGTCAACTGAACCACAGTGCGAGGGAAGAGGCGATCCAAAGCAATCTCAAGGGGGTTGCACGGTGCTATGCAGCCGGAGCGGACATCGAGTGGGAGATGCTGTATCCGGAAGGTCAGCACCGTCGGTTGTCTCTGCCGACCTATCCATTGGCTCGGACTCGTTACTGGGCGAGCGTCAACCAGGTGCACATGCCTGATCTGGCACAGGCGAAGGCGGCGGAACATCCGCTCCTAGACCGTTGTATGGCTGATTCGATCGATCAGACTATCTACACTACGACCCTGCACGCCGACCGCTTGTGGGTCTTGAACGAGCATCGCTTGCAGACGCATCCGGTTATGCCGGGGGTGGCGTTTTTGGAAGTGGTGCTGGGGGCATGTCGTGAACAGTATGGAGAGCACTCCTATGAGTTTCGAGATGTACTGTTCCTCGCTCCTCTGGTCGTGCCAGAAGGAGAATCACTGGAACTGCAGACGGTGCTGACTAAAGAAATGGGCGGCCTGCACTTCCGGCTGGTCAGTAAGCAAGACACGAACTGGTTGCTGCACGCTGAAGGGCAAGTTACTATCCTTAACCAAACGGCTCCAGCCGTTCCTGACACGGTGGCGATCCGTCGACGTTGCTCACAAGAGGCAAACGAAGTGCGACCGGCCGACGCTATGCGCCACTTTCATTTCGGCCCGCGCTGGTCGAACATGGCAGATATCAAAGTCGGTGAAGGGGAATACCTCGTTCACCTCAAACTGCCGGAACAGTTTCTAGAAGACCTGGACGGATATACGTTGTATCCGGCCTTGCTCGATAATGCTCTGAACGTACCGATCCATCTCGACCGGGAAGGACATTACATCCCATTTGCCTTCAAATCGTTCGTGTTCTATCGTCCATTGCCCCATCGCTTTTACAGTCATATCGTAAAACACATGAAGGAGGGGCGGGCGCAAGAAACAAAATCGTTCGATATCACGCTGTTTGATGAATCAGGGCAGGTGTTGGCGACAGCAACCCAGTACACGATCAAACTGCTCAAGGAAGTTGACGAACACCGGTTCTTGTCGCTGGTCGACGCCGGTACAGCGTTACACGAACTGACTTGGATCCCCCAAGACCTGGACAACGCGGTGTACGATCTTCCGCTGGGAGTGACCATGGTGTTGCACAGCGGATCAGCGTGGGCCGCTCAGTGGACAGATGCTTTGCGCGAATCTGGCCGCCGTGTCTTGGAAGGACGGACGCTAGCTATCGCGGACGGAGAACCCGTCGTGGAAATCGTGTTGCTCGACACTGAGGAAGATGGGATCGAGAGCCTCTATACGTGGTACAATTCATGGCTCGCCCGCTCTGAACGTACGAGAATTCACTTGATCGTGCCTGCTCGCAACGTCTCGAAGGTAACCGGCGAGGAGCGGAGTCTGCATCCGTATGCTGCAGGCGCGTTCGGGCTGGCAAAAGGCATTGCGCAGGAGCAAGCGAATTTTCGCGTGACTTGCCTCGATGTTGACGAGCGGACCCCGGTCGCGAACTTGCTGGCAGAGCTCGGACGACCAGAGCAATCCGCATATCGCTTGACGGCGTACCGTAATGGCCGACGCTATGTACAACAATTGCAGCGCGTCTCGCCTAAAGGGGCGTCGTCGATCACGCTGCACGAGGGAGCCGTCTATGTCATTACCGGTGGGTTGGGCGGTCTCGGCTTGGAAGTAGCGGAACATTTCAGTTCCATGAAAAAAATTAAGCTCGCCCTGTTGAGCCGTACTCCATTGCCCGAATCAGATCAGTTTGACATCTCAGTGAAAGCACGTCGCTCGTTGCAAGCCATCCACGAGATGAGGGAGCATGGCATCGAGGTGGTTCCCTATGCCTGCGATGTAGCAGATGAACATGCTTTGCGCGAGGTGTTGCAACAGATCCGGACAGACCTAGGCCCGATTAAAGGAATCGTACATGCGGCGGGTGTTGCGGGTGAAGGTTTGCTGGTGCGCAAGCAGGAAGGGGACTTCCGACAGGTGGTCTCTCCCAAGGTGGATGGGACCGTGAATTTGGATCGATTGACCCAACAGGATGATCTAGATTTCTTCGTGCTCTTCTCCTCGGTGACCGCTTTGACCGGGGGAATCGGACAAGCCGATTACACGGCAGCCAACTCGTTTCTCGACGCATTTGCCGCGGCACGCCAACACGGCGGCAAGAGCACACTCTCAATCGGATGGTCGAGCTGGAGCGAGACCGGCATGGCAGTCGAGTACCACGTGGCGCAGGAAGAGCGTCTGTTCAAGCCTCTCTTGACGGCAAAAGCTCTACACCTGTTGGATTTGGCCATGGCGCAGGAGAAAGCTCATCTACTGGCGGGGGAAATGTCTTTGCTGCAATGGGCACGATTTGAGGGCGACTTGCCCTTCCTGCTGAGCCCGGATATTCTATTGCAGGTCCAACGAAGGCGCCTAAGCGCCAATGCAGCACGCCAAGATACCAAAGCATATCGGGAAGTTGTTCTCACTGGGCGGCATGATGGGGAGTATACCTTGTTTGAGCAAGAGCTTGGGAGGTTGTGGGGGGGAGCATTGGGGTTTGCCGAGATCAGCGTCTATGACAATTTTTACACCCTTGGCGGCGACTCGATTCTCGCCGTCAAATTGGTAAGCGCGATTAGTGATCACCTGCACATGGACCTTGAGGTGTCCGATCTATTTGACCATCCAACACTCAATGAACTGGCACAGCATCTTGAATCGCTTGGTGTTGTGATGATGTCGGAACCTGCCGAGCTATTTCAGCCATCATCTGAGCAAGCACAACGCTTGGAGACGGCTGCGAATGACGAAGAAAACTCAGATTCGGTTCCACATAAAAACCTCACCGATCAGGCTTATGTCGATTCTCCGGGGGTCGAGCTTATTTCCGATCTGTCATGGCGGCAACTGAACTGTTACGACCGAGGCTTGGCATTACAGTTCGGTCTACCGAATGCACGCTTGATCCCGTACTTTTTTCTGTGGCTGGGCTTGAAACGTGGGTTTAACTTGACAGATCAAGGTTATCCGTATTCTTTCTCGACGGAAGAAAAAGTTTTTGGCTACGCAACTGATCATCAGCTATTGGCCAAGTTCGGCATGCGTGTTCAACTTACCACTGTTCCTGAACTCTCCGGCCTGCACGATGCAGTCTGTAGTCTGGTAGAGGGTGGCAGACTGGTGCTCGTTTGTTTTGATGAGTTTTACATGTTCTATTCGCCGTACTATCGCAAGGAACACAACGATCATCTGACGGTCATCAATGGCTATAATCGGCAAAATGGCATCTATCAGATTGTAAACCACAGCCACCTGCATTTGGAGAGTCCGCAAAAAGTATCCTATGGGCCTTTCCACGCACAGTTTGGATCACTCGAGGAAATCTATGCCGATCTTCCGCTGGGAGCGCGTGTTCTGGTTTCTCTTGAACCAATTCCCGGCGTTATTGTGGAGGAAGCTTCTCTGCGGACCGAAACATTGGAGATCTTACGTCTGTTGCTAGCGACAGGACAGTCTGGGCGGGATTTTGATCTGGCGGCCGAATTGGTCCGAGAGGGGAGAATGGACGGAGACGCGCTAAACGAACTATATATCGTGCTCGGTGCCAAGGAATTGTTTGCAGACACCTTGCTCCGCCGTTTTTGTCCGGAGATGAGTACTGTATTACGACCGTTAGCCGATGAACTGGTGCTCCACTCAAACAAATTGGTCAACAAATATACTACGGGAATTTACCGTAAGAGACCGTTACGTGCCGAAGATGTTGAGAGTTCTCAGGCGGCTGTCTCCTTTTTGCTGCAAGAGATGTTGACGAAAGCCATCCAAGCTATCGAGGCGGTAGATCACTCGTCAACGAAAGAAGGGAAGGATAACTGATGGAATTCAGCTGGATACTGCCACAAGGCGATATTGACAACATTATCCACCAAGCCCGTCTGGCGGAACGCTACGCATTTGACTCATTGCTGACGATTAGTGTCAACGGGTATATGGATCCGTGGATCACTGCCACCCATGTAGCATCTAAGACAGATCGAATCCGCCTACTTGTGGCCCAAAATACCAACTATCAGTTGCCGATGATAACCGCGAAAGCATGGAACACACTGAACCTGATCGCGGAGGGCCGTATAGACATTAACGTGGTGACCGGAAGCTCCAAAATCGAGCTGGGGCAGATTACCCATGTGGCGGACCACGCCACTCGATATCGAAGGACTAGGGAATTTGTAGAACTTCTGAACAAAATTCAACAAGGACCTGTTACGTTTCTAGGTGAATTTTTCGAAGCGAGTGGGGCGGAAGTCTATCCGCAGCCGGACCCTCAGAGCCCAGGGTCTCTCTTTCTCGCAGGCAGTTCAGAGGAGGCGATGGATTCGGCAGCAGCCTATGCAGACTGCTACTTGATCTATGCCCAGGAACCTGGTGAGGTGGCCGAACAGTTTGCGCGTTTTCGAGAACGGGCGAAAGTCTATGGACGGCAGCCGCGCTGCGGATTGGTGATTGATGTGATTTCCCGTGAAACCTCTGCGGAAGCGTGGGCGGCAGCCGAGGCGTTGGAGTCGTCTTTCGGGCTGATTGACAAGCGAATGGCTCGCCTTTACCAGAACAGCAGTGACTCGGTGGGGATTTCCCGCAACCGTGTTTTAAACAAGAAGGAGAACCTGCGCTTACAGGCAAACCTGTGGGCTGGACTAGCGCAGGTAAGTACCGCTCAGAGTCTTTCGATTGTGGGATCGTATGTGGAAGTTGCTGATACCATCCGTCTCTATCAGTCGGTAGGCGCAGATTGTTTTCTATTCTCAGGATCGACTGGGAAAGAGGAATTACAAAGACTTGGCGAACGGGTACTACCGCTGATCCGCTAATCCATCCAACGCAAGAGAGGTTGTTTCCTATGAACTCTACAAATATGGAACATATAATTGAAACGATTATCACCAAGATCAAGGAACTGGCCGAACTGGGAGAAGAAGTGAAGATCAATCCAGAAGATCCGCTTATTCGGCTGGGCATTAACTCTATAAAGGCGATGGAATTGTTAGTGGAAATCGAGAACACTTTAGGCGTAGTGGTAGAAGACGACGAATTGTTGATTGAAAACTTTACGAGTGTGAAAAAAATCGCTGATCTCATCGCTTCTAAGATAGGAGAGTAAATAGTCGATTTGTTCGATAAAATGAAACTTTTAAAAAAATTAAAAGAATTCATTTACAAGTAAATCTAAAATTGGTATAAATAGAGAGTCCGATGATATTTTGTCATTTTATGACGATATCTCGGATAGTTACATAGCGGGGAGGTGCAGTGAGAATGGCTAATTACGAAGTGAAAGAAGTAGCAGATGTTTCTGCAGACGCTTGCACACCTTTCTAATCTAATGCCACACAGTTGGAAATGGGCGAATCGGCAAATCAACTGATTCGCCTTTTTCTCTGATTAATTTTCAACGTCGTAACGAAGACGATAATTTTATAAATTTCCTATTTTACGATCAATTAAAGATGTGTGTGTTTAGGACATATCCTAACGGAGGTGAAATTTTCAGTGGAAGAGAGGCACGATAAAAATTGTTTCATCGAAGTATTAAAACATTGGTTCTATCGACAACTAGGTGTTGAAGTTCCAGATGTTTTTTTGTACATAATCTTTGGGAGTCTGAATTTTCATTATTCTTCTCGCCTTGAGGATCCCTCACATATTTTTCCGAAAGTCGATCTGATCCAACCCACGGACGAGACGAATTTAGAGAAGTGGCTGGGTTTGAAAACCATCTGGCACGACCCAGTAACGTCTGAAAGAGGATGGAACCGATTAGAACCCCTCTTGATGAAGGGACAGAACCCGATTGTGAGGGTGGCTGTCCATATGCTGCCTGATCTGGAAGCGACTCAGACTGTGACATTCATGTCCATCAACCAGTATTTACCGGAAGAATCGGCAGTAGATGTCTTCAGCACGTTTTATAGCGGACGGCTAAGTTTGGAGAAGTTGGATTTAGCCCGTCGTGAAATCGTTTCTTTTTCCTTGCCGGAATGTCAGTGGTTGGAGCTGAGCATGACGGAGATGCCAGTGCTAGATCATTCATATCTGGAACGGATCTTTCTAGCACAACTGCAAGCGGATCTGGCCAAAGGGTATAGTGCGGCAAACTTTGAGAAGATGATCGCCGATCTATTGCTGGTCGAGGGGTTGAACCCGCTCTTGGCCAAGCTATACATAGCTTGCTTCGGCAAGCACATGTTTCATCCTAAGGGACCGGCCAGCGTTCGTCGTGAGATGTTGTCGGTAATGCACGAGTTGCAGAAAGGTGGAACTGTCTCTGAGGAGACTGTCGTCCGGTATGAGGTACTCTGCCAGCAGTGGGACATCCTCAAAATGATGTTCGCCAAGGCAGGGGCTGCTCCCAAACAAATGGTCGAAAGGTTGATTGAGCGCGTTCGCACCATCGCGGCGTTGGAGCAAGAGGTGTTTGACATGATGCGAAAACAAGTTAAGGTGGGATGACCGTGTTGCAATATAAGGTATCTGATTACCTTCAGCGTCTGGAGGAAGAGGGAATCGTCTACTTTTTACACAGCGGAACGGGCAAGATTTTGGAGATCTCACCGGAGATGATCGAATTGCTCAGTTTCCTGACGGAAGTACGGACAGAAGAAGAGTTAATGTGTTTTATCGCGGAACAAAACCCCGAGGTAAGTAATGCAGAGCTGGCCGAGATGGTCAAGACGGTCTCAACGCTTCTTGAAAAGCACGCACTCGTGCAACGGGTAGACTAATCTTATCGTGGAGGAACTCACATGTACATATTGGGAATCACAGGTCCGTTGGGACACGATGCAGCCGCTTGTTTGATGCATGAAGGCCGGATTGTCGCAATGGTGGAGGAGGAGCGGCTGACCCGAAAGCCGCACTCCCCAGGTGGACAGATGCCGTACCTTGCCATGGAATATTGTCTAAGCCATGCTGGCATCACTTTAGATGAAGTGGATGTCATTGCGTTGAGCTGGGATCAATCCTTAATTCCTGACACAAAGATCAAACTTCCAGACTATTTCAACGACGTGAACAATTTGTTTCCTAAACAGAAGATCCACTATCGTAAGCTGCCGAGGGTCGAAGTTGTCGACCATCATCTTGCTCATGCTGCTAGTACCTTTTACTTCTCGCCATTTGAAACAGCTGGAGTGCTTGTCGTGGATGGGGCGGGTGAGGACACTTGCACCACCCTGTATCACGGCCAGAACGGGCGACTGAAGAAGCTGGATTCGATCCATCACAACGAGTCGCTTGGTGAGTTCTATGCCACTGTTACCGAATTTGTAGGTTTTGATTGGAATGATCCCGGTAAGACGATGGGACTGGCTTCCTACGGAGAAGCGGTGTACGAATTTCCTCGCTTGATGATCGATGCAAAGCGCGGGTATCACATCAACATCGAACACAGTCTTCACATGACTCAGGTCGAAAATATCTGGAAGCGCGAGTTTTTACGATTGAAAATCAAGCCAAATGCGAGCATGCGCCTTTACAACCCGGTCACATTCCGCCACTCGGATCACTTGGAGTTTGCTGAGGAGCACAAAAATTTGGCCGCTTCCGCCCAGAGGGCACTGGAGCAGGCTTATTTCTCGCTTGCCCGTGTGTTGGTGGAGCGCACAGGCTCACGTAACCTCTGCTTAGCGGGCGGCGTGGCTCTGAACTGTGTGGCGAACGGAAAACTAGCGAGGAGCGGGATTGTCGATGATCTTTTTATCCAGCCAGCTGCCAATGATGCAGGCGCGGCGATCGGGGCAGCTGCGGAAATAGCGGTGCAGTACGGATATCAGATCGAAAAGCTTGTCGGCCCGTACGCAGGTCCGTCTTTTACCAACGATGAGATCATTCGTTCAGTTGAGCACCTGGGACTGTCTTATAAACGGGCAGACGATGTCGCTGAACTAGCGGCGGAGTCGTTGGCACAAGGGTATTCTGTTGGCTGGTTTCAAGGCCGTGCCGAATACGGGCCTCGCGCACTAGGAAACCGCAGTATGCTGGCCAACCCGTCAGTGCCTGGGATTCAAAATCATATGAATCACAACGTCAAATTCCGTGAGTCGTTTCGCCCCTTTGGTCCATCAGTAATCGAAGAGGAAGCTGGAGATTGGTTTGAGCATATGAGCCCTTCACGCTACATGTTGAAGTCGGTGAACGTCAAAGTGGACAAACGTGACAAGATACCGGGTGTTGTACACGTCGACGGATCTTCACGCCCACAAACGGTGACCGCAGAGACAAACTGGCGTTATTATGATCTACTCCAAAAATTCAAAGCGAAAACGGGGTTGCCGATGGTGTTGAACACGTCGTTCAACCTGCGCGGCGAACCGATGGTCTGTACCCCGTACGATGCTGTACGAACGTTTATGACAGGTGCACTGGATGTGCTGATCATGGAGGATATCGTCCTGAAGAAACCGCAAGTGTTCATGTAAAGAACGGAGGAAGTGAAATGCAAAACATCATTGTACGCCCATACACCCCTGCAGTGCTGGACGAACTGCAAGAGATTGAAAAGAAAATGAGAAAGCGCTTCCCGGATTTTCCTGCGTGGGCAAACTGGGTCTACCTCCACAAACCGGAGATAAAACCGGACAACATGTACGTAGCCTACGAAGGTAGGCAGGCGATTGGGTACGGTCACTTGATTCCCCGTTTCGCTCATGCAAATGATCCATCACATGTGCCGAACACAATCTATCTGGACATGAATGCCTCGCTGGAGGCAGAACAGCCTGAGAGAGTGCTCGATGCCCTGTATGAGGCTTTGAGAGCGCGCGTTGGAGAGATGCTGGTAGAAGCGTTGCCGCGCAAGACTGAATTGTGCATCCAACACTATGCGACCGTTCATCCGATTCTCGATTATGCGGCAGGCCAAGGATTTGAGAGGGTAGAGAGCTACCGATTGCTTCAACGTGACCTGAATATGGAAATCCCCGATCGTTTGGTACGTGGCGACTTGAAGATCCGCGAGTGGAAGCTAGAGACTTTGGCTGATAAGGAAAAGTTTCTCGCGGTTAACAAATTGGCTTTTCCAGAGGAATCCGCAACGCTGGAGCAGTTGGAAGGAATCATAAGCATTCCGCATTTTACGACTTTCGCCGCCTTTACGCCGGCTGACGAGGTGGTAGGTGTGATCATGGTGCGGGCAGAAGATGCGACCGCGGGTTTTATAGAAAATGTGTTCGTGCTGCCTGAATTCCGTGGTCATGGACTGGCCGAAGCGCTGGTTGCACACGGGTTGTTCCACTTGCTTAAACAGGGCTTTCAGTCGGTATTGTTGCATGTGGCGGCCTCAAACGTTCCCGCTTGCAACTTGTACCAAAAGGCTGGTTTCGAGATTGTGAAAGAGCAGATCGAGATTCGGTGTGACTGGAATGCTCAGTAAAAAGGAGGGGGACATATTGGAGAATGCTCGTAAGCTTGACAAGCAAAACGTAGAAGACATCATCGGTTTAAGCCCTTTGCAAGAGGGAATCCTCTTTCACCACGTCAGCGAACCTGGAACATATGTGGAGCAACTTTCCTTCCGCCTGACTGGTTTCACATCTAGTGAAGCTGTTCGTCAGGCGTGGGATGTGCTCGGAGAGGAAATCCAGTCTTTACGTACAGTTTTTCGTTGGGAAAAGGTAGACAAACCTGTGCAGATCTTCCTGCGTCGCAAAGTGATTCCTATGACGGAACATGACTTGGTTTCTTTGCACCAAGTAGAACAAGACGTACGCCTGAAAGAGATCCGCGAGGCTGAGCGCGATCGAGGCATTGCACTTGAATCTGATCCCTTCCGCCTGACTATCTGCAAACTGTCGCAAACGGAGTTGGAGATGGTACTGACCTATCACCACATCCTGTTTGATGGGTGGAGCACAGGGCTTTTGCTGCAAAAATTCATAGATGTGTACCGGACGATAGAAGAAGGGAAGCCACGCGAACTGATCCACCAACCGTCCTATAAAGAGTTCATTCGCTGGCATCAGAAACAGGATCGTAAGGCGCAACATGAGTATTGGAAACAAGTACTGGCCGGATTTGACAACCGTACGCGCCTGCCGGGAATCAAGGCGACTGATGTGCGCAATCGTGAGATGAATGCAGATCATGACGAGATTGGGGCCATTACCTATCAATTGACCGAGGAACAATCCGCCAAGCTACAATTCTGTGCAAACGATCATCAAGTGACACTGGCGACGTTGGTCTATACTGCCTGGGGTTTAATCCTTGGTCGCTGGAACAACGCTGATGACGTAGTGTTCGGCACGACAGTTTCCGGCCGAAAAGCCAACATCAAAGGCATCGACCAAATGATTGGCCTGTTTATCAATACATTGCCGCTTCGGGTCTCTACGAATGGCCAGGAACGAGTGAGCGAGTTGTTGCGTCGTATGGACTACTCCTTGAATGAAAGAGAAGATTTTGAGTCCGCTCCCCTGTATGAGATTAGTGGACTTAGCGAGATCGACAAACGCGAGACCTTGTTCGATTCTTTAGTTGTCATGGAAAATTATCCGTTGGACGAACGGTTGAACCGGTCTGGTGATGGAAAGAAACTCGAACTCACCTCCTTGAGTAAGAAGATGAACTATCCTCTTACATTGGGGGTGTATCCGTTTCAGGGTTTGAAACTGGAGATCAACTATCAAACAGCTCTGTTTGCGCCGGAGGTAATTACTCGTTTTGCCGATCAATTTGTTCAGATGCTGTTGGCGCTTACGGAGGCGGGAGATCGATTAGTCGCGCAATTGGACCCCCTGCTCCCCAAGGAGAGGGCGGCGTTGCTGGGTCCGTGGAGCGGCACCGAACTTCCTTATCAGCAGAACGTGACGGTCGATCAGTTGTTTGCGGCACAGGTAGAACGCACGCCGAACCATCTGGCGGTCGTGATGGGAGATGTGCAGCTTACTTACCAAGAATTGCATGAAAAGTCTAACAGGCTTGCCAGGACACTGCATCAGCACGGCATTCAAAGAGGTGCTACGGTCGTACTTCTGATGGAGAAGAGCGTGGAGTTGATCGTGGGGTTGCTCGCAATCCTCAAAGCTGGCGGCGCATACCTGCCAATCGATCCTGCCCTGCCTGATGAGCGAATTCAATATATGTCCGATGACAGCGCCGCCGTTATGGTGCTGACCGTCTCACAGCACAAGGAGCGAGCTCCAATAAGACTTCCCATACTGGATTTGAAAGACCCGACAGTGTTTGCTGAGGACAGCTGCGACCTTCCCGTGGTAACAGAACCGAAAGATGTGGCGGTAATCTATTATACGTCCGGCTCAACCGGTCTCCCCAAAGGCGTGGAGATCGAGCATCATGGGATCGTCAACCAGAAAGCGTATGTGGAACATGTCCTAGGAATCGGAACTGAAGACAGAATAGGGCAATTCGCCAGCTTTGCGTTTAACGCGACGATCTGGGAAGTATTCATGGCCTTGTTAAACGGTGCGCAACTGCATCTGCTTGGGCCCAATCTGATCCAAGACCCTGCAGAGTTGACAAATTACTTTGAAACGCAAGGGATTACGACGGTCACAATGGCTCCGACTTATCTAAGCCAACTGGACCCCCTCCGTTTTCCAAAGCTCAAGCGCCTTATCACGGCTGGCTCAGAGAGCAGTCCTAAACTGGTACGGTCGTGGGGAGACCGAATTTTCTACCTGAATGCGTACGGTTCGACGGAGACCACTAACTCGGCGCTTGTCTGGCATTACATACCGGGTGAACCTATTCCCGAGCCAGTGCCGATTGGCAAGCCCTTTCCGAACAAACGTGTCTATCTCCTCGACAACTATCTGCGGTTGCAACCGATCGGGGCTGTCGGAGAGATCTGCGTCGGCGGGGCGGGTACGGCGCGGGGCTATGTGAACAAACCGGAACTGACAGCCGAAAGATTTGTTCCCAACCCGTATGTGCCAGGGGAACGGTTGTATCGCACAGGAGATATCGGAAGATGGCGGGAGGATGGGACGGTTGAGTTTATCGGGCGATTGGACCGCCAAGTCAAGGTGCGGGGCTTCCGTATCGAGATCGGAGAGGTGGAGGCGACTATCCGGCAACATCCAAACATTGCGCAAACGGTGGTTGCGCCGGTCGAAGATGGCCGTGGAGATAGAGCGCTCTGTGCTTATGTGGTCTGGGGCGAAAGCGAGGAAAAGGGGATTGCAGAACTGAAAGAATTCCTTATTTCCCGCATGCCCGCTTATATGATCCCTGCTTACTGGGTGGAATTGCAGGAACTCCCTTTGACGCCCAGCCGGAAGATCGACATGAAACAACTTCCCGACCCGCGTGCGCTTCTAGAAAGTCATGGGGAGCGTGTGCTGCCGAAAAACGAGTGGGAAGAAATCATCGCTGCTTGTTGGCGGGAAGTGTTAAGGTTGGAGTCCGTCAGTGTGCAAGACAGCTTCTTTGATCTAGGCGGAAACTCCATTATGATCATGCATCTGCACGGTAAATTCGAGAAACGATTTCCAAATTTATTTGAAATTCCAGACCTATTCAGTAATCCAACTGTTCAGCAACAGGCGGCTTTTTTAGAACGTAAACTCACTTGTCAAGAGGAGCGGACTGTACTGGAAATCGCGTTGCCACATGGATTGCAAGCGGACAGAGTGTTGGCAGCCGGGTACGAATGGAAATTTGAGGAGGAACTCTATCAGTCGCTGCAAGAGATCGCCGTTCACGAAGGTGTAACAATCGAGGCAGTTCTAGTGGGGCTATGGCTCTATCATCTGGGTGATCGGACTGGGCAGCAGGAATTGAAAGTAGACACGCTGCTTGTTCCGTTCAATGAAGTTCGTCCGCTGTTCTTGCCAGTCAATCAGTATACAGAGTTTGGGGAACTGTTTCGCGCTGCCGAGTCCGGGGCACGAAGCGATGCATCTACAAGTTACTCGATGGGGCAACTGAAAAGGGCGCGAGCTGGACTCCTACCACTCATTTACAAGAAGGAATGTCTCACGCTGACGATTGATCTTTTTGACAACTACGATCTGGTGATTGAGCTGTCAGGCGATCATATGTCGTTGGAAAGCAAGACAGATCTGGTGCGGGAGGAGATCCTAGAGGCGTGGGTGCAGGGGTATCTGGAAGTTCTTCGCCTTGTCGTCTCCCACTACGCCGCGCGAATCGGGTAAAAGGAGAACGCGTCACGTGCTAAAAAAATTATTGCAGCAAAAGAGTCAAGCCTTATCGGATCAATCAGTCGAAGCACAGGCGATTCAAAAAATGAATAGCAAGGACATCGCAGTGATCGGTCTCTCGTTGCGCTTTCCTCAGGCGGATACTGCGGAACGTTTCTGGCAAAACCTGCGTTCGGGAGCCGATTGTATGCAAAAACTGCCATATGATCGTCTGGAGGATCTGATTCGCTACTTAAAAGTCACTGGCGTGCCATATGACGCAAAAATGTTGCGCGCGGGCGAAGCGGGGTTCCTCAACGGAATCGACCGATTTGATTATGCGTTTTTCCGTATGTCGCCCAAGGAAGCATCCTTGATGGATCCGAACCAGCGCTTGTTCCTACAAACAGCATGGGCGGCGATTGAAGATGCCGGTTATGGTGGAGAGAGGCTGCGCGGCACACGCACAGGTATCTACGTGGGTTCGAGTTCGGAAGCGGATTACAAGCGCATGGTCGAAACGATCGACGGATCGGATCTGTCGACGGCGATGATGGGCAATTTGAACGCCATGCTACCCAGCCGTCTTTCTTATCTACTAGATCTGCGAGGGCCGAGCCTTGTGGTTGACACTTCTTGTTCGTCCTCGCTGACGGCCGTGCATCTGGCTTGTCAGGCGTTACGAAACGGTGAGTGTGACCAAGCGATCGCTGGTGGAGTGCAGGTGCATGTCTTGCCGCTACGTAAGGGGAAGGTCGGGATCGAATCCTCGACTTTCCGAACCTGCACGTTTGATGATGACTCGGATGGTACGGGAGCTGGGGAAGGTGTTGCTGCCGTCCTGCTTAAGCCGTTATACAGGGCGAAAAAAGACGGGGATCACATCTACGCGGTCATCAAAGGAAGTGCAATCAATCAAGATGGCCGCTCGAATGGACTGACGGCTCCGAACGCAGCCGCGCAAGAACAAGTGCTTGTGCGGTCGTGGCGGGACGCCGGCATCGATCCTGCCACGATCACCTGTCTGGAGGCGCACGGCACAGGCACCAAGCTTGGCGATCCGATCGAGATAGACGGCATTCGTAGGGCCTTCGCCGCATACACGGATCGTAAACAGTTTTGCGCGATTGGCTCGGTCAAGTCTAATTTCGGTCATCTCGACAACGCAGCCGGAATCGCCGGACTGATCAAGGCGATCCTCGCCTTATATCATCGCGAGTTGCCGCCGACGCTGCACTTCCAACGCCCTAACCGCAAGATTCCGTTAGAAAATTCTCCCGTTTACATCAACGACTGCCTGCGGGATTGGGAATCGGCTGGCCCTCGCCGTTGCGGGGTTAGTTCATTTGGATTGTCGGGCACAAATTGCCACGTCGTCTTAGAAGAGGCCCCTTCCCGGCCAAGCGTACCCGCGGCAGAAGGTGTTCAAATCATCACGCTGTCAGCTCGTTCGCTTCAGGCATTGCGGCGGGCCGTGACCAATCTGTTCGATCATCTGTGTGCACATGAGGAGATCGAACTGGCCGATGTATGTCGTACTTTGAACACAGGTCGTACTCACTGGGAACACAGGCTGGTGTTTTGGGCACATACCCGTTCTGAACTGCTCGACAAACTGGAGCAGGCGCTGAACAGCCGAGAAAGCATCGAAGAGATACTGTACGGTCACTGCAAGCCGGAGGAGACTGGGGAAAAGCGAGAATTCGATCCCGCCCGCCTCCACGAGTGTTGTGAGCAATACGTGAATGGTGCCGCGTTTGACTGGGAGTTGTTGCACGCAAAAAGGGGAGGACGAAGAGTTTCTCTACCGTCCTATGCGTTCGAGATGACTCGCTGCTGGCTGGAGATCGAGGAGGCCAGTGAGCCGTTGCATTACCGGGCTGGATGGCAGGCGGTGTCAGCTGTCAAAGGAAGTGTGCCGATTGGCGCAAGCCTGCTGCTCCATGATGGATCACAGCACGCCACCAAGTTGTCCCATCAAATGCGTGATGCGGGTGGACGGGTGATTGAAGTAGTGACGGAAAACGCTTTCTCGTGCGGTGGCACCGATGTTTACACACTCGGCGACGGGGAACGTGCGTACCAGGACCTATTGCAAACGCTCGGCGACACCGAGTTCAACAGAGTGATCGATGCACGGAACTGGCGAATCGAGGGAGAGGTAGCTACCCGATCAGACTTAGAAGAAACGCTTGAGCAGGGGATGTACGGTTTTTTGGAACTCCTGAAAACGCTAGGGCAAACGGAGCGAACAAATCCTTTGGATATCGTAATCCTTTCGGCTTGGGCTCATCCGGTGACCGATGGACAGAATCCTGTATATGCTCACCATGCGCTTTCGTTCGGTATAGGCAAGACAATGCGATGGGAACAGCCACTGTTGCGATGTCGAAGCATTGACACCGATGCGGTGACCCCGATAGAAGTCCTGATCGAGGAATTGCGCGCGGAGGAAACTCCCTATGGAGTCGCTTATCGTAACGGTGTTCGTTATGTTGAATGTTTGACGACCCTCGAACTTGACGATTTGTCAGAGGAAACGGTAGAGATTCATGAGGGTGGAGTTTATGTGATCACAGGCGGGCTTGGAAAGCTCGGTCTGGAGATGGCGGGCTTCCTTGCTTCCAAGGCGGGCGTTCGCCTCGCATTGTTGAGCCGCACGGCAGATACAGCAGATGCCCAAACACGGGCCCGCATTCAATCGCTGGAAGAATCGGGGGCCGAGGTGCTCGTCCTGCAAGCGGATGTGGCGGATGAGGTGTCTTTGGAACGGGCGCTCGGTTGTGTGCGGTCGCGTTGGGGGCGCATATGCGGCGTTGTGCATTGTGCCGGAGTTGGTGTGGGGATGAACGGTTCTCCCGTTGTGACCGACTCGCGGGACACTTATACCGCGGTACTCTGGCCGAAAGTGCAGGGGACGTGGCAGTTGGAGAAAGCGATCCGGGCTGACCGACCGGATTTTCTCTTGCTGTTCTCTTCGGTGTTGACATTAGTCGGCTCGCACGGCGGTGGCAGCTATGCAGCTGCCAATTCCTATTTGGATTCGTTTGCAGCGCAGGCTCGCCTAAACGCATGTAAAGTGCTGACGATCAACTGGCCGTATTGGCAGGTGAGCATGCCCGAGACGCCGGTGCCGGTGGATCAAGATCGGGAATTGTTCCGCTATCTGACGCCAGACGTCGCTTTGACAGCATTATCGGGCATATGGTCTAAGCGTATCGACCGAGCGGTAATCGGTATCTTGAACAAAACGAGCCCGGTGCTAGGACTGAGCGGACAATTGCCGCTAGAAATCGAGGAGGGATTGCGGACGTGGAGCCTGCCTGAATCCAAACCCAAGCAGAGCAGTTCAACGCCTCGCAGGTCGATCAAACTGAGTGGCAAGGCCCAAGAGGACTACACTGACCAGGAACTGGATGTTGCGTCGGTGTGGCAGGAAGTGCTGGGCTTTGCGGAGTTTGGCGTTCACGATAATTTCTTTGAGATCGGCGGCGATTCGATCCACATCATCAAGGTACACGCTCATCTGGAGGAACGATACCCTGGCCGTTTGCAGATGACCGACCTGTTTGCCTACCCAACCATTGCCAAGATTGCCGAACAGATCTCCGGGCAATTTGATCTGTCGGGCGACAGAGGCGAAGAGTCACTGCGTGAGCAGATTCGAGCGTTGCTCACTGCGGTGGAACAGGGGGAGAAAACGCTGGAAGAAACTGTACGAGACTATCACAGACTTGAGGGAAACTGATGAAGGACACGACCACATATCTCTTCGAACAGATCTTGGCTGGCAGGGTAGATCGGAACATCGGCGTGGAACTCCTCACGCGGTTGAAGCGCGAACATACCTTGCAGACTGCTGAAATGGCCGTGATCGGGATGTCGGTACGATTGCCACACGCCCGGACGCCTGATCAGTTTTGGCAGAATTTGCGCGCAGGGATCGACTCGATTGGACCGCTTCCGCCGCGCAGGCGTCAAGATGAAGACCGCTACCTGGAAGCTCTCGGAAAGTTGTCCCACGACTACGAACTAGGAGCGTATTTGGAAGAGATCGATGCGTTTGATTATCGCTTTTTCCGCCTGACCCCAAAGGAAGCCTCTTTGATGAGCCCGGCACAGCGCCTGTTCCTCGAGTCCGCTTGGGAGACGATCGAAGAAGCGGGCTATGGAGGGAATCAGCTTCGCGGCAGCAAGACAGGTGTCTACATCGGGTATGGATCGGATGCATTGCACGATTACATGCAGATGATTCAAACTGTTGAACCGAATGCAGTGTCGATGGCGGTACCTGGTAACCTCTCGCCGATCGTGGCCAGCCGAATCGCTTATCTGCTTGACCTTCGTGGGCCATCAATGGCGATAGATACGACTTGCTCCTCTTCGTTGGTTGCCTTGCATGTCGCCTGTCAGGCGATCCGCAACGGTGATTGTGAACAGGCGCTGGTCGGCGGGATTCGAATTAACTACCTGCGGCAAAAAGGCGAATTGCGTATGGGGATTCAGGCATCCGACGGACGGGCAAAAACGTTCGACGATTCGTCGGACGGCACAGGCAGCGGTGAAGGTGTGGTTGCAGTGCTGATAAAACCCCTTGATAAGGCATTGCATGACGGGGATCAGATCCATGCGGTGATCAAGGGTAGCGCGATAAACCAAGACGGCAATTCAATCGGACTGACAGCTCCCAACGTGTTGGCCCAAGAGCAGTTGTTGCTCGATGCTTGGCAGGCTGCCGGAGTGTCCCCAGAAACAATCACCTATCTGGAAGCGCATGGAACCGGTACAAAACTGGGCGATCCAATTGAGATCGACGCCTTACGAAAAGCATTTCGTCGCCATACAGCACGCACACAATTTTGTGGCATCGGCTCGGTTAAAACAAACGTTGGGCATTTGGACAACGCGGCTGGTCTCGTTGGGCTGATTAAGACGATCCTCGCTTTGAAGCATGGAGAGTTGCCGCCTTCGCTTCATTTTATGAAAGCAAATCGGCAGATTCGATTTGAAGATTCTCCTGTTTACGTCGTCGATCGCTTGATGCCATGGGCGACAGACGGAATCCCAAGGCGTGCCGGCATCAGTTCATTCGGACTGTCCGGCACAAACTGCCATGTGGTGTTGGAAGAGGCACCGAAACGAGCCAAGACCCGCAAGGAGGAAGAAAAGATCTGGCTGTTGCCCTTGTCGGCGAAAACGAAGAGCGGTCTGGCCGCTCTAAAAGAGCAATACCGACATCGCTTGATGAGTGGTGAACACCTATCGTTGCCTGATCTGTGTCAGACGGCGGCGTTGGGGCGCGGGCAGTATGAGCATCGCATGGCAATTTTAGCTTCGAGCAGAGCAGATCTGCTGGCGAAGCTTAGCGGAGGAGAAGGTGTTTACAGCAGCTCAGCTCTGATGTTGCAGAAGTCGGACACTGAGGGGCCGGATGTAGACGGCTGGTTGGCGCGATGGATAATGGAAAGACAAGGAGAGGCCCGAGAACAGTTGCTTGTCGAACTTGGCATCCTCTACGTACAAGGAGCAGACATTCCTTGGAACCTCGTTTATCAGGATGAGGTTTGGAACAAGGCCTCCCTACCTGTTTATCCGTTTGAACGGACGCGTTGCTGGATCGACATTCCGATCAATCTATCGAAAAAGGAGCAGGGCATCGCTATGAGTCAGGCATATGAAAGTGCGGCCATAAAGCACGGAGAGACAGTCCTGGCATTTGTTAAGCAAACGGTGCAGGACATAACAGGCATCTCCGAAGCTGAGATCTCCGCTGAACACAATCTTTTTGAAATGGGACTTGATTCGCTTATGCTCGTCCAAGTGAGTGAGCGGATCAAGGACCATTATGGGCTGGAGATTCCGCTCGGCGAGTTTTACGAAGAACTATCTACGCCTGGTGCGCTAGCCGCATACCTAACGGAGCACCTGCCGGCACAATCGCCGGATGCTCTCGTAGATTATCAGGCGAGTGTCGTGTCGGTTCACAACACTCCTGTTCAACAGGTGTTGTCAAATCCCGTCGCTCCTGACGTTACTCAAGCCGCTCGTAATCTTCCTCCGGCCGGGGGATCTGATTTGGAGCGATTGCTGGCCCAGCAGTTGCAGGTGATGTCGATGCAATTGGAACTCCTTAGTAAGCCTTCACAAGATATGACTAAGGCGCAAACTGCGTTTCTGCAAACGGCCGCCACCGCAACGGCGAGCCCCGTTCAACAGATCCGGGACGAGGGGGATACAGGTTCTACCGAGCCAGACCAGGGAGTCTTTATTCCGTATCGGAAACTGGCGCTGACTCCCTCGACCATGTCTGAACAGCAGCTACGACATGTAGAAGAATTGGCGGCGCGTCTGAGTGAGCGTTTCAAGCTGACCAAAGAGATGACTCAAAAGTTTCGTAGGGTATTAGCGAACAATCGAAACGTGGCGGGGTTTAAACCTGCCTGGAAAGAAATGATTGTACAAGTGATCGCCGAACGAGCCCAAGGTTCTAAAATCTGGGATGTAGACGGACGTGAATATCTCGACATCTCGATGGGGTTTGGAGTGCATCTGCTCGGACATGCGCCTTCCTTCATAACGGAGGCGGTACGTGAAGAAGCGCTCCGGGGCATGCCGCTTGGCCCGATGAATCCTTTGGCAGGCGAAGTGGCACAGCTTATTTCAGAATTTACTGGCATGGAACGGATTGCCTTTTTCAACTCCGGCACCGAAGCGGTCATGGTCGCACTACGCCTAGCGCGCGCAGTCACCGGCCGTTCCAAGATCGCCTTGTTTGAAGGTTCTTTCCATGGAACGTTTGACGGCGTACTGGCCCGGCGTCACTCTGCAGGCGGCGTTCAGGCGGTTCCAGTTGCACCGGGGATCACCGATCATCTTGTTGGTGATGTGGTGGTCTTGAAGTACAATGACCCCGAATCGCTGGAGATCATCAAGCGTCACGCCCATGAACTCGCGGGTGTATTGGTCGAACCGGTACAAAGCCGCAGACCGGACTTGCAACCGCGTGAGTTTTTACAGGAATTGCGGCAAGTCACAAAGGAGCGGGACATTGCCCTTATCTTTGATGAAATAATTACAGGTTTTCGAATTCACCCTGGCGGTGCCCAGGCGTGGTTCGGAGTTCAGGCGGATATTGCAACATATGGCAAGATCATGGGCGGGGGGCTTCCGGTCGGTGTTGTCGCAGGCAAATCCAAATATATGAATTCGATCGATGGCGGCGATTGGCAATATGGAGATGACTCTTATCCGCAAAGCGACCGCACCCGTACTCTGGTTGGCGGGACGTTCTGCCATCATCCGCTGGCAATGGCTGCGATTCGTGCAATGCTTGACCACCTTCGAGCTGAGGGGGCGGTGGTACAAGAGCGGATTAATGTGCGCACGACACGATTGGTCACAACTCTCAATGAGTATTTTGAACAAACGGAAGTGCCGATCAAGATGGTGCATTTCGGCTCGCTTTTCCGCTTTGTCCTGAGTGGGGATCTTGAGTTGTTGTTCTATCACCTGCTCGACAACGGGATTTATGTATGGGAAGGCCGCAATTGCTTTTTGTCGTCGGCACACACCGATGGAGATGTGGATCGTCTGATCAACGCGGTGATCAACAGCGTCGAGGCTATGCGGGAAGGCGGTTTCCTCCCAAAGTTGACACAAGCCAAGGAGCGTGATGCCTCTTCTATTGAACGGATTCCATTTACAGAGGGCCAGCGCAATCTCTGGCTTCATACCCAGATCGGCCACCAGGAATCTATGGCGTACAACGAATATGTGATCCTTGACCTCGACGGCCCGCTACACACGAAAGCCTTGCGGGGCGCGGTGCAGAAGATCGTACAACGCCATGAGATCTTGCGAGCCACGAGGGTGGATGAACACGGGTTCCTGCTAGAGGCGTCCCCAGCAATCGACATTCAGGTCGTTGATTTTACAGCCTTTACGGAAGCGGAACAGGCGGACCGTCTTCGTGACTGGCTGGAGTCGAAAGCACAGCACCCGATCGATTTGGAGAGCCTTCTGATGTTTCGACTGTACTTGTTGAAGCAGGGACCGACTCGTCACCAATTGGTCATCATATTGCCCCATCTGATGGCGGACGGGTGGTCGACCGCTGTCTTACTAGGCGAGTTGGAAGCGATTTATCGGGAGGGATGCACGCATATTCCGGTCTCGTTGCCCGAGCCAGTGCAATTCCGCGAATATGTAGAGTGGCTGGCGGAGCGACAGGGTGGCAGTGAAGGGGAAGAGATGGTCCTTTATTGGAGGGAGCAATTCGCCGAACCAATACCTCCGTTGGATCTGCCCTTGGATCTGCCACGTCCAGTTCAACGCTCGTTTTCCGGCGCACGCCTTCGCATCAAAGTAGGGGCACCGTTGCTAGAGTCATTGAAAAAGTTCAGTCGTCATCAGGGATGCTCGCTGTTTCATACCCTGTTTGGGGTATTCCAACTGTTTTTGTATAGACTGACCGGACAGAACCGATTTGTCATCGGCATACCTACGGCAGGACAGGTTGACATGCCTAAAAACTACTTGGTAGGACAATGTGCCAACGTGCTGCCTTTCGTCTGTCAGGTAGAGGGCGGTGATGCTTTTGCGCACTTGTTGCAAAAGGTCAAGCACGACTCGGCGAGCGCGATGAAGAACCAGCATGTGGCGGTTAGTTCCTTGGCGAAAGGGACCACTATACCAGATGTACAAGTGATGTTCAACCTGGATCGACAAGTGGGAAAACCCCAGCTTTATGGTATCAAGACCGATATGGTAGCCTATCCAATCCAATACGTAAAATATGAACTCACCTTGAACGCAGTGGAAGTGGACGGGGATATGCTCTTGGATTTTGACTACAAGACCGAATTGTTCTATAGCGAGTCTGTGCAACGCTGGACCGCACAGTTTTTGTCGCTTTTAGAGCAGATCGTGGCCTCGCCCGGGGTTCTCCATGACGAGTTTGAGCTGGACGGGGAGCCACCTCAGTTCTTGTCTGAGTCTCGGAAGGGAAAAGACGGAGGTGATCTGGCCCTCGCGAACGCACTAAACATCTCTCAAGAGGATCGTCTCACATTAGCAGACAGCCTGCTGCCGACTGATCGTGAATCCTTGATCCGGATCGCACGAGCGGCGGGTGCGGAGGAAGGCCCAGCCGATGTTTCCACGGTGTACGCTGTTCCGGTATCCGCCCTGCAGGATGGCGCTTTGTACCTGCCATCGCATGCAATCCGCTGGCTGGCTATTGGCAATGAACGGCTGAGCGGATCGGACATCAATTCGTTTCGTGAGCGGCTGGCGCCTGGTTCGTCCGTGACCGTTTTGTATCGTCCCGATGAACTTGCACAGTTTGTTGCAGTTCATGAGGTTGGGGACGCCCTCTTACATCCGCTTGAAACCGTACCGTTTGGACGGGCGTTACCTGGTGTGAGCTTGGTGGCACTTCAACACACGGGACGCCCGGCTCCGCTCGGCGTGTACGGAGACCTGTATGCGATTCTACCTGGACAGGGAGAAGAACTGCGGTCGTTGGGGATACGCGGTCGACGATTGACCGCAGACTTGTTCGGCCGAGAACTTCAGTGTCAGGAGCGGCAATTGCTCGGAGGAAAGGCTGTCTCGGATACAGAGCGCCGTTTACTTACGTTTTGGCAAGAGGTGCTCGGGATACCGGATATCGGGGTCCACGATCACTTTTTTGAACTGGGAGGCCAGTCATTCAAGGCTGCTCAGATCATCGGTCGTATAAGGGAGGAGTGGGGGAACGATCTGTCTCTTCTCACGATCTTTGAGCATCCGACCGTGTTTAAATTGGCCCGCTTCATAGATAGGAGTACAGCGCGCGAACGGCCACCGATCATGCCGATTCGTAGCAAGGAGCGATATGTGGCTTCTTCCGCACAGAAGCGCCAATACATCCTGAACCAGCTCGATCCATCCAGCACGGCCTATCATTTGACGGCTGCATTTCGTTTGTCCGGGCACTTGGATCGAAACGCGCTTGAGTATGCATTGCAGCAGGTGGTCCATCGCCATGAGAGCCTGCGCACATCGTTCCATTTTGATGACGGAGAGTGTTGGCAGATCGTGCATGACGACATTAGCCTGCGCCTTGAGGAAGGCGACGGGGAGGAGGGCGACATCCACCGCATGGCTAATTCGTTTCTCCGCCCGTTTGATCTGGGAACGGCCCCGTTGATGCGTGCCAGATTGGTGACGGTTGGTGATGAAACACACGTGCTCTTTCTCGATCTGCACCACATCATAGCAGACGGACTGTCGGTCAACATTTTGTTTCGCGACCTGCTAAGCAGTTGGAAAGGGCGCGCTCTCCAGCCACTCGAATTGCAGAGCAAAGACTTTGCCGAATGGCAACAGACACTGTTGGAGAGTGAGTTCGGTCAAGAACAAGAAGCGTATTGGCTCAGCCAATTTGCAGGAGAATTGCCATTGTTGAAGTTACCGACCGATTTCCCGCGACCGGCAAATAAGAGTTATGAAGGAGCATGCCATGCATTTTCCTTCGACAGCCAGTTATCCAAGGCTTTGCAAGAACTTGCTCTGAAAACGGATTCCACCTTGTTCATGGTGCTGCTAGCGGCATTCCAAGTGCTGCTCGCCAAATTCACTATGCAGGAGGACATCATCGTGGGATCTCCAGTCGCAGGCCGTCCGACAGCACAAACAGAAGGGGTGATCGGGATGTTCGTCAACACGGTCCCGTTACGGGGGCGTCCGCATGCCGCTCGCACCTTCCGCGATTTCCTCCAGGAAGTGAAAGGTACGTGCTTGGACGCATTCGACAATCAAGAGTATCCTTTGGAGCGGTTGGTAGAACGTCTGGGTCTTCCCCGCGACACCAGCCGCAATCCACTATTCGATACCCTGTTCGTGTTTGACAATATGGGCTCTGTCCAAGCCGAACTACACGATTTAAAGATCGAGCCGGTCAAGCTGGATGGACGTACGGCGCAGTTTGATCTTGCTCTGCACACCTATGAAGAGGGATCAGAGCTGCGCTTCACGCTGGAATACGCGACCAAGTTGTTCCAAACTTCTACGGCGGAACGGATCGCACGCCATTTTACACAGGTAGTGAGGAGTTTGACTGCTCAACCCGATAAAGCTCTCGGGGAACTGCAGATGATCGATGAAAAGGAGACGAATCTGATCCTGAATCAGTTCAACTCGACAGCGGTGGCGTATGACCAGGAGGAGACGGTGCACGGGCTGTTTGAAAAAATGGCCAGGGCCTATCCGGATGCTCCAGCGGCTATTTTTGACACGCAGACGCTTTGCTACGGAGAGCTTAACGAGAAAGCAGGGCAATTAGCCCGTGTCTTGCGTACCAAAGGGGTGGGGCCGGATCAACCGGTCGGCATCATGACGGACCGCTCGCCAGAGATGATCATCGGGATTTTGGCGATCTTGAAGGCGGGAGGGGCTTACCTTCCAATCGATCCCGGATATCCCAAGGAGCGGATCGCCTATCTGTTGCAAGACAGTCAAGCCAGACTCTTGCTAGTCAAGGGCGCTTTAGTGGATCTGGCTTTTGCGGGTGAGACACTGGATTTGGAAGATGAATGCTGGTACCAGGGCGAGAGCATCCTGGGTGTGACATCGGGCCCCCGTCATTTGGCGTATGTGATCTACACTTCCGGCTCAACCGGTCAGCCCAAGGGCGTCATGATCGAGCATCATGCCGTGATCAACCGCCTGCAATGGATGCAAAAACGTTATCCCCTGACGGAGCAGGATGTGATCTTGCAGAAAACCCCGTTCAGTTTTGACGTTTCGGTCTGGGAGCTGTTCTGGTGGGGGATGACGGGGGCTTCGGCAGCATTTTTAGGGCCAGGAGAGGAGAAAAATCCGCAGGCGATCGTCGAGGCCGTAGAGCGTTGGGGCGTGACGGTGATGCACTTTGTGCCGTCAATGTTGCATCTGTTTCTGGAAGCGGTGGAGAGCACTGAGAGCGAAAAGCAGCTTAGCAGTCTTCGCCGCGTGTTCATCAGCGGGGAAGCGCTGCAGGTGCCGCAAGCGCACCGATGCAAGCGGTTGCTATCACAGACGGAACTGGTCAACCTGTACGGACCAACGGAAGCGACGGTGGACGTGTCGTTTCACGACTGCACGGGCGATGCCGATCTGATGAGCGTGCCAATCGGGAAACCGATCGACAACATCGAGCTGTATGTGATTGACGAACAGCAACACCTGCAACCGATCGGGGTGCCGGGGGAACTGTGCATCGCTGGGGCCGGACTGGCGCGCGGGTATTGGAACAGGCCGGAACTGACGAGGGAAAAGTTTGTAGACAATCCGTTTCGTCCGGGGACGAAAATGTACAAGACGGGAGATCTGGCACGCTGGCTCCCGAACGGGGAAATCGAATACCTCGGTCGATTGGATCATCAGGTAAAAGTGCGTGGATACCGCATCGAGCTCGGGGAGATCGAGGCGGCGCTGGTCAAAGTGGCAGGGATTCAGGAAGCAGTGGTGGCCGCCCGAGAAGTCGAGGCAGGAATCAAAGACCTGTGTGCTTATTACACGAAACAGGGCGATCTGACAGCGGGGGAGATCCGGCAGGCGCTGACGGAGCGGATGCCGGGGTATATGGTACCGGGGTACTTTGTGGAGTTGGCGGAGATGCCGCTCACGCCAAATGGCAAGCTCGACCGCAAGCGACTACCGGACCCGAGAGGGCATCTGCAGCGGGAGAACGAGTACGCGGCTCCACGTACGCAGGTCGAGGAACGGGTGATCGCTGTCTGGGAGAATGTGCTCGGAGTGAAACCTATCGGAGTGGATGACTCATTTCTCCACTTGGGCGGCGATTCGATTAAAGCGATCCAAGTGGTGTCTCAACTGATGAGAGAGGGCCTGTGTCTGCAGGTCAAAGACCTTTTTAGCAACCCCACTGTTCGCTCGGTCGCCCCGTTCGTCACAAAGGCAAGCAGAACGATCGTTCAGGGACCGGTAGAGGGGGAATTGGTTCTGGCTCCGGTGCAACGATGGTTCTTTGAGAACATCCGCGTTGAGAAGCACCACTTTAATCAGTCGCTTCTTCTGCACAGCCTAGAGGAGTTGGACGATCAGCGTCTGAAAGCGGTGCTGGGCGAACTGGTGGCACACCATGATGCGTTGCGTCTGGTATTTCGTGAAGAAGAAGGTTTGATCACCGCAAATCATCGCGGCTTGGACGAGACGCTGTTCGATTTCGAGAGCCACGACTTGCTTGACTTAAATTCTGAGGCACTGAAAACACAGATTGAAAACGTGGCGAACCGTATGCAGAACTCCATCGACCTCGCTGCAGGTCCGATGGTCAAGGTAGCGCGTTTTCGAACGAGCAACGGAGATCATTTGCTGTTGATCTTCCACCACCTGATCGTGGATGGCGTGTCGTGGCGAATTTTGCTAGAGGACTTTGTAACCGGCTGGGAGCAGGCATCCCGAGGCGAAGCGATTCGCTTCCCAGCGAAGACCGACTCGTATCAGACGTGGAATCAGGCTCTGCAAGAGCACGCCATGAGAGCGAACGATCTCCCCTACTGGCAATCTGTCGCCGCCACTGTGATCCGTCCGTTGCCAGCCGACCGTAAAGTTAGTGTCCGGAAGAACGCGCGATCGCGGACTCTGACCGCGAACTTTTCAGCAGATCAGACCGCTGCCCTGCTTAAGGACGTACACGGGGTCTACCAGACTGAGATCAACGATCTACTGCTAACCGCGCTGGCAATAGCTGTGCGGGAATGGAGCGGACACGAGTCGATGGTAGTACAGTTGGAAGGTCACGGGCGCGAAGACGCGCTGGTCGGACTATCTGTCCATCGCACCGTCGGCTGGTTCACGTCGATGTATCCCGTCGTCCTTCCGGCGG
Organism: Brevibacillus brevis; assembly: GCF_900637055.1. Lineage (NCBI taxonomy): Bacteria > Bacillati > Bacillota > Bacilli > Caryophanales > Paenibacillaceae > Brevibacillus > Brevibacillus brevis. Next base: position 2,872,464 of record NZ_LR134338.1, read on the forward strand.
TTAATGATGAACATGAATACATCTCCAGAATGATCAAGGAAGTCAAGGAGACCCTACGCCGTATTCCTCACAAGGGGATCGGCTATGGAATCCTGCGTGCATATCGAGGGAATGAACTCCAAGAGATCCGTCCGGAAATATCCTTCAACTATCTCGGTCAATGGGGTGATCTGCAAGAAATGACCTCCTCGTTTTCCAAATCGACTATGTCGCCCGGTGAGGCAGTTAGCCCCCAAGGTGAGCAGCTATTTAAGCTTGACATCAACGGCGGAGTATCGGATGGGTGTTTAAGACTCGACTTCCAATATTGCGCGGATGAATACGATGACCAGACAATCGCGAAATTGGTGGCTTTGTATGAGCGGAGCTTGCAATTGCTGATCACGCATTGCCAGAGTAAGGATAGCGTCGAATTCACCCCAAGCGATTTCAGTGCGAAGGGGCTGGATCTCGAAGATTTGGAAGATGTGTTCGACCTGATCGATAAAAATTTCTGACGAGATACAATTAGTGAGAATCAAATGGGTGGGATGAGAGTGACAAAGTTGAAGAAAGAGAACATACAAGACATGTACCACTTGTCACCGATGCAGGAGGGGATGTTGTTTCATTCCCTCCTCACCCCAGAGACAAGTGCCTATTTACAGCAGTATGAGATCTTGCTTGAAGGCGATCTCGATGCCAATTTATTGCAAAAGAGCTTCCATCTGTTGATAGAGCGTCATGATGTGTTGCGCACGACGTTCATATTTGAGAAAGTAAAGCGGCCGTTGCAAGTCGTCTTTTCGAGCTGGCCCAAGGATCTGGAGTTTCTTGATCTGACAGACGTGCCGGAGAGCGGAAAACAGGACGCAGTCGAATCTTTTAAGCTCCGTCAGTTGGAACACCGATTCGATCTGTCCAAAGATCCGTTGATTCGCTTGGCACTGCTCCAGACGCATGCAGAGAAGTACACGATGGTGATCTCCTACCACCACATCTTGATGGACGGATGGAGCATCGGAATTATCTCGGAAGAACTGTTCGCCAACTACGAAGCCCTCCGTAATGGTGACCCTACTTCGGCGGTGCGTGCCTATCCTTACAGCCGCTACATTGATTGGCTGTCCCGTCAAGATGAGGAACAGGCGGGTAGGTTCTGGCGTAGAAGGTTGGAGGAGTATGGGCAGACAGCCGTCGTACCGCAGCAGAGACCCTCTGTACCGGAGCATTACGATCCTCGAGAACTGGTTGACAGATTCGATCTGGAAGTGAGCTGGAGGATCCGTGCTTTTGCCAACGATCAGGGTGTAACACTCAATTCGTTGATACAGACAGTCTGGGGGGCGGTGCTCCAGCGATACAACCAAACCAATGATGTAGTGTTCGGCACGGTCGTGTCCGGCCGCCCGGCTGACCTGCCGGGTATTGAGCAAGCGGTGGGACTTTTTATCAACACGGTCCCTGTGCGGGTGTCGAGCAGCCCAGAGACTTCGTTCGCAGATCTCTTGCAGCAAGTTCATCGCGCAAGCATCGAAGCGCAACCATTTGATCACTACCCATTGCGTGAATCACAGAACGGGAGTGAATTGAAGCAGCAGTTGTTGCAGAACCTGCTGATCTTTGAGAATTTCCCGGTGCAGGCACTGACCAAGGCGTGCCGACAAGAGCGACTTGGGTTTCAGATTCTTGAGGTGAAGTTGTTTGAGCAGACCAACTACGACTTTAACCTGATCGTCGAGACAGGGGACGAATTGACGATTCGACTGAGTTACAACGCCTTCGTCTATGAAGAGGCGTTCGTCCGCCGCGTCTCCGGCCACTTACGTCGCTTCCTAACGGCTGCGATGGAACGACCTTATGATCGGATCGGTGACTTGGATTTTCTTGGGGAGGAAGAGCGGGAACAGATTCTGTTCGGGTTCAACCGGACAGAAGTACCATTCGCCTGGGACGTCCTTGTCCATCAAGCGTTTGAAGCTCAAGCTGCCAAGACGCCGGACAGGACGGCGTTGGTACAAGGCGTCCGCAGCATGACGTACAGACAACTGAATGAACGGGCCAACCAATTAGCCCACCGTCTGCGCGCTACTGGCGTAACACCGGGGCAAATTATCGGTCTGATGGCCGAGCCCAGCCCGGAGATGGTCGCGGCGCTGCTGGCGATTCTTAAGGCAGGTGGCGCATACCTGCCGATTGACCCGCAGTTTCCCCCAGATAGGATCGACTATCTTTTGAAAGACAGTGGTACAGCTCTTCTACTGACAGAAACGGCATTTTTGGCCCAAGTGCCGGATACCATGCAATCACTTCTGCTGGATCGGGAGGAACTGTTCACTGGCTTGAGGGACAACCTGCCTGCCGTGCAGACGTCGAGAGATCTGGTGTACGTTATTTACACTTCCGGTTCGACGGGACAGCCCAAGGGCGTATGTGTCACACATCGCAATGTCAGCAATTTTTTTGCCGGGATGGATCTGCGTGTGCAGCCGCAGGAGGATGACGCGCTGCTTGCTGTGACGACGTTCTCATTTGACATTTCCGTCTTGGAACAGCTCTGGACGCTGACACGGGGGATACAGGTCATATTGCCGGAGCAAAAGCCGTTCGAACGATTCGACCGCTATGGGCAGGGGGATCTTCAGAACAAAATGGATTTCTCTCTGTTCTTTTTCTCCAGCTATGATCACTCTCAAGAGGGCGGTAAGTACCAATTGCTGCTCGATTCCGCCCGGTTTGCTGACGACAACGGTTTTACAGCAGTCTGGACACCGGAACGCCATTTTCATGAATTTGGCGGATTGTATCCGAATCCGTCGGTCATTTCGGCTGCGTTGGCTATGGTCACGAAACACTTGCAACTGAGATCGGGCAGTGTGGTCTCGCCTCTGCATAACACGTTGCGCATCGCAGAGGAATGGGCGGTCGTCGATAACTTGTCGAACGGTCGCGCAGGCTTGTCGTTTACCGCTGGGTGGCATGCGGACGACTTTGCCTTGCAGCCGGATGTCTACAAGATGCGTCACGAGGAGATGTTCCGCCAGATCGAGGAAGTCAAACGGTTGTGGCGCGGGGAGAAGGTGTCGGTTCTAAATGGAGTAGGGCAACAGATCGAGGTACAGACGTATCCACGACCTGTGCAGGCCGAACTGCCAGTTTGGGTCACCACGTCCGGTAGCCGAGAAACGTTCGTCCAAGCAGGCAAGCTCGGAGCCAACGTGCTCACCCATCTGCTTGGACAGGACACAGAGGAGCTGGCGGAGAACATCGGTCTGTATCGACGCACTCTGGAGGAACATGGATATGCGGCCGACAGCGGACGCATAGCGCTGATGCTCCATACATACATAGGTGATGAACTCGAAGTTGTGAAAGCCATGGTCAGAAAGCCATTTTGCGACTATCTACGCTCCAGCCTCAGTTTGATTCGCAACCTCGCACAGGCCCTGAATGTCCCAGTCGACCAACTGGGTGACGAGGAAACGATGCAGACGTTGCTCGACTACGGATTCGAACGTTACTGGCAAACTTCCGCATTGCTTGGAACACAGGAGTCTTGCGAGCAACTCGTTCGCAGGCTGGCCGCGATCGGAGTTGATGAGATCGCCTGTCTAGTCGATTTTGGTCTGGCGCCGGATGACGTGATCCAAGGCCTGAAGCAGCTCGCTACCCTGCGTGCCACCTTCAAAGAGGAGACGGCTGTCAAAGCAAAGGTCATGCGTCCGGTGACGATGTTGCAGAGCACACCGTCGCGACTCAAGGCTCTGGTCAAGGAAGAGGGGTCTCGCCGATTCCTGCGTTCCTTGCGCACGATCCTTGTAGGTGGGGAACCATTCCCGTCAGATCTTGCTACTGAGTTGAAACGGATGACAGACGCCCGTCTCTTCAACATGTACGGACCTACAGAAACCACCGTCTGGTCGGCCGCGTTTGAACTGTCACGCGAGAATAATCAGCTTTGCATCGGGACACCAATCGCCAACACGCAGATATACATCCTGGACGAGAACGGGCAACCCGTACCAATCGGCATACCCGGAGAGGTTTGCATCGGCGGGGAAGGAGTCGCTGAAGGATATTGGAACCGTCCAGAATTAACGTCAGAACGCTTCGTGCCAAACCGCTTCACCGAACATGGTCACCTGTATAAAACGGGAGATCTGGGGCGTTTTAGAGCAGACGGGTCGATCGAATTATTGGGGCGTCTGGACGAACAGGTCAAGGTACGTGGGTATCGAATTGAAACGGGGGAAATTGAGACGCTGTTGCAGCGTTATGATGGCATTCGTGAAGCTGTCGTGCTCGACCGAGAAGATCAAGCAGGGGAGCGGTATCTCTGCGCGTACTTGGTGTCGAACCAGCCGGTGCAGGAGCAAGCGGTGCGAAGCCATCTGAGCCGTTTCCTACCGTATTACATGATTCCTACGCAGTTTATCCAGATCGACCGAATCCCGCTCACGCCAAATGGGAAGATCGATCGTAAAACTCTACGGGCTTCCGATTACGAGACAAATTCCTCGCAGTCAGGTTATGAAGTACCTCGCAGCGAAGTTGAAAATATCCTCGTCGACATCTGGGAGAAAGTGCTTGGTCGACAGCCAATAGGTATCCACGACAACTTCTTCAAACTCGGGGGAGATTCGATTCGTGCTTTGCAGATCGTGTCTGCGCTGATGAAGTACGACTACAAAGCAGATATCAAGCATCTATTTGAATACCCGACGATTGCACAAATGAGTCTGTTTGTCCAGAAAAAAGAGCGCAAAGTGGATGGGTGCTCAGCAGGGGAGGAAGGCGAGGTTACCCTCACGCCGATCCAGCATTGGTTCTTCGAACAAGATCTGACCGACCCTCATCACTACAATCATGCCGTGCTGATCAAGGGTCGCCACGGTTTGGACGAACGCGCCGCAAAGGCCGCGTTGCAAGCTTTGGTAGAACATCACGACGCACTGCGAATGGTGTTCGTCCGCGAGGGCACTGCTGTACGAGCACACAATAGACTCTTCCAAGACAGCATTTTCGGCTGGCGAGTATTTGATTTCCGAGCGGAACTGAATCTGGAGGATAGAATGGAACGGGAGGCGAATCACCTGCAGGCCGGACTGAGTTTGGCCAAAGGTCCGCTAGTTCAAGGCGCTCTCATGAAGACCCAAGTAGGAGATCATCTACTGTTGGTTATTCACCATCTCGTGGTGGACGGTATCTCGTGGCGCATCTTGCTGGGTGATTTCTCCATTGCTTATCAGCAAGCGTTGCAGGGAGAGACGGTCTCGCTTGGGGACAAGACGATGTCCTTCCAGGAGTACGCAGCTCGCTTAGCGCAGTACGCCCAAAGCGATGCGCTCTGGCAGGAGCGGGACTACTGGATGACGCTGGAACGGGCTGATTTGCGCCCTCTTCCCAACCTGAAGAGTTTGGCCGAGGGTCCGCGCATGTTGGACAGCGCACTGGAGACAGTCATCTTCACGCCAGAGGAGACGCGCCGACTTCTGCAAGACGCCAACCATGCATACAACACGGAGATCAATGACCTACTGTTGACAGCGCTCGCCAGGGCCGTCCATCAATGGACCGGGTTGAATCAGGTGTTGATCGATCTGGAAGGGCATGGACGGGAACCGTTTGAGGAAGATCTGGATGTTTCCCGCACCGTCGGCTGGTTTACTTCGCTGTATCCGGTACTGCTCGACGCATTAACTGGTGACGATATCGGTGGCCAGATCAAATACATCAAAGAGAGCTTGCGCCGCATCCCCAACAAGGGACTTGGCTACGGTGTCCTCAAATACCTGACCCGGCGCGAAGGCGAACGAGCGCTACCGTCGCTTGCGTCGCAGATTCTGTTTAACTATCTGGGGCAGTTCGACCAGACGGTGCCGCAAGATCTGTTGTTGCTGTCAGATCTGCCAGTCGGTCGTGCGATTTCGCCCCGTTCAGAACGCCTTTACGCCCTGTTGATCAACGGCCGTGTGATCGACAGTGTTCTGACGATCAGTTTTGACTACCATAACCAGCAGTTCGACCGCGCACAGGTGCGTGAATTTGCTGAACTGTATCGGGATCAACTGCTGATGCTGATTGATCATTGCGCAAGCCGTAAAACGATCGAATTGACGCCGAGTGATCTGTATTATAACGACCTGTCCATCGAGGAGTTGGACGAACTCACAGACGAGGTCGCCGCTACCCTGACAGACTTGGGCTTGGAAGACGAGGGATGACACGATGGCAAAAAAAATAGAGATTCAAAATATTTATCCGCTCAGTTCTATGCAGGAAGGTCTCCTGTTTCAGTCATTGTTGAATCAGAAGAGCACCGATTATGTTCTTCAAACGGAATTTAGTATTTGCGGAACGATCGAACCGAAGTTGTTCCAAGAGGCCTTCCAGCGGTTGATTGATCGGTATGACATCCTGCGGACAATTTTTACACACAAAAAAAAGCGGCCTCTGCAGATTGTGTTGCGTCATCGTAAGGCGGAAGTTCAGCTGGAGGATTATCGTGAGCTTGAGACGGTGGAGCGGGAGCGTGCAGTCACCGAGTTCAAGCGCTGTGACTTGGAGCGCGGATTTGATCTGACAAAGGACCTTTTAATTCGGACTGCAATCCTTCGTACAGAGGAGCAAGCCTGCAAACTCATCCTGACCTACCATCACATATTGATGGACGGTTGGTGTCTGGGCGTGATTTTTCACGAGCTTACGGAGATCTACCGGAGTCTTCTGGCTGGGAATGAACCAATTTTGGAGACGCCCTACCCATATGGCCACTACATCAAGTGGCTGGAAGCACAAGACAGGTCATTAGCCGCCAACTTTTGGGAGCAAGTAGTGGAGGGCTATGATCAGCCTGCCTTGCTTCCTCGAACGGGTACAATCCTCGCGCCAGGTAAGTTCGAAATGCGCAAGAGATCGTTCGCGTTGGATCAAACGGTTACAAAACAACTGCACCAGATCGCCCAGGAAACGCAAGTGACGCTTTATACCGTCATGCAAACGCTGTGGGGAGTGTTGCTTCAAAAATGTAACAACACTGATGATGTGATATTCGGGGCTGTGGTTGCCGGCCGGCCCGCGGGGCTTCCTGGAGTGGAGCGCATGGTCGGACTCTTTATCAATACGATACCGGTGCGTATTAAAGATGGTCACGATATCTCTTTCTCAGACCTGTTGCAGCAAGTGCAGCGAAATACGGTGGAAGGAAACCCCCATGAATACTTCCCCTTGCACCAAGTGTTTTCGAGGTCTTCACTTAAACAAAATCTATTCAACCACATCATCGCGTTTGAAAACTATCTGCTGCATGAAGAAATGCTTGGTTCGAGTGACTCCGAGACGGGATTTACAATCACTGATGTCGAGACTTACGAGCAGACCCAATACGATTTTCATGTGATCTTTGTGCCAGGGGAGTCCCTTCAGGTTCATATGACATATAATGCACTCGTCTATCTTGAGGAAGATACGGCGATGATCGAGCGATATTTTCGAGATTTGGTTCGCGTCATTCTGCAGTCTTTGGACAAGCCTTTACTCGAAGTGGAGCTGGTCTCGACTCGGGAGCGGCATCAGCAGTTGAGCATCGCCCGTGAAAACCTCGTCCTCTATCCGGAACACGAGACCCTCACTTCGCTGTTTGAAGCTCAGGCAGTCAGAACACCTGACCGCATCGCAGTCGTATGTGGAGAGGAATCCCTGACTTACCGGGAGCTCAACGAGCAGGCTAATCGTGTTAGCCGACGACTTCAACAAAAGGGTACAGGTGCTGATCGCTTGGTCGCTCTGATGGTGGATCGCAAGCCGGAGATGATCGTGGCGATGCTTGCAGTGCTGAAAGCCGGCGGCGGGTATGTACCGATTGATCCGGACTATCCGCTGGACCGCATCCGTTTCATGCTGGAAGACAGTGGGGCTTGCGTACTGCTCACCGAAAGGGAACATGTGGATAAGGCGTTGGGAACGTCCATTGAGATTTTGCAGCTGCAGGATGCACTGACAGAAAGGGACACGAGCAATCCACCTCCCGCTTCCCAGCCCGAGCATCTTGCTTATGTCATCTATACGTCCGGCACAACCGGACTGCCGAAGGGGGTCATGGTCGAACATCGCAACGTCGTGCGCCTATTCTTCCACGAACGGAACTTGTTTGATTTTGGACCGGATGATGTCTGGACGATGTTTCACTCCTATTGCTTTGACTTTTCCGTCTGGGAGATGTACGGGGCCTTACTGCACGGCGGCCGACTTGTTCTCGTACCGAAAGAGGCCGCACGCGATCCGCAGGCGTTTCGTCTACTGCTAAGCAAGGAAAAAGTCACAATCCTTAATCAGACCCCGACAATGTTCTACCAGCTAATCGAGGAAGAAAAGAGGCATCCCGAACAGATCCTGCACGTGCGGAACGTGATTTTTGGCGGAGAAGCGCTCGCACCCTATCAATTGCGCGAATGGCGCTGCCGCTATCCTCAGACAACGTTGATCAACATGTACGGCATCACGGAAACAACGGTTCATGTGACGTACAAGGAGATCGATGATGTGGAGATTGAGTCTAACCTCTGCAACATTGGGCGTCCAATACCCACCTTATCGCTGTATGTGTTGGATCGTGGCATGAATTTGCTACCCCCCGGCATGACAGGCGAAATCTATGTCGGCGGGGAAGGGGTGGCACGTGGCTACCTGAACCGCCCGGAATTAACAGCCGAGCGTTTCCTATCCAACCCTTATCTACCGGGCGATGTATTGTATAAAACGGGCGATCTGGCTAGATGGATGCCCAATGGCAATCTGGAATACCTGGGACGAGCTGATCATCAGGTGAAGATACGCGGATACCGGATTGAGACGGGAGAGATAGAGTACAACTTGAGCCAATTCAATGGGGTTCACCGGGCGGTCGTGCTGCCTCGTGTCACACCGGGCCGCCCTGTTGAGCTTTGCGCATATCTAACAGCCGCTGTTCCTCTCGTCGCGGAGGATTTGCGCACCTTTTTACAAGACACATTGCCTGCTTACATGGTGCCCGCCTTCTTCTATCAGGTGGACACCATCCCGTATACGAGCAACGGTAAAGTGGATGCAAGTGTGCTCCGCGCAAGCGGTAAGGCACTTGGATTTTCGGAAGCGTCTATCAAACCGCTTGGTGCTGTGGAGCAGTCCCTTTATGAGCTGTGGACACAGGTGCTCGGGCATGACAGATTTGGCGTTTATGATCATTTCCTTGAGGTCGGGGGAAATTCGATCCTACTGATCCAACTGCACAATCAATTACAAGAGCGCTTTCCTGGCAAGCTGACAATAGCCGATTTGTTTACGTTTGCTACCATAGCGCAACTCACAGATAAGGTAACCGAGACTGTAAAAGCACCGGGTGCTAAGGCGTTGAAGGGAATTCTGCTTCCGAGAGAATACTATGCGGCAGGAACAGGGACCATAGCGTACCGGTATGTGATGACCTCCGATCTGATGGAGCGACTGGATGAGATCGCCGCCTTGGAGCGGGCGAATGTCACCGACATCCTGCAAGGTCTGTTTCTCTACGTGCTGGCGGAAGTGACACAAGCCGCTCACGTTGCGTTGCATCTCGTCAAGAGCGGTAAGGCCTGTCAAGCGGTTTTCGAGAGGGAACACCACTCTAATTTTGGCGACCTGTTTCGCCTGGTAGCAGCAGTAAAAGCGGATGCTAACCTTGCTTATGATGGGGAGGACGTTTATCGCGCACGGCTGCTTGCGGAGCGCGGTACCGTCTTCGCAGCGTTCGCGGAGGAGGGGGAGAGGCTCGCCCCTTATGACTTTGGAATCGAATGGCAGGCCGCCACGGTCGAACTCCGCATGGTGGTCAATCAAGACCGAGTGGCGGCAGAGAAGCTCCAAACCCTGCACAAGCAATTTATCGGGTTCATAAAACACTTCACCCAACAATACACGTCCGTTCAAGGGAGTTGACCCTGACGATGAAAGCAAACGGCAAGACTATTGCTATTTTTCCGTTTACAAAGCCGGAGGATCAGGGGCTTGACCCGAATCACCTTGAAAAATGGCAGAAAAGACTGCAAAAGGAGAAGGTCACCAGTTGCCTGATTATTAAGAACGGGCATTGCGTGTTCGAATACTACAAAAACAAAAAGATCGAAAGCAAACCGCAAAAAATCCACTCGGTGACTAAGAGCATCGTCTCGGCCTTGGTCGGCATTTGCTTCGACCAAGAGCTTATCCCGAGTCTGGATACGCCAATCCTCGATTTTTTCCCTAAATATGCGGAGTTGGAGCAGGACCCTCGCAAACGGTCGATCACGGTCAATCATCTGTTGACAATGACGCCAGGGTATCACTGGCCGGAGTTTGGCGAATGGGAAGCGTTCAGCCACATGTTTTACGCATCAAACTGGGTGCGATTCGTTCTAGAGCGGGAGTTGGAATGTGATCCTGGAACGCGGATGAACTACAACACAGGCGCTACGCATCTTCTGACAGCCATTGTGCAGAGGGTCAGCGGCATGAAGGCGTCCGAGTTTGCTGATAAACACTTGTTCAAACCGTTGGGCATTACTGAGTACATTTGGCACGAAGATCCACAGGGCATCAACAACGGTGGCTCCGGGATGATGATGCATACCTTGGACATGACCAAGTTCGGCATCATGTATCTCAACGAGGGTAGGTACGGTAAGAAACAGATCGTGTCGAAGGAATGGGTGTCTAATTCGATGACCCCGCAATTTATGACCTATGAAAACATTGGCCACTACGCTCGTCATTGGTGGGTCGGCCCACTAGATCGTGAACAGCCTTTAGAAGGGGCCAATTTGTTCTACTTTGCTCTCGGCTATGGCGGTCAATTCATTATCGTTCTCCCTGCCTATCAAATGGTTGCGGCAATTACAAGCGAGCTGTACGAATCCTCCCTGTTACCCCTGAGCTTGTTCCGCGAGCATATCGTGCCCGCGTTGCTCAGAGCGGGTAATGGAAGCAGTGAGTCCGTGTAAAACGTACCGGACTTGCAACGGGAGCCAGAAAAAAGGAGCGGATCAACATGCGCATAGGAGTGATTGGAGCAGGTGTGATGGGAGCCGGAGTAGCACAAACTGCTGCTCAGGCCGGCCATCAGGTCATTTTGATAGATCTCACTGCAGAGGTTTTGCAAAGGGCGGAAGCTCAAATTTACCAAAATGTGCGCTTCCGGGGGTTCTATGACAATAACCTGGAATTTGAGCCGGTCGGTGATGTAATGAAGCGAATCTCGTTCACCACCGACTACGAAAGTCTGAATGATGCCGATCTGGTCGTCGAAAATGTTCCAGAAGTGTGGGATATCAAACAAAGCGTGTATCCGATCTTAGATCGAGTCTGTCCAGAGCGTACGATCTTACTGGTCAACACTTCCTGCATCTCGATCACCAAGATTGCCGGACTTACGAAGCGTGCGGATCGAGTGATCGGTGTGCATTTTATGAATCCGGTGCCCATGAAACCGACTGTGGAAGCGATCAAGGGTTACCACACATCGACGGACACCATCCAGGCGACCATGGACTTTCTCGCCACGATGGGCAAGGAAGCGATCTTAGTGAACGACTTGCCAGGATTTGTTTCCAACCGTCTGTCACATCTCTTGATGAATGAAGCTGCCTTCGTGGTGCAAGATCAGGTCGCCGATCCGAAAGATGTCGATGAGATCTTTGTGAAATGCTTCGGGCATAAGATGGGACCTCTTGAGACGGCCGATTTGATAGGCCTCGACACGGTCGTGAACTCCTTGGATATCCTGTACGAGAGCTACCAAGATTCCAAGTTCCGAGTCTGTCCCCTGCTGCGTAAGATGGTGGAAGCTGGTCTTCACGGCCGTAAGACAGGCCGCGGATTTTATACTTACAGTTAACGCGCAGGAAGGCTTTTGCTATGGATGATAACAACACGTTCATTCGTGGTTTTCGATTGATGTTTTTTAGAAAGTAAGAACTTGGGGAAGTCTGCCTAACGGTGGACAGCACAGGAGGGACTGTGGTATGAAACCCACAACTGCACGGAAGACCGACAAGAAAATAAAATGTGTCATCTGGGATCTTGACAACACGATCTGGGATGGTGTCCTCATGGAAGATCAAAACGTACGTCTGCGTGACGGAGTCTTGGATATCATCAAAGAACTGGACAAAAGAGGCATCTTGCAGTCCATTTCAAGCAAGAACGAACATGAAATCGCCTGGAGAAAAATTGAAGAATACGGTCTCGGAGAATACTTCCTCTATCCACAAATTAATTGGAATTCCAAGTCATCGTCTATCCGTTCTATCGTATCCTCGATCAACATTGGCCTAGATACGGTCGCCTTTATTGACGATCAGGCGTTTGAGTGGGAGGAAGTGGCTTTCGAACTGCCGGAAGTGATGTGCATCGACGCAGGCGATCTGACCGGGTTGCTAGACATGCAGGAGATGAAACCAAAGTTTATCACGTCCGATTCGAAGATACGCCGCCAGATGTATCGCAGCGATATCGAGCGAAACAAGCTCGAAGAAAACTTTACTGGTCCCAAAGAAGAGTTTCTCGCATCCCTTGGTATGGTCCTGGCGATCACCAAAGTGACTGAGGATGATCTGCAGCGCGCTGAAGAGTTGACGGTTCGCACAAACCAGTTGAACACCACCGGATACACCTACTCCTATGAAGAATTGGACGAGCTACGTCAGTCAGAAGACCATCTCCTACTAATTATGGAATTAAACGACAAGTTCGGTACCTATGGCAAAATCGGACTGGTTCTGATTGATTGCACAGTGAAGGGAGAGTGGACACTCAAATTGCTCCTGATGTCCTGCCGAGTGATGTCGCGGGGTATCGGATCGATCATCATCAACCATGTGTTGCACATGGCTAAAGAGCATGGAGTCCGTTTGAAGGCGGAGTTCGTCAAGACAGATCGTAACCGCATGATGTACGTAACATATAAGTTTTCCGGGTTCAAGGAAATTGAAGTGCAAGGTGACAAAGTCATTTTTGAAAACGACTTCTCCGTACTAAAATCCTATCCAGAGTATGTAAAAATCGAGCTTAAGTAGAACCAGTAAACTCGATAGCAGAAGCACGTCAAGTCAAGCCAGATGGGTATAAGGGTTTATCGCTTTATCTGTGGAGATGAAGCGATAAACCAAGTGTACTTGTGCGTTATTAATTGTGCAAAATCAGTTTCGTACCTATTTTTCGTAATTATTGAAATTCATAAAGGCATGGAAATATCCGAAATAAGGGGCAAAGTTATGCAATCGATAAAACTATTCGCTATTCCTTTTGCAGGAGGTTCAGCTAACTTCTATTTTAAATGGAAACATCTCCTCTCACCACAAGTGGAAGTTATCCCCATGGAACTTCCCGGACGGGGAGCAAGGATTAATGAGAAGCCTTTTACGTGCTTGGAAGATGCTGTAGAGGACCTCATAAAAAAAATAGATCGGGAGTGCGTTTCTGAACCATATGCACTATTTGGACATAGCATGGGTAACTTACTTGCCTTTGAATTAATGCAGCACATTCGGAAGGAGAATTTGCCTTTGCCGGTATGTGCATTTTTATCCGGTCGGCGTCCTCCTCACATAATTGAGGAGAGAAAACGTTATCTAATGTCCGACGACGATTTTGTAAAGGAACTAGTGGAGATGGGGGGGACCCCACAAGAAGTGCTTGAGAATAGGGAGCTACTAAAATTGTTCTTGCCGGTCTTGCGAGCAGATTTTCAATTGGTTGAGACTTATCATCAGCCAGAAGGAAGAGAACTTCTTGACGTTCCGTTCGTAATTTTGAGTGGAATCAAAGACACAATTGCCAATGCTGAGGACATGGAAGGGTGGAAGTCCTATACGAGGTCTTCTTGTCAGATCGTTTATTTTAACGGAGGGCACTTCTTTATAAATGATCATACAGATGACATCACTCAGATAGTGAAAAATCAACTTACATGATTAACTTGAACCAAAAGTTAAGGAGAAGGTAAACCACAAGGGGAGGGAGAAAACATTATTGTTTGTACATCGGAGTATGGTGAAAAGCACCCCTAAGTGGTTATTTAATAATGGCGAAAACACCGGATTAAACCTATATTGGCTAGAGATTCCAGATCATACAACACTTTCAGAAATGGAGCACTATCTGCACTATTTGGATGATGATGAACGAAAGACCTATGAAGCGTATCGGGTGGAGGAAAAGCGGATCGAATTCCTTTTGGGTCGAGTATTCCTCAAAAATTTGTTAGGCGTACGGCTTGGATTGCAACCGGATCAGGTTCGATTTATGAAAAATGCATACGGTCGGCCCTATTTGATTCCGTCACAGGCTCAGCCAGATCTGTTTTTTAATCTTTCGCATACAAGAGGAGTAATTGCTTGTGTCATTGCACCTTGGGATAAAGTGGGTATCGACGTGGAGCGGACAGACCATGACGCTTCCGATGTCATGCGAGTAGTATTTGTTGAAAAGGAGATCGAATTTGTAAACAGTCAACTGACATCAGATGCCAAGCGTCAGGCATTTTATCGAATATGGACACGTAAAGAAGCTGTCATGAAAGCAGAAGGAAAAGGCTTTTCTCTTCCTCCTAGGTCATTTACTGTACCCTTGGAAGGCGAATGCGTGTCGGATGGAAAGTACGAGTATTTAACATATTTACTGATACCAGATTGTTTGTGCTCATTAGTAGTTAAGAAGCCAGAACCTTAAATTAGTTGTAACGAATGGTAACGGGCTTACCGATTAAAAAGCTGTCGCACCTGCTAAGCAATGATTGTACAATTATCTAGAGAATCGAATCTTACATGCTGAAGTCCGTGGTCCCCCTTATATCTCTATTCGCACCTAATAAAAATATAGGAGGACGAATATGGATATTTTCATTAGAGAACTGAGGGCTGGGGACGATGAGTGTGGTACAAACATTGAGGGGAGCTTTATCGTGGACTCTACCCTTGTCTTGCAACTAATGGGACAGCGAATCGGATATACGGTGAAGGAGAGACCTCTTAGGAATAAAAGCTACGATGAAGAACAGTTTGAAGAAGATACGGTTGAGGATTATTCGAGCTATATCGGTAATCCCCATCAAATCATTTATGTAGCGCTCGTAAATAATCAAGTTGTGGGTCAAATTGTTTTGAAAAGAAATTGGAACAAATATGCCTATGTGGAAGATATCAAAGTGGATAAGCAATATAGAGGATATGGTGTCGGTAAAAAACTAATCGAACAGGCTAAACGCTGGACGAAGGATGGCGGTATGACGGGAATCATGCTGGAGACACAAAATAATAATGTCCGCGCATGTAAATTCTACGAAAGTTGTGGTTTTGTCATCGGAGGTTTCGATTCCTACGTCTACAGAGGTTTAGATAAAGATAGTGATGAGATAGCAATTTATTGGTATCTCATGCTTGATTAACCGAATGTCTCAGCATGGAACAATAAAAAGAAGGGGGACTTCCAACGGTGGAGGTCCCTTTTTTCAGGCTGCCATACAACAAAATGAAGTATAAGCTACATTTTTCAAGAAGTGTTGAAGTAGTTCATTGCAAACGATATACTATTCTCAAAATTAAAACAAATCAGAATGATAAAGGAGCTTCAAGTATGGCACAACTCGTAAAAGAACGGATTCGGAAGCAGTATGGAAAGCTGACAGCAAGCCAAAAAATCATCTGTAAGATCGCGATTGAAAAGCCAAGCTTACTTGCGATCCATACCGCCAAAAAAATCGCGGAGTTTACGAACACCAGTGAAGCGACCGTCATTCGCTTTTGTTATGCATTGGGTTACTCCGGATACACAGAGCTTCAGGAAGAAATCAAAAAGTCTCTTTTGATAGGAGACCAAAGGAAGGGGCCGATGCAGAAATATCGAGACACCGAGGTCACGCTCGATCAGAGCAATTACGCACATCAAGTGATGGAGAGTGATATTGCGCATCTCCAACAAGGTTTGCAGCAAATTGATTACACGTTGCTCCAAGAAGTGGTCAAAAGCATTATCCAGGCAAACCGAATCGTAGTGGTAGGATTTCGCTGGTGCCATATTCCTGCAAAATGGTTGTTCTCGGCGTTGAATGCAATCAAAGGAAACACACATCTGTATACGGGAGCAGTTGATAACGCAGATTACTTACTCACCGAACGAGATCAAGAATGGCTGGTCATTGCGATTTCATTTCCTCGTCATCCTAGCGAGACGGTCGCAATGGTCCATTCAGCAAAAGAGCTGGGAGCGAAGGTATTGGCGATTACGGAAGGCGAGTTCTCTCCCATCAGCCAAGTCGCAGATCATCTTCTGAAAATCACCACACCCCAACCCGTTGCCACTAGCGGTATGCCCACATTATTCTCCATGCTGAATGTCTTGATCAAAGGCGTCATGCTCCACGACGCGGAAAATGTCCAGAAACGATTGCAGCACTATGATGAAATCAGCTCGAAGCTATACTCGTTTGTCGGAGAGGAAGAGGAAGACTTCTCGATCTTTTGAAAGCAGAAAAAATGAGAAAAGGGAAAGGGGAATCCTGCCAATGACCAAGCCGATTTGGTTCACAGCGACTGGCGACAGCTTCATTACACGCAATCTGCCATACAGGGATCAAGCTTTTCAAGAAGTATCCAGCTTGCTACACCGTGCGGACGTACGCATTGCCAATCTGGAGACAACCGTGCACGATAACGAGGGCTATCCCAGCGCGCAAAGCGGAGGCACATGGGCGATGTCACCTCCTTCTGTTTTGCAGGTCATGAAGGATTACGGCTTTAACATGATTGGCTGGGCGAATAATCATACGCTCGATTATTTGTATGGGGGACTAGAAGCAACCGAACGATATCTCAATGAGTATAGCTTCGTCCATGCTGGCGCAGGCAAAAATCTCGCAGAAGCGGGAGCTCCGCGTTATCTTGAGTGCGAAGGGGCCAGGGTAGCCTTGATCGCAGCGACGTCGACTTTTCATCCATGGTGGGCGGCCGGTGACCAGCGTTCGGATAGTATCGGCAGACCAGGGATCAATCCGATGCGCTATGTGATGACACACCACATTACGGAAGAAAAGCTCGCTGATTTGCAAGCCATTGCGGAGTCGACGGACATTAACGCCTTCAACAAGCTTTTGATCGAGGAAGGCTTCATGAACGATCCGGGCAAGGAGATCTTTCTCTTCGGAAATGCACGTTTCATGGTAAGCGACGAAGAAGGGACGACTACCCAGCCGCATCCGCGCGATCTGAACCGAATCGTCAAAACGATTGAGCAGGCAAACAGGCGGGCTGATTACGTCATCGTGAGTATTCACGCTCATGAGATGAAGGGGGAAGCGAAAGAGGTTGCAGCTGATTTCTTGCCTGTTTTTGCAAAAGCTTGCATCGATGCAGGCGCTCACGCAGTGGTAGGACACGGCCCCCATTTATTGCGAGGCATTGAAATCTACAACAATCGGCCGATCTTTTACAGCTTGGGAGATTTTATTTTTCAGACAGAAGCCGTTACGAGTCAGCCCGCTGATTTCTACGAGCACTATGGCCTAGACCACACTTATAATGTGGCAGATGCGTTGGAAGCGATGAGTGCCAACTACACACGCGGACTCTGTGTGCACAAAGAGGTGTGGGAGTCGGTTATTCCCTTGTGGAAAATGCAAGATGGTGAGCTGCTCGAACTGGAGCTGCATCCGATTGAATTAGGCTTTGATCTGCCTGTACATCGTATGGGGTGGCCGAAATTAAGCGGGGATACCTCAATCCTGGAGGGGCTCAAGACTTTGAGTGAACCATATGGCACAGTGATTGAGATCATGGATGGAATTGGGCGCGTGAGGCTTTCAAAATAGCGGGGGAACAGCGGCAGTCTACTTCCTAGACAAATGGAGTGATTCATATGATGGCCAGAATCACAATGGTTATGTTGTTTGTGTTATACATGATCAATTATGCGGACAAAACAATTGCGGGATATTCTGCTGTTCCGATTATGGCTGAATTTTCGTTGAACGAGAAAGAATGGGGACTTGTTGGTAGCAGCTTTTTCTGGTTTTTCTCCATTGCCGGGATTGTAGGCGCGGCATTGTCGGATCGCATCGGGACGAAAAAAATGCTGGCGATCATGGCACTGTCCTGGACAGTCATCCAATTCGGCGCTTATGCGATCGCGGGTTTGCCGATGCTTGTCGTAGCGCGGGTATTGCTTGGCATAGGCGAAGGGCCATTTTGGGCAACGGTTGTCAGCCATTTGAACAAATGGTTTCCCGAAGAAAAGCGTGGACTGGTTTATTCAACCGTGAATTTCGGTGCTTTCGTCGGTGCGGTTGCTTCCGCACCGGTGATCGTGGCGCTAATTGATAGCTATGGATGGCGATTTTCCTGGGCGTTTATGGGCGCACTCAGTCTGATATGGCTCTTGCTCTGGCTGTGGATTGGAAAAGAGAAACCAATTGTCAGCGTAGCTCCTGCAAAAGTCGAAGCTCCTAGCTTGCCTAAAGCGAAATGGTCGGATATATCCGGTGTCTTGCTCTCATCCACGTTTCTATTCTGTTTTTTAATCTATTTCGCACAAATATGGGGGACGACCTTCGCAACCGTATGGGAACCTGTCTATCTCGTCAAGGTCTTCCAATTTACGAATCAGGAAATGGCCTATGCGATTGCCGGTACGGGTCTTTTGGCTGGACTGATGACCATACTGATTTCCTCGATGGGTGATCGTTTCTTTAAAAAGCACCGCAGCTATCGCAAATCATACGTTCTGGTTGGCGGTGTTTCGATTATTTTAGGGGGACTGTGCTTTTACGGTGTTAGCCTTGTTCAATCTACGGTACTTGTCTTGATTCTCCTGTGCCTAGGAAAAGGATTTGCTTTTTCTGTTGGTACAGCTGCCTCTGTCATTGTCAGCAGTTTGTTGCCGGAACGCACAGGACTTTTGGTAGGCGTGTTGTCCAGTCTGGTTACATTGGCAGGGATCATCTCGCCGCTGGTAACGGGCTCTATCGTTCAGTCAGCCGGAGATATTGGCACAGGTTTTGGCAATGCCATGATCGTCAACGGGTTGCTCTTTATCATTTGCGGCGTGCTTTTCCTGCTCTTTGTGAAGCGCAATGAACATGTCAGTCAATCAGCGCCGCCAATCTCCCAAGTTTCCTAAAAGTAATACTTTATAGGCTTGGTTCTAGATGTTAAAATTTTCTGAAAAGGGGGTAGATGTGCGATGTATCATTTGAATGAAAGCCTCATGCAGAGCGCGAAACAGTTTCCGGATCGCCCAGCCTTCATCTTTATGGGAGAAACAACGACGTATGCACAATTCAATCAGCAGGTCGAACATCTCGCAGCAGGACTTGCCCGGCACGGGATTGGAAAAGGGGATGCTGTCGCCCTGCTCATGGATAATCGGCCACATTTTGTAAACGCTTACTATGCGATTCTCCGCGTAGGTGCTGTTGTTGTTCCGATGAACCCCATCTATACGGCGCGCGAAATTAGCTTCATTTTATCTTACAGCAAAGCAAAGGCAGCCATTGCCTTATCCGCGTTGCAGCCGGTACTAACCCCAATGAAGGACCAAATAGAAGATTTGCAGCTTCTCATCTACACGGAATCGATTGAAAATGAAATAACGATCGATCAGCTCGTACAAGAAGGGCAAGAGTCAGAGGCAGGGTACGCGGAGCCGGAACGAAACGAAGAGGACCTCGCAGTAATCCTGTACACATCAGGTACGACTGGCCAGCCAAAAGGGGCAATGCTTTCCCACCGAAATATGGCTTCGAATGCGGAAGCGATGGGGATGTTGTTCGAGCTGGTGCCAGAAGATCGCATGGTCGCGGTACTTCCGATGTTTCACGTTTTCTGCATGACGGTGTGCATGAATGGCCCGATTCGCACGGGAGCGGCCATTATTATCGTGCCAAAATTTCATCCGGCAGACGTCCTACAAACGATTCGTGAGCAAAAAGCCACGTGTTTCGCAGGTGTTCCGACCATGTACAACTATCTGCTACAGCTGCCGACTGCGACAAAAGAAGATTTCTCCTCCATCCGGATATACTGCTCGGGAGGTGCATCCATGCCCGTGGAGCTCCTGCACAAGTTCGAAGCGAAATACAATGCCAAGGTACTGGAGGGATACGGGTTGTCAGAGGCAGCTCCAGCTACAACATTTAACCCATTGCACGGGACCAGAAAACCAGGATCGGTTGGCGTCGATATCCCGCTTGTGAAGAACAAGGTCGTTGATCCCGAAGGAAACGAAGTCGCACGTGGAGAAGTGGGCGAGCTGGTGGTACAAGGGCCCAATGTCATGATAGGGTACCTCGGGTTGCCAGAGGATACGGCCGTGGCGCTCCGAGATGGTTGGCTGTATACGGGAGACATGGCTCGGATGGATGAAGAAGGATATGTGTACATCGTTGACCGCAAAAAAGACATGATTCTCGTTGACGGCTATAATGTGTATCCGCGTGAGGTAGAAGAAGTGCTTTACCAGCATCCTGCGATTATTGAGGCGGCTGTGATCGGGATTCCTGACGAAGTACATGGCGAAGCAGTCAAGGCATTTGTGGCATTGAAGGAAATAGCGGTTTCCCAAGAGGATATCATGGCATTTTGTCGTGACAAGCTGGCGAAATATAAGGTTCCTCGTCACGTCGAATTCGTAGCGGAGCTCCCCAAAAACAGCACGGGGAAAATCTTGCGTCGCTCGTTGCGCACCTCTTAAACGATCGCACGACGGGAAGTGAGGTGTCAGGCTTGCTGCGTTTGATTCATGCAACGGAGGAATTTGAATACGATCAAGCACGTGAACTTTTCTTGGAGTATGTAGAGTCATTAGGAGTTGATTTGAGCTTTCAAAACATTGCAACCGAATTGCAAAATATACCGGGCGAATACGCACCCCCTGACGGCTGTATTTTGCTGGCGTTAGAAAACGAGCAGCCAGCAGGATGTGTTGCCTTACGAAAAATAGATGAACAAGTTTGCGAAATGAAGAGATTGTACGTGAAGCCTCAATGGAAGGGAAGAGGAGTAGGGAAAAAATTAGCCTTGGCGATCTTGGACGAAGCGAAAATTCGAGGCTATTCATTCATCCGATTAGATACGCTTCCTACGATGCAACAAGCGATTCAGCTTTACCGCTCGTTGGAATTCTATCCAATTGAGCCCTATCGTTTCAATCCGATTGAAGGCACGTTGTATATGGAAAAGCAGCTCAAATAATACATTTTCAAAGGGCCTCCCAACAATACAAACCTAGAATCTTTAGGTCGAGGGGAGGCTTTTTTCTGTTCTTTACACTCACCTTTATGTAAGTAACTGAACAAAATGTGCATACTTACAAATTTGCAGCAAGCATTTTATACTCATAACACAACAAACCTTCAAGGAGGACCTACTTTGAAAACTCTTGTAATCGTCACTCATCCAAGCATCGAAACATCCGTCATCAATAAGCGTTGGGTAGAAGAACTCAAAAAATATCCAGAAAAGTATACCGTACACGAATTGCATAAGGCATACCCAGATGGAAACATTGATGTGGAAAAAGAACAGCAGTTGGTTGAATCGCATGGGAATCTAGTATTGCAGTTCCCGGTTTACTGGTTTAATTGTCCGCCGCTCCTGAAAAAATGGCTTGACGACGTTTTCGCATATGGGTGGGCATACGGTTCAAAGGGAGGCGATAAATTAAAGAATCGAAAAGCTGCATTAGCGGTTTCTGCCGGAATTAGGGAAGAGGATTATCAGGAAAAGGGGAGATACCGGTATACACTTGAGCAAATATTGACCCCTTTTGAAACAACCTTCCGCTACTGCCACGCGGATTATCGTTCATTCTTTGCGTATTATGGTACGGAGACTGAGTCAGGGGAAAATGTACCTGGTCAAGAACTTGAGCCAACTGGTAGCCTATTAGATAAGAGCGCGCAAGATTATTTGAAATTCGTTGATAGCCTGTAAGGAGCTACATGAAAAAAGAAGTATTTCCTCGTTTAGGAGATACTTCTTTTCCTGTTAAAAACAAGCGTTATGCCTGCTGCTTTACAGCCTCCAGAGGGGGCAAGCTGTTTTTCTCTCCCCAGTCGCACATCATATTTAACAAGGGAATGAGAGAAAGACCACGTTCTGATAAAGAATATTCCACTTTTGGAGGGACTTGTGGATATTCTTTGCGGATGATCAAGTCGTCTGCTTCTAGCTCTTTTAACATTAAGCTCAGCGTTTTAAAGGAAATGGTACCGATACTTCGCTTCAGCTCATTATGCCGCATCACCTTATTTTCAGCTAGCCAATACAAAATGATCATTTTATATTTACCGCCTATTAAAGACAACGTATATCCAAAGCCAGTGTCTTTCAGCTCCACGCCAGTTGGAACACAGGTTTCAGGCACAAAGCACACTCTCCTTTGTGAAGTATAGTTTCACAATGCATATATGTTACCATACATCAATATGCCATTTTTTGAAAGTGATGCAGAGTAAGAAACCTGTGAACCTTTATGATTCGAGACTCTTTTGATGGCGCTCAAGCTTGCCGGGGCCAGCGTATAGTACCGAAAAGAAGCCGATAACGGCGAAAACCAATCCCACGATATAACCATGATTGATGGCGGTTCCTAGAGAATCAATCAGAAAAGAATGAATACCTGGCTCGATTTTTAAAGGCTCGCGCATGAGTACTTCAGGGTTAAGCAGACCTTCTACTTTCCCCGAGGAAATACCATGCAATGACGCCCCTGTAGATACGATACTCGCATAATTTTGGTTCACAACAGCAGCCGTAATCGATGCACCGAGTACGCCTCCCATGTTCCGACAAAACCCAACGATCGAGGAAGAAATACCCATATATTTTTTATCGACCGAATGCACAATCGCGTTTTGTGCAATGCTCATTAACGGCCCGATTGCAGCAAACCCGAACAGAATCATCAAGAGTGTTAAGAAAAAGAAGGAAATGCCGGTTGACACGTACATAAGCAAAATAGAACTTACTACGCAAGCGAGCATCGAGAACGCCATGAGAGATCGAAAGGAAAATTTGGTTTGCAACATTCCGAATACCACGGCACCTCCCGTCAAAGAGAGCATCAACGGGGTCAAAACACTATTCGAGTTCGGATGTCCAAGCACGGCCACAGCGAAAATGGGCAAATAAGTGATGGCAGCAAACATGATGGCACCTTGAGAAAGACAGGCGATACAAGTCGCGACCACCATACGGCTTTGAAAAATTTGGAAGGGTAGGATCGGTTCCTGTGCATGACGTTCTACTAGGATAAAAGCGAGCCCCACTATTCCTGCCAGTACAAACAGTGAGATGATTTGCCACGAAGACCACTCATATGCTTTTCCTCCCCATTCAAGCGCCAGCATGACAGCTATACAGGCGACGATTAATGTAACGGTACCCCAATAGTCAATCTTTGGCTTTGTATGAGAACGGGATTCTTTCAGGGAAAACAGAAGAGTTAAGAGAGACAGCAAACCGATTGGAACATTGACATAAAAGCACCAACGCCACCCCAAATAATCAGAGAGCAAAGTCCCGACTTGAGGTCCGGCGATAGAAGAGAGCCCAAAGATACCGGCAAACACGCCGGAGATTCGTGCTGTATATTTCGGATCAGAGGATAGCGTAAATAGGATTGTGAAAGTAATAGGAAAGAGGGCCCCTGAGCCAATTCCTTGAAGGGCACGGAAAGCAATCAGCTGTTCGATGCTTTGGGCAACGCCACAAAGTGCCGATCCAATGAGAAAAATCGTAATGCCAAGTAAGTAAAATAATTTGCGTCCAAAAAGATCGGACATTTTCCCGAAGATGAGCATCGTACTGGTCGCGGCAAGTACGTACGAGGTGAAAACCCAGCTCATGCTTTCAAAGCCGCCAATATCTTTAATAATGTGACTAATGGCCGCCGAGGTGATGGTATTGTCGAGGGAAGACATCAGTAAGCCCAGTGCCATAGCAAGGATAATGAAGCGATTACGTTTATCGGATTGTGACATAAAAAGCGAACTCCTATCTCTTTTTTCTATTCATCTAGCAAACTTCGCTATAAGACTATTATTTGTGCATTCGTTGCCAAGAAATAGGGAAAGTACAGTTGTAAATCAAACTTTACATCGTTTCTGAATTTGACAAAAAAGCGTAGTCAATGTTATCATCCAAGCTAATTATGAATGAGGAGGCTCGTTATCTATGTTACATTCCGTGCGTATTCGATAAGCTGGCAATAAAAAAGCGGATTTGTTATCCACCACAATTGTGGGCTTTTTTTGAGCTGCTTATTTTTACGGATGGGGACATAGACTGCGATTGGGAAGGCTTATTTTGCCGTACCTTTCTATCGCTGCGAGCTCCTAACGTGATCATGCAGATCTAGGCCCGTAATGTGGACTGGGATCTGTATTTTTTATTGCCAAAAAATCAAGCGTAACGTATGCTGCATCCCTTTATTCGAAACGTAGAAAAAACGAAAAGGACTGAAAACCATGCGAACGATATATATGCATTGGTACTTCTTTATATAATCCGCTCTCCTAAAATCGCAGGCAAACCTGCGAACAAAAGAACTGCGATTTCCAAGGAGGGCACGATGATGAATGTATTGTTGAAGGCAAGAGATATTTATGTGGAATATATGGGACGTGAAGTCTTAGACATTGACGAAATAGAGATTTATGAATATGACCGAATTGGTTTAGTAGGAGCAAACGGGGCAGGAAAGAGTACGTTGTTAAAAGTGCTGCTCGGTGAGATGCCATTACCGTCTGGCAAAGTAGTACGGGAAGGGAATTTTGCCTACATCCCACAGCTGGAGGATGCGGTAGAACAAGAGGTAAAGGATTATGCGGTAATGGGCAAGCTGGGAGTGGACCGATTACAAGAGCATAGGAGCGGCGGAGAAGAAACGCGTCTAAAGATCGCGCAGGCCCTTTCCGGAGAGGTACATGGTATTTTTGCTGATGAACCGACGAGTCACCTGGATCGTGAGGGCGTAGGTCTGCTTATCAACCAGCTGAAGTATTTCAATGGCGCTATGCTCATGATCAGTCATGACCGCTATTTCCTGGATAAAGTCGTCGATAAGATTTGGGAGTTGAAAGAGGGGAAGATAACCGAGTATTGGGGCGGCTACTCCGAATACGTGGCTCAAAAGGAAGAGGAACGGCAACGCCAAGCTGAACAATATAAGCAGTTTACAGCGGAACGAGACCGTCTTGAGAAAGCCATCGCCGAAAAAAAAGATCAGGCGCGGAAGCTGGATCAGAAGGCGAAGGGAGCTTCAAGAAAAAACAGTTCGGAGAGCGGTGGACGTTTGAGCCATCAAAAAACGGTGGGCAGCAAGCAGAAAAAGCTCCACAATGCGGCGAAAAATATGGAGCAGAGAATCGAAGCACTTGGAGAAGTGAAACCTCCTGAAACAATTCGTACCATTCAGTTTCGCCAGAGTAAAGCACTGGAGCTCCACAATCCATATCCAATCACGGGGAAGGATATATGCAAGCAGCTCGGGGACAAAGTCATATTCGAGCAGGCTTCCTTCCAGTTTCCGTTGGGGGCTAAGATTGGCATCATCGGTGGGAATGGAACAGGCAAAACAACCCTCATGAAAATGATCATGGATCGAGAAGATGGCATTAGCTTGTCACCTAAAGCCGAAATCGGCTACCTACCTCAGGATGGATACAAGTTCGACCGCAATCAGGGTGTGATGGAGTTCATGCTCGAAAGCTGCGATTACCAGGTTTCCGAAATTCGTGCTGTACTGGCCTCTATGGGCTTTTCTCATCAGGATGTACGCAAAGAGCTGACTGCGCTCAGTGGTGGCGAGATCATGAAATTACAGCTTGCTAAGATGTTGTTGGGGAGATACAACATCTTGCTCATGGATGAACCAAGTAATTTTCTCGACCTTCCGACAGTGGAAGCGTTAGAAAAGTTGATGAAAAGCTATGCGGGTACGATCATTTTCATCTCGCATGATGTCCGCTTGCTGGAGAACGTAGCCGATATGGTCTATACCATTGTGGATAAGAAAATCATTCGGAAGGCGTAACGAAATCTGACGTGTTTTGTTCAAACAGCGATACTGCATCTCACGCAGTATCGTTTTATTTTTTGATGAAGCAAGCTAAGCTTTCATAATTGCCGTTGACTTTGCCCTTAGGGGAAGGGGTATAAGTAGAATATCGATACGGAATGAACAATGGAGGGGAGCCTTTGCTATCAATCGGAGAATTCTCAAAAATCTGCGGAGTGTCTACCAAAACGCTTCGCTATTATGCCGAAATAGGTTTAATGAATCCGGACGAGATTACTTCGGAAAATGGTTATCGGTATTATTCCATCCAGCAACTAAAAAAGATGCTCTTCATCAACCGTTTGAAATCGTATTATTTTTCGCTGGACGAAATAAAAGCCATTCTGGAATGGGAAGAAGATCAGTCGGAGGAGAAGCTTGTTTCCGCCCTTCTTCGCAAGCAAAGGGAGATGTATGAAAAACGAAACGCTTTGGACTATACCATAAAACAACTTGACCATGATCTTTCCATAATCGAGCAGGGTATCCCCATGATGTCATACCTTGACAATATAGAAGTACAGCTTGTGGAGACCCAGCCAATCCATATTCTTTCTATACGTCACATGATGACGAGTGATGATTATGCAACAGGATATGGAAAGTATTTTAGTAAGCTGTATGAAAGGATTGCGACTGAAAAGCTCACCTTGCTCGGAACGCCGATGACGATTTATCACAGCCCTGAGTTCAATCCCGCCGGTAACGATACCGAGTTTGCACTCCCGGTCGCGGAGGCTGTAAAGGGAACAAGAGATCTGCCTGGAGGTCTTTGTGCGAAGTCTTTATGTAAGGGCCCTTATTCTGAATTGACATCGGTATATGCTAGGCTGAGGGAATGGGTAGAAAATGAAGGCTATGAACTGGTGAGATCACCCTACGAAGTCTATGTAACCTCACTCGATCAAATCAGCGTTCCCGAGGAGCTTGTTACGGAGGTGTATTTTCCAGTCAGAAAAAATGACATTCTCTTATCGAGGAGGGAATTATCATGCAAAGAAGCAATATGCCGACTACACAATGGCAAGCAGTAGACCCGGCCAGCTTGAACATAGACGCTGAAAAACTAGCAGAGCTAGACTCTATCATAATAGACGCGTACAGCAATATAAACGGAATGGTTGTTGTGAGAAATGGTTATATCGTCCATGAAAGATACTATCATGGCTATGGACCGGAAGACAGGCACCATGTAGCCTCCGTAACGAAAAGTATACTATCTGCCCTCATTGGTATTGCCATAGAGGAACGGTATATCAAAAATGTCGATCAAAAGGTGCTGGATTTTTTCCCCGACTATGCGCCCGATTCTACAGATTCGCAAAAACAAGAAATCACCATACGCCATCTTCTCACGATGACGGCCCCGTATTCTTTTGAGGACTGGCATGAACCACTGGATAGAATGTGCATGCAGTCCGATTGGGTAAAATATACCCTGGATATGCTCGGGCAAAAGGGACAGATTGGAACATTTAAATATTCGACCGCTGGGGCGCATCTGCTTTCAGCCATCCTCACACGCAGCACAGGAAAAAGTGCCCGAGAATTCGCTAACGAACGCTTGTTTACACCCATCGGCATGAAAGATATTCCTGATTATGAAATGAAGGCGTTCGCGTTTGAAGATTTATTCGGTAAAGATGTGAGAGGATGGGTAAAAGATCCAAATAACAACTCCACAGGAGGGTGGGGGCTCACGTTAACCCCTCGTGACATGGCGCGTGTTGGTTTGCTCTACCTGAATCGTGGCAGTTGGGACAATCATCAGATCATTCCAAAGACTTGGATAGATGAATCAACCGCGATGAATCCCAATCAATACGGGTATCTATGGTGGTTACGTGAAGTGGACGGTGTTTTTGCATATGCTGCAATAGGCGATGGCGGTAATGTTATCTGTTGCATCCCAGAAAAAAACCTCGTCGTAGCCATTGCATCTGAATTTATGCCGAATCCTCGTGATCGATGGACGCTGATCAAGGAGCATATTATCGGGGCGGTAGTCTAAGGCATCAGATAGGAATTGGAACAAGGAACCGGGGAGTTGCAGCTCACCCGGTTTCACTGTTAAACGCTCGTTTAACTACACTTTACTTGGAAGCGTAATTTTCGGCAGCAATGCAAATGTAGTAGCTTAATCCTGTTTGCTGTTCTTCCAACATAGCGCGGTGGAACTCATCTGATAGGAAAAATCTTGACTGCTCGGCAAAAGCTTTCGCATCGATCGGATGATCTTGTTGTAAAAAAGCAAGATGGTTTTCGATCGCAGCAACCACTGCTTCATCATCGACACTTTTGTTGTTTTTCAACGCCTCTGCCATAAACGTCATGAAAGCAGTCGCTTCGGCAGCTTTTTCATTCATGGAAGCCGCGTTCAGATTCTCCGTATCCAATTGAAAATCGTACGCTTCCTGCAAATGCTCATTTTGTTGAGTGAATGCCTGCTTCCATTCTTCCTCGTTCAATCCATCAAACATGTTCTCAGTGGACATATTTCCTCGCTTCCTTTCGTGTTGAATCGTTTCTTCAAGAGTATTCAAGATGCGCTCCAATCGAAGCTTGCGTGCCTTTAACATCGCTTGCTGCTCACATAAGCAACGAAGTCTGTCTGGTTCGTGATCAAGTGCAGCTTTAATGCTGTCCAACGAAAAATCAAGCTCACGATAAAACAAGATTTGTTGTAACCGCTTGAGTTCATTCTCACCGTAATAGCGGTATCCATTTTCTGTTACGATTTCGGGCATCAGCAAACCAATCTTTTGATAATGGTACAGTGTCTTGATTGTGGTACCGGACAGTTTGGCTACCTCGTTAACGGTATACAACATGGCGATTCACCTCCTGAAATTGAGTTTGCAGTCTGACCTTAGGTTGGAGTCAAGTGAAAAATATGAAAAGAGGAGTAAGTCCGAAATCAAACGAATGTAAGCATATGATCCATATATTGGATAGGGGGATTCGCATGACGAGGTTATTTCAGTTGGATTCTGAAGATGACATCGAAAAGGTAGTGGCCCAGTTGCAGCAAATCGCACAAAAGGCGATGCACGAATACGACTTAGAAGGGGACCAGCTTCGTTTCAATCAACTGTCCGACACTTGCACGTTTGTGATAGAAACAGAGAAGGATGGTAGCTATTTACTCCGCATTCATGGAAACAAGAACAGAAAGGAAATTGATTCCGAGCTTGCTTGGCTGAGCTATTTGCATGAAAAAATAGAGGTAGCGATTCCAACGGGTATAATTGGGTCGAAGGGGAGCATGTAGATGAAGAGCTTTCGGAAGACCAAGTTTACAAAGAGGGCGTTCTGTTAGCAAAGCTTCATACAGTATCCCAGGATTTCCGATTGACCCCTGAATTTGCGCGTCCGATCTGGGGAGAGGATAGCTTCAAGCAGTCCATGACTCATTTGAAGGAGCATTACCAACGATTTCTGACAGACGAAGAATTCGAGCTATATCAATTGGCGGCGGATAAAATACTCACTTGTCTTGCCAAATTGGATCAGAATAGCAGTCACTATGGAATCATTCACGGCGATTTGCACCAAGGTAACATCGTTTTTCACAAGGGAGACCCTCGACCGATTGATTTTGGAAGATGTGGGTTTAGTTACTATCTTTATGATATCGCCCATACCATTTTGGGTTTATATCCTGCCCAAAGAGAGCTAGTCATAAAAGGCTACGAGAGTTTGCGGAAACTAGAAGGGGACTGGCTCCCCACACTAGAGAGCTTCACAGTGATGGTCATGATTGAAAATTATAGTCATCATGCTTCTGACCCCAGGGAAATCGAGGGGCTAAAAGCAGAACAGCCTTATGCGATCGCTATGATCAAAAACTACTTGAACGGCACACCATTTCTTTTTCATTCAAAGGCAGAGAAGTAGAGGGAAAATGGATGAGCTCACCAAAAAGCCGCCGATCAAACGGCGGCCTTTTCCATTATAGTAGTGATTCAGCAAGAATACGAGCGATCTGCTCGCTGTCCTGTTCTCTGTACACATAATCATGATAATGGGGGTGGTGAATGCTTATCCAGCCATGCTCGATAGCCTTTTTGTAGTAATCCTTTGCGCGGTCTTCTTCGCCACTCAGATAGAATAAGCATGCAGCATTCCAATACAAGGCCGGATCTCCATCCCAATCCCAGCCTTTATCGAGTGCTTGGGCATAACTCCATGCTGCGCGGGCGTAGTCTTTTTCCACGCCATAATTCAAATCGCCACGCATATAGTGGTTGCCATTGACAAGGAAATTGTTTAACGGAAGGTTCCATCCGAACAGAACCGGGAAATCCGCGAGCAGCTCGAAACCGACAGACAAGGCTGTTCGCTGCGATCCTATATTATTTGACCAGCACTGCCATCCCACTCTTTTGATTCCGCGCTGTTTAGCGAGAGAGAGAGCACCCCATGCTGTCTTTCGAGCCCATCCGAGCCCCCGATACTCTTCATGGGTTTCTATACCCAATTCACATTCGTCTTCTACTACCCAGTCCGTCATGCACCAGCTAATAATGGTCGGCGCCTCATCGGTTTCTTGAATCGCGGCACAACCGAAGCCTTTGTTTTCATAGGCTTCTATGGATGGCCAGTTCTCTTGTATTTCATCGATAACATCTTCAAGCCCTACCAATTCTTTACGCTTCAACAAAGTGCTGTCTATCGGGACAAGATGGTCGCAAGCAGGAGAGGACAGATCCTGTAAATGGTGAGTAAAGATCATTCGTCCGCTTCTCATGGGATATACATCTTTCATTACGATATCGAGAATGTCATACCACTTCTTATCAGTAGGATAAAACAGGACGTAGTCAAGCTGTTCATCAGCAGCGAGCTGCGGTAATATCTCCTCTTTGATTAAGGTATTCACTTCTTCAAAAAAGAGGGGATTATCAACACTGCCTCCTAGAAAAATACCTTGGGGGCTTGTCAACAAGGCTGATCTTGCATCATTTGACAGGAATACTCTACCAGGAATAACACCTGCAATGACCCCTTTGATGGATACATGATGCTTCAACGCTTCAAACAGATTGGTCGCGCTATGGAAGCAATCGGTTGTGAGTTCCGTTCCCTGAACCATTTTTTGAGCAAACATTTCGTTCATTTCCTCCCACAGCATATGAGAGAGGGGATGAAATTATCGTTTGGAACCTCTCATATGCTTTTCCATTTGTTTTTGCGAATCCAAAACATCATCACTCCTTTACCTGTAGTAGGGCGCGAACTCTGATGTGATTAGCCTCTGATGCCCCCATGTTCATTATGGATGATGATCCAATTTTTACAAGGAAAAAATACACAATTGTTTGATTTACATAAATTAATTATGGTAAACAACAGATCGAACACACGAAAAAACACTTTGCAGACAAAAAAGGCAGTGGTAGCCCAGGGCTTGTTCCTGTCCGAAGCTACTCCTGCCTTTTTCGAGTTATCCTTCCTGGCGCAAATGACAAGCAAGCTGTAATTTCAGCAAGTCTTCCGGATTTCGTAGATCGATGTGAAGAAGCTCCTCAACTTTGCGCAATCGCTGATACAGCGTATTGACGTGAATGTGCAGCTCTTTGGCGGTCAGTTGAGGGGATTGACTGCATTTCATATAAGTCATGATCGTCTGTTCCCATTCCTGATATTTTTCCGGGTCTTGCCAGAAAGGGGCAAAGACATCTTGAATGAATGCATCAATATCGGCCTGACTCTGGTTCAACATGAGGCGATTGACACCCAGGTCTTTATAGTGAACCACACCAGAACGGCTGCGGTTGGTCAAATAGTGAGCGGCTTTCTTGGCTTCTTCGTAGCTTTTGCTGATTTGCTCAATCCCGCTTGCCATAGTTCCCACGCCAATCGACAAAGATGCTTCCTTGCCAAGTTCCCACTCGTAGGACGCCTGTTGCAGCCTCTCACGGATGTCCTTGCCATCTCGGGAGCCGAGAGACCGGATGAGGAGGGTGACGTGATTATGGAATCCGTAGACGAACATCTGTGTTTTATTGAACTCCCATTTCCAACGGGTAATGAGCCGGTGAATGTTTGCTTCTAGCAATGCCAGGTCGTGGCACTGCGTCAGATGGGCATAAACCACGTAGTATTTTGCTTGCGGCTGCAACCCCATCGAACGGGCGCGGTCAAACAGTTCATTTCCTTTGCTTGCGATCAGCTCTTGAAAAAGATCGTGTGCTCGCTTGTACAGCACGGAGCTGATCGATTGCTTTTTCACCAAATCGAGTATGAGCACAGCACTCCCTTGTTCGACCGTCATACGTGCGAGATCAGATAGCCCGCGTTCGTCTAAGGGAATCATGAGACATCCGAGAAAGATGCTTCCATTGATTAGTGGATACAAACAGAACAGTTGATCGTTACCAGAAGCGGGAGAGAACAAGCTGACAGAAACAGGCTGTCTTCTTTTGTTCAGCAATGTATACAGTTCATCCCAGCTAAAAAATGAAACACTTTCTTCAGGATACATTTTCTGCTCAAGCCAATCGGCGAAATAAATGGAATGGCCTGTCATTTTGCCGAGGGTTTTTACGATTGTTTCCGCCCCTTTATTTTGCAAGGACAACTGCTTGATGGATTCATGGATATGGTTGCGTTGTATCAAATCATCATGCTTGGCTTGCAGTTCGGCGCTAATGGCAGCCATATGTTCATACGCTTTCTTGACTTTTGCATAGAGCTCGGCATTCTGCAGGGCGATGGAAGTTTGGTCTGCGAAGCCTTGGAGGAGGTCGAGGTCGTACTCAGTAAACACATTTTCTTGATGAAACTGATGCAGGACAAGTACGCCGATACGCTTTTCTTCACGTGATATCGGAACGCATAACAACCCATTCAAGTCTCGCAATGTTTTTGCGTGGTTCAGGGAGTGAAAATTGTCAGCGGAGATGTCCTTCATCGCATGGTTTGTTTCTTGGCTGGTTTTGTACATACGTGGGATTCCGTCTTCAAACACTTTGCCTGCGATGGATTCTCCCACCCGCATTTTGAGATCCTTGAACACCGTATCATGAAAACCGACGGTCGCTTTCGGAATCAATCGGTCGATAGTGGGATCATACAAGTGCAGGAGTCCTGCGTCTGCAGCCGGGATAACAGCCAGTGCGTTACCAATGATGCCACGGATGATTTGGTGAACGTCGAGGGTAGCAGATATGGAGCGAATCCCTTCAAAGAGTTTCTTGCTTTCCTCCGCTTTGGCTGTCATTTTTTCTTCTGCCAACAACAGGCGAATGCCGAACCACAGTAGTTCCCATTGGTCAGAGGTAAGGATGACCGGTTGTTTTGCTTGATTTGAAAGGCAAATAACCGCTTGTCCTTCGTTTTCGTAGAAAAAACGGTACATCTGTTGGGCATATTCATAACGCATGTGGCTAGCACCGTTGTCACAGAGAGGCACTGTCGTAGGGGACGTAATCATGGTAGCGTTTTCATGAAAAGAAGAGAAAATAAGCCGAAAATGTCGATCACGCGAAAATTGGAACCAGATCGAAAAAGGCTGATTGCCAAACCATTCATGCAGCTTTTCAAGCAGGAGCGAAAATGAATTCATCCACGTGTCCTCCATGTAGAGAAATACACATTACTAGTTGGAAATAAGTGTCTGTATATACATTGTATTCATAATTTTTACTATATACAATACTCGTATAAGATGCGGAAGGTGGGAGACGATTTGACAGCAACCTACAATAACTACATCAATGGAGCTTGGGTAACGAGCCATACTGGACAGGTTTTCCCTAGCACGAACCCTGCCAATACGAATGAGGTTCTCGGTTATTTTCAAAAATCGGACGGGCTGGATGCGCGTTCTGCCATTGAAGCTGCTGCCAATGCTTTTGGTGAATGGTCGCAAAAATCAGCTCCCGCACGTGGAGAATTCTTGTTCTCCCTCATTCACTTATTGGAAAAACACAAAGAAGAGCTCGCAGAAACCATCACCCGTGAAGTAGGAAAAACATTGCGGGAAGCGAGAGGCGAGGTCGCCAAGACAATCACCTCCATGAAGCAGTTAACCGGGGAAGCTACTCGCTTGACAGGTCAAACAGTGCCTTCCTTTGATGAACGGGTAATTGGTTACACGGTGCGAGAGCCAATCGGGGTTTTCGCGATTATTGCCCCATGGAATTTTCCGTTGGGGATTGGCTTGTGGAAGATCGTCCCTGCCATCCTCGCAGGCAATACAGTTGTGTTCAAGCCGGCGAGTAACACCTCCTTGATTAGCGTAAAGCTGGTAGAACTCCTGATTGAAAGCGGCGTTCCGAGTGGCGTAGTGAATTTGGTAACAGGACCGGGTGCGGTAATCGGTGATGAATTGGCGAATCATCCGCTGGTCAAGGGCATTTCCTTTACAGGTTCTTCTGAAGTGGGACTTGCCTTGGGGAGAGCAGTTGGAGCCAGAGGAGGCAAGATTCAGGCGGAGATGGGCGGGAAAAATCCGGCAATCATACTCGCGGACGCCGATATTGACCTCGCCATTGATTCCATCGTACTGAGCGGATTCTTCGATAATGGGCAACGTTGTACGGGGACCAGTCGCGTATTGGTCGTTCCCGAAGTAGCCGAACAGGTAAAAGCAAAACTGATCGAGCGAGCGAAGAGCTTGAAAATTGGGGATGGATTCAATCCAGAGAATCATAACGGACCAGTAGTGGACGAGCATCAGCTCAATTTGTATCTTCACTATGTACAAAAGGGGATCGAAGAAGGGGGCGTACTGGAATGCGGGGGTAAGCGCCTGCTAGAAGGTGATCTCGCCCAGGGCTACTTCGTCGCACCGACAGTGTTTACTGGCATAACGCAGGAGATGACGATTGCCAACGAAGAAATTTTTGGCCCTGTGATCGCCGTGATCGATGTGGATTCTTTCGAACATGCGATGCAAGTGGCTAACCAGGTGGAATTCGGCTTGTCCTCCACGATTTTTACAAACGATTTGCAAAAAGCTTTCCAATTTGTCAAAGGCATTCAATCAGGCGTCACACATGTCAATATGCCGTCGACTCATTTTGAATCACAGTTTCCGTTTGGTGGCAAAAAGATATCTGGATTGGGTCCGAGAGAGCAAGGGGAGTCTGCGCTCGACTTTTACGTCGAGACAAAAACAGTTTACATTCGGCCTTAAGTATAAGGAAAGCAGGAGGAGCGAAGATGGAAGCGATTGGTGTTATCGGCATTGGTGCAATGGGGAAAGGGATGGTCTGCAATCTCTTGCAAAAAGGCTACCACGTGTATGCCTATGATCCAAGTCCGGCAGCAAAAACCTGGGCGAAGGAAAAAGGAGCGACGGTCGTCGAGTCTCCACAGGCAGTGGGTAGCGTAGCACGTGTCGTTTTCACTTCGCTTCCAGGTCCTGCGATTGTTGAGGAAGTCATGCTGGGTGCGGACGGACTTTTCTTATCATTAGAAGCAGGCAGTTTCGTATTTGATACAAGTACGATCGACCCTGCTACAGCCAAACGACTGAATCAGCACGGCGTAGAAAAGGGGATCTACTACTACGATTGTCCGGTGAGTGGAGGACCTGCGGGTTCTGCTGCTGGAACGTTGACGATTATGGTCGGCGGTGAGGAGGCAAAGCTTCCAGAAATCATGGACTATCTCAGGGCAATTGGAAAGGAAATTTTTTATCTGGGGGAATCCGGCTCCGCACAAGTGGCGAAGCTTTGTCACAACTCTGTCGTTGCAGTCATCACAGCAGCGTTGGGTGAGGCGTTTAGTGTCGGGGCAAAAGCTGGCGTCGATCCTCACAAGCTGGCAGCCGTCATGGACAAAGGATCTGCCCACAATCGTGTACTCTCCGTTTTTGGGCCTAACATCTTGTATGGTACATATGAAAATACGGTCTTTTCCTTGGATCATATGCACAAAGATTTACAGCTCTATGCGCAAACCGCACGTGAACAGCAAGTGCCTGTTCTCGTTGGAGGCACGGTTGCGCAAATGTATGAGGCAGCGAAAGCGCAAGGGAAAGGTAGCTGGGATTCGAGTGCGGTCTGTACCGTGACGGAGGAGCTGGCTCATACAACGATTGCGCGTTAAGCGTTGAGTTTGAAAGAGAAAGTAGACTACAGCAACGATTGCTTGTAGTCTACTTTTTTGTGTAGGCTGCTGTTCAATGTAAGTATGTATCACTATCTGCGATCAAAAGCAAGACTCGCAGCAAGGCCTGTCAAGACACTTGCCATTAGCCAACGCTGCACCTGGTTTGACCGCATTCCAAGCGAGCCAGAGCAGGTAGACAGCTCCGACTCACTTGACAGATTCGTAAACAAACGGAACCGTTATGAAAAGAGCCGAGAGACCGAGCATGGTTGCGATCATGTAAATCACGAATCCAAGTATGACACCAAGAAGGGAGATGACTCCAGCTCTGCGACCTTGTGAAATCGTACGGGAAATGAGGTAAGTCTACAACCTCTATTTTCATGAAACATCTGCTCGTCCCCAAGCATTTACTCACTCGTTTTGTTCATATGCGCATAAGACCGCTCAATCACATGCAAAGCTTCGAAGTGCTTCACGACATTGTTCCCCAGCGTCACGATGACGAACAATAAGATGATACCAAGCAATGCCTTCTTTACTTTCATGTGACTCAGCTGCATGATGAACCGGGCGGCGAGCAGGAAAAAGGCGAAGAAGTAATGTCCGGCATACAGGTACAAATCATACCGGAACGTGGCCAGACCGAACCCTATTACAATGTGGAGCACGAAAGCAAACCCGATATAGGCGGCGAGCGACCAGGCTTCTTGCGTGCGAATCCCTTTGATGAAACCGAGTACAGCAAGAGTGATCAGCGTCAAGCCGATGACATGCACATACCATGGATACGGCAACGTTAGGTTCGTAGCGAACGCGACCATCCCCGGTTTTGGGTCGATAAGTGCAATGTCCGGAGTCAGTACAGGACTGATAACGAGCATATACAGAGCCTTCCAGTGCTCGCCGAACGAGAACGGAGCCGTGTAGATGAACCCTCCGGCATGAATCGATTTGTACCAGGTCGAAAACCAGGATTGCCCGAACAGAACATGCTGCAAAATCGTGAAGCTAATGATTAATAAGAGAAATACGAGCGCAATCCGCACCAGCTTCAAAAAAATGCTCTTCTTTTCTGTATGAAACAGATTGACGGCCAAAACGCTCATAAATGGAATGAAGTTCGTCGAAGTAACACCGAAGTTGACGAGGGCAAACGAAGCGTTCGGCCACGAAGCCAATTTCTTTTCCGCACGGCTGTACTGGGTGTAAAGTACGGATAAAAGAATGACGAACTGCGCATACGGATAAGAATCGGGAATCATGGCCGTGAAAATTTGATAAGAGGCCGTCCCGAAAAACACAGCAAAAAGCAATGGGGTATAGAAGCTTTTACATCCCTTGCGCAGGTAGTAGTAAACCATGGCAACACCGAGCGCGTTCATGATCGCTTGAACCACCGCGAAGAAGAAGTTTTCCGTGAAAAATTTCGATAAATAAGCCAAAGGAATTGAAAGAAAATGAATAAACGGATGGATCACCGTTGGGTTAGTATAGTTATAGTACAGCGTCGGATCAAAATTAAACAGATTAAGCGTAAACGGCACGCCGTAGAAAGGGCTGATCGGAGCCAGAACGGCGATGTTTTGATTCATATAAGTAAGAAAAGGCACATTCATCGACAAATAGAAGGCGAAAAAACAGGCAAACAGAATAAACGCTCTGACATTATCTTTTCGATCATGAAACAAATAGCTGAAAAAACTCATACCAATCCACCATTCAACGTAAAATTGATTTTTTGAAGCATGATTATCTAAACGAATTTTAGCTATATTATACAAAAATAAATTAATATTGCACCAAAATTTAACATTTAAGAGAAGCTGTCAACTTTTTCGAGAGCATGTGTATCGTGCTGTTGACAGCTCCAAACAGTGGGTCTAGCATGAAAGATCATGTCTGATGTGATCGAAAGGAGTGAACGACTTGCAAGAACTAACCTCAACAGAATTGATCCAATACCTGCAAGAAAAGGAGTCGGTCGCTCTTTTTATCTATACACCGATGTGTGGGACCTGCAAGCTCGCAGCACGTATGCTCGGTATCATACAAGAAACATTGTCTACCGTTCCTCTGTATCAGATCAACATTAATACGGCGCCAGCATTGGCAGAACAATGGCAAGTGACCAGCGTTCCCGCCTTGCTTATTTTTCACAGAAATGAATTGTTGGAACGTCATTATGCCATCCAGTCCGTTGGATTTTTATACGATGTTCTAAAACCTCTGGCCTAGACATACACCTATTTCCTTCGCCATGAATATGACAAAGAGAGAAGAAATGCGAAGGAGGGGGCGTATGCAAATCCACGTGGTGGAAGAAGGACAAACCTTAGCGAGCATCGCCGAGACGTATGGAACCACACCTGAGGCGATAACGGAGGCAAATGAACTGCCTGATCCTAATAAGCTGGTAACTGGACAGGCGATGGTGATTCCGATTGTGGGAAGCTACTATTGGGTTAAGCAAGGAGATACGTTGTATACCATCGGTCAGCGTTATCAGATCAGCGCGGCAGAGCTTGCCCGAATCAATAGGATTCCGCAATACAGACCGCTTCAAGTCGGGCAACGCCTTTACATCCCGCCCCGTCCGCGGCGTGCAGCTGATTTCAATGCTTATGTGGAACCGAGACGCACCGTCACACCAGCTATGGAAGCCGATGTTCGCACGGCTGCACCGCATCTGACATATTTGGCTCCGTTCAGCTTTCGTATCAGACGGGATGGTACCCTCGTGCGACCGACATTGAACAATTTTCCACAAATCGCAAGAGAAAACCAGGTTCTGCTCATGATGGTCATTACGAATCTGGAAAGAGAGCAGTTCAGCACGGAATTGGGCGAGCTCATCCTCAACAATCCAGAGCTTCAGAATACCTTGTTGAACAATATTCTTCAGACAGCACGAGAGCTGGGAATGGGAGATATTCATTTTGACTTGGAAGCATTACCCACAACCGGTGCAGAAGCGTATGCCAACTTCTTGCGAAAAGCGAGAGACCGTATCCATGCAGCAGGACTGATGATGTCTGTTGCGCTGGCACCGAAGACAAGTGCTGAGCAGGCAGGCAAATGGTATACCGCCCATGATTACAAGGCGATCGGTGCCATTGCCGATTTTGTCGTGATCATGACATATGAATGGGGCTATAGTGGCGGTCCACCTATGGCAGTTTCCCCGATTGGTCCGGTACGACGTGTTTTGCAGTATGCGATTACCGAGATGCCAGCCGAAAAAATTTTGATGGGTCAAAATCTGTACGGATACGACTGGACCTTGCCCTATGAGAGAGGGACGACAGCGCGTGCATTGAGTCCACAGGCAGCGATTGCCCTGGCTTCCCGGCATAATGCAGTCATCCGCTATGACTATCGCGCACAAGCTCCGTTTTTTACGTACACCGATGATCAAGGCAGGCAACATCAGGTGTGGTTTGAGGATGCGCGGTCGATCCAAGCGAAGTTCAATCTGGTTAAACAGCTTGGTTTGAGAGGTGTCAGCTACTGGAAACTCGGTTTGCCATTTCCGCAAAATTGGCTGTTGATCGAGGAGAACTTTCGCGTCCGTAAGCGTGCATAGTCATCTGGCGTACATTCCATCGCGGGTTGTACGCCTTTTTTTCGCATGAAAAATCATGGTATGATGAAGATGACTGTAAGGAAAAGGGGAGAAATCATGGGAGAATGCAAATTGGATCACAGCCATGAGGACGTACTCAAAAAACTGGCAGAACAAGCTCCACATCTGTCAGAGTTGCGTGTGAGCCAATTCAAAAAGCAGTTGAATGGCGAACTCAGCCAAGAGCGTCTAAACGAGCTGTTTCATTTATTGAAAAAGTATGACCTGGCAAGCCCAGAGGAGCGCCAAGAGCGCGAAAAACAAATGGATCACTTGTTTGGCTAAGCTTTATACATACGTATTTCGTTTTGCCCCCAAGTGGGAGAATCAGGCTGGAACCATGGTTCCATGCAGCGAGGAGTAACGATGGAAGACAGACTTTATTATCAGGATGCCTATAGAAGAACGTTTTCGGCCCAGGTGACGAGGACTGGTGTCGAGCAAGATGGGACACCTTACGTGGTACTTGATCAAACGGCTTTTTACCCTACTGGAGGCGGACAGCCTTCCGATCTGGGCGTATTGGAAGAAATTCGTGTGGTGGATGTAGAAGAGGTAGATGGCGAAATTCGTCACCGACTAGAAGCTCCCTTGTCCGAAAGCATTGCGGAAGTAACCGGTCACATCGATTGGGACCGCCGCTTCGACCACATGCAGCAGCATGCTGGCCAACACATTTTATCAGCGTCCTTCCTGGAAGTCGTGCAAGCGGAGACCGTTGCCTTTCACTTGGGCAAAGAGCGTGTCACGATTGATGTACGACTGGATGAGTTGACAGCAGATGTATGGGAGAAGGTAGAAAAGCGAGCGAATCAGATTGTTCTGGAAAACCACCCCATTATTGCGCGGTTCGTTGATGACGAGGAATTGGCAACGCTGCCCTTGAAAAAACAGCCGACCGTTACTGAAAATATTCGGGTCGTGATGATACCTGAATTTGATTACAACCCATGTGGAGGAACACATCCAGCGCGAACGGGCGAAGTCGGGATGATCAAGATTTTGGGCTGGGAGCGCTATCGCGGAAACATTCGTCTGGAATTCATCTGTGGCTGGCGAGCTTTGCGGGACTACAACCAAAAGCAAGCTGTCGTTCGCGATACGGCGAAGCTGCTCGCTACCAATGAAGGGGAGCTGCTCGCACAGACGGAACGCCTTCTTGCAGAACGTGATGTCTTGAAGGCAAAATTGGCAGAAGTGGATAAGCAGCTCTTAGAAGTGGAAGTCAATCAACAACTATCTGCTGCTAGCCAATTGGGTCATTCTCGCCTCATTATGCGTACCTTCACAGACAAAACCATTCAACAGCTTCAACAGTTCGCACAGCTGGCTACTGCTCTGGCGCCAGATGCGATTTGCCTCTTGGCTGCTACTACCGAAGACAAAATGCAAATCGTGTTTGCTCGTGGGCAAGAAGTCAACGTAGCCATTAATCAAGTGTTGAAAGAAACCTTGCCGATCATTAACGGAAAAGGTGGGGGAAATCCTGCGATGGCACAGGGTGGCGGTCAGTCAGTAGTGGATGCGGAAGAAGTATTGCTGCATGCACGCAAACTGCTGGAAGCCTCACTAATGTAGATGCACTCGATTCAATAAAAGGAGGAATCCGCGATGAACTGGAATCCGGGAGATATCGTTCGCGTTTCGCAGCGAACTGGTGAGTATATTGCAGAAGTATTGGAAATCCACGATTCGAAGCTGCTGGTAAAAGTGTTGGCAGTTACCAAATACCCAACGCAAGGTGATTTGCATTCTTCCTACGAAGTAGATGTGCCGCTGTTTCACCAGCGTCCAGCACTCTCTTACATGGAAAAATTCATGACACCTGTCCAAGGGGTCATTCGCTATAATGGCACGATTCCAGACTACAAGGAATCTGTGCGTCAGGCGATGGAGAGAGAAATGGAAAAGCTTGCGAAAATGGCAGCTTGGGCAGAGCGTTGTCTCGTTGAGCTGGAAAAGATGCACAAGGAAGCCTTTACAAACGCGAAATAGAGTGGTACTGTAGTACTCGAATGTACGACAATTGCATAGCTTTACTACCAAACGGGGGCCAAGCAACGTTGGCTGAGATTGTAACGAGTGTGTTACTGACCGTTGAACCTGACCTGGGTCATGCCAGCGGAGGAAGAGGTATTTGGAATCAGTATCACATGTCGCATCCGAGCGGAACTATGCTTGTTTGCGCGCATGGATGATAAGATGACACTCAACCATCCGAGGCGGATGGTTTTTTTATGCCATTCGTCCGGTGAGATGGGATGGGTATACGGCTTCTTCTGTTTGTCTGAATCGACTCAGGCAGGCGGGAGAAGCCGTTTTTTTTCCAGTAGAAGGAGGTAATCAATGATTGTTCAGCTGAATGGGAAAAAAGTAGAGTTGGCGGAAGAGATCACAACAGTGCGAGCCTTGCTTGCTTCTTATTCCCTGCAAGAGAAAATTGTCGTCGTAGAGCGAAATGGTGAAATTATTGATCGCTCAGCGTACGAACAAACACCGATTGCAGACGGAGATCGTATAGAAATCGTTCATTTTGTCGGAGGAGGATGATCATGATGGATACATTGAAAATTGGATCGTACGAGTTTCGCTCCCGTTTGCTTTTAGGGACAGGTAAATTCGCTGATTTGGATACACAAGGGAAAGCGGTAGAGGTGTCAGAAGCAGAAATTTTGACATTTGCGATTCGTCGCTTGAATTTGGAAAATCCGCAAGAACCGAACTTTTTGGAACAACTCGATTTGAAAAAATTCACCCTGCTGCCAAATACAGCAGGTGCCTATACAGCAGAAGAAGCCGTGCGCATTGCCCGTTTGGCTAAAGCATCTGGACTGTGTGACATGATCAAGGTCGAAGTCATTGGAGATCCGAAAACTCTTCTCCCTGACCCGATTGGCACACTCGAGGCTTCGAAAATCTTGGTGGAAGAAGGCTTTATCGTACTGACCTACACCAATGACGACCCGATTCTTGCTCGACGCCTGCAAGAGGTTGGCGTACATGCGGTTATGCCGGGTGCGTCACCAATTGGTTCCGGACAAGGGATTGTCAACGAAAACAATCTCCGCTTTATCATCGAGGATGCCAAAGTACCGATTATCGTCGATGCTGGAATTGGCTCGCCAGCAGACTGCGCGAAAGCGATGGAGCTGGGGGCGGACGGTGTCTTGTTGAACACAGCAGTCGCCCTCGCTGACAATCCTGTTCTGATGGCAGAAGCGATGAAGCTCGGGGTGGAAGCAGGTCGCAAAGGCTTCCTGGCAGGCCGTATCGCGAAAAAGCGTTACGCGTCCGCAAGCAGCCCGACTGAAGGGATGATTGAGTAGCGTGGATCGACTGACAGAAGCGGTAGAATCGATTGCCAGCCGCAAAGAAGAGCTGTTCGCCCTATTGGCAGAGCTCGTTTCTCATCCGACTGTGAGTCCTCCCGCGCGAAATAGCGATGCCGCACAAGGAGTAATCGCCAACAGACTGCAAGCGATGGGATTCGAAGTAGATCGCTGGACGGTATATCCAGGAGACGACAATATCGTCGGTCGGTTATCAGGGAGTGCTTCTACCCAGGCAAACAGCTTGATTGTCAACGGGCATATCGATGTGGCTGAAGTCGGAGATGACAAGGGGTGGACCTATCCACCTTTTGCTCTGACACATGGCAAGGATGGGCGCTTGTACGGACGTGGTGTTGCGGATATGAAAGGCGGACTGGCAGCGAGCTTGTTTGCGATCCAAATGCTGCGCGAACACGGAATCGAGCTCCAAGGCGATCTGCTCGTTCAATCCGTCATCGGAGAAGAAGCGGGTGAAGCGGGGACATTGGTCGCTATCGAGCGTGGCTATCAGGCTGACTACGCCGTTGTAGTGGACACGAGCAATCTCCACATGCAAGGGCAGGGCGGGGTCATTACAGGCTGGATCACGATTGAGAGTCCGACGACGCTGCATGACGGAATGCGTGCACAGACCATTCATGCAGGCGGACGTGTTCGGGGAGCTTCTGCCATTGAAAAAATGACGAAGGTGATCACCGCACTGCAGGAACTGGAGCGGGACTGGGCTGTCATGAAGTCCTATCCCGGCTTCCCGGCAGGCAGTAATACGATCAATCCC
Organism: Brevibacillus brevis; assembly: GCF_900637055.1. Classification (NCBI taxonomy): domain Bacteria; kingdom Bacillati; phylum Bacillota; class Bacilli; order Caryophanales; family Paenibacillaceae; genus Brevibacillus; species Brevibacillus brevis. The sequence goes on from NZ_LR134338.1 coordinate 2,916,343, forward strand.
GCAGTCATCGAGGGAGGTCGACACGCTGCATTTATCGCAGACCGTTGCGCTATGTGGATTACCGTTCATTTTTATCCGAATGAATCCTACGAAGAGATCATCCGAGAGATCGAGGATCATGTCGGGCGTGCAGCTGCTGCTGATCTTTGGCTGAGAGACAATCCTCCTACATTCCGGTGGGGTGGACGTTCGATGATTGAGGAGCGCGGTGAAATCTTCCCTTCACTGGAGTTGGATACGAAACATCCAGGCTTGGCAACGCTGCAATCCGCCTATGAAAGTCACATGCATCAAGCACCTATCGTTACGATGTCGCCTACGGTGACGGATGCAGGCTGGTTTGCGCATGCAGGCATTCCGGCTGTCCTATTCGGACCCGGTGAGCTCACGCATGCTCATGCCGTAGATGAATCCATTGATCCCGACCAGCTTGTTCATTTTGCCCAGATCATGGCCCGCTTCATTGCCACCTGGTGCAATACCCCAAAGGAAGCGAAGGAGTGAGTATTGCATGACAACCTTTACTGATCGTTTAAGAAAAAGTGTAGCCCCGATCTGGGAGCGTGTTCATCAACATCCTTTCGTCACCGGACTTGGAGATGGCAGCCTGCCCGTTGGTGCATTCAAATATTACATGAAACAAGACTACATCTATCTGATTGATTACGCGAAAATGTTCGCGATTGCGAGTGTGAAGGCGTACGATCTGGAAACAAGTTCTCGCTTCGCTGCTTTGCAAGAATCGACGCTGAACACAGAGATGGAGCTGCATCGCCAGTATGCAGAGCGCTTCGGTATCTCTCGCGCGGAGCTGGAAGCGACAGAGCCTTCGTTTGTGATGTTGGGGTACACCAGCTACATGCTGCGTGTCGCTCATCAAGGGTCGTTGGCAGAATTGGTGAGCGCACTACTCCCATGCACGTGGAGCTATTGGGAAATCGGCAAGCGCTTGGCACAAGTAGAAGGGGCGCTGGATCACGAACTGTATGGCGAATGGGTACGCATGTACAGCTCCGATGAGTTTGGGCAGCTGGCGATCTGGCTGATTGATATCATGAACCAATTGGCGGAAGGAAAGAGCGAACAAGAGCTGGCCAAACTGGAAGAGTATTTTGTCAATACCTCCAAAATGGAGTACATGTTCTGGGACATGTCCTACAGAGAGGAAATGTGGCCGTGGGAGAACAACTAGCTTTCGTCGACGTCAGCTTTTCGTATGGCGACAAGCAGATTCTTGATCATTTTGATCTGCGTGTGGAAAAAGGGGAGTTCGTCAGCTTGATCGGTCCGAGCGGGATCGGGAAAAGCACCTTGTTTCAACTCATCGCAGGTCTTCTTACGCCCACGCAAGGCGAAATCAGGCTTGGCAATGTAGCAGTTGCAAATCGTTTGGGGCAAGTCGGCTATATGCCCCAACGAGATCTGCTCATGCCATGGCGTACGATTGTCGAAAATGCAGCCTTGCCTCTAGAAATCAAAGGTATGACGAAAAAAGAAGCGCATGAGTGCGTCAGACAGCAATTGCCAAGGTACGGGCTTCAGGAGTGGGCTGACAGCTACCCAGCCCAGCTTTCCGGTGGAATGCGTCAGCGTGTTTCCTTTTTGCGCGCATTGTTTTCCGGCGCAGAGATGATGCTGCTGGATGAGCCGTTTAGTGCATTGGATGGAATTACAAGAATGGACATGCAAGAGTGGCTGATGGAAAAGTGGCAGGAAACAGGCAGTACGATGCTGATGATTACGCACGATATCGACGAAGCCATATTGCTCGCGGACCGCATTATTGTGCTGACTGGTAGTCCGATCACCAGGCCGATCGAATTAGCCGTTCCGGTAAGCAGACCGCGAACAGCAAGCAGCCGCAACCAAGCCGGATTTTTGGCATTGCGTGAACAAATTTGGGAACTGCTTCGACAGGAGCGCCAAGCAGCCATGAAGCCGTTGAGGAGAGAAGCATGATGGGGAGAGGCATTTGGTTTGGTATCTCCATCGCCATTTTTCTCCTGGTGTGGGAAGCTGGATGCCGCTTCCTCGGAGTGCCGCCATTCATTCTACCGCCGCCTAGCGCTATGGTCGTATCGCTGTGGGATTTACGTGCCTCTCTAATAGGTATACATCTTTGGGCGACGTTAAAGGAAGTGTTACTGGGGCTATCGATCTCGATTGTGTTTGGAATCTCCCTTGCATTTGCGATGATTCGCAGTCGGATTGTGGAGCGCTTGGTCTATCCGTATATCGTCATCTCCCAAACGATCCCAATTATAGCGTTATCACCCGTTTTTATTTTGTGGTTCGGGTATGATTTATCTGGAAAAATCGCTGTTACGATTCTGTTTACTTTCTTTCCGATCGTCGTCAACACGTATGATGGACTTCGCTCGACAGACAAGGAAATGCTCCAGCTGTTAAAAACAATGGGGGCAACGAACGGACAAATTTTCACGAAGCTGCAACTGCCGTCGAGTTTACCCCATTTCTTCAGTGGTCTTAAAGTGGCAGCTACCTACAGTGTGGCAGGAGCGACGATTGGGGAGTGGCTGGGAGCGAGCGAGGGTCTCGGGTACTTTGGCAGACGGGCATCCGGCAATTTTCAGGCTCCCGCGTTGTTTGCCTCGGTCCTGTTGCTCTCGATTCTCGGCATGCTGCTGTTTTGGCTAGCTGGACGACTCGAACGTCATTTTTCCCCGCATATGAAAATCAAAGGAGAACAACAATGAAACCTTTCAACAAATGGACGAAAGCATTCATGGCACTCACATTGGCAACAGGTCTTGCTGCTTGCGGCAATCAGGCGAGCTCGGATGCTGGTCAGACGCAAGCCCCTGCTGATAAAGGAGCGGAGCCGACAGAGCTGACGATTGCGCTCGATTGGTATCCGAATGCCGTACATTCCTTCTTGTATGTCGCAGAGGAGCAAGGCTATTTTAAAGAAGAAAACCTCAAGGTGACCATGCAAATGCCTTCCGACAGCAATGATCCTCTGAAAATGGCAGCTGCTGGCAAAGTAGATTTGGCGATCAGCTATCAACCACAGCTCGTCCAAGCTCGTGCAGAAGGAGTACCTGTCGTATCTGTAGGTGCACTCGTTCGTCATCCGTTAAACGTGATCATGACGCGCCAAGACAGTGGAATCGATACTCCGCAAGAGCTGGCTGGAAAAAATATCGGTTATCCATCACTTCCACTCGATGAATCGATCGTACGTCAAGTTGTGAAGCATGCTGGTGGGGATGATTCCGGACTAACCTTCACGGATATCGGCTTTGACATCGTCCCGGCGTTGACGGCCAAAAAGGTCGATGCAGTAGTAGGTGGCTATATCAACCATGAGCAACCGATTTTGGAGAAGCACGGCGTTCCTGTCAATGTGTTCAAGCCTTTTGAGTTTGGTGTTCCAGACTACTATGAGCTCGTATTGGCGACAAGTGACGATACGTTGGGCAAAAAGCAGAAAGCTGTGGAAGGTTTTCTCCGTGCAATTGGCAAGGGCCAGGACTATGTGAAAAATAATAAGGAAAAGGCACTCGATCTGTTGCTTGCCAAACAGGCTGCCGATTTCCCACTGGAAAAAGACATTGAAACCAAGAGTTTGGATATCCTGATTCCGTTGATGGATGCTGGCGAAAAGCCATTTGGATACCAGACAGTGGAGTCTTGGCAAACTCTGATTGATTGGATGAAAAAAGAAAAGCTGATTACGGCAGAGATCAAAGCTGAAGATATCATGCGCGATCTCGTGAAATAATCAGTCGAAAAGCACCCACTTTGCACACTTTTGAGAGTCTACTCTCGATTAGCGAGGCAAAGGAGGTGCTTTTTTTTTGCTGGATGGTTCTATTCCGATTAGGAGGAGAGGGGGAAACAAAGTTCTGCTGTCATCCCTTTTCCTGTATCACTTGTTAACAGCAGGCGTCCATGATGAGCGGCTGCAATACGTGCAACCATGGGCAAACCGAGACCATGACCATTGTGTGAGGGAGATTTTCTTTTTGACGAATAAGGCAATTCCACCAAGTCAGGCAGCATGTTTTGCTCAATGCCTTTTCCGTTGTCAGTGATAATTAGGAGAGCATTGCGCTGGTTGGCTGATAGGGTCGTTTGCACGTGGATGTGACAGCCTGATGGGTTATGCACGATGCTGTTCTGGACGAGATTCGTGATAGCGCGGACAAGAAGTTTTTCATCACCCATCACGAAGCATTGCTCAGTCGTGACATCCAGCTCAATGGTAAAGGCCTCTGCCAAATCATTGTTCAAAAAGTCAGTAACAATTTGCCGCGCAAGTGTCGATAGCCGAATCAGTTTGGTATGAATGGGCTGCATTTCGTATTCCAGCATGGAAACGAGATTCAAGTCGCTGACCAAAGACCGGAGCTTTTCCCCTTGCTTTCGAATGATGCTTGCTTTTTGCTGCTGTTCGTAAGGCACCGCGTCGCTCTCTTCCAATTCACTGGCATACCCGAGCACCATCGATAATGGCGTGCGTATATCATGGGAGATTCCCGCGATCCAATTCGAACGTGCTTCGTCTCTGGCTTTTAGCATAGCGTTCTTCTCTTGCAGAAGCGTCGATGCATGATTGATGCTTCGGGCAATCCCGCTGAACATTCCCTTTGCCTCGACATGGGTATGCTGATCTTCTGATAGAGCGTGAATTCCGCTAATCAGAGGGCGGATGGCCCGAATGAGTCGAGTGCCGATGAATAGCGAGAGAAGAGCGGCGAGCAGTATATTTCCGAATAGCAAAGCCAGTAATCGATACGGCAAATCGCTTATCCAACTGATTGGTAAATGAATCTGGTACTTGGCGAGACTGTCCTTCGGGTAGCCCACGACGACCAGCCCCATCTCATGCTCCCAGACAAAAACAGGATAGTCCTGTAAGTAATTTCGCGAGAACTGCGCCACTTCTGCCAAGGAATAGGCGCGAGGCAATTGGTCCGGTATGGCGTAGTCCCAGATGACCTTTCCATCGTCCGCAATCAGCATGGCCCAAGCCTGGCTCTTTTGCAACCAATCTTGTGCATTTGGTTCCAACTTATAGTGGGAACCGTTCTTGTGGAGACCTTCTGCGATAGTTTGTGTGACGTGAACGGGAGGAGAGCCTTCGTTCATGCCTTTGAAAACAAATGTACCGAGAATGATGTAATTGACGATGAGCAAAAAGACGGCGATCAGGATAGAAGCACCTGTATAACGACGTAAAATTCGTACAGCTCCATCCATCTACAACTCTTCCTTTACGAGTAATTTGTACCCAAGTCCTCTTACCGTCAGCAAATATTCAGGAGTGGACGGACATGGCTCAATCTTTTCGCGAATGCGCCGCATATGAACCATCAGCGTGTTTTCATACCCGTAGTAATCGTCACCCCATACGGATTGGCACAGGGCATCACTTGTGACGATTCGTCCCCGGTTTTCATAGAGTTTTCGCAAGAGTGCGTGTTCCTTGGCGGTCAAAGCATATTCGTGGTGATCTCTCGTCACGATTGCCGCCTCCAAATCGATTGTACTGTCACCAAGCTGGAAAACAGGCAGCCGTTCGATTTGGGGAGGGGCGTATACACGTCGTAAAATGACCAGGAGACGGAGAACGAGCTCGCGCGGTAAAAATGGCTTCACAATATAGTCGTCAGCACCTAGGCCAAGTCCGAGCAATCGATCTTCATCTTCTCCTCGGGCTGACAGAAAAATGACAGGGATTTGCGAGAAACGACGGATCGAAGTCAAAAGTCCAAATCCATCTCCATCAGGCAGCATGACATCCAGGATTACGACATCTGGCTTGTCCGAAGCGCATATCACTAACGCTTCTTTACAGCTACCCGCATGAAAAATACGAGAGAATCCTTCCTTACGCAAAAATCCATCGATCATATTTCTGATATCAAGCTCATCTTCCACGATGAGCACTTTTTTCTGTTTCCACTCTTCCATATTGAATCACCCGTATTTATTATACTCGCTTGAATTGTGTGTTCTACCCACTCGAAGTCGATTTAAGGTTGTCGTAAGGTTTCTGTCAGCTTATCGACGGGTTGGGTCTCTATGATTTCGTAGGAGAGACCAACAGATAGGAGCGAGAAAAGATGAATACGGTAATTCGAACGGAAAACCTTTCAAAACGTTATGGAGGTGCCTATTCCGTCCAGCGGGTGAATCTTGCGGTAGGAGAAGGGGAGGTGTATGGCTTCCTCGGTCCAAATGGTGCAGGAAAATCGACGACACTTAAAATGCTGCTAGGATTAGTCAAGCCGACAGAAGGGAGTGTCTCTGTATTCGGGAAGGATTTTAGCAGGAACCGAATTGAAATTTTGAGTCAGACGGGTTCCTTGATTGAGGCTCCTTCCTATTACGGTCATCTTACTGGCCTGGAAAATATGCGCGTCATGCAGCGGCTGCGAGGTGTTCCGGACAAACATGTAGAGAAAGCCTTGCAAATCGTCCGTTTGGAAAAGCAACAGAACAAAAAGGTAGATCAGTATTCGCTCGGGATGAAGCAGCGACTGGGAATTGCCATGGCTTTGCTGCATTTTCCAAAGCTCGTCATCCTCGATGAACCGACAAACGGTCTGGACCCTGCGGGAATCGGTGAAATTCGGGAATTGATCCAATCGTTGCCACAACAGTATGGAATGACCGTGCTACTCTCTAGCCATCTGCTCTCGGAAATCGAGCAAGTGGCCACGTCTATCGGCATTATCCACGGGGGGAAGCTTTTGTTTCAAGGGAGCATGGAGCAGCTGCAACGGAACAGTCAGCCTCATGTTTGGATAAAAACGCAGGACAATGAAAAAGCGAGAAGGGTTCTTCAAGATAGGGAGCATTCTCCAAGTCTCCAAGATGGCTTCCTTGTCATGGAAGGCATGGGGGATAGAGAGGTAGCGCAGACAAATCGGGCGCTGATTATGGCGGGCATTGATGTTTATCGCATTGAAGTGCACAAACAAAGCTTGGAGAGCATTTTCCTCTCCCTTACAGGCAAGGAGGGGAGCTTGTAATGAGGACACTCTTGCTAGAGTTTTATAAAATTCGACATAAGCGTCTGTTTCCCATGCTCGCCATTCTTTTGAGCATCGAACTGGCATGGGGGTTTATGGCTGTCAGTACTTCCATGACGAAAAATCCAGATGCCGCGACGTGGAGCGCCATACTGGTCACGATTACAGCCATGAACGGATTGTTTTTGCCGATCGGTTCAGCTGTCATTGTTTCACGGATATGTGATATGGAACACAAAGGGCGTACATGGAAGCTGTTGATGGCTGCTTCTGTCAGCCGAAAAGCGGTTTATGCGGCAAAATTCGTCTCTGCGGCTGTTTTGATGGGGAGTGCAGTCATTCTGCAGGCATTGGCGATCGTGGCATTTGGCATTGGCTATGGATTAGCAGAGCCCGTCCCGATTGGCCTATTACTCCGCTATGTAGCTGGGACCACGCTTACGAATCTCGTGGTGATTGCTCTGCAGCAATGGATCTCTCTCGCCATCAAAAATCAGGCATTTAGTCTATGTCTCGGGATGATCGGGGGCTTCATTGGCATGACAGCGAGCTTGTTTCCGCCACAAATCGGACGCCTTTTCATATGGTCGTACTATGTGGACTTTTCGCCCGTTACGTATCAATACGTGAACGAAACCATGCTGTTTACTACACGCGAAATCGGTGTTCATTTGCCGATCATCGTCGTACTCATGGGCATCGCATTCTACCTTGCTGGGAGCATTCACATATCCCGGCAAGACGTGTAGGGAGGAACTTGTATGCTAATCAAATGTTTGGGAGCAGAATGGGTAAAACTTCGACGTTCGCGTATATGGCTCGTTTTGCTTGTGCTTCCTGTTTTCAGTACGCTGATCGGCTTCGCCAACTACTGGATGAACCAAGCGATCCTGCAAAATGGCTGGTATAGCCTGTGGACGCAGGTGAGCTTGTTCTACGGAGAATTTTTTTTGCCCATTCTCATCGCGATCTGTTGTTCGTTCGTGTGCAGACTGGAGCATGTAAACCGAAACTGGAATGTGATACTGACAGCACCGGTAGCAACCCCAACGATTTTTTTCGCGAAGCTGGTGGTGGTTGGTGTTCTCCTTTTTGCTGTGCAGCTTTTCTTCCTCGTGTTGTATATTTGCGCGGGTTTCATCGCTGGACTACACGCACATTTTTCGTTTCCAATGGAAGTGTTCGGATGGATCATGCGAGGCTGGCTGGCCTCGCTCGCCATCATCGCCTTCCAACTATGGCTTTCCACGCGGATACAGAGCTTTGCTGTACCTGTCGGCATTAGTGTTTGCACTGTTTTTATAGGGTTGGGCTTGTATGTGTCTGGGCTCGGGATGTTTTTTCCTCTGTCACTTTTGACGATTGGCATGGGCGTGCTTAGTCAAGAGAGTTTGTCGCTAGGAGAGCTGGGGACGTTTGTCGTCATGTGTGTACTATTCGTGACGAGCGGCTGTGCACTGGGGATTCGCCGTCTTACGAGAGCAGGTCTTTAACAGGTTTCGCCACATAAACGGTTTCCCTTTCCTGTCAAACAACCTTATAATAGAAGGTGAATGCTTGAATGAGGAGAAGTTTCCATGGACGACAAACACATAAACAAGACGAATAGCAAATGGGTGATCTGGGGTTTTATTCTCAGTGTACTCGCTTGTGCTGTGTCTATGGTGATTTTCATCTACGTGATGCGCAACTAACAGCACATGATGGAACCGTCAAAAAACCGCTCATTTACGAGAGCGGTTTTTTGCTGTGGTGTTAGCGGGATATCGCTGTTATTTTTCGGATGGCTTCTTCTTGTGACAGCTGGTTCAGCTCGGTAAAGCCAACGTTGGAAAGAGCTATCGTTTTTCCTTGATAGATGGGGTAAACGCCTTGCCAGAGACCTGCTGTACTGTACAGCTGTGATCCGCTCACTTTTCGTAAAAACAATAAATAATTCCCTTCCGCCAGCGGCCCAGGGTATGTTAGGTTAAGTGGACTGGAGGCATCAGGCAGCGGCTCTACTCCAGTGCTAATCACCGTTAATAGCCTGGCTGCCGTACCTTTAATGGCCGTTTTTACCTGGAGGCTTTGTGTGTAGTTCACGATCTTGCCTTGGGGAATGGTGCGTCCCGTTGGATAGGCCTGATGGGCACTGTCTACCCAAGCGATTACGATCAAGTCGCACTTTTTGACGAGATCCGCAAGAGAAGAATAGCGGGAGGGATCTACTTGTACACGCCCGATGTCGGTTTGGGCATGGACGGGGAATGTAAAGGCGCAGAGAAGTGATAGACAGAGCAGCAATCGATAGAACATGAAACCATTTCCTCCAAACGAAAGAAGTCTTGAAGGTAGTATGAACGGAATGGGTATCATTCATGCCTGTAGACTTTTAGTATAATGGTAATATTCCGAATAAATAGAATACGTGCTATCATGATGGCGTACTGTGATTTGTTGGTTGAAATCGCCCAGACTATGACAAGGAGGTTATCATGAATCATTTATTTGCTTTTCGACGTGTCGGTACGTGGTTTTTCGTGTTGGCTCTCTTGCTGCAGGTAGCAGTATCACCTGTACTAGCCAGGGAAGAGGTCACTTCTTCTCGTCCTCTTGCACTCAGCATAGAAAAATTGCTCGCCGATTTGAAAAATGATGAGAATAGCAAGGGGATGTACGCTGGAATCGCGGTCTACGATCTAACCGACAAAAAGTACGTATATAAGCACAATGCGGAACGCAATTTTATTCCGGCTTCCAACATGAAGCTGTTTACGACAATTGCCGGTCTGGATAAGCTGGGGCCGGATTATCAGTGGAAGACCGAGGTGTTTGTTTCAGGAAAGGTAAATAACGGTGGCATTTTGCAAGGAGATCTGATTTTAAAAGGCTATGGGGACCCTAGCCTGACCACAGGCGATTTGCAACAAATGGCAAAAGCCATCAAAGATTTGGGGATCAAACGAATCAATGGAAACTTGCTTCTCGATGACAGCTATTTCGATGAGACCAGATTGGGTACGAGCTGGATGTGGGATGACGAACCGTATGGGTACAGCGCTCAGGTAAGTGGTTTAGCCGTCAATAAAAACTTTACCACCCTAACTGCAACCCCTGGAAAAACGGTGAACGATGCCCCCGTCCTGACCATGAATCCGGCTACTACATACATAACAGTCACAAACCAGTTGAAAACAACAGAGGGCAAGGAGAGTAACGTGCTTGTCGAGCGACCGCGCGGAAAAAATGAAATCATCGTATCCGGTACGATCGGGCTTCAAGCAGCTCCTTATGAGGAAGATGTCACGATGGAAGACCCGGCTTTTTATGTGGGGGATCTATGGAAGGATCAGTTGCTGAAACAAGGGATTGCCTTACATCCGAAGACAGAAGTGAAAAAAACTGTGCTGCAAAGCGGAGTGCCGCTCTATACCCACTTGTCCAAACCGTTGGCTGAGATCACGGTGGAGCTCAACAAGGATAGTGACAACTTCTATGCGGAGATGCTTTTAAAGACGCTGGGCGTTACTCAGAAAGGTGAGGGCAGCTTTGAGGCAGGCAGTGAAGCGGTAGCGGACGTGATGAAGCGCGCTGGCATTGAGTCAGGCTTCCGTCAGGTAGATGGATCGGGGTTATCGAGATTTAATATGATCACTCCAGAACAGATGATTGAAACCCTCATCTTTTTGCAGGAGCAAGAATATCGAACGGAACTGGAAAAATCACTCCCAATCGCAGGAGTGGACGGCACATTGAAAAACCGCATGAAAGGAACGAGTGCGGAAAAGAATTTGTTTGCGAAGACAGGTTCGTTAAGCGGGGTCAATACCATGTCGGGTTATGTAACGGCAAAAAATGGTCATCAGCTGGCCTTTTCAATTTTGATCAACGGCATCTATCAATCGAAGTATGCGAGGGAGCTACAGGATCGAATCGGAATTTTGTTAACAACCTACCCGGACATCGTAGCACCGGAAGGATTCAGCCCTCCAGAGAAAAAGACGTACCCACTCTCTGCTTTGATCGATCCCATCCTCGATACGCCGGAAGCAGCAGGTGTAACGGCTGGAATCATAATCAAATCGTTGGATTCAACAGGTGACCCCGTTTTATACGAACGAGATGCAGACACACTGCTTACTCCTGCTTCGAATCTGAAGCTGCTGACGACTGCCACAGCTTTGAAGCAGCTTGGTTCGGATTATGTATTCAAAACGGAACTGTATGGAGACGCACCGATCACCTCTACGGGCGTACAACAAGGCAATCTGTATGTGAAAGGATACGGTGACCCTACCTTGCATACGGAGAATGCGCTTCAAGTGCAGGAAGGTGTGTCGATTGAGAAAATAGCGGGGTGGCTCAAGCAAAAAGGAATCACGCGTATTAACGGGAACCTCGTGATGGATGAAAGCTACTTTGACCAACAACGCCTTGGCCTCGGATGGGCATGGGATGATGAGAGCTACTATTACAACCCGACCATTGGGGCACTTGCACTGAACCGCGGGACAGTCATGATCGAATTCAAGCCTGCTAACGATGCTGGCGAACCAGTGGACATCAACGTACTACCCAAAACAGCGTATGTGCAAGTAATCAATGAAGCCCAGACCGTACAAAAAGGGGAAGAAAATACGTTTGCTATCCTGCGTGACCGTGGCACAAATACCATCAGACTGTCGGGGAACCTCCCGCTTGATCACGAAGGAGATTACGAGCGCGTACCTGTGGAAGAGCCAGCCAAGTACGTGGGGACCGTACTGAAGGAAACATTGGAGCAGCAAGGAATTGCATTTGCTCCGAAAAGCGAAGTGATGATCCAGCCAGTTCCTCCAGCAGCAGTGAAATGGACACAATTTGAGTCACTGCCGCTGAAGGACATCGTTTTGTACCTCAACAAGCGCAGTGACAATTACTACGCCGAAATGCTCCTCAAGACACTTGGAGCCGAAAAGAAAGGGAAAGGGAGCGCAGCCATTGGTGCAGAGGTCGTTCAGGAAACCGTAGCTTCGCTTGGCGGCAATACCACCTTCGACATGATGGATGGATCAGGCTTGACCCGCTACAATCTTATTTCTGCTCGGCAGATCGCATCCGTACTTGAAGGGATGACCAAAGAATCGACATTTGCCACTTATGATGAATCATTACCCATAGCAGCAATAGATGGTACTCTGAAAAACCGCTTGAAGGACACACCCGCCGCCAATAATCTTCATGCGAAAACAGGTTCGATGACAGGTGTGAACACCTTGTCGGGCTATATCACGACCAAAGGCGGAGAGAAGCTCATCGTTTCGATTATGTTTAATGGATATGTCGAGGATGAAGAGCTGTTTGCCAAGATGCAGGACCAGATCATCACGACACTGGCCAGTTATGAATAGTATCACGCAAAAAAGGAGCCCCAATATCGGGAGCTCCTTTTTCTGTTGGTATCGTCTACCGAACTGGGTCAATGCCTGTAGCGGTCAATCAGAGGGTGACATATCTATATTCAGATTAGGAAGCAGGCGAAGTACAGAACAGCGGTGAAGGAGGGGAAAAAGAGAAGATGCACCCTGCACTGTTTCATTGGAAGCGTTTGGAGCAAGTCGTAACAGAAGTGCTTGTACAGGCAGGTACCAGACGCGAGCATGCAAGGCTTGTCGCAGAATCCCTCGTCCATGCTGATTTGCGCGGCATCGAGTCTCATGGTTTGGCGAGGCTGCCGATTTATCTCCAACGAATCGAAGCAGGCTTGATCGAATTGAACGATGAACCAGTGGTATGGAAACAGGAGGGGGCAACAGCACTGGTAGACGGCAAAAACCAGCTGGGTGCGGTAGTCGGGGTTGCGGCATTGGAGGAAGCGATCAAGTTATCGCGGCAGATGGGAATCGGGGTAGTCGGTGTTCGTCATTCCAACCACTTTGGCTCCTGTTCGTACTATGCAGAACGAGCAATCGCAGAAGGAAAGATTCTTCTTGTCCTTTCCAATGCCCCCGAAGCAATGGCACCTACAGGAGGGATTCGTCCATTTTTCGGCACGAATCCAATGGCAGTAGGAATTCCGGCAGGCGAAGAGCCATCCTTTTTGTTAGATATGGCTACAAGCGTCGCTGCCAGGGGAAAAATCGCCTTAGCCGTTAAAAAAGGGGAAACGATTCCTGCCGATTGGGCCATCGATCCGAATGGGAAGGAAACAACTGATCCCAAACAAGCCTTGCTAGGCTCGCTTTTGCCGATCGGGGGAGCAAAGGGTTACGGAATGGCGATGTTCATCGATATCTTGTGTGGGCTGCTAACGGGTGCAGCAACGGGACCACATGTAAAAAGCCTGTATGACAATTGGAACGATCCACAGAACGTGGGCCATCTATTCTTGACGGTGGATATTGAACGATTTATGCCACTGCCCGATTTTTGCGCCAAAATGGATGCGTACATTCGTGAGGTGAAAAGCGTACCGACGAAAGAAGGTGTATCCGAAATTTTCATACCTGGGGAGATCGAGAGCCGAAAAAAGCAAGAACGCATGGAAAACGGTATTCCATTCGATCCGAACCTGACGAAAGAACTCAGCCAATTATGCCGTACCTATGGTGTCGATTTGCAGGCAGCGTATCATATCGCCTAACCAGATTTCCATTCGCAGGTGGTTTCACGGACAATTCATCGCACATAGACTAATGTCATCGGTTTGGAAAGGAGTGAACCGCCTATGCAACGACACATGTGCAAAGGCAAAATTCACAGGGCGACAGTTACGCAGGCCGAACTGGATTACGTGGGGAGTATCACGATTGACGTTGCACTCATGGATGCGGCAGATATCAAGCCATATGAAATCGTGCAAATAACCAGTCTGCGTAATGCCACGCGCTGGAAAACATACGCGTTACCCGGAGCATCGGGAAGCGGAGTCATCTGTCTGAACGGCCCACCTGCCCATCTATTCTCGCCAGGAGATCTGGTCATCATTTTGAGTATGGGCATGTACGATGAATCCGAGATCGAACAGCTCGTTCCCAAGGTCGTGTTTGTGGACGAACAGAATCGCATCACGAAAATAGAGGAGCATCATCTGATAAAGAATGGAGAGACACTGCCATAAAACCGCCAAACGTAGGTAAATGGGGCAAGCATAAGCACATGGTCAAAGACGAATTTTTGCAGGAGTATTTGCCCAAAACCCGCGTGTACTCACCTAAAGAACTATGGGAGTATGCAGAAGCGTTTACACACGTGATGCTGAAGCCTTCGGGAGGCGGCGGTGGGGCAGGAATTATTCAAGTAACGGCACGAGGAGAAGAGAAGTATTTGGTTCATAGCGGGAGTCGTCGGCGTCTCGTGGACGGGAAGGATGCCACGATCCGATACGTGGAATCGCTGTTTCGCCCAAAAACATACCTGCTCCAGCCACGTATCCCACTCGGTAGAATCAACGGCAAGCCTTTTGATGTACGTGTCATGATCCAGCGCAGGAGCAATAAGGAGCCTTGGGTCATAACAGGGTGGTGTGCCAAGCTTGCAGGTCCGGGCTTTGTCGTGACAAATGTGGCTCGCAGCCGTGGAAAAGTTTTGCCCATTCGTACGGCAATCAAGCTGTCGAATATAGAAGCGGGCCCGAATCTTTTGAGTGATATCCGCATGGTAGCTGCGGCGGTAGCTAAACGATTGGGAAGAGCCTATCCGACACTCCGGGAGATCGGTTTGGATTTAGGGATTGATGTAGATGGCAAACCGTGGATTATTGAAGCCAACTTCCGACCTTCTCTTTCTCTCTTTCAAAAACTGGAGGATCAGTCCTTTTACAAACGAATTGTCTCCATGCGAAAACGATAAGAGGAAAGCCACTTGTCGATGTTTATACGGTAAGAGATGGGCAGGTGGTTTCCCTTGTTTTTTTACTTCTAACTATAGTGGGAAAAATGATAATGATCTTGCAATTGCAACTATGGCGTTGCTACTAGCTAAGGAACGCAAAAGTTGATAGAATGCCTCTCAATAAGGTGGGAGGTAATATACACGTCGATGATAACCTTGTCTAAGAAAGAAATGTTGCTGGTCAGTTTTATGCTGTTTTCGATGTTTTTTGGTGCGGGCAACCTTATTTTTCCACCCTATCTGGGTCAAGAGGCTGGTACCTATGTTTGGCTGTCGATTGCAGGCTTTGTATTATCTGCTGTCGGTCTTCCCATCCTTGGGGTGATTGCCATCGCAAAAGCAGGGAGCTTTTACCAATTGGCGAGTCGTGTTCATCCAAGCTTTGCTCTTATTTTTCCTATTTTGATTTATGTGTCGATTGGACCCGCACTTGCCATCCCGCGTGCAGGCAGTCTCGCGTATGAGATGGGAATGGGGCCGTTTTTGCCGGTACAAGCGGCTGAATCTACCTGGAGTCTTTTCCTCTACACGATCGTGTTTTTTGGCATTGTCTTTTGGTTCAGTCTGACTCCTTCCAAATTGATTGATCGCTTTGGGAAAATTCTGACTCCTGCACTGTTGACCATGATTGCATTGATCTACATCAAGAGCTTATTCACACCACTGGGTCCAACGGGGGTACCAGCAGGAAAATATGCCACCAATCCGGTTGTGCAAGGTTTTCTGGACGGGTATTTAACGATGGATGCTTTGGCTGCACTCGTATTTGGTATCGTGATCGCCAACACGCTGCGGAGCAAGGGAATCGAAGACAAAAAGCAACTGTCTGCGAATATGATCAAAGCAGGTCTCGGAGCAGGTATGTTGCTGACGTTCATCTATGTCATTTTGGGATTGCTGGGTTCATCCGGTGCCTCTTTAGGAAGGCCGGAGAATGGCGGTCTGCTTCTGACAGCAATCATGAGGCAGCTATTTGGGACAAGCGGTACGCTGATTCTTGGTGTCATCTTTACCGTTGCTTGCCTCTGTGTATCAATTGGACTCGTCACCTCTTGCAGCCAATACTTTCATGGGCGATTCAAAGGTTTGTCCTACAGAGGATGGGCGATCATTCTCTGTGTCTTGAGCATGGGAGTCGCAAACTTGGGACTATCCGAGATTTTAAGTGTATCTGTCCCTATTTTGGGTGCTATTTACCCAATTGCTATCGTGCTCATTTTGTTGGCGTTGCTAGAGCGCTGGATACCCGCGCATTCCTCTGTGTACATGACGACTGTCGCAGTTGTGACGGTTTTTGGTGTCGTGGATTTGATGAATCTTACGTTTTTTAATCAGAGCTGGAACGATATCTTGGGTTTCCTTCCGTTTTATAAGGAAGGCGCCGGTTGGATCATGCCAGCAATATTTGCTGGTTTTGTCGGTGTTCTGCTCGACTTTCGGAAAAGGACAAACCGCTCAGGAACAGGAACAACGGCTTCCACATCAAAATAAGGCAGCATGTAAGAGAGGGCTTCGTTTTTGCGAAGCTCTCTTGTTGTGGAAGAAGCATTTGTTACTTTTTTCGAGGTTCATTCGTATTAAAAGTGTTAAAGCCTAAGGAGCAGTTGAGGAGGTTCATTGAAGTGAAAGTAGCACCTGTTGCGGAAGGGGAGCGAATTCGGCAGCTAGATGGGATTAGAGGCTTTGCCCTCTTGGGAATCTTGCTGGTGAATATGCCGTCATTTTTGTATCCGATCATGTTCTTACCAGATGCAGGGATGGTCGATACCCATTCGGAAATGGATGGTTGGATACGGCTTTTATTTAATATGTTTGTACAGACGAAGTTTTACACCATCTTCTCGTTTTTATTTGGGGTAGGCTTTTTTCTGTTTATGCATCGCGCCGAGAGCAAACAGTTGCCTTATCAGAGCCTGTTTACTCGCAGATTATTGGTGCTGCTGATTGTGGGGATGGCACATCTTGTTTTCCTCTGGTATGGAGACATTCTTCATACGTACGCCCTAGCTGGTTTTCTTCTGTTGCTGTTTTACCACAGGCAAGAGAAGACGATCAAAAGATGGGCGTGGACGCTCTTGATCGGTGTGCAGGCCCTGTCTGCTCTGATGCTGACCGTTCCAGAGGAACTCGTTCCTGTGCCAGACCAATCACCACTCATTCAAAAAGCTATCGATGCTCATACCAATGGGTCGTTCATCGAGTGGTTACAATTCAGGGTTGCTTACCAAATTCCGGTAGTTTTCTCTTTTGAGTTGTTTGTTATCCTATCTGTTCTGCCTCTCTTTTTATTCGGATTTCTGGCTGCCAAGCGGGGTGTATTTGAGAGGACGGAAGAATTTATTCCGGCCATTCGCCGCGTATGGTGGCTGGCGCTGGGCTTGAGTGTTGTGCTTGTACCGATGATTCCGCTTGTTCAATTTGGCATCGTAAAATTTCCAGCCTCGATCTCGATCGCCGTTCAGACATTTGTTACCTGGAGCGGTCTTAGTCTGTGCGCTTTTTACATCACGTCACTACTGCTTCTTTATCGGAAAGAGAGCGGCAAGCGTATGCTGAAGCATTTGGAACCGGTCGGCAGAATGGCGTTAAGCAACTATTTGAGCCAAACGATCATCGCTGTAGTGGTGGTGCGTGTTGGACATTTGTACGGAACGCCTGGGCTAGCTCTCGGATTGGTGTTTAGCTTGGTGATCTTCACTGCGCAAATCTTCGTTAGTCGCTGGTGGCTCGCTTACTATCAGTTTGGTCCGGCAGAATGGCTTTGGCGCTGTTTGACATACGGCAAATTTGTACCAATGAAACGAAAAGGAGGATCTCATGCGATTTGACACTCTCATGACAATTGCTGTCGTGCTTATGCTGACGTCCTGTTATTTTTATTTGTGGAATAGGCTTCGCTCGAAAACGTCCAGTTAATCTGGGCGTTTTTTTATCCTTCAGCATCAGGGCAGGACTTAGGATAAAAGTGGCATGATTGGGGCAAAATTTTCCTATCTCACATAGCCGAGTAACAAGCAGCAGCGCTCTGACAGTAGGAAGGAGAAAGAGGATGGCTGGCAACTGGATTCCGTTTTTAATCGGCTCCTTTGTAGGATCGATGGCTGCACTCATCGTGGTGGGACTGCTTTTGATCTGTCTTTTTCGACCTCTCACCCAGTGGGTACTCGCCAGGTTCATGAAGCGCCTTATGTCAGACCGCTATCCGGAAAATATTTTTGAGATGGTCTCCGCAATGACCAAAGTCAGTCCACGCTACGTTTTGGAGAACAGCTTGCGTGCAACTACTGGACAAGCCATCGAACGTCCTTTCGGAAGTCCGCGCAAGTTCTTGAACTTTGATAGCCTGATTTTTTCTCCTGCACAGCTGGCCGTGCTGCCTTCGAGCGAGGATACAGAAGTGGATATGCAAATCACGATTGGACCCATGGCAAAAAAGCCGTTAACCTTGGACATACCGCTCATGGTAGGCGCGATGGGGTACGGTATCGGTGTGAGTGAAGATGTAAAAATCGCGTTGGCAAAAGGTACGGCTGCAGTAGGGACTTTGACGAATACAGGGGAAGGTCCGTTATTACCGGAAGAAAGGAAATTCGCCAAGCATCTGATGATCCAATACAACTCGGGAAAGTGGGGGAAAGAGCCGGAAATTTTGCGACAGGCGGACGCCATCGAAATCCATTTTGGGCAGGGGGCGACTGCAGCTGCCGCGAGTTTTATCCCCGCTGAATATATCCAGGGAAGAGCTGCTGAAATCATGGGTGTTCAGGATGAAGAAATGATCGTCATTCCTTCGCGGCATCCGGAAGTATCGAAGCCGGAGGATCTCAAGAAGCTCGTTGACAATTTGCGAACAATAACAGATGGTGTACCGATTGGCGTCAAAATCTGTGCGAGTGCCATTCTTGAAAAAGACCTGGAGATCGCGATCCGAGCCGGTGTAGATTTTATTAGTATCGATGGCGGACAAGCGGGGACAAAAGGAGGACCTCCCATCCTGGAGGATGATTTCGGTTTGCCGACGATTTATGCCCTGACCCGGGCGGTGCGCTATTTGAAGAAAAAAGGTGTGAAAGACCGAATTACCTTATTGTCTGGGGGCGGATATAACACCCCGGGTGAGTGCCTGAAAGCAATTGCTTTGGGAGCAGACGGCATATTTATGGGGACAGCAGTTTTGTGGGCGATGACTCATGATCAGGTGACAAAAGCAATACCGTGGGAACCGCCGACTGAACTGGTCACCTATCCAGGGAGCTTGAAAAACAAATTCGACCCCGATTCAGCCACGAAATACTTGGCTAACTTTTTCCTCTCGTTTGTGGATGAGATGGAAATAGCCATCCTCGCGCTGGGGAAAACATCTATTCGTGAAGTTACGGCTGCGGATATGGTCTCACTCGATGAGATGACGAGCAAAGTGACGAAAGTACCCCTTGCCTATCATTCATCCTCTTCCAGTTAGACAGCTTGATGATGTACGAATGGGAGGGATTCGGATCGAACAGAGGATCATCCAAATCAAATCGGCTGGACAGTATAACGGATGGACCATGACGCAGACGTGGGAGCATCTTCTTTTTTTACATTGGGCGATTTCCCCAACATCTATCAAAGCGCTGATACCAGCCGGACTTGAGCTCGATACTTACGATGGCAAGGCATGGATCAGCATTATCCCGTTTTTGCTGAGTGGCGTGCGCTTGCGTCGGATGCCATCCGTACCATTCACGACGACTTTCCCTGAAATCAATGTGCGGACGTATGTGAAGGCAAAAGGGAAGACGGGTGTGTATTTTCTTTCGCTGGATACGTCAAATCCGCTAGTAATCAAGATTGCGAGATTTTGGTACCGACTGCCTTA
Organism: Brevibacillus brevis; assembly: GCF_900637055.1. Classification (NCBI taxonomy): domain Bacteria; kingdom Bacillati; phylum Bacillota; class Bacilli; order Caryophanales; family Paenibacillaceae; genus Brevibacillus; species Brevibacillus brevis. Next base: position 2,936,062 of record NZ_LR134338.1, read on the forward strand.
TTATTCGGCCCAAATGGCTTTTCATCGCCAAGGGGATCGGATCGATTTTACCTCTCGACGTCTATCTGGTCTACCTCAGTCTCCCTGGTTCGAAGGCAGCTATCAGCCTCACGCTGACAGATTTTTCGCCAAAGAGGGAACGCTGATGCATTGGCTGACAGAGCGATACACGCTCTTTTGCACGTGTAACAGAACGAAGCAAATTATGTATGCAGACGTGGTGCATGAGCCGTGGCAGCTACAGGAGACAGCCTTTCATATTCGTGAAAACTCGATGACCGCAAACCTGTCAATTCCACTCACGGATTCTCCGCATCTAGCACTGTATTCACGTGGGGTACAAAGTCTGGTTTGGCCGATTCGCAGTTTAGCGGATCTATCTTCGGATCAGGGAGGTTATTCGTGACTGATACCTGTCCAAAGGGTATCAGTCTTTTTCGATTTGAGGCTTGCCAGACTGACTTTTGGTCGGTAAGATGGGAGGTAGCACTTTTTTTCGTAAAACAGGAAGGATCTGGTATTTGATTATGGCTCGAAAAGAACGAATTGGTGAGTTGGATCTGATCCGGGCCTTTGCATTCTTGGCTGTGGTTTATCAGCATGTCATTGGTGTGTATATCCGTGAGCCGGGACTGACAGAGCAGGTGTCGATCGTCTACGGAATGTTGTTTCATTTGCTAAAATTCGCGGTACCAGCATTCATTTTCATCACGGGTCTTGTTTTGTTTTACAACTACGCCGAAAAAGTAAACTATATTTCCTTCACGCGTAAGCGGATAACGGAGATTTTGGTTCCGTATGGAATTTGGTCAGTGGTGTATCTTTACTTGATGGAGAGACCCTTGGGTGAGGGAGCGGCGTTCGTCTGGAATATATGCAAAAATTTCCTGACAGGGACATCCTCGTATCATCTGTGGTTCGTCGTGATGATTTTTCAGTTTTATCTTTTGTATCCGTTTTGGCAAAGAGTATTTGAACTTTTTCGCAGATTCGTGACAAGTCGCTTGCGTCTTGTTATCGCTCTTGGTGTGACTGGATTGGTTTATGGGGCCCTGATGTGGTTTTCAGCGCGGTACATTCCGGCGCACGGTTTCCGTTTCGATATGAATGGACTTGATACGTACTTCATCAAATACCGCGATCGAAATGCATTCTATTATTTCTATTACTTTTTGTTCGGTGGCCTGGTCGCCTTCACGCTGCCTGCATTTCGTGCCATCCTGAAAAGATACTGGCAATGGATCATCGTTTCAGTTGGTGCCCTGTATGCAGTCATTGGTTATGAACTTTTCCGTGATTCAGGGCAAGGCCAGATCAATTTAAACGTCGCGACATCCTTGAAACCGTCCATGTTCCTCTATACAATGGCTTGCTTATTGGCTGTGTACGCTCTTTGCCTATGGATGAGCAAAAAGCAGTCAAAATGGACACATTGGCTAGGACTCCTTGGGAAGTATTCGTATGGAGCTTATTTAATTCATGCGCTAATTTTGACTTACTTGATGAAGGTTTTACGCGAGCTTCAGCTTTTTCACATGGGCGTGTGGGGAAGTATGGCAGCATTCGTTTTGTGCTCTATTCTTTCTTTTGCCATATCATATGGGCTGGGAAAACTGCCGTTTGGTTCCTGGCTGGTGGGGGCAGCAGAGAAAAAGACAAAAAAGATTCCGTCCTCTCAAAAAGAATGGCAAAACGCAGGTTAATCGAAAGCAGCTTGGCCAGATGAAGAGAATAGTAGGAGGATGAAGGGAGAAGCGAGTCATCATGCTGTTTGCTTACATTCAGTTAGCCTTGGCTATGGCCCTGGTAGGAAGCAACATCTCCATCGGAAAAGAAATTGTTTCCCATGTTCCTGTGTTTTTGTTTTCGGAGCTGCGCTTTTTGCTTGCGATCATCATCCTATTGCCGCTGCTGGCTATGCGTGGAGAATGGAAAACGTCCTGGAGCCGTGAGGAAGGCAAGGTGTTATTCTGGCAGTCGTTTTTTGGCGTGTTGCTGTTTAGTATTTGCATGCTGTACGGCGTTCAATGGACGACTGCTACTGCAGCCGGTATCATTACGAGTACGGTACCAGCCTGCATCGCTTTGTTTTCGTTTTGGATTCTCAAGGAAAAATTACACGCCAACAGCTTAGTGGCGATCGGTTTTTCAGTAGGCGGCATCGGGTTCATTACGTTCACAGGAAGCGGAGGGGAGCAAAACTGGGTAAGCATGCTTGGCAATTTGCTCGTATTTTTTGCAGTCGTCAGCGAAGCGCTCTTCACGATTTTCGCCAAAAGACTTTCTGGGAAAATTACACCTTTTCAAATGACGGCTGCGATTAATGTCATCAGCTTTGTCTTGTTTCTTCCGTTTGCGATCTGGGAAAGCTTGCGGTTTGATTGGAGTGCCGTACCTGCAAATGTATGGTGGCTTCTTGTGTACTATGCGTTTACGGCCAGCGTCTTATCCTTTTTTCTCTGGTACAAAGGAGTGGAGAAGGTGGAGGCTTCCAAAGCGGGCTTGTTCACCGGTATGATGCCGATAAGTGCTGCTCTCGTGGCTGTCTTTTTCTTGAACGAAGCATTTACTTGGATGCACGGAGTGGGGATGCTCCTGGTGCTAGCTTCCATTTTTATCGGTACACAGCAGCCTCGTCGTATACGTTCGTCAGTTGAAAGCTAATAGAAATAGCATGATGGAAAGATCTCGGAAACCCTCGCATTTATACTTTTTGGGTATCCGAGTCTTTTTTTTGAAAGAAAACGAAAAGCGCCCTGACACGAGGTCAAGACGCTTTCGCAATAGAGCTAGTTACATTTATTTGGTCAATGCATTTTCCAAATCTTTTACACCGCTGTAGACTAATTCGAACAAGTCCGCAATGTTTTCTTCTTCAATGCAAGAGAATGCAATGCGCAAATCGGTTTGACCGAGAGCGATTGTACCGACGCCGTACTGTTCCAGCAAATGCTGGCGCAATGTTTCTGCTTCAACAGTCTTTAGCTTGAGGCACATGAAGTAGCCAGAGTTGAATGGATAGTAGGTCCACACGTCATCGTATTTACCGCTGTCGAGCACTTCCTTGGTGCGGTTGGCGCGGCCTTTCATGATATCGAATTTCTCCTGCTTCTGTGCTTTGTACTCCGGAGCAGTGATTGCTTGCAGGACAAACGTTTGGGAAGGATGGGATCCGCTGGAAAGAGTCGCGCGGATGATTCCCATTGTCTTCTGCTCCAAAGCGCTGAGCAAGTCGCTGGATGGAGATGCATACGTAATGAAGCCAACACGGAAGCCCCATACGTAATCCTCTTTGGTAGCCCCATCTACTTTTACAGGCAGAATACGCGGGTGAACGTCACACAGGCTAGCGAAGAGAGATTCGTGCATGGAATCCTCAAAGAACAAGCCGAAGTACGCGTCATCTGTCACCGCAACAATGTTGATTCCCGCTTCAGCGCCTTCTTTGAGTGCAGCGACGATTTGTTTTCCTTCCTCTGGACCTGGTGTATAGCCAGTTGGGTTATTCGGGAAGTTGAGTACGACGATGGCTTTCCCTTTGTCTTTTTGCGCGAGAATCGCATCACGCAAAGCAGCAGCATTAAACTTCATCTCGTCGTTATACAATGGGTAGTAGACCATTTCCGCACCACGGCGGATCGAAAAAGTGAGCTCGTAGTTTTCCCAGTTTTTGTCCGGGATGATGACACTGTCGCCGCTGTCAGCGAACAAGTCAGACACGATGCTCAGTCCATGCGTCAATGCGTTTGTAACGATTGGGTTACTAAACGTATGATTAGCCAGTGCAGGCTGTTCCTCGATCATTTTTTTACGCCATGCTGCACGCAGCTCAGGCTTTCCTGCTGGGGGTGCATATTCGTAAATGTCTTTTGGCTGGTAAGCAGACAGGTTATCCTGGATGACCTTAAGATGCATCGGTTGACCGTTTTCCAGTGCAATCCCGATGGTTGCGTTGTACTTTTTCGCTTTTGCTTTCGCTTCTGCCGACTGGCTGAGAATCCCCTCTTTTGGGAAATAAATCAGCTTGGCGATATTGGAAAGCATTTCATACACGTGCGGGTTTTCCCGTTGGATGGTTTCGTTCAGCGTTGATGCCAATGAATGCATGGTAGCCTCCCTCTTCATTTACAAACATCTTTCTTTACCAATAAAGATAGCGTATCTACATGTATTTGTCACCCTTGCCCAGCGGGATATTTCAGATTTTACGAGGTTTCTTTTGACAGCGAGGACTTGATTTGCTACCTTGAAATCGAAAACTGAGTGAATGCGGGAGGGAGAAGAAAATGGCTGAACGCATGATCGTTCGCCTGGGGGACCCTGTCTTGCGTGAAACTTCAAAAAGAGTACCATCCATTACTCCACAGGTTGAAAAGATTTTGGATGATATGGCCCAAACGATTTACGCGGCGAAAGGTCGAGCAGGTTTGTCTGCGATCCAGATTGGCATCCCGAAGCGTTTAGTTGTGATGGATTGCGGTAGCGGCTTGATTGAACTGATCAATCCGGTGTTGATTGAAAAATCAGGTGAGCAGGTAGGGGAAGAAGCTTGTCTTTCGATACCGGGTGTTTTTGGAATCGTTCGTCGGGCGAATTATGTCAAAGTTCAGACGTTGAACCGCCAAGGAGAAACAAAGACAATCGAAGCCGAAGAATTCCTTGCTCGGTGTATTCAGCACGAGATGGACCATTTGGAAGGAATATTGTTTATTGATCATACGGAAGAGCTCTACTATGTAAAAACAGGAAAGAAATTGAATCGCAAGGATCTGCATCGTATACAGATTGCAAGTGGAAAAAAATGGTGGAAATAAACGGAGCATAAACAGCAAGGAGATTAACTCATGAAGCGTTGGAGTATTATGGTAACAGGCTTTGGAACAGTAGGACAGCAGGTAGCCAGACTGCTGGAGCAGAGACGGGAGCGGTACCGCGAGCTATATCAAGCGGATGTCAGACTCGTGGGAATCGTTCGTTCGGCTTCCGGCCTCTATGATGAGAACGGAATCGATTCAGGAATATGGGAAGACTATGCTCATACAAAACAAGCATGGGACCCATCATGGGACGCGCTGGAATTTATCAAGTCAGCTCAAGCGGATGTGCTCATCGAGGCTGGTCCATCTGAAAAAGAGGGAGGACCCGGTCTGACTTATATTCGTTATGCATTGGAGAATGCCATGCATGCGATCGCGATTTCAAAAGGCGCGCTTGTTGTCGATTATGCTGGCTTAGCCGCTTTAGCCAAAAAACATGGCGTCGCGTTGAAAGTGAGTGGAGCAACAGCAGCAGCTCTGCCGACGATCGATCTTTTGCAGTATAATCTGGCAGGCTGTGAAGTAAAACGAGTCGAAGGCATTTTTACAGGAACGACTAACTTCGTGCTCACAAAAATGATGGAAGAGGGGCTCAGCTGTGTGGAAACTGTCGAGTTGGCTCAGAAGATGGGGATTGCCGAGCCAGACCCTTCTTACGATATCGATGGTTGGGATACAGCTTCGAAGCTTACGATCTTGGCAAACGCCGCTTTTGGCGCGCAAGTAAAACTGCTCGATGTCGCACGCGCAAGTATTCGCGAAATAACCTCGTTACAAATCGAGACGTGGAAAAAGCATTCGAAGATTCCCAAGCTGATCGGAACCATCCAAAAGGAAGCGAATGGCGCGGTTTCTGTCGCAGTTGAGCTTTGTGCAGTGGATCTTACCCACCCTTTTGCATCTGTATCAGGTACGACAAAAGCCATACGGGTAGTAACAGATGTCATGGGGGATTTATTGGTCGTTGGAGGAAAATCAGATCCTGTCGCGGCAGCAGCGGCTGCCTTGAAAGACCTTGAACATATCATTAGCAGATAGGTTCATTTGCATGTGCTTCCAGTGTTCCTTAGGAATGAGTCGTTTACAACAGCGAGCATAATAGAGATGCACCACCAATAACGGCGAGGGGGCCATACGGATGAATCAATCGTCTGATGTCAATGCCGAGCTGCAGCAAGTATCTGCTTACCCAACCAAGCAAGAAATGAATCAAAAGGACGTTGCTTTGTTAAATGAGCAGGAGGACAACTGCTGTACCCCCAAAAAGCAGGCGACAGAAGCGCAGCGGAAGTAACGTCTACACGAAAAAAGCCGGGTCTCGATTACGAGACACCGGCTTTTCGTTTATCTTGCAGTGTGTTCTATCCGATAAATTCTTGTACCCAGTAGCCATTTGTGAAGCCTACACCAATTTTTGTGAACGCAGGGTTCATAATATTTTGGCGGTGACCTTCACTGTTCATCCATTGTGTCATCACTTCTTGAGGACTGCGTTGACCCATGGCGATATTCTCACCTGCAGTCGAGTACTGGATGCCAAATTGCTTCATCATATCAAATGGCGAACCGTACGTTGGGCTGTTGTGGTCAAAATAGTTGTTTGCAGACATATCTTGTGCTTTTGCCAACGCTACTTTGGACAGTGCTGCGTCCATTTGAACAGGCTTGAGACCTGCTTTTGCACGTTCTTGGTTTACCAAATCCGCGACTTGTTTCGCAAAATCACCAGCTTTTGCTTGATCCGCTTGATTTACTGGAGCAGCAGGCTGAGTGACGTTATTGCTAGGTTGCGCTGGTGCAGCTTGAACTGGTGCTGGTTGAACCGGAGTTGGTTGTACCGGCTTTGCAGGTTGCATCGGCGTCATTGGCTGTTGTACTGGCATTGGTTGTCCAGGGGTAAAGCCTTGTTTTTGTTGATAGAAGTTCCAAAATGGTTGGGAATTTGGAGCTTTTTGGAATTGTGGCATATAATATTGGAACTGTCCGCCAGGAACAGGACAAGTAGAAGCAGCCGAAGCAGAAGTAGCGAAGCCTGTTAGAGCCAAGCCCAGACCAAGAGTCATCGCGATTGTAACAGAACCAAAACGTTTCATTAAACAAATCTCTCCTTTTTTTTGCCTACGAGGTTAGTTGTCGGATTCGGATTGAGGAAACAACCCTACGCCAGTTCGGCGATTCACCCCAATGTGGAATAGCTCATCCACAAAAAAGTCCCCCGCACTTCCTTTTCAGTAGGAAGTCTCGGCTTATTTCGTTTGGCATGAACAACGATATCAGACAATCCCAATCGAAATAAAGGAGTAATATATGGCAAATAGCTGGAAGCGTTGATACATTAGGCTCATTTCGCTTCGTTTGATTGTTCCTTCCATGCGGTTATGCCGCCTTCCAATGCATTTGCTTGAAAACCATGCTCACGTAGCAGAGCGGCAGCCTTTTGAGCTTTGTTACCTGTTGTACATACGGTAACGATCTGTACATTTTTCACAAGTTTTTCGGTTTCTTCATCGAACGGCTTGTCCTGTTCTTTCATAAGAAGATAGGGAACGTTACGAGTCGGTGCATTTTCATGAACGAGGCTGCCGGTTATAAATTTTTCGGCGTCGCGTACGTCCAATAAAAGTACGGGCACTTTCTGTTTGAGCATTTCTGATAATTGTATGGTTGTTAACGTATGATTTTGCAATGAAATCCCTCCCAATGTTATTGTAACAGAGAACAGCTTCGCCCAGAATAAGGGAGAACTGTTGCTTTTATTGGACAACCATGGTAGAATGAGGTTGCTACTTGAAAAATTGATACCTAACATTCATCGAGGTGTATGCTGATGGATAACATTTTTGAATCCCCGATTCACACTGGCGCGGTCATCGGAGCCGCAAGGATGGAAGAGAGGAAGGGCTTTCATTGTTTTAGGTTTTCAAAAGGTTTTGTTTTTAATCTTGCAGTTCCGTCCTATGACATTCGCATAGTTGCTGAGTAGGTAAATTTCACATATCATGAAGGCGTATCATAGCACATGATCTGGTATTTCTTCATGATATGTGAGCTTTATTTGCTTCGGTAAATATGACTAGCATATTCAAATTGAATTTTTGGAGGTTTTTTTAAATGCAAACGAACGGAACAGTAAAATGGTTTAACACAGAAAAAGGTTTCGGTTTCATTCAAGTAGAAGGCGGAGACGATGTATTCGTACACTTCAGCGCAATCCAAGGTGACGGTTTCAAAACTTTGGACGAAGGTCAAAAAGTTCAATTCAACATCGTTCAAGGCAACCGTGGCCCACAAGCTGAGAACGTAGTAAAACTGTAAGTCTCCTTTTAAAAGAAACTGTCCTTTCGAGGGCAGTTTCTTTTTGTCTTAGGACGTGGAAGCAAAAAGGCGTTGGGTTCGTCCCCAGCGCCTTTTCCTGCTTGCGAATGGATTAAAAAAGGAACTATGGCTTCCCACCATAATTCCTTATTCTCTTCCTACAAAATATTTAAATACAAGTGTCGATTTCGATCGTTTGGAATTGACTGTCAAGAACGGTAAGACCAACAACTTGACCGCCGCCGATAGAAGTACGGCCATAAGTGGTGAGAAGGACATTTCCGTTGTTTTCTGCAACGGTAAGGCGAACTTCATAGTGGTTGGATGCGGTGACCAGCGCATTGAAAGCAGTGCGAGTATTCGCTGGGATAAATTGCGTGATGTCAAGCAAGGTGCTAACTGGATTGGTTTGCGTAACTGCAGTACCCCAGCTCAATACTTGCACACGTACTTCTACATCTTCTGTGTTCAGATTGACCAGGTCAAGGTGAGCGGTGAGAGCAACAGAGAGGTTGTTTTGCAAAATACCAGTCGTTCTCACAGTATTTCGTTTTGGGCGTCTGTTGCTTCTTCTTTCATTACCGCCTTGATCGTCGTCGTATTCGATTTCAGACATCCATGTTCACTCCATTCTTGTGTAATCTAGTGGGACAATAATACGATATTGTTTCTTGTCTTGATTTGTAACGGCGAACGTAAGGGGACGAGTACCTATTTTTGATAGAGGATGGTGGGGGTTTTGGGAGAAACGCCTGTATGCAAACAACTAGACTATACGGCTCGCTTTGATTGGGGATATGAAGGGGTGGAACAGGTCGGGGCAGCTTCGGATATGATCGTCATTATCGATGTGCTCTCCTTCAGTACATGTGTCGATATCGTAACGGGACGCGGTGGTATCGTCTATCCTTATCAAGTAAAGGATGAGTCAGCTGTAGCATTCGCCAAACAAAAAGCAGCGCTGCTCGCTGGGAAACGTGGAGAACCAATCTCCCTTTCACCTGCTTGTCTGAAAACGATACCGCTGAGAAGTAGGTTGGTGTTACCCTCGCCAAATGGATCGACCTGCACCGTGTTGGCAAAGAAAACAGGGGCGAAGGTAATCGCTGCATGCATGCGAAATGCGCCATCTGTCGCCAGGTACATACAGCAGCAGAAAGGAACCGTAACGGTCATTGCTTGCGGTGAACGGTGGGGGAATGGAGCATTGCGACCCGCTATTGAGGATATGATAGCGGCAGGTGCATTGCTTCACGAATTGGAGGGATATCGATTGTCACCAGAGGCCGAAATAGCGGTGGCTGCCTTTCGATCGGCACAAGGTCATATTCCCGCTTACTTGCAGAAATGTGCTTCCGGCCAAGAACTGATCAGCATGGGGTACCCGGAAGATGTCGAACTTGCAGCACAATGGAATTGGAGCTGCACGGTTCCAGTCCTGAACAATGATTTTGCTTACGAAGCGATTTAATCTTTTCGCATAAAGAATCCCTCATTCGGTAACCATGGTTATGAACCATACATGAGAAAAACTGGACAGGGAGGATTCATATGGATGACAATAGCAAGTCCATCGACCAATCAGAAGAAAATATCCTGACAAATCGTCAAGGCCATCCGATCACAGACAACCAGAACTTGCGGACAGTTGGAAATCGCGGACCAACCGTTCTGGAGAATTACGACTTTCTTGAAAAAATCACACATTTTGATCGGGAGAAAACACCTGAGCGTGTCGTGCATAGCCGTGGTGCAGGAGCACATGGCTATTTTGAAGCGTATGGAACCGTAGGGAATGAGCCGATTTCTACGTACACGAGGGCAAAGCTGTTTTCGGAGCGAGGGAAAAAAACGCCTGTGTTTGTGCGGTTTTCTACGGTTATTCATGGGACACATTCGCCCGAGACATTGCGCGATCCACGTGGATTTGCCGTGAAGTTTTATACAGAGGACGGGAACTGGGATCTGGTTGGCAACAACCTTAAAGTTTTTTTTATTCGAGATGCGATGAAGTTTCCTGATCTTGTCCATGCGTTCAAGCCTGATCCAGTGACAAACATTCAAGATGTGGAACGGATCTTTGACTTCATCTCGAACACGCCAGAGGCCATGCATATGATTACGTTTTTGTTCTCCCCGTGGGGAATACCAGCGAACTATCGGCAAATGCAAGGCTCTGGCGTAAACACGTACAAGTGGGTAAACCACGAAGGAAAAGCGGTCCTGGTCAAATACCATTGGCAGCCGTTAGCGCAAGGGATTAAGAATTTGACACAAAAACAGGCGGAAGAGATCCAAGGGAAAAACTTCAATCATGCCACGCAGGACTTGTATGAAGCGATTGAGCGAGGAGAATATCCGGAGTGGGAAATGTGCGTCCAGATCATGAGTGATGACGATCATCCTGAGCTCGATTTTGATCCGCTTGATCCAACGAAAATATGGCCCGAAGATCAGTTCCCGTTTCTTCCTGTAGGCAAAATGGTTTTGAACAAAAACCCGGATAACTATTTTGCTGAGGTCGAGCAAGCAGCTTTTGGGACAGGTGTTTTAGTGGATGGACTTGATTTTTCTGATGACAAGCTACTGCAAGGAAGGACCTTTTCCTACTCCGATACGCAACGTTATCGGGTTGGCGCGAACTATTTGCAGCTTCCGATTAACGCTCCCAAAAAGCATGTAGCTACCAACCAGGAAGGTGGTCAAATGCTGTATCAAGTCGATCGGACGCAGCGGCATATTAACTATGAGCCATCAACGATTGGCGGATTGCAGGAAGCCAAGCAAGCAGCTCCTGATCATCAGCCAGAAGTGGAAGGGAAGGTCGTTCGTCAAAAGATTGATCGCACCAACGATTTCAAACAGGCGGGAGAACGTTATCGAATCATGGAAGACTGGGAAAGAGAAGACCTCATTGCCAATCTGACGGATGCACTCCTCTCCTGTGATCCTCGTATTCAAGAGAAAATGCTTGGCTACTTCTCGCAATGTGACGAAGAGTACGGCGAGCGTTTGAAAGCAGGAATCGCACAGGGCAATGGCGGAAACAGCAAGGAGATGGGCGGACCGATGGGCGCAACGAATCCCGGAGCGGCTGTCAAGGAAGCCGAACAGAAGTCTCGTCCGTCCAAGCCTTACTGATGACCCCGGTGAACAATCAAGATTGAATGAACAGCGGAGCTTTGCCGAATCCATGGTAAAGCTCTTTTTTGTATCCGGTTGCATTTTTACCTAACAATCAGTAGGCTAAAACGTATGGGATCGATTTGCCAAAGGAGACGTCATTCATGTCAAAAGATAATAAAACACATCAACATATTGTAGATGCAGCCTTTCAATTATTCGCGGAGCATGGGATTGAAAAGACGAGCTTGACGATGATTGCTACAGAAGTAGGGATCACAAAGCCGGCGATCTACTACCACTTTGCATCAAAGGACGCACTTCTCGATTATTTGTTTGATCAACTGTTTGGAAACTATACATTCTCCCATTTTTTCACGGTTACGGATTTTACAGCTGACAATTTCGCGGAACTCCTTATCGAAACTGGCTTGAAGTTATTGCCGAGCGAGGAAGAGGATTATGCCTTTTTACGCGTCTTCAATCAATTTCTGCTGTCTGTCAGTCAAAAAGAGAAGTACCGTGACAAGTTGCGGCTGATGCAAGAAGATTTTTTGCAGGGCTTTACCTCCTTATTGGAGCGAGGGATAGAGTTAGGTGTCGTCCCACCTGATCGTGTCGTAGCAAAAGCTCATATTCTAGCGCTTGTCGTTGATAATATTAGTAACTACTTGCTGATGGGGATTGAGCTAGACCAGAGGGATATCTGGACTGAAACAGTGAGAAGCGTGCTAAAGTAATCGGAAAAAATAGTGACGCATTTCGAGTTGCCAGCGTCTTACAATTGTTTACATGAGACGATGGCGAGGAGAATCATGATGGTACGAAGAGAGAAATGGGTAGCATTATTGAGCTATACCGCGGTACTCTCCCTATTTACGACGGGTGGGGTCGCTGCTGCATCCCCTGCGAAGGCAGTTTCCCAAAAAGCAGAAGCATCGGTTGGCGCGACGGGAAATACCGAGGTGAAGCTGCAGGCTTGCAGTCAAGCTGATGCAAAAGCGGATGCTTCGGACACAACGATGAAGTCCTGGAAACCATTGGGGAATAAGCCGATACTGGAAGGGATTACTTCGATTGCAACAGGCGTCATTTTTGATGAAGCAGGCTATGGATGGAGGCCAGGCATTTCTTATGCCTTCACCGAGGATGGGCAAGTGTGGAAATGGGGCTTTCAATCTGACAAGAAGTATGAACCGCACAAGCTAGCCGGGATCAAAGATGCCAAGCAAGTCATGACGGATTATGTCCTCACGAGCGCCGGTGAAGTATGGCAGATCGACGAGAAGAAAGCACCAGAAAAACTGGCCGGTCTGGATAAAATCAAGAACATTCAGCAGATCGACCTTCATGAAGGCGTACTCTTTTTACTAAAAGAAGATGGTACTGTATGGAAATGGCAAGATGGAGCGAAAGCAGCAGAAAAGGTGACGAAGCTCTCGAATATCCGTGACATGTATAGCTCAGCCTTTTCCTTGTTTCTAGTAGATGACCAAGGGAAGCTTCTTTATCTCGATGGCAAATCCGGAGAGCTGAACACAGAAAAACTGCAGGAAATGGATATCCCAGGGAAAGTCAAACAGGTAGCCGTCGATTACACGGATCGTGCCTTGATCCAAACAGAAAAAGGCGAAGTGTACAGCTACAATACAAAAGAAAATGAAAAAGTAGTGCGTGCTGCTCATGCAGATGGTGCCACGCGGATGGCAGTTGGCGGAGAAGGATTATACTTGGTCGTAAAAGCGGACGGAACTGTTTGGGGCTGGGGACATAATACCCATGGAATGCTCGGTGCGAATCTGGAAAATGAGCTGAAGGAGCCTGTCAAAATAGCAGGTCTATCTGATATTACAGACGTACGAGCGGGCACCGACCATGTGATTGCTCTCGATAAAACAGGAAACGTTTATTCATTTGGCAGCAATATGACAGGACAGCTGGGACGAATCCCTGTTACGTTTGACAAATGGACAGAATTGGGCGAATTACGTGATGTAAAACAGGTAGTAACTGAGCTGGATCGACCGTACTTCGTTCGTAAGGATGGTTCTGTATGGAGTTTTGGCGCGGATCGAGTGCCATATGAAGTGAAAGGACCTGCGAAAGTAAAAACAATGGATAGCATCATGGATTTTCCGGTTACCTTGAATGAGAACGGACAAATCCAGTTGTGGACGAGTGAATTTAGCAGCTGTGAAACATTGGCGTTGCCTTCTCGCATCAAGGATTTTGTTGGTGGGGAGAAGCATTTCTTGTTGCGTACGGAAGATGACCAATTCTTGACTGTGGAATTCAGTTATAATTCCGCCGAACGCGGAGGGGGATCTGGCATCACGAACTTGCGCCCCAAAAAAGTGGAAACCCTCAAGATCGATTCAAAAATGGCTGCGGATGTAACCAAGCTTTATGCCAATCTTTATACGTTCTTTGCAGTGACGAAAAATGGTCAGGTATTGTACGCAGAACGGAAGAATGATGAACCGTTTACTTCATTTGCGCAGATAGCTGGTATGAAAGGCATTCGTGAGCTTGCACCTGAGTATTTTGTCCGTTATACAAAGGATACCGCATCAGTTTGGGCGATTGATGATGCAGGCAAGGTTCAGGAAATTCAGGTGTACCCTGAGAGCGAAGGGAATGACGCAGGAGCCATCAAAGTGAAGCTGGAACCCAAAGCGGAAGAAGGCATTGCCATGATGAGCGGACGTTTGCGGATTACCAAGGATGGGCAAATATTCGAACATGATTGGGAACCACTTCAAAAGCAAAAAGTGGCTGCTCCCGTCAGACTGATTTCATCCACGTATGACTATGCAATTGAGGGCCCCGGCTCGCATTACCATGTGCTGATCACAGAAGATGATAAGATTGTATTGATTGGCGATAATCCATACGGAAAAGGCGAGCTTCAACCAGATTTGGTGAGACAATAAAAGAAAAACCCTCATAGCTTGTTAGCTTGAGGGCCTGGCACAGCGGAAAAGATCATCTTCCTCTGTGCTTTCTTTTTGCTTTTTGAACCTTTTGCTGCCATTTTTTCTCTTGAATCTCAAGCAATCTTTGTCTTCCGACGACTTTCTTTTCTTTCTTACGTCTGCTCAGCTCAAGTTTTATGGCTTCTTGAGCACGGGTAGACACACCGCTAGACTTCATTTCCTTCGCGACTTGTCGAGCAAGACGCTTGGGGTTTACTCTTTGCTGAGATGGTGTCTCCACTTGGATCGTTTGTTGGGTAGCATCAAGGAGAGAGTGAATCTGGTGCAACACAAACAATTGGACTTCTCCATCTTTAGGTTCCGCTCCAAAAATGTACCTGGACGCTTTCAAATGTCCAGCTTCTTGTTGCTCAACGACTCCTACCCAGTACTGCCCATCAAAATACACGGTTAGTTTCAAACAAACCGCCCCCTCTAACAAGACTTAGAGTGATGGACATCCCGAGGGGGGAAGGTTACTGACAGAGTATGCATATGGACATGCTCTGCGCCCGGACTACCAACCGGGCTGTGTTTTTACACTCTTGATTAGAGTATGTAGGAAGAATTTCCAATTTGCAAGCTGGGTCAGCATACTTTTCCCCGTATGTGTTGCTTTAAAAGAAATGGAAAATGTGGTTGTACTTATATTCAATCGAATTCGTCCAAAGAAAACAGCGCTGCATGTTGCCAACCTTCGATTTCGCCAGGAGACGATTCTGCACGGATTTTACTAAAAGGAAACACCGAAGTTCTAGCACAAATGAACATGATTAACTTGACGGAAGAGGATTTGCAGTTAATAGCAGCGTTTCGTCCAGTCATTGAGACTGAAATTGAGCAGATTACGTCTTCTTTTTATGAATCGATCCCGCCTTCATTGAAAAACGCTTGAAGATTGCGATGGTCCATCAAAAAATCGGGCTTCCTCCCAAGTGGTACATGGGTTCTTTTCAAAACCTGTTAGGCACACTCATGCGAATTATAGATGATCGGAAAGAAGTTTATCCTTACTCAAAAAAACTGGCACAAGCCATTACGAAGCTGCTCAGCTTTGAACAGCAATTGGTACTGGACATAGATCGTTTTAAAATGATCAATGACTCGTTGGGCCATACGTACGGGGATCGTTTTTTGCAAGAAGTGAGCGAGCGTATCAAAAAAAGCGCGGAAGGATTCGATGTGACAATTGCCCGTATGGGGGGTGATGAGTTCACACGGATCTGCCAAAATGTTGAAACGTGATCACGAGTTTTCGACGTTGGCTGATCGGGTGGTCAAGGGAATCAAGATCCCCTATGTCTTGCAAGGAAAAGATTATTACGTCTCGGCGAGTATTGGTGTTGCGGTGTATCCCGATCACGGATGCAGTGAGGAGCAATTGCTCAAAAATGCAGATGCTGCCATGTACGAAGTGAAGAAAAACGGGAAAAACGGATTTCAGTTTTTTACCAATGAGCTCGATGACCAAGTGTTGATGCGTATCGAACTGGAGAGGGATTTGAGAAAAGCGGTAAAGAATGACGAGCTGGTTTTGTACTACCAGCAGCCACAGATTCAGACGGGGATCAATCAACTCAGTCAATCTGTCCTCTCGTCAGTTCCACCAACCCAATCTCGTAGGTTATATTCGACAAATTCTGGTAGAGAGCGGACTCGAACCGCAGTACTTGGAATTAGAAATAACGGAAAGCATGATGATGGACGCAGAACTTTCCACAGAAATTTTAAAGGAATTGAATGATTATGGCGTCAAAATTAGTCTGGACGATTTCGGAACGGGTTACAGCTCGCTCAGCTACCTCAAGCTGCTGCCCATTCACAAGCTGAAAATTGATCGTTCGTTCATTACGGATATTACAATGAATCCGAGTGATCAGGCGATCGTCGCAACGATCATTTCCATGGCGAAGCATTTTAACATGAATGTCATTGTGGAAGGGATCGAGACGCAGGGACAGTTAGACTTTCTCACGGAGAATGCCTGCAAGGAAATCCAAGGGTATTACTTTAGCCACCCATTACCCGCAACGGAAGTAGAGAAAGCATTCTTCACGCCGGTCCGCAAGCGTTTTGATCATCCTCTGTAAAGCATTTCTAAACAGCAGATGGAATCATTTTGAAATTATTGATACAATAGTGAGAGTCCCTTCGGGGGCTATTTTTTTAAGGAGGGTTTTTCCGATGAAGAACATTACGTTCATCAAACACGTTTATGAAAAACAACTGGGGGGTGAAATCTACTATGAACCCTAGTATATTGAATGGCACCAGAAATCATCTGATCAACCAGCTTGTCTTTTTTGACGAGCAGTATTCGCTCTTTTACGATCAATATGTACGCAATTATGGAAAAGAAAAGCAAGCCATCGATGAGATTGTCGAGCGTTACAAGCAAACACTTGAAAGCCTTTTGTCAAAAGAAGACAGTGCACTCTTTCAATCGCTTAAAGCAGTTACGTTATTAGGCAGCAGCGTAAAAGTGCTATTTGAAGAAGATCAATTTGAGGAGTCATTTACTGTGGTGTATCCCACAGACATTGACCCGGATAACAACAGAATTTCATTCTTATCGCCCATAGGCAGGCAATTGCTGCTAGCGGCTCCACACGATTCTGTTGTGCTGGAAAGTCCGGTTGGCAGGCAACAGGTGCAGGTTCGGGAGATAAGCTTTACATATATGGGGGGATTCTCGTCACCTTAGGAATCTCCCCATCGCATCGATCATATGAGAAGACACTAACACGATGTTAGTGTCTTTTTTTGTCCATTCGAGTAAAATGCAAGAAAAGTAAGCCGTGCGTACAGGAGGAAAGACGATGAAAACAATTGCGTGCCCAACATGTGAACAAGATGTGCAATGGGATATGAATCGCCTGCAGAAGCTGGAGGAGCGGTGGGTGATGGCTTGCGAAAAATGCGGTGGCCAGTTTTTCAGCGTGTCAGAGGAAGAAAAGGAAATGATTCTTGCGGGCATGCGATTGACGGAAGAGTATGTACCGGATATCATCAATGCTTATCACAGTGAGGATGTAAAGAATCTCCCTTCCAGGGTTGGGTTCGGAGAAATCAAAAACAGCAACTCAGAGGACTGAATTGTAGGCTTTTCATCCGATTGCTATTCCTCGTAATGAAACTGCCACTCGATACCAAATTGATCAACGACACTTCCAAAGCATTTGCTTCAAAACGTCTCTTACAGTTCCATTCTGACCGTCCCGCCCTCTTTTCATTGTTCATATTCATACTTCGGTCGGAGCATGTTTGAATATGCTCCCATAATCTGCATATACTACCATTCACTAAAACAATCACAACCAGAGGTGAACAGCAATGGCACGTTCGAATTCCTTGGTGTATGGACAAGCTCGCGCAGCACTTGATCAATTAAAGTACGAGATCGCTGCTGAATTTGGAGTCGAGTTGGGAGCAGATACGTCGGCACGCCAAAATGGCTCTGTCGGCGGAGAGATGACGAAGCGTTTGGTACAATATGCGGAACAGCAAATGTTTCGTTTGTAATCCCTCCTTGTGAGGGATTTTTCTTTCGCTCACATTTGATCGAAATATCGCGTATCGTTAGGAGACCGACGAGACAATCGCAAGGAACGAAGAACAGCAAAAGGGGGGACGATGAGAAGTTTTCATCGTCTTTTTTGTGTTGCTTGAAGTGGTTCTGGGTGCCCCAGCAAAAAACCTTGACCAACAGGTACCCCTAATGCCAAAGCGGCAGATAAATCTTCCGGCTCCTCGATTCCTTCCAGTACAAGCTGCGTTTGATCTTGACAGTATTGGACGAAAAGCGAGACGAGCTTTTGCTTATTCGGTTCGGAGGACAATTGCTTGCCGAAGTACCTGTCGAGCTTAACGATATCCGGTTCATACTCCACGATCTTTTTTAATGACGCGGCACCCGAGCCGACATCATCTAATGCGATCAAGAATCCATGCTGTCGCAGCTCATGTATTTTTTGCCCCAACAATCTGATTTCCCACATCTTGTCTTCTTCATTGGCCTCGTTAATTTCCAAGACAATTCGACTGTTCCACGATCTAAACAAGCCCTCGGTAATAAACGATAGGAAAGCAGGGTTCAACAACGTAGAAGGAAACACGTTGATGAACAAGAGCGGAACATGATCGTTGAAAGTCACATTCGTAAAGTACGATTGAATTGCTTTTTTTATCGACAGCGTATCCAACTCATACAAGTGTCCTTCTGAACGAGCCTTTCGAAAAAGGGATTCTGGCGAGTAGTGTGCAGCTGAGCGAAGAAGTGCTTCATACCCGAAAAATTGTCCTGTCGTCAAATGCACCAGGGGCTGAAAAACAGGATATGGAGGTTCCTTTTGCAATACGACGTTCATGGAATCATATTCCTTCCTGCACCAAAGATTTGACTTAAAGAAAAATTGTTTCCTTTAGGAAAGATAAGTTGTCGATATTTTACAACAGAGCGGTAGGGTTTGCAATGCATGTTTCCTACATAATTACATTTTGCATTAAGGAAACAAATTTGTATATGTACAAAATATTTTTCATCTTGTAAACTAGGCTTGTAACTGACAATCAAGATTGGAGGAGATAGGAAATGGAAGCCTTTACGTTACCGGAACTGCCATATCGCTATGATGAGCTGGAACCTTACCTGGATGCGAGAACGATGGAAATTCATCACGGGAAGCATCATGCAACGTATGTGGCCAACTTAAACAAGGCCCTAGAAAACTACTCGCAGTTCAGGAATGCTTCGGTCGAAGAACTAATCAGTAACTTGGAGGATATCCCGGAAGACATTCGCATGGCAGTTCGCAATCATGGAGGCGGTCATTATGGACACAGCTTGTATTGGTCGATCATGAGTCCGGCTGGCGGCGGGAAACCGACAGGGGATATTGCGAAAGGAATCGACAAGTATTTCGGAAGTTTTGAGGAAATGAAGGATGAATTGACAAAAGCAGCTGTCAGTCGCTTCGGATCAGGATGGGGCTGGCTTGTAGTCAACGGAGACAAGTTGGAAGTGACGAGCACGCCCAATCAGGATACTCCTTTTATGGAGAAGAAAACGCCCATATTGGTCGTAGATGTGTGGGAGCATGCTTATTACTTGCAGTACCAAAACAAGCGCCCTGATTTTGTCTCGTCCTGGTGGAATGTGGTCAACTGGGAGGAAGTCAATCGTTTGTATAACGAAGCAATCCGCTAAGGCAGGTCCATCAATGAACAGACACGCGGTCTATTTTCAAGAACAGGAGAAGCGTCGAGAAATTTTGGTGTTGCTTAAGAAGCGCCGTTCGATCAATGCCCAGGAACTGTCAAAGCATCTTGGCATAACCAAAGTCGCGGTGCGTAAGCATTTAGATGTTTTGCATAGAGAACGGTATATCGAGTCGCGAATCGTCCGCCAGCGAACAGGCAGACCAACCTATGTGTATTATCTGACGAATACTGCTGAGCAATTATTTCCGCGTCACTACAGCGATTTGGCTACGGAGATGGTGGCGGGCATTCAGGATTTGTATGGGGAAGCCTTCGTCGATCAATTATTTGAGAAGAGAATGGCACGGTCGTTACAAAACTATCGGGAGGTAATGAGAGGACAAGGTTTTGACCAGCGAGTGAAAACGTTGGCGAGCATACAAAATGAAGAAGGATACATGCCTCACTTGGAAAAAATCAGGGATGGTTTGTATGCGCTTGAAGAAGCAAATTGTCCTCTCCTACAAGTAGCCATTCGCTATCGCCACGCATGTCAATGCGAGCTCTCCTTGTTTGAGTCGCTAGTAGATGCGCATGTAGAGCGTACTGCGTGTATGACGGAAGGACAAGTGAAATGCCGTTACCTGATTAAAGAAAAGCGCAGCAATGAAGAATCGTAGTGAACAAGACATCCGTTATAAAGGCGGATGTCTTGTTGTTGTAAGCAAGTGGATGGGAAGACGAATTGTTTACCGAAAGGGCAGGCGTCTATACAATCAGACGGGCGATCACGTATGGATAAAGGGAGGAGTATTTTGATGGAAAGGAGCGAGGACATGCCGAACGACAAGAAAAATCCTAAGAATAGAAGGCCCATTCTTAATCATCGAGGCTCCTTGAAAAAGTCGAGAGCATCACTCCCGCTCCTCTATGTCGAAACGAAGGAACAGATGTTGCCTCAGGAAGGTGCCATAGATAAGCAGAAATTGTATCGTTCTAAGAAACAGAAGGGCAAACGACGAAATCATGCCACGCGGCCTCCTGCCAACCAGGCAGCTACCGAACACGTCTCTCCTCATTCCAGTCCCACCCCCATAGATGCCAAGGATCTTCCGCAAGAAAATAACAGTGCTCAGCATGAACTGATTCAAGCAAAAGTAGTCTACGTGGAACGCACCGGTCAATCGTTCATGCAGGTGGCTTTTTTGGAAGAAATTTGGGACGTAGAGTGGGTCCATTCCTTACGTATACCCTGGAAGCTAAATTGGAAGGAAGTGGAATGCCAAAGCAAGATTGATGTCCAGCACGTTCGGCACGATGATAGCAAAAAGCTTATCTGGCTGTCTGGTGAGTTGGAAATCAAGGGTTTGGGGATCACTGTCCATTCGCAAAAATTAGAGCACGAAACGATTCGCATTCCATTTACCTCCACAGTATTACGACCATCCTTACCGAAAGCAAATGTAGGAACAAGTGCAATTCTCCTCACAGCACCAGCTTGTCCGACGAATAGATGGGTAGAGACGGGAGAATGGCAAATCACAGTGATGGCAGATCCGCTCACGGATTCTCAATCAGAATGGAAGGAGTTCAGCGGCTTGGCAACCATTAGCGGTCGTGTATGGTGGTATCGGAAGCAGCTGGTTCCCGTTCCGCCACCATACATAACGAAAAAGGTAAACAGTCTTTTCTAGAAAAAAGGGCAGATAACGCTTGGCATCAGCCAAATCCATATTGAATCTAGTCCATATAATATAAGGAGAGTAGGTCGTTGATAAAGGAGAGAGTAAAAATGGGTATACATGGCGATGGCTGTAAATGTGGCCAAACTCAAGTTACGCAAAATAGCTGCACGGTGGAAAACGCCCGTGTGTTCGGAATGGCTTCAACCGAAACCGCTTTTCCTAAAACAATTAAAGTACCTGTAACGTTGGCAGAAACGGCTGTTGTCGTCTGTGTGGAGGCTAATGTCCATTTGGAAAGGCCTGCACTTGAGATCATTCGAGTATTAAAGAGTGTCATTTTGGAGCAATGTGAGCTGGTTCCCACATTCAACCCGTTATCTGCAAAGTTGTTCGTCAGTGGTTTTATTCGCAAAAATATCGAGTACACCACAGTCGATCAAGTAACGGGAAGTGCTGTATGCGGTGATGTACGACATACAACGGCGCTGATCCCATTCGATTTCTGTACGGATCTGACCTTTCCGGCTACAGGACCGACTTTGCAGCTGGCACCAGATTTCGAGTCACACGGAGAATATCTGAATAAATCGGGTCATGGGGCAAAGATTAACGTAGGTTTGTTTGGCAACCGAAAATTTTACAACGAAAGACCGTATTGTGAGCTGCTATTCACGGAATTCACCGAATTAGACATCGGTTTGGAAAATAAGCGGTGCAAAGACACAACCAAGACATTCTCGACCGTTCGTGAAAAAATCGTTCTGCGTCTTGGCCTGAAGGTTTTGCAGGATCAGCAAGTTCCTATTCCAACAACACCAGCACCGACACCACCACCAAAACCGACATTTCCGCCGCCTTGCAAACCGATATGTCCACCTAAGAAAAAATGGTAGTAAAGCTGTAGAAAAAAGAAACATAGTAGAAGTGCAGATGAGACTTCCTGGGGCGTTATTACATGCTGACTGGAAGTCTCATTTTTGCTGATTGACTCTGTACCTAACTACAGCCTTTCTCATACCGATTGAGGAGGAAAAAATGGATAGATTGACCAGAAGCCAAGTGGCGAGTGAAGCCAACGTGCATATTGAAACAGTCAGATACTACGAAAAAAGGGGACTCATTGCCACAGCCCCTCGGAATGAATCCGGCTACCGCATGTTTCCACTGCAAACCGTTGCCGACATCCGATTTATTAAACGTGCTCAGGAAATTGGCTTTACCTTAGAAGAGATCAAAAACCTTTTGATTCTGTACAAAAAAGACGAAGAGCTTCCCACTCAGGAAATGCACCAGCTGGCCCTTGCCAAAATAGAAGAAATCAACAAAAAAATAAGCCAGCTTGAGCATTTCAAAGCATTACTTGAAGAAGTCACGGATCGTGCGCCATCGATGTGGTCCCGCTCAAAGGAGCAATGCCCGATCATGCAAAAATGTTCAAAAGGAGAGAAGTAGAATAATCCGTTTCGGGGCATAAACTCTCCGCTCAGAGGTAGCAGCCGTTATGCATTTCTTTTACGATTTCTCTAATGCGAACGTCTGGAAGGAGAAGATGTACAATGTTTCGAATACGGTTCAGTATCTTTTTAAGTGTGTTTGTCGCGATGGTAGGCTTGATGATTATTGCTCCTGTGATGCCCCCGCTCATTCGTGAATTGGGACTCAATGAAATCCATTCTGGCATCATTATTTCACTCGGCTCCATTGCAATGGCTGTGATGGCGCCCGTTTGGGGACGGTTAAGCGATCGAAGGGGAAGGAAAGCAGTCATTGTCATTGGCTTTATCGGAATGTTCGTGAGTTATGTCCTGTTCACGGCAACGATGTATGCGGGTTTGTCGCAGCTCATAGGAGGTGGATTACTGGTTCTTTTGCTGATTATGGCTCGTGGATTAATCGGGATGTTTATTCCGGCCGTTCCTTCGGCGGCGCAGGCGTACATGGCGGACGTCACGGATGAAAAAGGCAGAGCAGCAGGTATGGCGTTAATCGGCGCCGCCAATGGGATGGGGCTTGTTCTTGGCCCGGCGATTGCTGGAGCCTTTGCGCTTATCGGTCTCATCTGGCCGTTATACATTGGCGCCCTGTTACCGATTGTCGCTTTGCTTGTCGTCAGTTTCTTGATTCCTGCTCACAAACCAGTTATTCAAGAAAAACTACCCAAGGTGAATCCTTTTCAAAAAGGCCTAACGCTTTATTTGTTTGCTGGATTGGCGACAATGGTCAGTATCGTTACCTTGCAGGTCGTGGGTGGGTTTTATTTTCAGGACCAGTTGTCTTTGACGACGAAGGAAACCGCTCGCATGATTTCAGTTGGCCTCATGATTACCGGAGTAGCGATGATCGTTACGCAAGGACTCCAAATGAGAAATCCGAAATGGCAGCCAAAACCACTTATTCTAATTGGTTCGTTGCTTGTCATCATCAGCTTGGCTCTCTTTCTTTTTTTCATGAACTTGATCGTATATTACGTAGCTTTTTTCTTGTTCGGTATTGGAACCGGGTTCATGATGCCGGGATTTATGGCTGGCTCTTCCTTAGCAGTTGGTCGCGAGCAACAGGGAGGCGTAGCGGGGCTTGTCGCATCCGTCCAAGGTATTTCTGCTGTGATCGCGCCCATTCTCAGCACAAGTCTTTACCAATTGGAAAAGCATCTCCCTTTTGCAGTAGTAGGCGTGCTTGTCATATTGATGGGAATGACATTGCTCTTTTCCAATAAGGAGAAAGGATTTACGACACAGCGACATCTATGAATCATCCTGATACGCGGCATCTTTCATTCCTCGTCTCGACTCGCATATAATTAAGGTAGCCAATTGTTGTGAGGAGGTCCTTTGCCGCGTGAAAATAAGTGAATTATCACAATTAACCAATGTCAGTACCCGGTCGATCCGCCATTATGAAGAAAAGGGCTTGCTACAGGCAGAAAGACTCGAAAATGATTACCGCCATTTCAATGAATCGGCAGTCAAGCGCGTCAAGATGATTCAACTGTACTTAAAGCTGGGGTTAACAGCGGATGAAATCAGAACGTTGTTCAGAGGGGAAGTTGCATCTCCCGACGATTACGAATATTGCGAGGAAATGCTTGCGATTTACGAACAAAAGCTCAGCAGAGTGAATGAACAGATTGAGGCACTCCAAGAGTGGAAGAAAACGCTGGAGAGGCAAATATCCGTTACACGTGGTAAAAAAGTTACGAGCTAGTTCATAGTCACAGCCCCGAAGCGATCAGATGCTTCGGGGCTGTCTTATTACAATGAACTTAAGTTTTGCCCGAGACCACCATCCACAGTTAGCCTCGCACCAGTCGTAAAGGTAGCGTCAAAGGCGAGGAATAGCACAGCTTTGGCCACTTCATCTGATGAACCATGACGTTTCATTGGTGTAACCTTGTCGCCAAGCTCCTGGAAAGTAGCACGTTCTGCATCCGTGAAACCGGCAACTCCCATGGAAGGCGTATCAATGAAACCGGGACTCACGACATTGACGCGAATCCCCTTGTCTAGCAACTCCACTGCAAACCCGGAGGCCAAGGAACGCAATGCCGCTTTGGATGCACTGTATACGCTCATGCCGGGGTAGCCGCCTTCATCTGCTACGGAAGATGTAAATACGATCGAGCCTCCTTCATGAATAAGTGTCGCCAAGCGCTGGACGGTGAAAAATGCCCCTTTGGTATTCACTTGAAAAATCCGATCATAGGTCTCTTCAGTGACTTCCAAAAACGGTTCCAGAATGGAAGTGCCTGCATTCACATGGAGAAAATCGATCTTGCCGAAATGCTTTTCAACATAGTCTCCGAATGCTTGCACATCCTTCATGCTTGAAACATCAGACACTACAACCTGTGCCCGTTCGCCCAGCTCACGTTTGGCTTCTTCCGCATTTTTCGGATTGCGGCCAGAAACGATTACCTCAGCGCCACCTGCCAGCAATGCTTTTGCCACAGTCAAACCCATACCATGTGTACCTCCAGTTACGACAGCTTTTTTCCCTGTATAGATGTTCATTTCTGTTCCTCCTTGAGTGAATGAGTAATCTTTCAGAATGTAGTCTAAACGTTCACGCTAATGTGAAAGTCAAGGGCTTATGGATTAGGTAGACGGTATACCGAAAGAAAAATCTGTTGTAAAATTTTTGAAAGGAGTGTGTGAAATGCTAAAACAGAAGCAGATTATCGAAGCCGTTCAAGAAGCTTGTGAGCAAGATGAGCAAGTTACATCATGCATGATGTATGGCTCCTTTACAAAGGGCGAGGGGGATCAATACTCGGATGTTGAGTTTTATATTTTTATAGACGATCCTTCTTTTGAGACATTTCAATCCAAACATTGGGTCGCCAATATTGCTCCTTACGATTTGATGTTTTTCAATGAATATGGAACGGAAGTCGTGATTTTTTCTAATTTGATCCGAGGTGAGTTTCATTTCTTGCCTGCCTCAAAAATCGAAATCATAAAAAGCTTCAAGCCGACGGGAGTTTTCCCTGATACAAACTCCATGTTTATTTACGACAACACAGGGATGCTGAGAGAATATCTGGATGATTTAGGGGGCAAAGGTCCAGAGAGATTGACTGATGAAAATGTTTCCTTTGCTTTCCATAACTTTGTTAACGCTTGGTTGTTGGGAATAAACGTGATGAGAAGAGGAGAACTCGCACGATCTTTAGAGGTGTTAACCTATGTGCAAAAGTATATGTTGCAGCTCCTTAGAATCAATGAGCAGAATGTAGAGCGGTGGCTAAACAGCACGAAGAATTTGGAGAGAGACTTGAGTCCTGAAGCATACGAGGATTACACATTGATCACAGCAAGATTGCGGAAAGAGGAATTGGAACAAGCCTATACGCATGCGCTGATGCTGGCGGACAAATTGAGGAAGCAATTGGAGCCTCACTATGATTTTGATGTGGATGAGAGAATGATCGGTAAGCTTCGCGATTATTTGAATCAAATCGAATAACAGAGGATGGTCGAGGAAGAAAGTGAAATTTGGCCCGCGTATGTAAAAGCTAGGTTTATACGGCAACATATTGGATTCAAAAGACACTAGAGTCGTTCTACTAGTGTCTTTTTGTCAAGATCGGGTTTGGTGTCGAATGGGTTGGTTATTTTTGGTATAATTCAAGGGCATTGAAGCTTTGGGGTTGAATCCAACATGAATGGAAGTGACTGTATTACATGATCAATCTGGGGCAATATCCTCATAGCAAAGAGAGTCTTTGTCAACTACTTGAACGATCGAGAGCGAGAACACTCTCCCATGAAGAAGTCGCAAAGTGGTGTTGGCTGTTTTGGTCAAGATGGAGATCAGATGAAGACGATTTATTTACAAAAACAGATGAGATGGCAATCGATATCGTGATGGAGATTGGAGAATTTTGGGTAAATAAGCCACGGTATGGAGTCCAAACAATCATTTTCGGGGATGAACAGATCGATATGTGGATTGGCAGATTACAATAATCCGTTAGAAAAGCACGATTAGAATTGGAGGGGAATACTTGGACACTCAACTAACGCTAAATTATTTATCTGCGTATGTCCACCACCATAAGTACTATCTGGATGTGTGGCGTACAAAAGGGTTCTCATGGAATTGGGGAGCTGCATTTTTTGGAGAAGCATGGTTTGCCTTCCGGAAGATGTATCTGCTTGCAATCATTATTTATTCTGTGAATCTATGTGTAGGTTTACTATTGGGTTTAGTTGGACTTGATGATGCTACTTTTTATGAAATATACATTGTCTTCGCAATTACTCAACGAGTACTTTTCGCATTAACAGCCAATTTTTTGTACTATGTTTCGGCAGTGCAAACAATTAAAAAAGCTCACAGTAAACATACAACGCTTGATCTAGATGAGATAAAGAAGCTGGGTGGGACTAGTGTCCGGGCTGTTATTGTGGTGGTGCTGGTAAATTTTTGTTTTAGTCTGCTGGATCGATTCTTGACATAGTGAAAAAGTTTCCTCAATAGAGGAGGGAAATAGTATGGGAGAAGCTTATAAGCTGCTTTGTCATCATTGTTCCTATAACCAAAAAATATATGTTGGCGTTGGATTCAGATATATTCGATTGCCGGAAATATGGGAATGGTTCGAGGATGAAGCTGGCAAGGAGCGCATCCGTGATTTTATGCAGGACAATAGCACGAGACATAGCTGCTTTCAAGGTCTGTATATTTGCGAGAAATGCAATTACCTGCTGAATGCCACCTATTTGCATATGGAGTCGGATACCGATACATATAAGAACAGCTATGATTGTCCACGATGTTCAGAGAAAATGCCTTCTATGCCTGTCGATGAGGAGCTTGATCACGGTCTTGCGTTAGCTTGTCCCGAGTGCGGCACGGAAAAGCTGTCCGTGGAGTGTTTCTTGCATTGGGATTAGAAAAGGCGTCCCATAGACAAATACGAGTATTTGGACGAATTATTTATAGTAGCTAGAAACTTGAAGGAGAATCTAACATGAGCATTTGGCCTAAGCCTTTCTTAGAGCCCGAAGCATTAAAACAGCGCCTGCTTATCCTAAGCGCACTGGATATCGTATTGTGTCAAGAGGAATGGCTGCGCAGATATCAGTTTGATCCACAATGGGATGAAAACACAACCTTCGCGAGCGTTAGCAATGGCGCTGGCGACGATCTTTTCATCCTGTTCACCCCTGAGGGCGTCATTGTAAAAGGGTTCGATCATGAATCGGAAATGAGTCCCCGCCAGAGGAGAATACGAAGTTTGGCCTGGCATCTATGAGCAAGTCCCTCCTGCTTTGCTTCATCGACTCGATGACGAAGCGGTTACCAAGGAGGACGTTACGTTTTGCTTATGGCGAGAATCTACTGATCGCGTGTGGAAAACAGGAGACGTACATAATCCGCAAGGCTTGGATGACGGATCAGATTTTTTGCTTGGGATGATATATGACAGTCCAGAAGACTATGTAGAATGGGCAGAAGCCTACTACGAGGTGAAAGTCCCGCTCGATCTAGTTGGTTTCACGTATTCAAATACTTCCATCACCAAAGAAATGATGATGGAGCTGAATCCGGAAGTTGATCTGGAAATGGCGATGAAGGAGCTTCAAGGGATCAGATTTACAGTTACGTAAAGCACACCATGCCTCATAAAAATAGAATGGAAAGAAGATGACGATATGCCAAAAGGTATGTATTCTCAAGGAGTTGCCGTCCTGCTGTCAGAGGCGGTTCCGATTCATAAAATAGCAGACATGCTCAAGGATCAATTCGAAATTGCCAACATCATGGAAACGTTCGACCAATGGGTGTTCAGCGGTCCTAGCTTGCTTATTCCGTACCGTCCAGATGTAAACGGATATATTCAGGTCGATGTCGTCGATAAGCCTTGGCCGGATAGTATGGGAGATCCGGCAGAAGATACGATGCTGTTTGGCGCTTGGTCGATGGGCTTTTTCGGACCGTTTACGTTCTCGAATAGCCTTGAGCGGGCAGCTCAGCAGTCGTGGGGATTTCCCGAAGGGCGGCAAGTCTCATCCGAGCACAAAGCGTTTATCCGTATTCGCTCTTCTTTCGTGTTGGGAGAGTCGAACGATCAGGCTCCTGTACTGCCTGAGGACTACGAGCCGCTCCCGGAGTTGAAGACAGTCACTGCTATTGCGGAATCGCTGTTGAAAATGCCAGAAGCCCTTTGCTTTTTTAATCCAAATGGAGAGTGCCTCGCGTCTGCCGAGCTGATGCAAGAGCTCGATCAACGCTATGAGCAAATACAGCTTCTTCCGCTGGAGCTGTGGTCCAATGTCCGGTTATTCAATCTTCCAGAAGGATGGCTTTTGATGGATACCGTCGGCATGCAACAGTTGGATGTGATCGATCATGAGGCGGTATTTAATGGGGATGCCTACGATCCGAATGAAGTTGCGAGTTTCCTGCGTAATATATCGAACTATGTATATGAAAATGGTCCTGTTATCAATGACGGCGATACAACCGATGGGCCGGGTGATGAAATTTGGAAGTGTGTCTTGTTGGAGGAAGGGTTGGCAAGCCCTCCGCGTGATGTGCTTCGCTGGTATCCATTGGATGGAAGGGAAAAGCCTGCGGGATTGGAATAATTGCGTGATCACTTGGGAGACCAAGGAAACTTGATAAGAAAAAGCACGACCATTTCCCTTGATTTGCAGGGCATTGTCGTGCTTTTTTCGTTAATTTTTAGAGAAGCCAGGCTCATTGTACCTGCTTATTTGATAATCTCCTCATAGATCAGTTTACCGTCATGAGTATACACGCCTATTTTCTTGGTCCCTGAGATGGTGTACTCGATGGCAACTGTTTCATTCGTAGGGGTGATCAACAATTGATGCGGAAAGTTGAAGCTTTTATTGTTAGCTGTGTTCGTTATGATCTGGGTATCCGTATGGAACAACTGCCCCGTCTGTTTGAGCTCTTTTAATTGTTCCGGCTTATTTAGCACATATTGTTGAGGTGAGACGACTTTATCTGCTGCGTTTATTTTGGCAAAGGTATATTGCTTGTTGTTTTTCGTCACAGCGAGAAAGTGACCATCAGCTGTCGGGCGGATAAACGCATACTTTTTGGAAACAATGAGCCCTTTTTTATTCATCAGCACATAAAATTCTTCGTTCCCCAGCTTGCCTGAGACAATGAATGCTCCACTGTGCATATTCGATTCGACTTTGTAATTACGGGAAGGCTTCAGCATAATTTTGCCTTCATTGCTGATAAAATGCGTCTGGCCGTTTATTTTCACACGATGCCAGCCTTCACCATATCCGAAATATTCATCAAAAAATGGCTTGCTCAGTTTTTTTCCATGAATATTTCTCATACCCATCTTGTAGTATTCGTCCCCTTTTGCGTCTTTTACCATTTCACCATAGGGCAAGTAGTACGGATCAAACGATTTCGCAGTCGGTTCGGCTACGTAGAATGGATGATCCGCGTCCGGAAACTTCTTGGTAATTTTCCCTGTTTTGGCATTGTACAGATACGGCAAGTTTCCCGGGTAGTCCGTGCCCGTAAACCATTCCCCATGTATCTGGTTGAAACCAACATCGCAACAGGTACCCATCGGTGAAACTTTGCCATGCTTATCGTAGACCAAATATTCCGTATGCTTGAAAAAGCTGCCATTATAAAAATAACCGTACCCATTTCGGAGCGGGTACACTTCACTTTTATAAGCGAGGTACTTGCTTTTTATTACTTTTCCAGACGGTGAAACCAATGACATGGTGTAAGTCTTTGGAGGTGAATCGTGCTTGTAAAGTGGTTGCTTCGTGAAAAGAAAGAATGGCTCGGTCAAATGAGACGGGATTTGCAGGTTTTGATAAACCACTGGTAATTGCGGTGGATTTAATGGGTCTTGCTGCTCTTCAGCCTTGATTGGCGAGGTAGAGACGAAGGTGAGGAACAGAGCGAGCATGGTTTTTAACAGGGTAGAAAATTTCATGATAGGAATTCCTTTCTAGTAGGTTGATGAGTTGGCTTAAACTATGACGGTTCAGTCGTGACAAATGTTACCATTCGTTTGTAAATAAATGAAAGAGTTCCAAAAGAGAGTGCGAATATGTCTGGCGGGTACAAATCAACAAAATTGAAAGCTAGCGGGTGGAAATGATTGGAGATATGATCAAAGAAGCGAGTCGCGAACAATTGATCATTTATAGTAAAAAGCCGACTGCTTCACGATGGAGAGTCGGCTTTTACGTATAGGTTCATATGTGAAAGACTGTTGAGAAACGTGGTCAGGATTTATTCCGAACTATATATAAATATAATTTAAAATCGTTCGTAAATATTGAGCCGTCATCTCATTTGTTAAAAGATTCTCGGGGGTAATACTTTTGGTTATCGTAAGTATCTCTCCTAAACACGAACAATATGTGTTCTTGATCTTGATGGGAAGAGTGGTCGTCCGTTTTTAAAATCTATGCTTAGGAATCGTCCCTGGAACCGAAATCCGACAGAGGGTAGACAACCCCAAATACCCAAATAACGGATACAAAAACATGAGCAACTGACTATACCCAATTAGGCACAATACAAAAGAAGTTGAGAACAAATACAGGTAAAGCCTCGATTCCGGAACGTCCAATAATTCACGCAGCTGCTGACCAATGCCGAACACGTTGGAAATCAGTGTGGTAAAAATCTCGGAATAGAGTACGAAAACAAAGAACAGCTGGAGCCACTCGTTCCATTGGTCTGTTACGAAAAGAATCGGGATATTCATGAGACGGACATCGTCCCAGTTGGCCAACATGGCAGTATGGACGACAAGGAGCATGAATCCAAGCACGACTCCGCCAATAACGGCTGCCCGAAACAAAACAACCTTGTCGCGGATCGCATAGCCGATCGGGATGAGAACGGATTGGGCCATGGCCAGATTAAAGGACACATACAAGATCGTTTTCCATAGAAACGAGTAATCGGATGGCGCTGAGAGGGGCATTGGTGATTCGGCTGTGCCATCCAGCAATATAAGCAATGCAAACAATAACATCGACGGAACGACAATCGCATTCACGACGAGTAGTTGCTCCAACCCTTTTCGCAGAATCAACAGGGCGAACAGAACAGTGGCTATGGTCCCGACCAAATACGGAATGTCAAACTGCTCCTCCAAGACCGAGCCCGCTCCTGCCAACATGACAGTCGTTACGCCAAAAAGGGTGAGAAAGACCAAAATATTCATCGTACGACCGATCATCGGTCCAAACAGTTTCTGATTAAAGGACTCATAGGAGGGTGTGCGCAAATGATGAGCGATTAGCATCATCTTGTAGCCCAGCCAAACAAAAAGAGATGTGGCGAGCAGGATGCCGATCGTTCCCGCATGACCGTAAGCGGTGAAAAACGCGAGAATTTCTTGACCGCTCGCAAACCCGGCACCTACGACCGTTCCAATGTACGTTGCTGCAACCTGGATACTTTTTCCCCACAACTTCATACTGGTTTTTTCCTTTCCCATCCAAATAACTGCTAGTACAAGTGTATGAACCTCGGAAAAAAACAGAATGAGAAAACTTGTCTATCTCCAAACCAGATCAAGAAAAAAGCGAATGGCACGTGACCATTCGCTTTTTCGTATAAATAGCGACGTTTTACAGAAGAAACATCGCCACGATTGTCGTCACCAAAAGTCCGATCGCCACCGGATATAGATTGCGTCTCGCCAGCTCAAAAGGGTCTACTCCGCAAATCGCGGCAGCAGGGATCAATGCCCAAGGAATAATCGTTCCACCGCCGACCCAGATGGCAGCAATTTGTCCGAGGGCTGTCAAGGTTGCCGCACCAGCACCCAAAGCAGTTGCGAACAGTTGGGCCAAAGAGCCAGCTAGAGTAATCCCGGAGAAGCCTGAGCCATCCAGCCCTGTAATGACACCTACTGCGGATACAGTAAGAGCAGCCACTTCCTTGCTAATGGGAATCGTCTGTGCAAGCGCCACGCCAAGGTCGTTCACGATTCCGTGTGAACCCTGCGGCAGCACTTGCCCAAACACCTTAATAAACCCACTGTCGCCCATATAAAAGAAAGCAGCAATCGGGATGACTGGCCCAAAGACTTTAAACCCGAACTGAAAGCCTTGAATGAGATGTGTTGTAACTTGCTCGAGACCACTTTGCTTGTGCGCGAGCATTGTTGCGATGATGAGAATAAGCAAGGCGGTTCCGCCCACGAGCGCCGTTGCATCGCCTCCGCGTAAATCAAAAGCAAACATGGCCACGACATCGAGGATAAATAATACCGGCACAAGTCCAGCCAACGTACGACGCACGCCATCTGACAAAGGGACTCGTGTGGAAGTAAAAACAGCATCGGGTACGACTGTCTCTTTGGGGGAAGCAAGCACGCCGAGCTTCATGTCCTTTTTCAAATACCAGAATGCGATTGCTGTTGTCACGACGCCCATAATAATAACGAGGGGGACACTGGCCGAAATCACGTCCGAGACAGGAATCCCTGCGGCTTTGGCTGTTAAAGTAGGAGCCCCTTGAATAATATAATCGCCGGACAGTGCAATCCCGTGTCCGAACAAGTTCATCGAAACGGCGACACCCATCGCCGGCAGGCCAGCGCGCAATGCCACGGGCAACATGACAGCACCGATCAGTGCGACAGCTGGAGAAGGCCAGAAAAACCAGGAAATGACCATCATGACAATCCCGATGACCCAATAAGCCAATGTGGGATTTCGAACCAAATGGGTCATCGGCCGAATCATCGTTTCATTTACGCCCGTATCCGTCAAAACGTGACTCATGGCAACGATGATGCAGATGACTAATATCGTCGGCAATAGCTCGGTAATCGCATAGATGAAGCTGCCGAATATTCCGCCGACAGCTGTTGTCACAGATCCGGTCGCTACGAAACCGAGGACCGCTATGCCTACGATACTGATCAGACTCGTATCTTTTCGCAAAACCATTACGAGAACAATGCCGATTACGAACAAGACGTACACACCATGTATCCACAAAAGCTCGATTCCCATGTCGCACCCTCCTTTTTCGTTACTCCGATGAAAGTACCTGGATGTCACAACATATGCGAAAAATAGGCCATGGGTGAACGCACATCCTAGATCAAGCGAGTGAATCGGCTGGAAAACTGGCATTTTTGTCCATGATATGCCACTATTAATGAATGACGAATATTTGGGTTCCAAGCAAGAGAGGGGGATCGGCACATCGACGTACGTAACCAGTCCGTCGTGCAGCCAACTACGATGAATTCGACTACACCCATCCAACGTAAAATGGACCAGGCAATTGAGCTTTTGGAGCGCCGTTTCCTGGAAAGAAGTGAATTGATTCGCCTTTTAATGCTCGGCATCATGAGCGGGGAAAACGCTTTGTTAATCGGTCCGCCGGGAACAGCCAAGTCTCAGCTAGCACGATCTGTCTCTCAGCTTTTTGGATCGGAACATTGGTTCGAGTATTTGCTTACCCGTTTTACGACGCCCGATGAGATATTCGGTCCGGTCTCTCTCCAGCAATTGAAGCTGGATCAATACGTACGAAAAACAACAGGCTATTTGCCCAACGCGCAGTTTGCGTTTTTGGACGAAATTTTCAAAGCGAACAGCGCGATTCTGAATGCGCTGCTTTCTATATTGAACGAACGAATTTATTTCAATGGCAGAGAAAAAGAGGAGGTTCCGTTGCAGTTCTTAATCGCTGCATCGAATGAACTTCCCGATGACGATGATCAATTGACTGCTCTCTATGACCGCTTCCTGTTCCGCTATGAGGTTTACTATTTGAAGCATGCTGCAAGCTATGAGCGCATGTTTTCTTTGCCAACGACGCCTCTTCCTGTTGTGTTCTCGCTGTATGACGTGAAGGATATTCAAGCGGCAGCGAAGCAAGTGGTCATTCCAGAAATCATCATTTATTTCTTGTACCGTCTAAAACAAGACCTGGAAGCAAAAGAGTATGTACTCTCCGACCGCCGCTGGAGCAAAATCGCGCATGTATGGCGTACTTCTGCTGCCTTGCATGGACGTGAACAGGTGACCATCTGGGACACGGTTTTCACTCCGCATATGCTGTGGAATCTTCCTGAGGACTTGACGGTCATGCAGGAAGCGTTTGAACAACAATTTACGGAAGTGCTGAAGAATGATATGGAGAGTGAATTACCACTCCAGCGCTTCGGACAAATTGCGGATAAATGGAAGGAAAAAGAATCGGAGCTGCATGCGTTCCAGTTTAAAAAGGAAGTGGGCGCAAAGCTGGGCAAGGAAGCGATGGAGCGCAATATCCGGTTGTTGGAGGAGAGTCGCGAAGAGGTAGAAGAGACGGCGCGAGACTTGCGCAATCGTCTCATTCAATGGGAGAAGCGGGAGCACGATCTGCATACCTATGTCCTGGAAAAAAACCGCTTGATTCCCCATGTAGAAAAATACGCAGTCAAGTATTCGTACCTGCGAATTGAAGGCGAACGGATTTTGCAGCAGCTACAGCGCACGTATCGGACGATTTTTGACAAGGAAATCCCCGGGGCGGATTATGATTTTACGTTGTAGGGGGTAGTTCGCATGATCATTCGCGCTAGCGGTGTTGATCGCTATGTATTTGAAACGTATCTCGCCTCTTCGCGCACCGCTCAGGAATGGGTTCATGAGGCGCGGGTACGAGCAGCATGGTTTGATTTGGAGCTCTTGGCCGATTTTTTCCTCGTCTTTTATTTGGAAAAACCGGAGATCGATCTGACGCAAGAATCCACTCCTTTTCATCATTGGATGATTCGTACGCTCATGAAGCAGTATTTTACACGCATGATTCATCCTCGTACAGTCGGGCAGGAAAGTGCGTCGTTCAAAACCGCGATCAAGGCCTTGCTGTGGCTGACAGAGACGTTTTCTGAGGAAGTGAAGCAGCGGGAGAAGGATCAACGGCTTTCTCCGCTTTTAACTGGCTTGAAAGACCAGCAAGGCCAGGAAGGAAGCCAACAAGCACAGCTTTCCGAGCTGCTGACAGAAAAACAAAAGGCCAAGCTCGAGTTAGTCGGTTATACGCTTCAGCAGGGGAAGCGGGTCGTGGAAGACAAGCAAGAGGCCATGGACACCAAACCGTTAATACGGGCAGAGGTACTGTCCTTGCAAAATCGCATTACTGAGCTGCAAGAAGAAATGAAAGTTCAGTTCACGAAACGGACCAAACTGCTGCAAAAGGTGAAAAAATTGGAGGGTGAGCTCTCTCAGCGCGAAAAGCAGCTGGATCGACTGCAAAAGCAAGAGAAGGAAGCGATCGCCGCTTTTGAAAAAGAGCTGGGACAATGGCTGGAGCAATCGTTAAAGGTGACCCTATCCACTGAAGAACTCGATACGCTTTTTGTTGAAGAAGTATTTACGGCCAGTCAGCGTTTTGCGAACCGAAGCTGGGGTCATGAGCTTGGTAAGCTGCGCAGGCAAAGCTTTGAGCAGTATTTAAAATGGATTGAGAAATTGAAGCGACATCCTGACCTGGTCGCTTTTCTGAACGAGGTAGGCAGGCAAGTCCATCGCTTCCGTGTGAAGCGCAAAGAAATTCGCTCCAGACATTTTCCAGAGGAATACTATGATTTGCGGCAATCAGGCGATATTGCACGCATGCTGCCAGGTGAAGCCGTGCTTCTCGCTGATCCGGACTTCGAGAACTACTTCATGCTCAAATGGCTGGAGCAAAAGCTCATGACCTACGATACATCCGGATGGGTAGAAGAACCACCAAAAGGTCCGGTGATCTGCATGCTCGACACATCCCATTCGATGCGCGGAAGTAAGCTGCGGCTTGCGCAAATTTTCATTATGACGTTTGCCGCCCTCTCGATGCTGGAAAAGCGTGATTTTATCCTCCTCTTGTTCGGGGCAAAAGGCGAGATCAGAGAACAACCGCTCTACTACAAAAAGCCAGATTGGCCTGCCTTTTACGGCTTGGCGCAAATGGCGTTTGGTGGAGGGACTCACTTCGATGCCCCAATGAAACGAGCCATCGCGCTGGTTGAAAAAGAACAAGCGTGGCGCGGTGCAGATTTTGTCATGGTAACGGATGGAATTGGGGGCATATCTCCTTATGTCCAAGAAAAACTCATCTCTTTGGGCCAGTATAAACAAGTTCGCTTGCACAGCTTGATTGTGGGTTCTGCGAGGCAGCATCTCGTACAAGCGTATGATTTGCTGGGCGTTTCTCACCGCGTCAAATTTGCGACGAGCTGGGAAGCGGATGGGGAGGAGAACACAGGGCTGCTCTTGGATGTATTTCAAACAGCCAAATAAGTGATTCGACGTCAATTCCAAATCTCGTCTCCTCTCGTGGGACGGGATTTTTTTAGGAAGCTTAAGAAAAAATTTAACTCTTACCCACTTTTTTCTTTAATAGTTTCGTCTACGCTGAGCGTAGCTAACAAAAGGAAAATGGTAAAAGGAGGACACCATGAAGGAACTGATCAAGCTGGCCAAGCTTATCCGGGGAGCCAATGTCTTGTTTTCAAATATTGCACAAAAAGAACTAGCGACAAATGAACTTAATTGGCAACAAGTATTGATTCTCGAATTTCTGGGAAACGGACCAAAAACAATGGGGGATATTAGCAAGGCTGTTGATTTGTCAAACAGCACAACTTCCGGCTTAATTAGTAGGCTGGAGGAGGAAAATTTGGTACGAAGATTCCGAGACCGAACGGATCGTCGAATCGTGTGGGTTTCACTGACGGAGCGATTATGCAGTGCCTAAAGGAATCGGCTGAAAAAAAGTGGATAGACCGCTTCCTCTCAGCCGATAATCATGACCCCAATTAACCAACTCTTGCTGCCATCGTACGTCCGAATTCAAGCTCGTCGAATTTGCTCTGAACGAGTTGACGATCGTATTCCCACACGGCATCCTCCAGTTCATACTCCACCGGAACATCCCGAATAATCGTAGCCAGCTTTCTGCTCAAGTACACCTGATCGCGATTCGTTTCCAGCTTGCTGCGCATTTTGGGCGTACAGCTTGCCAGATTTACATATAGGTTGTCCAGATCACCATGCTCGGTAATCAGTTTTGTCGCTGTTTTCTCGCCGATACCTGGGCAGCCTGGAATACAGTCAGATGCATCTCCCATTAAAGCTTTGACGTCAACGACCTGTTCAGGTGAAATTCCACGCAACGCCAAGAGGCTCGCTGGATCATAATGCTCGTGTTTACCACCGTTTTTCAGGATTTTAACACTAACTCGCTCAGATACGAGCTGCAAGCTATCGTAATCACCCGTCGCAATGATGACCTCGTGTCCTTCTTCGGAAAGACGTGTGGAGAGCGTACCCAATACATCATCGCCTTCATAGCCTGGGCAACCCAAGTTCGGAACCGAGAACGCATCCGTTACTTCTTTTACCAAATCGAATTGTGGAATGAGCTCATCCGGTGCCGCTTGACGATTTGATTTATAGCCGTCATACCATTGACTGCGCACCAAAGACTCGCGCGAAGCGACATCCCAGCCCACCACGAGATGAGTAGGACGTGTCAACTCTGCGTAATCGAGCATCATTTTTGTAAATCCATAAACCGCATTTGTGTACACACCTGTTGAAGTCTGGCGATAGGCTCCACCCCAAGCAGAACCATAAAAGGCGCGAAATAAAAAGCTCATGCCATCGATGAGCAGTACTTTTCCTGAATCACTCACAAAACTTTGCCCCTCTCACTACCAAACTATACGCACCATTATAGCATAAAGGAGCGGGACAACCTTGTCAGATTTTACAACTGAAATATCGAAAGAAAACGTGCATGTACTTTTGTTGCGGTGGGATGATAGTACCACAAGAGGTCAACAACCACCTCTTGAAAATCAACTTCCGGTCTCAAGGCGAGAAGCAAACGCTGACGGTGCAAACCCGTCCCGGGAGAAAAAACGCGTCGGGAGGAATCAATCATGGCTAACAACCAAGGTGGCACCAACAACCTGCTAGTTCCTCAAGCGAACCAAGCTTTGGATCAACTGAAGTATGAGATTGCATCTGAATTCGGTGTAAATCTCGGCCCAGACACTACTTCTCGTCAAAACGGTTCTGTTGGTGGCGAAATTACCAAGCGTCTGGTGAGCTTTGCTGAGCAACAAATGGCAGGCCGTCAAGTTTAACGTACTGACAAGTAAATAGCTGGATGAAGAGAGGTCCCTTTTTAGGGGCCTTTTCTATGTTTACCATGAAAAGCCCTTTTCTTTCCTGTGTGGTGCAAACACACAAGCACAATCGCGGACTAGTCATATGGTGTAACGAACAGTTAACTATCCTCGTTTGTCCAGTGGAAAGGAGCGACGTCCGGCTATGAAGAAAAAAGAAATCAAGCAACTTTTAAAAAAGCATCCCGAATTTGAAGCGTGGGTTCTCGAAGATTCCATGCGGATTAGAGCGGTTCGTAGCAACCCGGGAATGGCTGAAGAGCTGTTTAAAAGATGGAACGACCGAAAAAAAGGGGTGCTTGATTTTGAAGGCATCTCGCAAAAAACAAAACGTGCAAGCGAAATGCTGACAGGCGTGCAATCCATCATGGAAATGATGTCGGATTATTCGAAGAAACAGTAAGATTACATTTGGAATGATTGGAGAAGGCTAGCTCATTAGCCTTCTTTTTCTTTTTCCTTTCAGGGTGTGTTTTGTTATACTAGAAAATGGGAGGGAGCATGTCTATGTTCAAATCAATGGTTAGTCTCATGTTGGTCACAGCATTGACGCTCGTCTCTGGGACAAGCATATTCAGCCAGACAGTAGAAGGGGTTTACGCCCAAACAACGAAACAACAACCAGCAATCAGCGTAACACCAGCCAAAACATATCCTGGGGACGTTATTTTTGTACGCAGTAAAGAGCCACAAACCGTTACGGTATTCTCGCAGAACTATCGTTTGCAAAAGACTCAAGATGAGTATGCCCGGTTCATCCCGATTCCTTTTAACACGAAAGCAGGGACCTATAAAGTTACATCTGCTGACAAAAAACTTTCCGTAACTGTGACAATCGCACCGAAAAAATTTGAAGTAGACAAGCTCACGGTAAGTAAACAGCTCAACAAAATGCGACAGGATACGAAACGAATCAATGCCGATCAAAAAAAGATCAATGCAGCCCGATCAAACTCGAGAGCGATTCCGTATTTCTTGGAGCCGTTTAAACAGCCAGCAGTCGGAAAATTAACGACTCCATTCGGCTATCAACGCGTAGTAAATGGTGTGCCAGCCAACCGGCACTCTGCGATTGACATCGCGAACAAAACAGGAACGCCAATTTGGGCGAGCAACCATGGGAAAGTGGTTCTGGCCGACTCGTTATACTTAACAGGCAATACCATCATCATCGATCACGGGTTAAATATTTTTTCGATATATGCTCACTTGTCCAAGCTAGATGTCAAGACAGGGCAAGAAGTGAAACAGGGACAGGTGATTGGACAAATGGGTAGCACCGGTTTTTCTACAGGTCCTCACCTTCATTACGGCATGTTAGTGGGAAATACGTATGTGAATCCGCAGCCGTTTTTTGATGCATCACCTTTCCTCTGGAAGTAATTGGAGGTGTCTTCATGAGAGTCACAAACGTGCCAAGCAAAGTGCTCAACAACATGGTTCATTTCTTGGCGCCGTATGAACAGGCAGTTGAAGAGCTAAAGTTAAAACTAAAAGGAATTAAATACGGCTTTCTAAAAAGCGGCCGCTATTCTCCTATTGAATTTGTTGTCGGACGAGTGAAAAAAGTCGACAGTTTAGTAAAGAAGGCGAATGAAAAAGGAATCGATTTTTTGGGAGATCATTGGCAAAGTGACGTCGCCAAGGAAGTCCAGGATATCGCGGGTCTTCGAGTTGTATGCCGCTATGTAGACGACGTGCGCGAGGTGCAGCAGTTGTTGCAGGAGCGGGAGGATATCGTCATTCACGATGTCAAGGACTACATCGCAGCTCCAAAGGATTCCGGCTACAGAAGTATTCACATGATTGTTTCGTATACGGTATACCACGGCAGCGAAAAGAAAACACTCTTTTGTGAGATCCAAATCCGTACATTGGGCATGAACTTCTGGGCGACGAATGAACACGAACTGCGATACAAGTATGCGGGCAACATTCCGACAGACGTGTTGGAGCAGCTTCATGAAGCGTCCGTGATCACGCATCAGCTCGACGTGCTGATGAACAATTTGCGTCAAGAAATTCTCACACCAGCAGAAGTTGATACGACACTGGAAGAAAAATTGGAAGAAATATTTTCCTTGTACGTCAAGCAGGATTTGGATTCGGCCGCAGCCTTGTACAGGGAACATGTCAGTGGTTTCGAAGAGGCTTTTGCGGACAATCCAAAGTTTAAAATGATTCACGATTTGTTGGGGATCCGGTTGAAATAACGTCTCCTGAAAAAAACGCGACAAAGTAGGAAAGGATATAGACTAACATGCGCTTTTTACTAACGAACCTACTCGTTGTGGTGATGGTTTTGTTCAACCTTGGCATGCCTTTCGCTTTTGCCGAGGAGTCATCAAGCCTGGAGCCTACTACTCTCACTGGACAATCAGCCATTCTGATTGATGCTACAACGGGACAAGTCTTGTTTGAAAAGAACCCTCATGAGAAGCTGTACCCTGCTAGTATTACAAAAATCGCAACAGGTATTTACGCGATAGAAAAAGGGAATCTGGATGACACTGTCACCGTCTCAAAAAAAGCACGCCGTGAAGAAGGAACACGTGTCTATTTGGAAGAGGGAGAACAGATTTCCCTACGCAATTTGTTGTACGGACTGCTCATGAATTCTGGCAACGACGCTGGTACAGCGATTGCGGAGCATATGAGCCAGACGACAGAGCGTTTTGCAGTGGATTTGAACGCCTATTTGAAAGAAAAAGTAGGTGTCACCGAAACGAATTTTAGCAATCCACACGGACTGCATGATCCAAATCATTACACGACTGTCACTGACATGGCCAAAATTTCGCAGTACGCGATGAAAAACCCCGTTTTCAGGGAGATTGTCGGTACGAAGCGGCTGCCTTGGCATGGACAAACGTGGGAAACAGTGTTAGTGAATCACAACAAGCTCCTGCGCGATTACGAAGGGGCGACAGGCATGAAAAACGGTTTCACTGATCAGGCAATGCATACGCTGGTAGGCTCCGCCAAGCGTGGAGAAATGGAGCTCATCGCTGTCACGATGAAGGCCTCTACTAGTGCAAATGCATACAAAGATGTGAAAAAGCTACTGGACTTTGGCTTTCAAGGATTTGAGACAAAACCAATCGCCAAAAAAGGAGATGCTTTTTCAGAAGTAGCTGTTCCTGGCAATAACTCCGTTGTGACTTTTACAGCCAAGGCGGACTTGTATGCGACGGTTCCCAAAGGTGTGGAGCCTTTGGTAAAGTTAAAAGCAGATGGGAACCTGTCTGTTCAGGCTGGCAACCTAACCGTCTCTTATCCGTTGCTTCGTCATGATCCGCCTGCTCCAGCTCCTGCTTCTGTATTTGGGGATTCAGAAAGTGGCAACACACATCCTCTGGCCCGTTATAGCGTCTTAATCGTCTGGTTAGGAATGAACCTTTTCTTAATCGTGTATACGTTTTCCCGTGCACAGAGGAATAAACGAATTCGTGAGCGAAACCTTCAACGGCGGTTCTACTAATACAAAAATGAGAGTCAAAACAGGACGTGGCAATATGCGCGTCCTGTTTTTTTTGTGAAAGCGCATGGGAAAACCAGTGTTCCAAGCAGGTCATCTCTTGTTGAGTTATGATGGATAGATGCCGTGTCCAATCGTGAAAAACGAGCGTACATTAGAGTAATCACTTATCTCTGGTGAGGGGGATTGAGATGGACAACCGAATCTATGATCGCCCTGCCGTGTCCGTCATCATCCCAATGAGTGACAACGCCAGGAATATGAAGAAACTGCTCTCTATTGCCAAAAGAATAGATCGAGACACGGAAGTAATTGTCGTACGCAACGGAGTAAGCTCCAAAGAAGCTATCCTGTCCAATGAATGGGGAGCCCTCGTTATTTCAACCGGTTTGGAAGTAGACAGCCATGAGGCCAGAGCGATTGGCTCTGCTCACGCGAGGGGAGACGTTGTCCTTTTTATCGACGAACGCGTCGCCATGCCTCTTTTATATTTGAAGAAATATGTCACGCTGGTCAAAAAGGGATCGGATGTCATTATCACGACATGCTCCAACCGCTCGGTATCAAGAAGAGGAGGAGGTTCACCAAGAAGTGCCTATTGCTTGCTGAACCATCTTCTTGGTCAAAAAAGCATGGGCTCCGCTTCCTTTGAAAACATACCCTTTGCCTTGAGTCGATATGCTCTGGAGGCAATTGGTTCCAAGACTTTAATCAATCCGGCAGTTGCTTTGGTTCATGCGTCAGTCTTGGGGCTCAAAATGACGACAATCGCTCCGTTTGCCCCGGAAAAACAAGCAACTGGCACTCGTGATATCGTGCGAAAAGACATCCGTACGATTTATCGTGAGCATGCAAAGGCAATCCAATTACTAACGGGTGGAACGAAGCTGCGACGCGCAGAGCAGGATGGACAACGACACCGCGACTTGGTGCATTCATCGAACGTTTTGCATTTGCGCTCGGTCATTCATCTAGAATCGCGCGTTAAGGAGGGTGGTGGATGGGGTGGCAAACGCAAAGCGAAATATGCGAGATCCCACAAAAAAAAGCAAAGAAGAGAACATTAATGGCAAAGAAAAATGCCAGAACTTAAATCGATTAAGTGTCATCCTCTCCGTTCACCACCACGAGCGGACGATCAAAAAAGTACTCAAACAAATTGAGAAGCTCCGGCCCATGGAAATCGTACTCGTTGTGGATGGCTGCCCGGATCAATCGGTGAAAAAGATACTCACATATTCCTCCTGCCCACTCACAGCGTTTGTTTACCCGTTTCCTTTAGGGAATGATGTATGGAGAGCAATTGGTGCCAAGGAGGCCGCAGGAGATGTGTGGCTGTTTCTCGATGCGGATCACGTCGTAGCTGCAAATGATATGCAGTCCTTTGTCAGAACGTGTTACCGGGGAGCAGACATCGCTTTGAGAAAGCGCATGACATCACTTCGACGACCATCAATGGAACCGGATACCATTTTGCTAGCGAAGACATTTCTCAATACCTTGGTTTCACGACATGAACTAGGGACTTCCTCGATGTACGATTTGCCTTTTGCTATGACGCGACAAGCTGCCTCTATCATTGGCGTTCAACATTTGGTCGTACCTGCAGTTGCGCACGCCATTGCTCTACACAATCAATTGCGAGTCGTGCCATCTCATTACATTGCATCAGCAAAGCTTACGAGAAAAAGAGCGACACAGAGAAAGAATAAACCGAGCGTTAACCAGACGATCCTGGGAGATCACCTGGAAGCGATGGACTATGTGATGTCCCTCAAATGAATGAAACCGTTGTTGAGGCGATGCCGTCTGTGGGTATCGCTTATTCGTTATTTTCAAAAGTCTCACGCAAATGAGCAATCATAAGCCGCTGGAATCATTTGATCTCTTGACTTTGCATTGTTCGGTTTTTGTAGTACGATAGGCAAGTAGGTCATTTTTTTCTGATAAAGGAGCAAACAGATTATGAGTATTCATATTGGAGCACAGCAAGGTCAAATTGCTGAAACCATCCTGCTGCCGGGCGATCCGCTACGGGCCAAATACATTGCTGAAACTTTCCTCGAAGGAGCAGAGTGCTACAACAACGTGCGTGGCATGCTCGGCTTCACAGGTACATACAAAGGTAAGCGCGTTTCTGTACAAGGAACGGGCATGGGAGTTCCTTCTATCTCGATCTACGTCAATGAACTTATGCAATCTTATGGCGTTCAAAACCTGATCCGCGTAGGCACTTGCGGCGCGATCCAGGAAGACATCAAAGTACGTGACGTGATTATTGGTATGGCTGCATCATCCGATTCCCA
Organism: Brevibacillus brevis; assembly: GCF_900637055.1. Lineage (NCBI taxonomy): Bacteria > Bacillati > Bacillota > Bacilli > Caryophanales > Paenibacillaceae > Brevibacillus > Brevibacillus brevis. The sequence goes on from NZ_LR134338.1 coordinate 2,980,628, forward strand.
AACGAATCGTCTCCTGCTCAATCAGGTTGATTTTGCTCCTACTGCTAACTTTGATTTGCTGCACAAAGCGTATCAAGCAGCGACAGAGCGCAATCTGTCTGTCAAAGTGGGCAATATCTTTACGAGCGACAGCTTCTATCGCGAGAACTTGGATTTGTACAAAAAATTGGCTTCCTATCAAGTGCTTGCTGTTGAAATGGAATCCTCCGCACTGTACACATTGGCTGCAAAATACAAACGCAACGCATTGTCTATCCTCACCGTAAGCGATCACATCCTGACCGGTGAAGAAACTTCCGCTGACGAACGCCAAACGACCTTCAATGAAATGATTGAAGTGGCGCTGGACGCAGCTCTGATCAAGTAAATTAGCATGCAGACGACATCCCACTGGCAAACTATCGTCAGTGGGATTTTATGTAGAGAATGGAAAAAGGGGATGAAATCATGATTCATAACTGCCCTGCCTTTTTTGAAACGGCATTTGACGAAGGGTATACGATAGAGCAAGAGGGCTATTTCTATCGGTTGTTCCGCCAAGATGTGGGCAAGCTTCAGGTGAAAACAGGAAAAATCGTGGCGAATGATCCGTTTGTCATGTTTGAGACGGAACCGTTTACAGAGATTTTCCCTAAGGGTAGCTTCCCCGTACAGCTCGCAATCGCGCAAGTTCAATCCCTGTCAAAGGAAAACCAAACAGATGACTCTCTGGAGCCAGACGAACGGGTAGCATTGGCACGGATTGCCTTCTCGGATAAACCTGTCGTGTCTTGGGAAATGGCTGTTTGGCCGGAGTCAGATGTGTCACAGCTTGGCGAAGGTGAATTTTTTGGCTACGGTGTGGATGCGGGTACAGGCTCGTTCATGGATACAGAAGCTTGCGCGCTTTTGGAACGAGAAATGGAGAAGGACGAGATGTTCTTTGAGACGTTGACGAAGAAAATGGACCAAACGTATAAGCACACGCGTAGTTGGGGTCTAATAGATTTAGCGGAAGGCTGTAATGCTGCCATGTTTTCAACAGGATGGGGAGACGGCAGCTACGCGAGCTATATCGGTTATGATGCCGAGGGACAAATCGCACGTTTGGTAACAGATTTTTACTTGTTGGATTGGATGGGAACGGCTGAAGAATAGAGGTTGGGGTAAAAGGGGAAGGAAGAGAGAAGAAAAGCTTATAGACGCCAAAGTAGAGTGCCTCCGTGGCACTCTTTTTCTATTGGTTATTTTTTCTTATTTCGTTCGAGATATTGCGCCAAGTTGTTCAAGGTATTTTCGTACGATCTTTTTTTCGGTGTAGTGGTGATCGCTTTGGATTTTGGGATTACTTTGGTCATTTGGGGACCTCCGGGCGTTTTTAGTTATAGTGATCTTAATTATACTATAAATGAATTTACAATAAATGTAAATGCTGTTTTTTATTTAAAATGAATTTTTTTATTCTAATGAAATTTAAGCAGTTTATGTAGATAGTTGATAAATGTTTGAGTGATGGTTCAGACAGCAGTTTGGTTGCTGCTGTTAATGTCTTACTGTGAAGCTGACAAACATACTGGAAAAGCTCCTTATTACTAATAAGGTTTTTATGAGAGCGTGTTTCGGCACATGCATGTATGTCATATGGGACCAACAGATGGGAAAATGCTATTTATTTGGCATCATCTTTCAATTAGATCCATATACGAACGGGTTTGTGACACATGGCTTATAAAACAGGTGAGTACCCCTCTTAGAAATTATGCATTTCATTTTGAGTCCGATAATATATATTATGTAAACTGATAAAAAGAGCAGAAATCGGCTAGGTGCAAATATAATGGGATTTTGTCTTGTCTAGTGACACAAACATGTATACCAAAGTGACACAAACATGTATACTAACACTTCTTTGCAGTTACTGTGACACAAACAAGTACACTAAATTAAGATTTTTAGTATACTTGTTTGTGTCACAGTTTTTTATAACACGAGCAACTGCATAATGAAGTTATCTATAATTACGGCACCAGAATATACCTTTACAACGCTAATTCAATCCATACAGTACTATAATAAAAACGTTAGCGTGAGTTTTTGTGTTTTTTCATTTCAGTTCATAAAACTTCCATTTCATGAACTGAAATGTAGTTAGGTATTTTTGGCTTTTTCATAGTAATTAAATTCTGTTAAACCTTTCACGCTCTTTCTGAGTGAAGTAAGACTTATAAACAATTGAAATCCTTCTCTTTTTTTCTGCTTCAATAAACTCATCGATGAGAATTTCATAAAGAAACGTTCCCCTTTCGATCTTTTGAGGTATCGGATAAAAACCAAGCCAAGGAAAATGGTATCTTCTATGCCAACGGTTTTCATTCGCGTATTTTGAGCAGGTCTCTCCCCTAATACTTAAGAAGTACGTGTTAAAAACAAAAACGATTTTACCATCCCGATTGAGTCTTGCCTTGCAGAACTCTTTTGCAACATTCAGTGTATTATTCTCCAACAAACAGTGGTCCTCGTACCAGACTGAGTAAAAATTGAGGTCATCATATTTAATCGTGTATTCCCCCATATTTTCAATCTGGATAGGCTCAAGAATTGTTGCTAATGTATAATGCATGATATCACTCCTGATTACATACCTTCTATTCATCCTTTCCAAACAGAGTATGTATTAGTATATTGATATCATTTTTATTGGTGCTCTAACGCAAATTAAACGAAAAATCGTAATTGATTTCGGTACAAACCATATCCCCAAAATGGAAAAAGGCAGCGGAGTTTAGGCTGCCTTAGATATAGGTAAAGACTTAATCAAAGGTTACATAATTTCGTTCTAAGTTTACTGTTTTGTAAAAGCTATGCTCAAATCAAAAAACATAATTTATGGCTTGATTATTTATGTTGCTTCTAAATTTAATTCCATGAATCCCAACCTGATATCTTCTTCACTTTACTGATTGTCTATCTTTTATGAAGAAAGAGGTTACGAAAGCCAGCAAGCTTCCCATTAGCCCATACAAAAATAACTGGTACATACCACTCATAAAATCCTCTGATTTGCTCAAAAAAGCCCCCATAATGGTTACACCAATTGCTGTGCCTATGTTGCGAGAAAACATCATAAATGATGTGGAAATCCCTTTTTCATGTGCTTGAACAAGCTGTTGAGCTCCAATCACACCTGTTGTAGACAACATTCCAAAAGCTAGACCTTGAATAATCATCACGATAAATACGTACCAAAATCCGCTCTCTTCATGTAATAAAGCCAGCAAGACCCCAGAAAAGGCTAATAGTGCATTTCCAATAATAAACAACGGTCGATAGCCATATTTCAAAATCCACGTTCCTGTCGGAACAGAGGCGGTTATCCAACCGATCGCTGTTCCAAGCAGGACGATCCCACTTGTAAAGATGGTGAGATGAGCCATATTTTGCAGGAATAACGGAATATAGCTTGCTGCCCCAAACAAAGCAGCCCAGCCAAGAAAACCGTTTATATTCATCCATCGAAGAGTCTTGTCCCGAAATATGGAAAAGGGAATCAGTGACGATGATTGCCTCTTTTCGAAAAAATAAAAGCAGATGACAAACAATGCACCAGCAAGTCCATAAACGAATGGATTCCGATCAACAACAGTTACCAAAAGCAACAAGGTAACGCCGGTGGTAAACAAGAGCGTACCTATATAATCGATCTGTGCTTTCTTGGGAGTATACTCCTCCCGATAAGGTAGCAATGCTACCAAAGCAAGAAGCGCGATAGGTATATTCACAAAGAAAATCCATCTCCATGTCGAATGCTCAACAAAGAATGCACCCAGCAATGGAGCGATGACTGCTGACAAGCCCCACATGGATGTACCTATCGCTTGAATTTTTCCGCGTTTTTCAACTGAAAAGAGGTCACCTGCAATAATGGCCGGGAACGGCATCATGAAGCCGGCACCGATTCCTTGAATCCCACGGAAAATGACAAGCTGTATCATGGTTTGTGACAGACCGCATAATAAAGAACCAATTAAAAATACGATCATGCCAGAAGCAAAAACCTGTTTTCTACCATACAGGTCAGATAATCGACCTGCTACTGGAGCAAGTACGGTGGTCGCGATCATATACGTAGCAAACGGCCATGCAAAAAGATCAAAGCCACCAAGGCTTTTCGCGATAAGTGGCATTGTCGTATTCATTATTGTTGTATCCAACGAAGCCATTAACAACGCCAACATCATACTAACCAATACTGCGATTTTACTTTTCAAGACTGCTCACTCCCCTATAGGACTTATCAGCTCTCCAAGTATCGGTATAATGTTGTTTTGCTGATTCCTGTTTCTTCTTTGATTTGGGCGAGACTATATTTTTGGCTTTGATACATACTAATTGCACGGGTTACATTCTCATCGGGCTTGCGAGGACGGCCAGCTTTTATCCCCTTTTGCTTAGCTTCATATAAACCTTTTTTCGTATTTTCACTAATGGCATCGCTTTGAAAACGAAGCAAAAAATTCACGCAATCCTGAAAGGAATAACCTGTAGAATTTCGTGTGTCAATCCCTTCTTCAACAGATAAAAGAAAGGCTTGTTTATCACTTATCTGATTTAACAACTCGGCAAGATGGCGGGTAGAATCAGCAAATGAAAATAATTTGGCAACAACAATCGTATCACCTTGCTGAAGTGTACCCATCATTTTTTTAAGTACGACTCTTTTTTTGGGAGAAGAATGCTCCTCGATGAATAACTGATCACAGTTTAAATCAGACAGTAGCTGAATTTGGTTTTTACACTCTTTATCCTCTTCGTTTGGTCTTATGTAACCAATTAACATTACCTTCACTTCCTGACTGTCCACTTATTATTTTGAAGCATATCGCAAAATCAGTACCAAAAAGGTTCCTTTTTGGTTCGTTCGATGATAAAATGAATCTGCTCAACGAAAAAGGCTTTGATAAAAGTCTAAGATAAAAAGATAAGGAGTGAGAGTAACCGTGCTAGAACAAATGAAACGAGAATGGTTTTCCAATGTTAGGGGGGATGTACTTGCAGGGATTGTTGTCGCTTTAGCCCTTATTCCGGAAGCAATTGCCTTTTCAATAATTGCTGGTGTTGATCCCATGGTCGGCCTGTATGCATCTTTTTGTATTGCTGTCATTATCGCATTTGTTGGCGGTCGTCCAGGTATGATTTCTGCTGCAACGGGTGCAATGGCTCTTCTTATGGTACCACTCGTTAAGGAACATGGTTTACAATATTTATTGGCTGCCACTATACTCACAGGAGTCATTCAACTTATTTTTGGAGTTTGCAAGATTGCAAAACTGATGAAATTTATCCCCAGAGCTGTCATGATTGGATTTGTTAACGCCTTGGCTATCCTGATATTCATGGCGCAGGTTCCTCATTTTGTAGGGATATCGACTTTGACTTATGTTTTTGTTGCCATTACTTTAATCATTGTATATGTTGTACCTAGATTTTTCAAAGCGATACCAGCCCCTTTAATTGCAATTATTGTGTTAACTGCCGCCTTCATTTGGGGACAATACGATTTAAGGACGGTTGGCGATCTAGGTAAAATCACGCAAACATTGCCTTCCTTTTTTATACCAGACGTTCCATTTAATTTAGAAACGTTACAAATCATTTTTCCCTATTCCATTGCTTTAGCCATTGTCGGACTATTAGAATCGTTGCTAACATCCTCCATTGTTGATGATATGACAGGGACCGATAGCAATAAAAATCGAGAATCCAGAGGTCAAGGGATCGCAAATATTATTACCGGCTTCTTTGGTGGAATGGCTGGATGTGCCATGATTGGCCAGTCTGTGATCAATGTCAAATCAGGCGGACGAGGCAGATTATCCACTTTGATTGCAGGACTATTCTTATTATTTCTCATAATGGTCTTGGGTGGATTGGTTGTGCAGATACCAATGCCTGTGCTGGTTGGGATTATGATTATGGTTTCCATTGGCACATTTGATTGGTCATCGTTCTCCTATTTGCGTAAAGCTCCAAAGTCTGATTCCATTGTCATGTTGACTACTGTAATTATTGTGGTGGCAACGCATGACCTTTCTAAAGGAGTTATTGCTGGTGTCATTCTTAGCGCGATCTTTTTTGTTGCCAAGATCTCAAAGCTGGAGGTTAAAAAACGCCAGGCGAACGAAGAGATTATCTTTGATGTAACAGGTCAATTGTTTTTTGCTTCTGTGGAGGGTTTTGTCAACCAGTTCGACTTTACTATTGCTGAAAAAGAAATCGTTATTGATTTCTCTCAAGCACATATTTGGGACGATTCAGCGGTTGGTGCGGTAGATAAAGTGGTCATCAAGTATCGTGACAATAATAATCATGTAAGGATCACAGGACTAAATGCTTCCAGTAAGAAATTAATAGATAAGTTAGCCATCTATCACGATAAAAATGCCCAACTAAAAACACATTAATAAAAGGGAGAGATGATGATGTATCAGCGTATTTTACTGGCTGCTGACGGTTCAAAGAACTCCATTCGTGCGGCCCAGGAAGCTGCGAAAATTGCTTCTTTGGCTCCTGATTCATGTGTAGAAATCCTATTTGTTGCAGACATGGACAAGGTAAAGAATGAGGTGCTCCATTCACAAGGTCATGAAGAAATCGAGCTAAAACGACAACAAAAGTTGATTCCCATCGCAGAGCAGCTGTCGGCTAAGAATGTTAATCATAAAACAAAGATTATTATCGGAGATCCTGGCCCGGCTATTGTAGAATATGCAAATAATGAAAAAGTGGATTTGGTCGTTATAGGAAGCCGAGGGCTAAATGCATTCCAAGAATTTGTTTTGGGTAGTGTCAGTCATAAGGTAGTTAAGAGAGTACAGTGCCCAGTTATGGTTGTAAAATAAATAATCCACAGTAAAAGCAGTACCCTTGTACTTAGTAAGGGTGCTGCTTTTGTTTTTACTATGCTTGATTGATAGGATCATAAATGATGCATCGTTGAAATTATTTTGATGCGATTACTTTTCCAGACGAATTTCTGCTCGCTCAGTTCGTAGTCGCCAAATTGAAGCCATTGTCTTCTTTATAGCAACTCAACACCTTATCTACCGCAGATTCCTTTTGTTGAATAATAATACTAGCGTTAGAAATAAGTGATGTAATCGGATGCAAGTAAACGTTTTTCAATGTTCAACTATTTATTATTGCAAGGCAGTATCAGCAGGTTGAAGTCAGCTCATCATAGGCATTTAAAAAATTTCGTTGCGTTTCTCCACCATAAACATCCAAATCCCCGTGAAAAAGACTCTCAACGGTTTTCACCTTCGCCTCGTCCGCAGTACACTGAAATACACGCATAACATGGGTAAGATACGCGAGAAAATACTCCTTACTAAGCACGCTGCCCCTATTTACCTTCATTACTCTCCTTACCTCCTATAAGAACTTTTTCCATTGCCATCACATCTACAAAACTTCCATCTAAGATTCCCTGGTTATGAAATACACCGACTTCGCGGTACCCGCATTTTTTATATAGCCCTTGCCCTAGTTCATTAAAAGGAAAGGTAAACAACACGATTTTATAAAACTGGTGGGATCGGGCAGTCTCTTCAAGCTTACGTAAAAGTACCTTTCCAACACCTTTCCCACGGTAATCTCGCTCAATATAAATAGATAAATCTGCGACACCATCATAGGCACAACGATTCGAGTAACGATTGAGAGAAGCCCATCCAATGATGGTATTATCCACCTCTGCCACAAGGACTGTATACCGTCCCTGATGCTCATCAAACCATTTTCGGATATAGGTGTAAGCCTTTACTTCTGTTTCAAGCGTGGCAATTCGATCAACGATCCCCTGATTGTAGATAGCTAGGATGGATTCAAGGTCTTCGTCACTTGCTTTTCGAACGAAAAGATTCATGGTAGGCCTCTCCTTCGGACAGTTTATTTACAGCAAGAATCGTTTTTTATTCTGCTTCTTTTTTTTACTGTCTCCTCTTGATTACAGCAGTCATCTTTCGTTTCTTTTACCTCTTCGATCTTCACATTGCAGCAAGAACCTTCTTTTTTTCCAAACAAACTTTTCAAGAATCCCATGTTAGACTCCTCCTTAGATGATATAGAATAACAATCCAGAAATAGTGGACATAGTGAACACAGATACAACAAAGGCTCCCACTAATCGCTTTTTAAAAATGGAGTTGAGCAAAGCCAATTCAGGTAAACTTGCTCCCGCAGAGCTGATCATTAATGCCATTGCTGGACCAAGCGCCATTCCTTTAGCAATCATGATTTGTGAAATGGGAATCATGGTCGACAATCGAATGTATAGTGGTATACCAATAATGGCTGCGATCGGCACCATCCACCACTTATCACCACCAATATAGGTCGTAATCCACTCGGTCGGTACTACACCATGAATGACGGCTCCAATAGCAGCACCAATGATGAGATATGGGTATACCGTTTTCATCAACCCCATCGTTTCTATGAGAGCTACCTTCAGGCTAAAGGACTTCTTTGTCTCGTTGTATCCAGTCATAACGACTTGTTTCACTTGTTTTTCAAACCCTAATCGTTCAAGAGTAAACCCGATGATAACCGATAACACGGAAGTGATGATCGTATAAGCAATGGCTACTTTTGCACCAAGCATTGCTGCCATGAGAGTAATAATGGTTGGGTCCAGAACTGGTGAGGAGAAAAGGAACACCATTACGATTCCGAATTGAATTCTTTTGTTTAACAAATTAACAACTACCGGAATCGTTGAACATGAACAAAATGGTGTAACAAAAGCAAATACCAACGCCATGAGGGCTCCCAAGGCCGCGTTTTTCCCAGCTAAGAATTTTTCAACCTTTTCGTACGGGATAAAGCCCTGGAGCAAACTGATAGCAAATGAGATCCCAATAAACAATACTGTTAACTCTAAAGCAATCCACAATAAGCTGTTTAGTACTTCAATCCACATACGTACCACCCTTTTTATTTGCATTTTGCAAGTATTATTGAAAGAGAAATGGGTTTAATCACCCATCGGATTACAACATTGCTTGGTTTTTGCCATTGCTTGATTGAACAATTTTAAGGATCGAATAACTGTTTCCTTTTCAAATTCGGACATATGAGAAAAGATATCGTCATAATACGCATTCATCGTCCGATCCATGTAATCATGCATGCGTTCGCCTTTTTCTGTTAAAGAAAGAATCTGTACCCTACGATCTTCTGCATAAGGAGTCTTTTTCACGAGCTCCGCATCGACCAATACTTGAACCTGTCGGCTAAATGTCGTTACATCCATTCCAAGAATCTCGGCAATTTGTTGGATGGATGGTTGATGGTTTCTGTGTATTTCATAGATGATGTGGCTTTGTGCAACCGATATGTCAATCCCTTCAACCGAACAACAATTCTTATTTAACAGTCCAATACGTCGAGTCATCGTTTGTACAATTTCACGTATATTTTCCATTTCCTCACCTCTCCTCCTATTTATACACACATTATTTGCGAATCGCAACTATTTTTTCATCAAAAAAATTTGATGTTACCCATTGCTAATTTACAAATGGAGGAGTATAGTAATGTCATCAAGAAAAATTGATGAAGGTGACAATATGTTAAAAGAACTACCGATCCTACATACGAATAACGATACCTTCTTTGAGAAGTATGAAGCAAAGTTTAAAGCTCTTGCAGATAAAAAACGACTTCAGATTATGTATGAACTAACCCAAAAAGGGAAAGTTTGTGTCACCGATTTAGCGGAAATTGTAGATATGGCCCAATCTAAACTTTCGTACCACTTGAAGATCCTTTTGGATGCAAATCTGATTCTGAAAGAGACAGAGGGTACCATGAACTACTACTCCCTAAATCCTGACGAAGTGAATCACCTTTTATCTGAAGAACTTTGCTGTATCTTCCGCCGAAATAATTGCTGCTAGTTCTTTTTTTCACCTTTTAATCAATTTTTTTTGATATATACATCAAATAATCTTGATATAGGAGCTGATTCGTATGATTTTGCATGATGTACTCGCACAAATGCTTTTTGAAGAACAAAAACAAAAACTTGAGTTCGTCACACGAAGGGCATGGCAGTTTCATCGAGGGGAGAATGTGCAATCTGCAAACAACCCACGCCAACAAACAACGCCCCTCCAAGTCCAGCAGCATCAATGCGCAACATGCTAATGATAATCTCATCTTTTGCCAATCGTTAAATGATTCAAAGTGGTAACTGATATTGTCTGCAAAATCATTGAATCCCCCTTTCTATACGGGGTTCAAATAAAACGTCTTAGGAGGAATTGATGATGACAAACTTTGTTAAAGGTCCATCCGAAAATGAAAAAGGAGAATGCTGCGGGGGAGAATTAACCGCACCGGCATCATGCTGCGAGGCCGAAGAACAAGGAGACAGTTCTTCTTGCTGCACTTCTGATACCAAAGACAATAGTCCGTCCTGCTGCTGATTACCACTGAAACCCTTCCAGAATCTTCATAAATGAAATGCGGGATGCCTATCCCGCATTTCATTAAACGTTAAAATACGATACAGAGACTCTTCAAATGTAACGACCTTGACATCAACCTAAATTAGACATATTATATCGTTAAATTCCGATATAACGACGGAAGGGATGTTTCTGGTTGGTGCAGTTTAACGAAGTACAATCGTTCTTAAAGGCTCTCGCAAGTGAAAAAAGGCAGGAAATCATGTTTCTCTTTACAGATCGTAAAGAACTTACAGTAGGAGAAGTTGCCCATTTGGTTGCGATTGGTCAATCAACAGCGTCAGAACAACTTGCCATACTCAAAAGGGCAGGCTTAGTTCATTCTCGTAAGGACGGAAAAGAGGTTTTTTATTCTCCGAACCGAGAGCAGATACTAGCATCTATGCAGCAACTCAATACCTACTTGCTCAATTGTTGTAAGTGAAAACTTACAATCTTTTTTCAAGAAACATATCGTTAAATCCCGATATGACGAAAGGAAGATGAACATGACCCGTATTTATGATTGTATTGTCATTGGTGCCGGTCAGGCCGGTTTGGCCGCTGGTTATCACCTTCTGCGAGAGCAGCGTGACTTTCTTATTCTAGAAGCTACCGATAAACCTGCTGGCTCGTGGCCTCAGTATTATGACAGCCTTACCTTGTTCTCACCTGCAAACTACTCTTCTCTTCCTGGATTTGCTTTCCCAGGTGACCCGAACCGATACCCTACCCGTAATGAGGTCGTTGCGTATTTGATCCATTACGCTAAACATTTTAACTTCCCTATTCTGACCCGTACGACTGTAACGAATGTTCAAAAAGAAAAGGATTTATTTTTGGTCAAAACCCAATCAGATGAGGTATTTCAAGCCAAACATATTATCGCTGCGACGGGCGGATTTAGTCGACCCTATCTTCCGCAAATTCCTGGGGTTGAACAATTTCAAGGAATGACTCTCCATTCAAAGGACTATCAAAACCCTACCCCTTTTCAAAACCAACGCATCATCGTGGTTGGTGCTGGTAACTCTGCGGTTCAAATTGCAGTGGAGTTGGCTACAAATGCTGAGGTTACTATCGCCACACGATCACCCATTGTCTTTAAGCCGCAGATCCTTTTCGGCAAGGATATCCACTTCTGGGTCACTGCACTGGGGCTAGACCAATCAGGTTTTGGAAAGTGGCTACTTCAGTCGAAACCTGAAGGTGTACTGGATACCGGGAGATACCAAATGGCCATCGAAAATCAAAAGCCTGATCGAAAAGCAATGTTCACCCACTTTACGAATAAAGGCGTTGTTTGGTCAGACGGTACTCAAGAACAAGTGGATACAGTCATCTTTGCCACTGGTTATCGTCCTAATATCCAATACCTTTCCTCTCTTCATGCTTTGACCGAAGATGGTTCTCCGCAGCATCAATACGGCGTCAGTACAACAGTTCCAGGCCTGTATTACGTTGGGCTCCCCTGGCAACGGTCCCTAGCATCGGCTACCCTACGTGGGGTCGGCAGTGATGCAAAATATGTAGTAAAACATATGCAGAACAGCTAAACGTTATGGAAAAACGACCATGTAGCCCCATGGTCGTTTCTTCGTTTATCGATTTTCTTTTTCTGGTATTCCATTGCTTGCTCTTTTATTCAGAAAACAGCTTGTGTAAAACCTCTTTTTGTTTAGGCTTAATGTTGATTTCTGACCGAATTTCTTTCACTTTTTCTTCTGCTTCTTGCAGCGTACTGCTTAATCCAAGAGAAAGATGTGTACCTGCTGCTACAACACCTGTTCTGCCGCGTCCTCCATTACAGTGGAAGGCTACCTTCTTGCCATTTTTGTAAGCTTTCACTACTTCATCAATCGCTTGCTTAAAAAGAGTACCTTGATCCGAATTGCCTTCATCGCCGAGGGCAATCTGAATCCACTGTACATTCGGATCTGAAAACGCTGGTTGCTGAGCTTCTCCACGTAGATCGACAACGACGTCTACACCTTCGTTTTGGATCATGGACTCTACATCTGAGGCACTCCCAAGGAAAATTTTATCTTCGACTAATGCCTGATACTGTTTTGGTTCCGACATGCTCCAATCATGGACGGCAACGCCTTCCAGGAATCTTTCACAGTCAAGTGCGGCCATGCAGCCTGTCCCAGCTGCCGAAATGGCTTGGCGATACCGGTGATCTTGCACATCACCACATGCAAACACGCCAGGAATATTGGTTTCAGTTGTACCTGCTGTTACCATGATATAACCTGTCTCGTCTGTTTTGATTTGCCCCTTAAGGAAAGTTGTATTCGGTCGATGGCCAATCGCTACAAAAATGCCATCCGTATCGATCGTTTCTTCCACACCAGTGTCATTCTGTTTTACTTTCAGCCCCGTTACCCCTTTTTCATTAGAGATAACCTCAATGGGAGTAGCGTTTAAACTCCATGTAATCTTCGGGTTATTCCTAGCCCGATCTTGCATGATTTTTGATGCTCGCAGTTCATTTCTGCGATGAACCACTCTTACTTCCGTAGCGAATTTGGTTAAGAAATTCGCCTCTTCCATTGCAGAGTCTCCACCTCCGACGATAATAACATTCTTCCCTCTGAAGAAAAAGCCATCACAAGTGGCACACGTGCTTACTCCACGGCCTATGTTTTCCTTCTCACCAGGAATACCGAGCAGTTTTGCGGAAGCACCTGTAGAAACGACGAGAGACTCGGCCTGGATTTGGACTGATTCATCAACGGTTAGCGTGAAAGGACGTCTTGATAAATCGACATTGGTTACCCACCCCGTCTGAAATGTTGCTCCAAAGCGTTCTGCTTGCTTACGCATGTTTTGCATGAGCTCTGGCCCCATGATTCCATCAGGGAACCCCGGGAAGTTCTCCACTTCGGTTGTGAGAGTCAATTGACCTCCCGGTTCATTCCCCTCGATCACAAGTGGATTCATATTCGCACGTGCAAGATAAATGGCAGCAGTTAGACCAGCAGGTCCTGTTCCGAGGACAACAACTTTATGCATGATTTCCCCTCCTGATTGGTTTAGTAAAATACCCCTCAAAAGCGAGGGGTATGAATGGTAATTACTTTTTCCACGAACCAAATTCAATGGAGACAGGACCAGATGGAGGCGTGCAGCATAAAGAAATATCGCGCTGTTCCCCGGCAGATTCAAATTCAGAGTCAGCTTTTGTATAGAAGATCTCCCACGCATTGCCATCTGGATCATATACCCAGACTTTATCTTGGACTGCATAACAGCACGTGGTACCCATCTCGTCAATTGTCAATAAATCAGCCTCGCGCAGACGTTCTCCCATTGCAAGGACATCCTCCGTGTTATCCACTTGAAAACCAAGATGGTTTAGCACGCCCTTTTTTTCAAAAGGTCGCACATTTAAGGAGAAATGTAAAGCCGGAGAATCCAACTCAAATTTGGCATAGTTGTCTTTTACTTTTGTCGGTTCAGCGTTGAAAAAAAGACGATAGAATTTCAGAGAGGCTTCCAAATCGCTGCAATTCACTGCCACATGCATCCGTTTGATCATATTTATCCCCCGAATTATTTACCTTCTTTTAGAAACTGCTCCATTCGCTTTTTGATGGCGTCACGGACCGTCCGGAAGCTATTCATAATTTCTTCTTCGGAGCCGGTTGCTTTCGCCGGATCATCAAAGCCCCAATGCCACTTAACCACGTTCTTGTTAGGGATCACTGGGCAATGCTCATCAGCGTGACCGCACAAGGTAATCACATAATCCGCGCGTCCCAAAATTTCAGGGTCGATCACATCTGAAGTGTGGCTGCTGATGTCCACACCAGCCTCTTTCATTACCTGAACAGCTCTTGGGTTCAGACCATGCGCTTCCAGACCAGCGCTTTTTACTTCGTAACGCTCTCCCCCCAACGCTTTTAAAAAGCCATCGGCCATCTGGCTGCGGCAAGAGTTCCCGGTGCAAAGGAAATAAATGAGTGGTTTTTTCTCCATGTGATTCAGTCTCCTTTATTGTGAATAGTAGTAGATGTTAAGCGATGATTTGAAGCCACAGATATAGGCCAATAAGCGTGATAAACAATGTTGGAATGGTCAGGATAATTCCTGTTTTGAAGTATTGTCCCCATGTAATCGTCACGTTTTTACGGGACAACACATGCAACCAAAGCAATGTCGCGAGTGAACCGATGGGGGTAATTTTAGGCCCTAAATCACTTCCGATTACGTTAGCATAGATTAACGCCTCTCGAATAATACCAGAAGTATTTGTTCCTTGGATGGCCAAAGCGTCAATCATTACGGTTGGCATGTTGTTCATGATCGAGGAAAGGATTGCAGACAGGAACCCCATACCTACTGTTGCAATAAACAACCCCTGGTCCGCAAAAGCTTGAATCAATTGTCCAAGCATGTCAGTCAATCCAACATTACGCAGGCCGTATACAACCACATACATCCCGATGGAGAAGACTACTACTGCCCATGGTGCATCTTTGATGATTTTCCTAGCCTCAATACCTTTACTGCTCCGTGCAGCCACGATAAAGATGATGGCTGCAATCCCTGCTGTAACAGATACCGGGATGGACACGACTTCATTCATCAAGTATCCAACCAGAAGAATCCCCAAAATGATCCACGAGAGACGGAATAGACGAACATCTTTTATCGCTTCATGAGGTTGTTTTAGCGCACCTAAATCATATTGTTTGGGAATATCGTTTTTGAAATAAAGAAACAATACAAGTAAGCTTGCTCCCAGCGCAAAAAAGTTGGGTACAATCATACGGGTAGCATACTCAACAAAACCGATATGAAAAAAGTCCGCGGAGACAATGTTGACAAGATTGCTAACGATCAATGGCAACGAAGTAGTGTCCGCAATAAATCCACTCGCCATAATGAATGGCAGAATCATTTTATCCGGGAACTTCAGTGCTCTGACTTGTGCAAGAACAATTGGTGTCAATATGAGTGCCGCGCCATCATTTGCAAAAAAAGCTGCAACAGCTGCTCCCAATAGAACGACATAGACGAACATCCGCCGACCATTTCCTCTGGCCAACCGAGCCATATGCAAGGCAGACCATTCAAAAAAACCGATTTCGTCTAAGATCAGCGATATCAAAATAATGGCGACAAACGCCAGCGTTGCATTCCAAACGATCCCCGTTACCGTCACAACGTCGGCAAAACTGACAACACCAAAAACTAATGCTAGGATAGCACCACCTGTTGCTGACCAGCCAATGTTAAGTCCTTTCGGTTGCCAAATGACAAAGGTCAATGTCACAGCAAAGATCAGAAAGGCGATCCAAACAGAAAACATGCTCTCTCTCCTTTCGCTATTCGCAAGTTACGAGGAGGCCTTGTGCCGCCAAGTTCTCGAACTCTTCTGAGTAATCGGGGAGATTCCCTAAAGCGAAGCGAAGCTGTTCTAAACGCTCTTGATTCAGAGTGTAGATGACCCACTGTCCTCTTCTGGATTCAATAACTAAATCTGCACTTTTTAACTTACTCATGTGCTTAGACACGGCAGGCTGAGAAATGCCAAAAATGGGAACTAACTCACAAACACAGCAACTTCGATGGTTTAATAAACTAATTATTTTTAACCGGGTAGGGTCCGCAAGTGCTTTTAGTGCGTTGACCATTTGCTTTGTGTCCATGTCTATTTTCTACCTCCTCTCCATTCATCAACAATAACCTTATACTATTATAACCATATGGTTATTTCAATATGTAGATTGTAAAGATTTTAGTCCCTTCTTCTTTATATTCAACGTTACAGCTTCTTCATAATTTGCAATAAATCTGAGAAGTTCGCAATAGTAATACGAATGTATGTCAGGAAGGTTCCTCGACCTTAATCAATTGATTTAATAAAGCTGTTGTGTTGTTAATCCCTTTTTAATGAGTTGGAATAATTCGGCTTACTTATTTTGTAGTAGCGTAGTTGCTGTTTGGCATGTTGTATCTTTTCTCTCCTTTTAGGATCTCTTCTGCTCTTTACAGTTTGAAAAGGGCATATTTGCTCACTGATAATATTTATTTTGTCAGGAATTGCTTCAGAATGAATCTCATATACCTTTTGTTCACCGAACGGAAGAACGAGAAAAAACGGTGACAGGTATTCGTATGAAAACGGTGGCAACTGTAACATAATGAATTTAGTCATAAGCTTTTTAGCTATAGATAACCACGTCCAAAAAAGGGAGATGGAAACATGAGCAATGCTCCGCCCCAGTACCCACTTTAACGAAGCTCTACTTTCATTGCTAATATCTTCTACTTGTGATTTCCATAAATCCACTACATCCTCAAAAAACTCTGAGTACAAGGTAAACGGAAATTGAACAAATCGATGATCAACCGTTTTAGGGCGTTTGTATCTAGCCGTGACATGTCTTGGCGATTGGAAGCCTTGGACAAATGATCTCCAATGTACATAAGCAAACGCATAAGGACATTTAGGGGCTGCATTGTCACCAAGAAAATAACGTTCTATGCAAGTTTTGTGTTTCATTAGTACGGTTTTACGGAGATTTCTTGCGATAGAAGAAATTAGCTGATTATACGAAAGGAATAAGTCCTCTTGTTGTACACGCAATCGACTTTTTCCCAATGAATACTCACCGATATGGGGATAACTTTTCTTGGAATATGTCATATTTTCATATTTCTCTTGATCCCCTTTAATCATACTAATTTTTGGGGTAGTTATCTGAGATATATACCGTTTTGGTGTCTTGCTGTTTTCATTAGTAAGAAAACTTAATACTCCATCAAACAGAGTTGGAGATTGATGTAATCCCTTTTCTGTAAACAAATAGATAGATTCCATCTTCTTACTGTTGTAATTAACTTCGGATAACCAAGTTTTTACCTTGTTACAGCGAATAGCATCATCTGTCCCCCATTCCTTATAAAAAAAACGAGCAGCGCTTTCTTGTAGATAAAAATGGCCACATTTGCACACATAAGGGGATAGAAATCCATCATCAGTCATTTCGTATGTATAGATTTGACTACAATTCGGGCATGCGAAATGTAGAGGAGATAAGTGAAAGGGGCAGTAGTGTAGGAACCTCCATTGATGGAATATGCTATGGTAGCCTGTTTTAAGACATGCTTCACAAATGGCGAGATCTTCGCGGAGAAAAAATGTAGTGCGATGCCTTTCTAATAACGGTGATAAGAGTTGGTTTATTATTTTTTGATGGAAAGAAACCATATCAAAGCCTAGCACATCTTGAACTGTATGTGAATCAAAGCCTGATAAAGTTATCAGATTTCGATGGCAACTCCCAATTCCTGCCTTCAGACTTTTTACCCGGTCCGTTCCGAGTATTTTCAATACTTCTCTGGCTGTTAATGTATTGGCGAATTTGAACTTTTCAAGAATAGACCAGGATGATTCATACGGCCGTATCCAATTTTTTCTCCATGTGTAGGGATTCATTAGCTTTTGATGGACCTCACTTTCTGATGAAATTGATATGTCATAAGGATTCATCAAATTCTACTGCCGGAATGCGAAGCTCAGCATGAATATAACCACTGGCGTATATCGCTTCTTCCCACAATGCCTTCGTTACCCAACCAATATTCCGACCGTTTGCTCCGAACTCTAAGAGAGCGTATTCAATCGTGGTTATTAAATATTGCATAGGGATCTCAAAGGTTCCTCGGATTTTAGCTTGCTGGCGCAAAGAAGAGAAAACATCAAATAGTTCCTCGGAACAATCTTGAAGCCGATTTCCCACTGCATAGGCTTCTGGGAAGAAATACCGCGTGTATGACCATCCTGATCCTTTTGGAAACTCTGCAAGCTGATCAAAACCACTAAGACAAATGCTTAAATCATCTTTGGTTTTAATTCCTGTAAAACGATGCTCATGTACCATGAAACGACCAATAATCTGGTGTCTTTTGGTTTCCATGAACAGAGTCCTACGGTGTAACAATTCTTCTTGTCCCACTAATATCACAGTCATTGCAATTCGATTCTGGTCAAGTTCATTGTAAATATCCATTAGCCAACCATAGTTGAGTTCATGCAAACATTGCGCTTCATCAATAAACATGACAATCCTCTTATGTCTGGATGTGTCCCCTTTTTCTGCTAGGAATTTGGCTAAACGATCCCTTTTGATACTGGGTTTTCCGGAAAATGGGACTCCATGACCAACATCTTTTAACAGTGTTTCAAAGAAAACACCTTCATTGGCAAGCTTCGTATGTAAAGTGCGAATGTGGAATACGGGTAAATCATTCCCAAATTCGTTTGGCAAAATTCGTAATAGATATTCAATCGCACGTGTTTTTCCTAAGCGTGGTCGACCGTAAATAATCCCTCCTGGTGAACGGTATTTGATCCATTTTGAAATAGCTTGAAACATTCGTAAAACTTCATTTGTTGGGATAATGTAGGACTGTTCTTCAATTGGATGCGTTCCAGTAGGCACATGAGGTCGAGGCTGCTCTAGGAGGTTCTCAAAGGATATCTGTTCGTAATGATCTTTGGACACCGAGTACTCCCCTTTATAAATTTATGGTTTTAAACTTTTCACGTAGTTTGGATAGATCTGATGTTTGACTACCACCCTTATTGGATTGTTTCGATTGTCTATCATGATTTAAGGGTTTCGCATGTTCTGAAGGTTTCGTTTCAGACATGTCCTTTTTTTGTTCTGGAACCTGGGACTCCATTTGTTTTATGTATCTTTGATGTGTAGCTAATGAATTACGGACCTTTTTATTGTTGGTCGCTTTTTCTTCATAGTATTTATTTAAAGCCTCAATTGGATCAGCGTTATTAGCATAGTGCAAAAGTTTATTTCTCTGTAGCGCGTTAATTTGTTTTCGCATTTGCAATGTGTGAGGAGTAATACCCCATCTACCCGTAGCGGTAATGTACCCCAGTTCTCCTCCATCTTTGAGGAACGCTTTTAAATACCGAATGTCATTTGTGTTGACTAGTAAATAAATTTCTTCCCCAATCAGATCAAATGTATTAGAAAGTAGTTCATTTCTATATTCAACTCCTTCAAATGTGATGTACGGTCTTTTCCCCTGTTTAATATTTCCACGAACAGTTCGAATAGCAGGTACACCAAAAAATTCAACTTCTTTTCTTAGCTCTTCAGGCAACCATCTTGGCTCCATACCTCTATGCACCACCCTTTGTTCCATGACTTCAAGTGGACTCAGATATCCCAAACTACTGTGTGGCTCATGATTGTAATTTGCGATCAGGACAGCTGTGATCTGTTCAAGCTCTTCCACATCCATCTCATATTTAATTGCCATCTTTTCTGGATGAGTTCGACGGGGGTCAGTAGGATGACTCCCAGTTGTATTCACAAAACGATGATAACCGTTTTCTTCTAGGAGCCCAAAGAATCTCTCCACAAATGGCCGACGCTCCGGCATGTTTACGGGACCAGGATTCATAGCACAACCGACGACGTTAGCTAGTCTGTTTGTAACAATCTTTGCCAGATTGGCCTTTCCATTGTCATAGCAGAACTCACTCCAAAGCGCCCATTGTGTTTGAGGAATGGCTTCAAAATGAAAACCGCCTTTTGTAGGATAGTTCAATCCTGGAATGGTGAGCTTTTTAGGAGATGTTGGAACAATTGCATTGCGGATGCAAGCTAATACGTCACTTGCTGAATACTGTGATTGAAGACAGATATGGTAACCAATAACGACTCGAGTGGCAACGTCTATAATAACGAGTAGCCATATCCTTTCTAACACATCTACGCACTCGTCCCCAAATTGATTTAGAAATTTGATAGTGAGAATAAGGTCAATTTGATGGCCGTCAAACTCAACTCGTTGAAAGGGTTTTAGAATATGATCCGCATTTTTATGACCAATGCCAGTGTGCCGGATATGTCGTGCAGCTTCGTCACCGTATCGATTGGCAGCTTGTTTTGGAAGATTTTGCTCCAGTTTTTTTAAGTACCGATAAAGCGATCGTCTCCCTAAATCCCTCGTACTAAAGGGATAGTCTTTCATTGATAACCCTAAGGATCTGCAAGCATTTAGAAATGTTAAATGTATATGTTTGGGTTTTTTCACAGGATCAGTGGCTCTTCCTTGTTTGGTTGTCAAATATTGATCGTGGATGAGTTCTTTAATGTGGGGATGTTTACTTAAGAAATGGTTGAAGATTCCTGTGAGTTTTTCTGATTTTGAGGATAGATTGGTTCGAGTGTAAGACTTTAGTTTTTTTTGAGGGATCAAGGCACGGTAGCCCCAAAGCAAACCGTTCGAATCTTCAGACAAACAACGTTTTACAAAGCCTATAAGACGATTCCTTGAAACCCCTGTCTCCCGCGTTATCTGATCTAAAGTAAAATGAGGAGACATATACATTTCAATAGCTCGTTTTCGAGACAAAAAAGTTTCCCTGTCTTTAGCAGTTAGGGTATCGAGTAAGACTCCTGGCCATGTGGACATATCCAAGTCTGAAGGGTCAATGGATTTCCCCTCAAGTATTTTCCTGTGAGCCATGAATCCAGACCTCCGTATCTAATCCCAAAAGCGTTTGGTCAATATTCGAGTAAAAAACCCCAAAATAGATCATATTGAATATCGTTTCATTTAGGCGGGATGGTAAAAAGTGTGGAAGTTCCGCACGAAGGTGTCTTATTGACATTCGGTGACTACCTACTGCTTTCAATATTTGGTGCCGGTCAATTTCATTAGGAATTAATTGATTCTTTATCGTTGGGATTAATACTCTTAGGTTATCAAGAAGTATTTGATTAATACGTATATCTTTCTCCGTTTTGATTTCATAATTGAAATTATTTTGTACGCACCATTTTCTTTGAATGGTAGTTTGCCTAATAGAGCGCTCGGATCTTTGGTTTCGCGGATCTAATTCTTGCGTATATTTAACTTCAATAAAACTTTGGCTTCCGTCTACTCTTTCAATCCACATATCAAAAATACTACTTACCTTAGCACCTTCGTACAAACCTTCAATTCTAACTGGTTGTTCACAGAACCGCTTAACTGTTTGGTCAGCTTCTACTAGTAGCCAATGTTCATACTCAAGGTCACTGAAAAAATGGACCATTCGTTGGAGTTTGGGGCTAAAAACATGCCAATAGTTACTGCCATACCTAGCACTTCGTTTCGTTATGACCGGTTGTTTGTACATGAGTCACCTCCACAAGCTAATGATCTTATTTTTTCTGAAAATGTTAAATATTATACCTTTTATAAAAATTCTACGTATTTTTATATTTTCCTCTCAAACCATAACAGAATCTCGTTCCGCACCTTCGGTATACATGTTTGTGTCACAATTCGTGCTGGTATACTTGTTTGTGTCTCAAAAAAATGACACAAACAAGTATACTAAAAGATGCAAAAAACTTGATTTAACGTCGTTTTCAGCTACACTTTTGGTATACATGTTTGTGTCACTAGACATGTCTGGCGACACAAACATACTACCAATTCACGACACAAACATACTGCTTTAACCAGCGTCATACTTGTTAAATAAATTATTTAGATTATATACGAATTAGAGATTATGGACTTGTTATTGTCGAGTGACACAAAAATGTACACTAAAATAAGATCATTTGTATACTTGTTTGTGTCACAGTTTAATTAATGTAAACAACACGAGTAGCCTAACGATACATAATTGGTGAAATAATCTACATCAATATCATCTATAAGTGATTCAAAAGCCCCGATGCATTTACACTTGGTATATACGTTCTCGCGTTCGATCAAAATAAAGTTCAGTTCATGAAATAACATTTTTATGAACTGAATATAATTCTGCATAATAGGCTGCTCATCAGCCAGTGATTCAAAATGTAAAAACTGAATTGTCAATAAAAACTCCTGCACGGTTTCTTCAAGATACTTATCTTATTTAACATGCCTTAATTCGTTGATAATCCACCGCGCTTATTTTCACCTTCCACAAAAAGCTTTCTCAATCTATTTGTGGATAATCCTCTACTCTACCTATTCTTAGGATTAATGGAATAACCCAAACACCGTGATACCAAGGGTTGCAACAATAAAGAGGCTCCATGCGAATACTGAATGAAATGCTGCAAACCTCTGCCGGATTAAACTGATGTAGGAAAGTAGCTTGTATTTTAAGGGGTAAAAAATCCGGGTCCCCTCTCTTTTCCATTCCTTGCGATGAATATCTTTTTTTCAATTGTTGACTCTAAGTTTCATCATGACGTGTTCAAATCATTTTTCATGGAGATTAAAGAAGATGAAAACTTTCATTCACATGTGGTCACTTGTAGACAAACTCTATTTTTGCTTATCCCGCTTAGAGTATGTGAATCAATCCGAAAGAAATATTTTTCGTGTAAAACCTCTGTTTTTTCGCGGTGACGCCCTTTCAATGTCTGACGGAACTTCATTTCGTCCCAACGATCTGCTACTCAAGATCCACTTGCATAACTGCTCACTTTTAAAAGAAATGATGACGATAGAAAATGACGTTAAGCGGGCATTGTATGTGTATAATCGGGTTGAAAATTCTCTTCCCGGTTTAGCACAATTCATAGCCAAGCATCCGCAGGAAAAACTAATCAAAGGAATTATCGGGATTACGCTTTTGACGCGAGGAGTAAAAAAGCTTGGATTTGAGGTTAGAGAAATAAACAATCCACTTTATCTACAACTGAAACAAGCCTATTTAAAACCGATGTTTATTTTATGTCATCCGAATCGAAAAAGCATGGCCAAAGAAAAAGATCTGGTCCCGAAATTCCTAATCATGTCAAAAGAAAAATTGCTGGAAAATTATTTGTCAGCTCCGCCGAAGTGAATCGTATTTTTGAAAAAAGGACATAATTATGTTTGTTAAATATCAAATCGAACAACAGGAGGTTAAAAATGCCTGATAATCAAGAGCAATCAACACTGGAAGCCACGTCAGCAGCAATTAAAAGAGGGGTTGAAACTGCAACGGATGCTACTCAAAATGCACTGGAAACTGCCAGTGATGCAACTCAATTTGCTATTGACGCAACGGCGGAAAGCGTTAAAAAAGGTAGTGAAAACATTAACCGAATTCAAAAATAAACGATCTTGACCTGTTGATAATTCGTCACGATCCTTCACCCTACATTACAGCAGGGTAAGCACATTAATGGCCCCTTTTATAAGAGCGAGGCGCTTGTTTCCGGCGCCTTGCTTTTTTTGTGGGAAACTGTCTATACTCGCAAAATAATTCCGTACGATTTTCAATTAAACAACTTACTATAATATTTTTTAATGTTTCTAAAAAACGTATTCAATTGCCCATATTATGCTTAATGCTTTGTTTTCCATTCATAAATCATTTATATCATCAACACGAACGGTTTATGGATGTTTTGGGCATACTGAAAACTGTTAGGAGGGAAAAAGATTGGGGAATAACGAAGCAAAGAAAACAATGAGGTTTTGGATATTTGCGGGCATAGCTGCAATTGCTTCATCTCAATTACCATTACTACTCAAAAAACAGCAACAAGAAGAAAATCAAACAAAAGAGCCAAAAAAGAAAAAATCAAAGTGGATGAAGTTTCTTATAGGAGCTGTTTTGTTTGTGGTTATTCTTTGGTTGTTCGATTACTTCATTTAATTCATCATCCAGTTCTAAGGAAATGAAATAAACCCGCCTCTTCTGCAGAAACGGGTTCAATCATATTTTTGTTTCATTACCCCTTCATGTAGTGATCAAGAAATGAATGTAAAGAGTCATCAAGCAAGGTTTCACGTTTAGGATCTTCATTCACATCGCTATCGATCTCAAGATTATCACTATGAATGGCTTCGGTATCCTCTTTTTTTCCGGTGATAAAGAATGTGGACATATTTTGTTTTGTGTCATTTTTAGAATTTTGTATTTTTTCACCTTTATTCATGCTCTTCTCCTTATCCAGTTTTTTCTGGGGAAATCTCTCGGGCAAGAGAGGGTTATGAAGTTTAGTTTATTTGTCATCTTTAGGACTCCCGATTCTAAATTCCTCCTCATGAGTCTGGAAATACTAGTCTATTCTGTGCGGGAGCTTCTATCTAAGATTCGACGTTCCAACCTAAGCGAGCTAAATCTAAAGCGATATACACTACGTCACCATTGATCTGCCGATGTAGAATCGGTCGTTCAAAAAGTTCCTCTAGTGATTCCCTATTTATCCTTTTCTTACTCTCAATTCAAATACGCTCTGTAAAAACCACTGATATTTCACAACTTCTCAGTTCACTTTATGAACAGAAAAAACATAACCAAGTCTAACTGGCATTTGTTTAAGTGGCAAAAATCACTTCGTCATGGAGAATCTTCCTTAATAGTGAAGCTAAGCGTGCAGTACATCCATTCCATAAGCAGAAACCTGCGATGGAACCCATGGTGATGCCGACGTTATAAGCTCCTTAGCCAGTAGTGTATGTTCAACCAGTCAGGTATATTCCACCTCTGTTAACCATGGGCAAGATCTAAGAGAGAGGGATTCCCTCTCTCTGTTCAAGCGAGATCTCTAGAATCCTTTGTACTGCGGTTCCTCGTTTTCCAGTTCTGTTACCCGTTGTTGCAAGTTGGTAACGATGGCTTGGGTCTGTTCAGCTGCTTGTGTACCTTTCAAGGTGGCAAGAGCTTGCTTTACTTGAGCTGCTACTGTCATATCCCTTCACCTCCTGGTACATATAGTTCGGCCCTAAGCCGAAATTTATTCCACCTTAATTGATATGAAGTTTCGATAAAAAAGAATTAGTCGGAACAAGAGAAATACAAAATAATTCATTTTACACAAATACCAACCACTCAATTTGGAATAATCACACCTAGGCAAATCCCAGAATAATTTGTATTCAATATTAAACTCTAAGGTGATACTAATGGCAAATACCTCTACACTATCTGAAGCTCAAATGCTTACTCTAATTAAACATGGGCTACCCAAAACTTCTACTCCAAAACACATCGTTATCGTCGGCGCGGGTATGGCAGGACTGGTTTCAGCCACACTGCTTAAAGACGCGGGACATCACGTAACAATCCTAGAAGCCTCCGACCGGATTGGAGGGAGAGTCTTCACACTTCGTTCCCCTTTTTATGATGATCAGTACATAGAGGCTGGTGCTATGCGGATTCCCAGCAGCCATCAATTAACGATGGAATACGTTTCGAAATTTCAGCTACCTCTCAATGAATTTTTAAACCTGACACCGAATGATTTGTTGTATGTGAATGGAGTAAGGTCACGTCGATGGGTATATGAACAAGATCCCGACATCCTTCGCTTTCCGTTAGCACCGCATGAAAGAGGTAAGACTGCTGACGAATTAGCCCAACTTGCAGTCAAGCCGGTCATAGATTTTATAAATCAAGACCCTGAAAGGCATTGGCCCATCATAATCAAAAAGTTTGATAAATATTCGATGGAACTTTTTTTGCGTAACAACCCTGTGGGCCCATCATTGTCCGCTGCTGCCGTCAATATGATCAATGTCATGTCTGGTTTTGAAGGTTTTCCCGAACTTTCTTTCCTTGAAATTTTGCGCGACTTCATCCTCTTCACACCCACTACCCGGTTTTATGAAATATCAGGCGGGTTTGACAAATTGCCTCATGCATTCCTACCACAATTACAAGAGAATATACACTGCAATTGTAAGATGACCAAAATCATCCAGTACGACAACCATGTTACAATCGCTGGCGAACAGACTCAAAACTTTGAGTCATTTCAAGTAACGGCAGACCTTGCAATTATTACCGTTCCTTTTACTGTGCTTCAATTTGTCGAAGTAGAACCCTTCCATTCGTTTTCTTATCATAAACGGCTCGCCATTCGCCAGCTTCATTATGTCGCTTCAACGAAAATAGGCATCCAATTTTCACGCAGATTCTGGGAAGAAAATGGGGTGTATGGTGGCCAAAGTGTTACTGACTTGCCTATTCGCCTTTCTTACTACCCCAGTCATAATTTTAAAAGTGAAAGTGGAGTTGTTTTAGCTAGTTATACATGGGAAGATGATGCGCTACCTTGGATTAGCATGTCAAAGGAAGAGCAAGTGATGAAGGCTCTCAAGATCATGGCTGACATACACGGTGACGTAGTCTACAAGACATTTGTCACTGGAGTCGCACATAATTGGTCGTTAGATCCATTTTCCGCAGGAGCCTTTACCTTGTTTAAACCATTTCAAGAAACTTATTTATCTCCATACATTGCAACACCTGAGGGAAGAGTTCACTTCGCTGGTGAACATGCTTCTGATTTTCACGGATGGATTCAGGGAGCAATACAATCTGCCATCCGTGTGGCGTATGAGATCAACGAAATACCGACTCACTGTTCCTTCAGAACTTAAACTAATTCTCTCAAAGCATCCTACACTTTCTAAAATACCCATGATCGAGAACAGTAACTATTGGATACAAGAAAATTATAAGCAACAAGCTGGCAATCAAAAACCTCCAGTGTTTGAGATATGGAAAAGGGCCCTCTTCTGTAAAACGAAGAGGGCCCTTTTGTTGCCACACTTTATTGTACAGGTACGGTGACCTGTTCTTGGACGACCTGATACATTCCACCAAGAATGTTAGTCGTTGTTTGCGACGCAGATTCCAATGGGTAGAACCCCTTTTTTACCATCCATTGCCAGACGTCATAGGCATGATGAGAACTCATACGAAAAGCATCCTCTAAAAAGCTTCTAATCTCCGGATGACTCATCTCCATTGCTGCCCACGCATATTCTCTGCCTGCCCGTTTCAGTGTCAGTAAATAAGCGGTAGCGATTTCCCGGTCATTAAATTGTTGAACTGTCGTTCTGGGAGTAACTGGAAAAGGGGGCACCGGGGATTGTATGAACGACTGCAGGACTGGCTGGATCTCAGGCACAGGTAACTTTGACGTTGCACCCTCGGCTTTACCCAAATACTCGGCCTTCATGTTATAGTCCTGAATATGTAATGGGAAATGTCTTTGCAGGAGTGATTTTAATTCTAATTTCAGCCAACAGTAGAATGTACAAAAAATTAGATATGCATGCATCATGATTGTAGATGAAAACCTATTTGCATTCATAATACCTCTACCATTTGAGAAACCTATACTGATATGGGAAGATGGGGGTAAATGCGAACCGTCGGTGTTATCGTATTAGGTACTCTTTTGCTTCGTATTGCAGGCAGAAAATCTATCTCCCAAATGACAATGGCCCAAGTAGTTGTCATGATTGGCATAGGAACTTTACTGATTCTATCAACTTAAATCAGATAAACAACCGGCAACCAAAGAAGATATCCAGAAGTTAATTCATTTTAACTGTCGAAGATAATATTTTTTCAGAAATCAAGCATGGACATCAAACTACTCATTCAGACAACCTACAGGAAAGATAAAAAATATCCAAACCGATTGGACGATCCTCCGCTCGGTTTGGATATACTCAGCTATCAACCAACGATTACCTTCATCTTTGCGTCCAGCCCAAGTGCCGTATGCAAAGTCTGAATGGCACGCTTGCTGAATTTTTGAGGTACGAGACAAGAAGCCCCTTTCGTTCCCTGTCTCCCCCAGCGAATCGGAAAAGGGAAGTTTTTAGCCTTTTGCATCAGCTCTTGAATGCTCGACTGATTCACACCAATAATATTGATCTTGGTCCATTCCAACTCTTCCTTCCAAAAATCCACGCTGCCGTCCACTTTATCCTGGAGAAGAGAGAGCAAGGGTTTTACCTGGTATGTGGGTAAGCATATGTCGAGGCTGTTTTTTCCCCTCGCCCATACTTCCGCATGAATACCCGCTTCATGAAATAGTCCAGCGAGCTCGGTATCCACTTTGTCAGTGAGATACGATTTTCTCTTCATCGAAAGGACGGACATGTCTTCTTGATGAGCAATTCCGCATACCTGCTCCGCGCTTCTATTCGTCTCACTTTGGCCTACGTAGGTCCCTTCTCTCTCTGTAAAGCTGGAGCGCACGACTAAGGGCACTTGCTTTTTCTTCGCCTCTTCCACAGAACGAGGATGAAGGACACCAGCGCCTGAACGGGCAAGCTCCAGCATATCCGAGTAAGAGATGCGGTGAATTTTTTGAGCAGTGGGAACGGTTCGCGGGTCAGCCGTGTATACACCTTCCACGTCGGTGAAAATCTCACAAATCGCGGCACCTAAGCTTCCAGCTAGCGCAACTGCACTTGTATCTGATCCGCCTCTTCCAAGTGTCGTGATTTCCCCGTCCGCCGACACACCTTGGTAACCTGCTACCACCACTACTTTTCCTTCTTTCAGCCTTTTTTCAATGGGGGTGGGATCAATTTGCACGATTTGGGCATCGGTGTGTTTGGCTTCTGTCAAAATTCCGGCCTGCCACCCGGCAAGAGAAATCGCATCGCAGCCCTGTTGCCGCAGAGCAATCGACAGGAGAGCCGCAGCTGCCTGCTCCCCAGTGCTGACCAACATGTCTAGCTCACGTCCTTCTGGGCAAGGATCGATGTCTGTCGCCATTGTCAGCAGCCGATCCGTGGTTTTCCCCATCGCTGACAAAACTACCACTACCTTGTTTCCGCTTTGTCTTGATTGGGCAATCCGTTGCGCAACCGCGCGAATTCGTTCCACGCAAGCAACCGATGTGCCACCATACTTTTGTACAACGAGAGCCATTTTTCTCCTCCCATTAGCTTGCTAGACTTGTGAGCCGTACTCCTTAGTCCCTTGTGGCGATGTAATCCGGTCTTGGTTTTTGGCCGGAAAAAGGAGCTACCAACCGATTTTCTACGCTGTTGTAGACCATGAATACATTGCTTCGCGGCATAGGTGTTATATTTCCATTGGAGCCGTGCATGGTATTGCAGTCAAAAAAGACTACTGAACCGGAAGGACCGATCATCGTATCGATACCGTGCTGCTCTACCATTTTCTTCAAGCTCTGCTGATCTGGGACACCGTACTCCTGTTTGCGCAAGGATTGCTCATAATGAGACTCTGGCGTCTGACCTACGCATGAGACAAACGTTTGATGCGAGCCTGGCAGCAATAGCAGCGGCCCGTTGTAATGATAGTTTTCTTCCAGTGAAATCGAGCAACTGAGTGCTCTCATGCGCGGCATCCCGTCCTCGACATGCCAGGTCTCGAAGTCGGAGTGCCAGTAAAATTCTTTCCCTGTAAAACCATGCTTGTAATTGATCCGGGATTGGTGGATGTAAACCTCACTCCCCAAAATCTGTTGAGCGATAGAGACTAAGCGCGGATGACGAGACAAGTGTTGAAACACGAGGTTATCACGGTGAACGGCAAAAATGGAACGGACTTCGTTGCTATGCGGCTCGCAAATAACCTCTTTGCGTGTGGACCCGCGGTTTTCTTGCCAGAGTTTGGTCAATTCATCGCGCAATTCCTGCACTTCCTCCGGCGAGAAAAATCCTCGCAGACTGATGTAGCCTTTTTTCTCATACGATTGCAGCGACTCCTGCGTAAGCGGCCCTTCCTTTGTCTTTTCATTCCAGTAGACGACAGGATCTACTCGTTGCAGGAGTGCGGGATGCTCATGGATGCGGGAAGGGTATTGATCTTCTATCAGTAGTTCAGGTCTTGATTGCTTCATACGACAGCTCCTTTCTCCTTTTAAAAATCATTACACTTCCAGCAAAGGGTAAACGCCTTCTTCATCATGGACTTCACGGCCTGTCAGCGGAGGATTGAAGACGCACACCATCCTCATCTGGCTTCTGGCGCGTAAATAGTGTTTTTCATTTTCCGACAAGGCGTACATCATTCCTGGCTTGATCTGGTAAGTCTCGCCGCCTACCACCTCGATTTCTCCCTCGCCTTCTATGCAATAGACGGCTTCCAGATGATTTTTGTACCAGATGAAGGTCTCCGTTCCCGCCTTGATAATCGTGTCATGCATGGAAAATCCCATGCCATCCTTCTTCAAAAGCATCCGTCTGCTGCTCCATGTTGGCGTATCAATGTCATCCTTGGTCCCCATAATTTCTTCCAAATGCTTGACGATCATTTTCCTTCACTCCTTTTTCGAAAATCGCCAGATAGGCACTCCTTCACGGCCTCATCCAGCATGTTCAAGCCTTTGCGCAGCGCCTCTTCGGTGATGGTCAAAGGCGGCATGACTTTCATGACTTCGCTTTTCGGCCCGGATGTCTCCATAATCAGTCCGCGTTGAAATGCCCGCGTGCATATTTCTTCTGCCAACCCGTCGACACCCACGGCGATTCCTTGCATCAAGCCCTTCCCTCTCACTTCTCCCGACAGGTCAGGATACGTTTGCACCAGATGTGACAAATGCGTTTGCACGATGCTCCCCTTTTGCTTGACTGACTCGCTGAGGCTGTCGTCTCGCCAGTACTCCAGCGCTTCGGCTGCCGCGATGAAGCTGAGATTATTGCCCCGAAAGGTTCCGTTATGCTCGCCCGGCAGCCACACATCAAGCTCCGGCTTCAGGAGTGTAAGCGAAAAGGGCAAGCCGAATCCCCCAATCGATTTGGACAGGCACACGATGTCAGGTGTAATGTCTGCCTCTTCAAAGCTGAAGAAAGGACCCGTTCGTCCGCATCCCGCTTGCACGTCATCCACGATTAACAGGATGTCGTGTTTGCGGCAGATACGCTCGATCTGTCTCAGCCACGAGGCACTCGCTACATGGATGCCGCCCTCCCCCTGAACGGTTTCGAGGATCATAGCTGCGGGGAGAGGTACGCCGCTGCCATCGTCTTCGAGCAGCCGTTCAATATAAACCGTTGTGTCGATCCCCTCGCCCATGTACTTATCAAAAGGCAGAGCCATCACATGGGAGAGCGGGACACCTGCTCCCTTTCTTTTCATCCGGTTGCCTGTGGCAGCCAAAGAACCAAGGGTCATTCCGTGAAAGCCGTTCGTAAAGCTCATGATCATCTCTCTCCCGGTGGCTTTGCGGGCGAGCTTCAATGCTGCTTCCACCGAGTTGGTCCCGGTTGGCCCTGGAAACATCACTTTGTAGGAAAGCCCTCTTGGCGTGAGTATACTCTCGTGAAATTGGGTGAGCAGCGCTTCCTTTGCTTCTGTCGCCATATCCAGGCTGTGCGTGATTCCGTCCTGTTGCAGGTACTCCATCAGCTTTTTCTTGATCGCAGGGTTGTTGTGTCCGTAATTGAGCGCACCCGCACCTGCAAAAAAGTCGATGTACTCCTTGCCCTGACGATCCCAGACCGTATGCCCGCTCGCCTTGGTGAAGACGACAGGAAAGCTGCGGCAATAACTTCTCACTTCCGATTCCATCTGGTCAAACACAGATAAATGTGATCTCGTCTCGACAATCGTTTTCATGCAAAACCTCCTTATGAAATGGTGGGAACGGGACCGATTCGGTACGTCCATTCCGGCTCGTGTGTACGTCCCGGAAACAATCTTGCGGGAAAGCACTCCGTTACTTCACATTCGGTAGCAAGCTCGTTGGCGATTTTCGTGAAAAGCGCACGGGAAGCGCCGTTTGAAGGGGAGACTGTCGCCTCCAAAAAACGCACGTCACTCTTGGCTGTTCGCTGAAGCATTGTCCGGAGCATCGCTTTGGCAATTCCTTGACCGCGCTTGCTCTCGGATACCCCAATCTGCCAAACAAACAAAGTATCCGGAGACTCTGGCGGATGGAAGCCCATTACAAAACCGACAGCTTTGCCTTCTTCCTCTGCAATAAGGCATGTGTCCGAAAAATACTTGGCAAACAACAAGTAGGCATAGGAAGAATTCAGGTCAAGCGTCTTTGAATCTCTTGCCAGCTCCCACATGCTTGCTCCATCCTCCTCAGTCGGCAGGCGCAGGACGATGCGGTCTCGACTTGTCGCTTTCAAAGATTTCACCTCCTTTCATCAGCCGGCACGAAAGCGGCTCAGAAACGCCTGCAAACGCGGGCTTTGCGGATTGTAAAAAATTTGCTCGGGAGAACCTTGCTCGACAATCGTGCCACCGTCTGTAAAAATGACGCGATCCGCAACATCGCGAGCAAAATCCATCTCATGGGTGATCAACAGCATCGCCATCTCACCTTCCCTGGCGATTTCCTTGATCACGGCAAGCACCTCGCCCACTAGCTCCGGATCGAGCGCGGACGTTACTTCGTCGAACAGCATGACCTTTGGACGCATCACCAGCGCACGGGCGATTGCCACTCGCTGCTTCTGCCCTCCAGAAAGCTGGGAAGGATAAGCAGCCAGCTTGTCATCGAGTCCAACTTTTTTCAACATCGTCACGGCCCGTTCTTTTGCCTCCTCCTTGCTCATACCCAAGACATGGATCGGAGCCTCTGTTACATTTCGCAGGATGGTCATATGCGGGAACAGATTAAAATGCTGGAAAACCATCCCGATATTCCCACGGATGCTGTGCAAATGCTTCTCATCCGCCTTGACCAGTCTGCCGCTTACTTGCTTCTGCCATAAATTTTGACCAGCCACCTCAACTGTTCCCTCCGTCGGCTCCTCCAGCGTCATCAATATACGGGCGAGCGTCGTTTTACCGGAACCGCTCGGGCCAATGACCGCAATTTTTTCCCCAGGATGAATATCTAGGTCAATCCCTTTTAAAATTTGCAGGTCACCATAGGCTTTGCTCACATTTCGGTAACGAACGACTGGTTCCGTCTGTATGCCTGTTTTCATGTCGATCACCTCTGCATGTACTGTTTATTCCAAGACTGCTCCCATTTTTTGATCAAAAGGGAGGAACCGTAGCTAAGCACCAGAAACAGAAGTCCCACCACCGTGAACGCCTCCAGATAACGGAACGATTCGGCACCGATGATCTTGGCTGTCGCCAGCATTTCCACTAAGGTAATCGCTGACAGGATGGGCGTCTCCTTGAACATGACGATCAAATAGTTGCCCAGCACGGGGACCACTGGACGGATCGCTTGCGGTAAAATAATGCGCAGCCATGTCTGCCCGATGGAAAAGTTCAGTGCCCGTGCTGCTTCCCATTGCCCGCGGGGGACAGCATCAATGCCGGATCGGTATACTTCTGACAAATAGCAGCTGTAATGAATACCCAAACCAAGAACACCAGAGGTTAGGGGACCAAGCGAGATGCCAATCGCCGGAAGCCCGTAAAAGAGAAAGTACAGCTGCACGAGAAGCGGCGTGCTGCGGACAAATTCGATAAATGCCGCGGAAGACCAGGAGAGCACTCGCCTTTTCGACCTGCGCCCGAAGGCAAGTACCAAGCCCCCGACCATGGCTAGGACAAAACCGGCCAGCGTCACCACAATCGTCGTTTGGATCGCTTGCAAAATTTCAGGAAGGATACTCCACGTAAAAGACCAGCTCCACATTTTTCTTACGCCCTCCCTGCATGAAAGCGCCTTTCAAGCCACCGCATCGCAAGTGTCAGTGGATACGCCATGAGAAAGTACATAACCAAAATCATAAAGAATATTTCAAATGTTCTGGACGAGTCGGTTGTACGCAATATCATGCCCTGGAACGTCAAATCCGCAAGAGTAATCAATGAAATCAGGGATGTACCCTTCAAAAGTTCAATCAACAGATTTCCGAATGCAGGAAGCATCATGACGAGGGCTTGCGGCAAGATGACCAGCTTCATTCGTTGCCATGCTGTCATATTCAAGGCAATCGCCGCTTCGGTCTGTCCTTTTGGAATCGCCTGAATGGAGCTGCGCACAACCTCTGATCCATAAGCGCCGTAGTTGAGTCCCAGCGCAATGACTCCCGCAGCCAGAGGCGGTAGTTCGATCCCCAACAGCGGCAAAGCGTAAAATAACCAGAACAACTGCACTAAAAGAGAGGTCCCGCGAAATAACTCTACGTAAACCGTACTCACAATACGAATGCCGCTCCATCGGCTGAGACATCCAAACCCTGCCAGAAATGCAACAAACAGAGCGACAAGCACCGACAAGACTGTCACCTGGAGAGTGGTTCCAGCTCCTTTTGCCAATAACGGCAGAAGATCACTCATTGCTTCTCCCTCCACTACGGCTGCAAAAGCTCATTCGCTGTCATATCACCCGGCAGCTCCTGCTCAGTAAAACCGAAAGGCTTCAAAATTTCCAACAGTTCCCCTGATTCTTTCAGCTTTTGCAACTCCTCATTGTAGGCTTTCACGAACGCTTCATCCTCTTTGCGGAAGGCCGCTGCCCCATAACCGCGTACGCTCTTCCCTTCAATTTCCGGTTGGACAAAATCCATCACACGCTCCAGCTGGTCGTCTTTGGCGCTCTCAAGCATGGCTTGCAGGGATGGACCTGTCATCGTTATGGCATCCGCTCTTCCTGCCTGCAAAGCGGCTATGGCAGAAGGTTGATCAGGAACAAGCACCATCTGTTCCTTTTTCACTCCCGATTTTTCGAGATACTCCGTTTCGATGCCGCCGCTCATCACCGCTACTTTTGCCTGCGGCTTAGCCGCAATGTCTTTGTAGCTTTTAAGACCGAGCGGATTGCCCTTCTTCACTGCGAGAGCCTCCCCGATGCTGTATTCAGGGTTTGCAAACGCAACCTCTTGTGCCCGTTTTGGAGTGATGTACATACCGGCCGTGATGATGTCAAATCGCTTCGCCTTCAGTCCGGGAATCAGGGAGCCGAACTCGGTAAGCACGCCATTCATCTCATTGATTCCCATCCGTTTCAGGATCACTCGCGCCACCTCGACCGCTTCTCCCGTCAGCTTTCCATCTGGCGTGGCATAGGCGTACGGCTTTTCATTGGCGAAGCCTACCGTGACAAACCCCTGGCTCTTGGCTTTTTTCAGCGTATCCTGGCCTGATTCAGTGGTATTCCCGCCTGCTACTTGCTGGGCTTCCTGTGTTCCCGAGCCGCATCCTCCTAACAGCAAGACACACGTCAGGATCGCCATAGCCCCCCATCTCGCTATGCTAGTCTTTGTCATTCCTCTTGCCCCTCTCTTTTATGAGAAATGGTAGAAAAAAAGTCGGCACATCGCTTCCGCTTCAGGAGGGCCATCCCTGACGGAAAAGCAAAATGCGCCGACTGATTTCTCTAAATACGCATGCCAAATATCACGGGAAGAGCCAACCATCTCCTCAATGGACATGGGCGCCCGATACTTGCATCAAAAAGATGACATGCAACTGATGTAAGATTACTCTGCTTTAGCCGACGAGGTTAGCTGACGGGTAGGATGGCAGTTTTGCACCCCTTCTGTTTGCACAGAATTAACCCCTGATAGATGGTTCCCCCGCTTCCGCCATGAGCGGAACTAGGCCCTTATTTGGTTGAGGTTGGTATCTTGTTCTCCTCTCACGAATCATTATGGTTAACTTGGGGGTTATGGTAACATAACTGTCTTTACTAGCTCACCCCGCATATTCCCTTATTTTCAGCCCTCACTCCCTCTCAGATGAAGTTACCCCTGATTACCAGTCGTATCCAAAGATATCCTTCCATATTCTGTCTCGTCCATTCACATTAAACATAATTAGATTAGTCATTTGTAAAAAAGAAAGGCGAACAAACGGCACCTTCCTTTTTCCTCTTTTATTTATCTACGGTGTCCCTGACGCTTACGCAGTAAGACTCCCGTTTCATTTTTTAATGAATTGGTTACTTATTTGAAATGTGCATGCAAGCCAGTTATCCATTCGTATTTTTCACTGAAGGTTTCTTTAGCACTGGTTCACTCCTTATGAAAGTTATTGCGACCATGACTTCTTTCCACTCTGCGAATTATAGGGGGTAGTGAGATTAAGTAGCCGATTAATCAACATCCAAATCATTTGCAAACCATCTGCTTTTGTAAAAATCACCGGAACACAGGCACAATTGAACGAAATCTTTGTTGCCACTTCTTCTACTTCTTCTATACATCTACGGGTGACACGAGCGGCTCACTTGTACAACAACATCAGGATCATCAAGTGCTAGAATACGGTTGGCCTGTAGTCCATGAGCAAGGAAAGCACCTGAGATGGAACGCAATGACAGGATGTCCAGCCAGTCGAGCAGCTGCATAGGCGTCTGTGGCAACGGCACAAGCCAAATGAATACCCAGTAATTCCTTCTTTCCTCGTCCTATTTCTCCATGCTTCACGATTAGAAACTGTCCTTCGATTAACTTCCTCTACCTTTTTATCTATGCAGCTAGTAAGGAAACCGTAAATTGTATTAACAATCATAATTGTGTGGGTGCAGCTGTCTTGCCGTATCCTTAATCGATGGAGAGAATGATCTTTCCATGTGCTTTATGATTGATGATTTGTTCATGTGCTTTTTTGGCATCCTCAAGGGCCAATACTTCTCCGATCTCCGGATGTAAAATCCCGGTTTGGAGGAACGCCTCAACAGCATGTAGACTCTCCTCGTACTCGTCAGGCAGCGCGTTCCAAAGAGCTAGCCCTAAAATATCTGCTTCTTTCATCATCGCCAATCTCGGATTGATTTCAATACTGCCCCGATTTCCAACTACAACGACACGGCCATAAGGTGCGAGTATTTTTAGATCAGTCTCCAAATTCACATTTGCCAAAAACTCGATGATTACATCGGGTCCTCTTTCTTGTGTCAAAGACATGATTTTCTCCATTGAATCTTCCGTGATGTGATCGAGCACGTGTGTAGCTCCTGAAGCTTTCACCAAAGCTTTTCCCTCTTCTGTACTCGCCGTTCCGATCACGGTCGTCCCTAAGCCTTTTGCCATTTGAACAGCCAATAATCCAACACCGCCGCTTGCCCCGTGTATCAGAACGGTCTCACCTGGCTTGATTTTCGCCCTGTGAAATAGTGCCCGGTAGGCAGTAAGTGCTGGAATGCCAAGAGACGCCCCTGTTTCATAGGAAATTGACTCCGGCAAGCGATGGACCGCTTTTGCGTTGCATCAATCACACCGGCGCCATCAAATCCAGGGGTATATGGCAGCTCCGGAATATAAAAGGAGTACGTCCCAGTGCGAATATACGTTTCATTTGGGTTTACACCTGCTGCATATAGTTTGACACGTACTTCATGAGGAGCTGGGATCGGTTCGTTTACTTCCGCGTACTGCAAGACTTCGGGTCCACCAAACTCTACTATTTGAATAGCTTTCATTCGTATTCCTCCCATTCATACAAGGATGTAATGGTCGATCACTTCTCAGGTTCTATCGATGTATAAAACCACCACGCGATAAGCTAGCGTGGTGGTCATACAGAAATCTATTCTACTAGATTGTTCACGGCTTCTTTTCCATACGGTTTTGCCATCATTCGTTCCCACAACGGGATAAACTGTTTGATTAATGGTCCAATCGCCAAAGCCGTCACCAGTGTCCCCACCGATACAGGACCACCGAGTAAAAAACCTAACAATGTCACTGTGCATTCAATTCCGATTCTGGCTTTGCCGATGTCCCAACCCATTCGTTCATGTAGGGCCAACATGAAGCTGTCGCGTGGTCCAGCCCCTAGACGTGGCGAGATGTACATTCCTGTACCGAAAGTATAGATGAGCAAACCCGCGGCGAAAAAAACGACTCGCTCCATGACTGTCTCTCCGATGGGAACCCATTTCAGCCACATGAATAAGTCGATAAACAGCCCGAAGAAGATCATGTTCAAAAACATGCCCACGGTAGGCTTTATTTTACCAATGATATAGGATGCGAAAATAATGCTCGCACCCATGATTTGTGACCACATGCCGATCGTTAATCCAAATGTCTTTTGCAATCCGATATGCAGGGTATCCCACGGGGCAACACCCACATTGGCTTCGATCATCGTGGCAATTCCAAATCCCATGACGGCCAATCCAAGCATAAACACACTATACCGAACGATAAGTGGATGAAACAACAGCTTCCTGTGCATGATTTTCCCCCTTATGGGGGTGTTCAACCCCCTCATTCATTGCCCTCTTTCGTTACAACAAGGGGGAGATTGAGCGAATGCTACGCATCCTTTTGTATCAACAACTGCCAAGACTTGACCAAGCATACGATCACCTACTTTCCTGCCGTGTAAATGATATGGGTTCATGAACTACCATTAGGGGGAAATGGCTTCATGTATTCGTTTGCTCTGATTATCAATCAAGTCACATATTTTGTCTACAACTTAAACCATTGAATTCCAGCTTGATATTATGCTGGGTTTGTCGAACTCAAAAAAGACCGCTTATGACTTCCCATATAGAACGGAACAGTAGTCGAAACCAACCTGCCTTTTCCAATTGTTCCGCAGAAACCACGTTTACCGTTTTCTCTTGGATCATGTCCATTCCTTGCATTTGGTACGTGTAAGTAATGGTCCCCACCTTTGTTCCGGCAGGAAAAGGTGCAGTGACTTCTACTGGCACGAAATTCGTCTGATAGAAAAGCTGAGAAGCATCAGTGCCTTTGGGAACAAGAAAAGAAACGGCTTGCTCAGACAGCACAGGAACCTCTGTTTTTGTACCCATTTTGACTGGAACGCTCTCCATGCCTTTTGGCGTACTCTTAGCTGCTACCACTTGTTTGAGCTCAAAGTAATCAAAGCCATAGTCCACATCTCCGGGTGATCCTGAATAATCGATTTTACCATCGTTGCAACGTCCATTGCGGACATCACGTTTTCCCCCAGTTTCTGGGGGCGGAATGGGATTGGCATATCTGTACGGTCAAGTCCAGATACATTGATGAAATGAGATTGTTTCATTCCCAGCCGCTTGGCTTCCGCGTTCATCAATGCTACGAATTGCTGCTCGGATCCCGATGCATACTCCGCTAGGGCAACGGCAGCGTCATTTGCAGAATGGACGAGCATTGCCGCAAATAGCTCTTTTACCGTATGCCTCTCCCCGTTCGCAAGGTCAACGCGAGAACCTATCGTTTTCGAAGCATTTCCCTTGACAGTTACAACATCGCTCCAAGAAATTTCTCCTTTTTTGACTTTATCCGCGATGATGTATCCGGTCATCATTTTTGTCATACTTGCTGGAGCATACGCTTGGTCTGCGTTTATAGACAATAAGACCTGACCGGTTACTGGTTCAACAAGAACTGCTGATCTGAGTTCTAGATCAAGTGATTGAATAGATGGTATTTTCGCAGCTTCAGCAAAAGTAGAGACAGGAGCTACCAAAAGGCAAAGCAAAATCATGAAGCTAATAAAATAGTTTCTTCCTTCTTTGTTTTTTCTCAAAATAATCTTACCTCTCCCCTTCAGAATGCCTTTATAGTCTGCGTTATCTAACAGTCCGGCAACTAAGTGACCCGAAATATTGATAATACCCCTTTTCTTTCCTTATGGGAAAGTCAAAGGGGTAACTTCACGTCAAATTCAAATTTCTCTCGTATACAACCTTCGATCCTTTACCAGACTATGCATTAATGTAAAGGGCACCGCTTGAAATAAGCACACTGAAAAACCCTCTATCTTACATCGTTCTCCTTGGCTATGGGATTGGTTCCACTATTAGATGCTTGCGTTAGGGTTTGAAAACTGTTAAGAATACTCGTCATCCTTTTTACATCTTCGTTCAGCTCATTGGGGGAGTTCACATGTTTTTTGATATCCAAGGCAAGTCCCTCCATTTGATCAGCTAGCCTGTGCACTAAGCCAACATCGAATTGAGTCATTTTCATCCCTCCTTTGAAAGTAATCGTGTTAAATCGAAGATCATTTATTCCGGATTCGTGAAAAAAGCGCTCAAATCGAGCACCTGATTATGCGGAAAAACACGGTATTTGTTCAAAACATCGCATCAGTTTTCAGGGTTTTTGCCGACCCCTGGGATTTCCTTTCTCATTTCAGCGTTTTTATTTTCAGGTTCATTCTGTACTTTCTTTGCACTTTTGGCGAAGCCCTCTGCTTTCAGCCTGTCCACTAATAGCTCTTTGTCGAGCATCCTATCACCAACTTTACATAGCGTAGGGGAGAAATTCCCCTCGCCTTTTATAATGAACCGAGATGTTTACATCTATATGCTACTTTCCTTCTTTCATTTTTTTGGAACAAAAGATCAGCCATTCAAATTTTATCTAGGTGGACAGCAGCTTTTCTGTATGAACCAGTTTTCGTAACTCAGGGATAATTCGCTCCTTTTCTTGATTGCTATCCCATTCTTCTTCAATAGCGCTATAAAGCCGTTCGTATTCTTCCACCGTAATAACCTTTCTGATTAACAACTGATAAAAACTATCCAGTTTGTCCTGCGTCCGCTTCACAATCTCTTTGTAGGACAACCCGTTTCGCATCATACGCCGATTGTAGATAACATGGCCTACCTCATGCGCTAGTATGTCAGAGAACGTATCGAGGCTGATGTCCTCCTTGTCCGCCAATATGTATATAATGTTTTTTCCGTTTCGATATTCCACAAAGCCATTTGCTTGCCTGGAATGCTCTAAAAAATAAACTTCACAATCATAATGGGCTTCAACCCAGGACATCATCCGTGCGAACGTTTCATCGTTCCTCGATTGTTGTGGACTGTTCATCATGTCATCTCCTTTTCCATCAATAAAGCGATCTGTCCACGTACATAATAAGCGAGACTTACGAGAGCAGGAGGGATTGTATCGTGGAAATTGATAATCGGATTACAGTTGAGGATGAGCAAGGTAATGAAAAAGAATATGCTGTTGAAGCTTTATTCGATATGAACGAAGAATTCTATGCCCTTTTAACATCAGATAAGGATCGAATTCTTATGCGAGTGGTAGACGTGGAGGGGGAAGACCAATATCTGGTGGGGATTGATGATCCCGAGGAAGCAGCATCTATATTGGACGCCTATCAAATTGCATTGGAAGCAGATGAAGTAATTCCAGATTGATGATGGTGTTTTCTACCCGACGTAAAAAGAAGCCGAGAGAATACGAGATAACCCCACGCATTCTTCTCGGCTTTTCGCCTTACTGCCTATCCCGTTTTCACCACAAACTCAATGCTTCCGAGGCCACCCCATTTGGCGCTTACGACATCCCCTTCCCGTAGCTGGTGGGAACCGGTAATGCCCCCGGACAAAATCAAATCTCCCTTGTGCAGCTTGTGCCCTTCGCGAGCAAGCATGTTCGCCAGCATCGCGACCGAGCGGGCTGGATGACCGAGAACGGCCGCACTAGCCCCCAAGTCTTTGAGCTCGCCATTGATCGAAAGAGTAACGCCTACCAAATCGAGTTCAAGCTCATCAGGCTTTCTCCACGTCGATCCGATAAACACACGGGAAGACGACGTATTGTCGGCAATGACATCCGGCAAGGTAAACTGGAACTGCGCATACCTGCTGTCGATAATCTCCAGTGCGGGAACCACATAGTCAGTGGCTGCCAGGACATGAGCCTCAGTGATGCCGGGTCCTTCCAAATCCTCACGCAAAACAAAGGCGATTTCCGCTTCCACCTTGGGATGAATCAATTCATTAATCGGCAGAATGCCGTCCTCGATATTCATATAGTCAAAAATGTAGCCCCGAATCGGTTCGTGCACATTCATCTGCTTCATTTTTGCCTGACTGGTCAAACCCATTTTAGAGGCAAAGATTCGATGTCCCTGCTCAAGCTTGAGGGAGACCAGCTCATCTTGAATACGATATCCATCTTCCACTGTCAGCTCGGGGTATTCAGTCGTCAGTTTCACGACCTCCTCCCTATTTAACTCCGCATCCACCAGCTTTTGAGCCAACCGTTTGTACCATAGTTCCGATTGCACGCTGATCACCCCCTATCTGATTTTGGTAGAGCTGTTTAGTTGGGCGATTTCCGCTGCGACATCCACGATCATGTCTTCTTGTCCCCCCACGACCTTTCGTCTTCCCAGCTCGATCAAAATATCCCGGGAGTCGATGCCGAATTTCCTGGCTGCACGCTCGGCATGAAGCCGGAAGCTGGAATAGACACCCGCGTATCCGAGAACGAGAGCGTCTCTGGTAATTTCCTGTGGTACTTGAAGAAGCGGCGACACGATTTCCTCTGCCAGGTCCATCATTTTGTACAAATCGACGCCCGTTTGAATGCCCATTCGATCCAGTACAGCAAGGAGAACCTCGGTTTGTGTATTGCCCGCACCTGCACCCAAGCACCGAACACTGCCATCAATCCAGGTGGCACCCTCTTGAATGGCGACGAGTGTATTGGCCATGGCTAAAGACAAATTGTTATGTGCATGGAAGCCAACAGGAATATGCAGACATTGCTTCAACGTCCGGACTCGTTCCCCTGCTTGATCAGGTAGCAGAGCGCCAGCAGAATCGACGATATACACGACATCGGCTCCATAGCTTTGCATGAGTCCAGCTTGCTCCGCC
Organism: Brevibacillus brevis; assembly: GCF_900637055.1. Taxonomy (NCBI): domain Bacteria; kingdom Bacillati; phylum Bacillota; class Bacilli; order Caryophanales; family Paenibacillaceae; genus Brevibacillus; species Brevibacillus brevis. The sequence continues at coordinate 3,023,343 of NZ_LR134338.1, forward strand.
AGTTTTTCCGGAGCAGCCATATGCGACATCATCAAAAAGCCAACTGTCGTCAAACCAAGCTCTTTAGCCTGATAAATATGCTGAGCTGATACGTCCGCTTCGGTCGCATGTGTGGCGATTCGTGCCATGCCTACCCCTAGCCCTGCAGCCGTCTTCAAATCTTTGATCGTGCCGATTCCCGGCAACAAGAGCACGCCAACTTTCGCTTGTTTACAAACGGAAACGGCCGCCTCGATCAGCTCCAGTTCAGGGGTCCTGGACAGCCCATACTGCAGGGACGATCCGGCCAATCCATCTCCATGGGAGACTTCGATATACGGTACGTTCGCTTTATCTAATGCGCGCGCTACCTCGACTACTTGTTCCACAGTAAATTGGTGATTGATCGCATGGCTCCCATCTCGAAGCGCTACCTCTGTGATCACAATATCACGAGTCATATGCGGTTCCTCCTTTCATTCTCGGCTATATACCCGTGCCGATGCCGACAGCATGCTTGGCATATGCCTCTGCTACCTTCACCGCTGTCGCTGTCATGATATCCAGATTGCCTGAATATGTAGGGAGGTAGTCGCCCGCGCCTTCCACTTCCAAAAAAACGGTGATTTTGTTTTCATCAAAGATCGGTTCTGTGCGCAGGCGGTAACCAGGAACGTATGATTGAATATAGGCAACGGTTTGTTGGATAGCCTTCACGATCGCCTGTTGGTCCGCACCTTCTTCCACTATTGCATAGACCGTATCTCTCATCAGGATCGGCGGCTCCGCCGGATTCAGGATGATGATCGCCTTGCCTTTCTTCGCTCCGCCGATCGCTTCGATACCATGTGCGGTCGTCTCTGTAAATTCGTCGATGTTGGAACGTGTGCCAGGACCCGCGCTTTTACTGGAAATAGTGGCCACGATCTCTGCGTATCTGACCGGACTTACACTCCCTATTGAATGAACGATCGGAATAGTAGCCTGGCCGCCGCATGTGATGAGATTGATGTTCTTTTCATTCAAATGAGCACCGAGATTTACAGATGGTACTACATAGGGCCCCACAGCAGCAGGCGTCAGATCGATGGCGAACTTTCCAGCCTCTCTGAGCGCCGTGGCATGTCGAATATGTGCTTGGGCTGAAGTAGCGTCAAAGACGATATCCGCAAGATCCACACCGCTTTCCAAAAATGATTGTAATCCGCCGTCAAATACGTAGTATCCAGCTGCCTTTGCTCTATGCAGACCATCCGAATCAGGATCGATTCCAATCACGGATGTCAGTTCAAGAACCGGCGACCTTCCAAGCTTGGTCATCAGGTCTGTCCCGATGTTCCCCGAGCCCAGTATTGCTACTTTTACTTTCTTCATACATGCACTCCTTTCATGTTTTTTACTTGCCAAACCTGACTCCTGCTGAACCAAGTCCAGCAATCCGTGTGAGAAATACATCGCCAGGCTTAGCTTCAACCGCTGCCGATAACGCACCAGACAAGATGATTTCTCCTGCTTTGAGTGTAATCCCTAATTCGTACAGCTTGTTCGCTAACCACGCCACACAGGATGCGGGATTGCCCAATGCGGCGGCACCAACACCGGTATTGACCAGCTCCTGATTTTTATAAAACGCCATTCCTACCAGAGGAAGATCCAGATCTTGCGGTTTCACGGGATGTCCACCCAGCACATAGAAGCCCGAGGATGCATTGTCCGCAACGGTGTCTTCTAGCTTGATTTGCCAGTTGGCTATACGGCTGTCCACGATTTCCAAAGCAGGCACTACATATTCCGTTGCCATCAAGACGTCATAGGTTGTTACACGTGGACCTTCCAGATCGCGCTTCAGCAGGAAGGCAATTTCTGCTTCTACCTTTGGCGAAAGGACATACTCGAAAGGCAGTTCTCCGTTGTTTTCCACGACCATGTCGTCCAATAGATGTCCATAGTCTGGCTGTTCCACGCCAAGCAGTATCTGCATGGCACGAGAGGTCAGGCCGATTTTCTTCCCTGTAATTCTCGCGCCTTTTTTCACTTTTCGCTCAATCGTCTTCAATTGAACGTGGTATGCCTCTATCTCGCTGATTTGCGGGTCCAGTAAAGTGAGTGGCGCTACTCCCACCCCTTCACGACTCGCCGCCGCTAAATGATCGGCGAATCGTGTGATCTTTTCTATGTCCACACGGCTCCCTCCCTGATTTGCTGTCCTTCTCGCTATAATTTCATTGTGACTGTCTTGACCTCGGAGTAGAATTCGAAGCTGTGACGCCCGCCTTCGCGGCCAATCCCGCTGTCCTTGGCACCGCCAAACGGAGTTCGCAAGTCACGCACATACCAGCAATTGATCCATAAAAGACCTGACTTCACTCGATCAGCTACGCGATGCGCGCGCCGCAGGTTGTTGGTCCAAACCACTCCTGCCAAGCCGTAAACCGAATCATTGGCGATTCGAATAGCGTCTTCTTCTGTACGAAATGGAATGATCACGACGACCGGACCGAAAATCTCTTCCTGCGCCACCGTCATTTTGTTGTCTACATCATAGAGAACGGTTGGCTCAAGGAAATTGCCGTCACCCAGTCCGCTGAATCGTTTTCCGCCGTAACCGAGCTTGGCTCCTTCTTCCAGTCCGATCTGGATGTAGTGCTCCACCGTCTCCAAGTGACTGCGAGACACCAACGCTCCCATATCCGTTTCTGGCTCCAGAGGATTTCCCACCTTGATCCTTTGAACAGCCGCCACAAATTTGTCCAGAAACTGATCATATACGCTTTCTTGCACCAACAAACGCGATCCTGCCAGACAAATTTCGCCCTGGTTGCGGAAAATCGCCTCGATCGACCCTTTTACCGCTTCATCAAGATCGGCATCTTCAAACACGATATTGGCTGATTTGCCTCCCAATTCAAGCGATACCGGAATCAGATGCGAAGCGGCATTCTGCATGACGGTCTTGCCGGTGTTAGATTCTCCCACAAAAGATATCCGACGCACATGGGGATGGGTTGTCAGCGCCGTCCCGACAGTCCCTCCCGGACCAGTGATGATGTTGAGCACGCCAGGAGGCAGACCTGCTTCATTGGCAATCTCTCCGAGCATCACCGCCGAGAGAGGCGTGTACGAGGCAGGCTTTACAACGACGGTATTTCCCGCTGCTAAAGCCGCCGATGCTTTCCAGGTCATCTGCATGAAGGGCAAATTCCATGGAATGATCAGACTTGTCACACCTGCCGGAGCATATTTGGCGTAGGACATAAAATGGCGCATTTCATAATGCTCATGGACCATGTATTTGGCCATTTCGGCAAAGAAGCGCAAATTGGCTGCCGCTCTCGGAATATCGAAGCCCCGGCTTTCTTTGATCGGTTTGCCGACATCGAGTGTTTCTACCAAAGCGAGTTCGTCCACACGCTCCATCACCAGGTCAGCCATTTTGCAGAGAATCTTGGCGCGCTCATCTACGGACATCTCGCTCCAAACACCTGACTCAAATGTACGCTGCGCCACGTCGATCGCCCTTTTTACATCCTGTTCACTTGCATTGGCCACAGAAGCCAGCTTAAGATTTGTCGCTGGGTTGATCGTATCGAAGGTTTCACCGGAAACAGCGTCCACGTAATCTCCGTCTATGAATAGCTTGGCGTCTTTTCGTACCTGGTTTTCCTTGGCAGTCTGATTCATGGGAATCCTCCTAATTCTCGATTTCCAAGATCATCTCTACTTCTACGGCGTTATTTAGCGGGAGCTGGGCCATTCCTACAGCGGACCGCCCATGCCTGCCTTTCTCGCCGAATAGCTCCACCAACAAATCGGATGCTCCATTCATGACTGTAGGCTGATCTATAAAAGCTGGATCGCTGTTAACGAATCCGAGTATTTTGACCACTCGTTTGACTCTCCCCAGTTCCCCTAGCTCATGCTTGGCGACAGCCAGCAGATTGAGCATGCATTGCCTGGCAGCCAGGTAGCCTTCCTCTATCGTGACATCCTGTCCCAGCTTCCCTCGATATTCGTTTGTCCCTTGGCCTGCCAGGAAGAGGAGATTGCCCGCTTGGACACAACCGACATAATTGCCGGCAGGCTGTCTCGGTTCTGGCAGGTCTAGGCCCATTGCCTGTAGACGTTGTTCCGGCGTTTCAGTCTGATGCTTCACAGTCCGTTCCTCTCCTTTATGTTCAGGAAGCGAAGCGCGTTTTCACCCAGCAACGCCCGCTTCTGTCCGTCAGTCAGCTCCAAAGTATGATCGATGACTTCCCCGGGAGGTGTTTCACGAAGCAGAAAGGGATAATCCGATCCCATCATGATTCTCTCTTCGCCAAAGCGCTTCATCATGTATTGGATGTTCAGTGGGTCGTACGTCAAGGAATCAAAGTAGAATTGTTTCGCGTACACACTAGGCGGTTGATCGGTCAGACGCAGATGCGGCCATACCTTCCAGCCTTGGTCCAGCCTGGGGAGAATATAAGGAAAAGAGCCGCCGCCGTGGGCAAAGCAGATTTTCAGGCGCGGAAACTTCTCGATCACGCCTCCCAAGATAAGACTTGCTGCGGCAAGCGCTGTCTCGCTTGGCATCCCGACGGTGTACATCAGGTTGTGCCGCGGCATCCGTTCTCTGCCCAGCGTCTCCCATGGATGTACGAAGAGTGGCACATCCCATGTCTGACACATTTCAAAAAAAGGAATCAGTCCCGGGTCGTCCAGATTGTTGCCATTTACGTTGGTACCGATTTCGATCCCTTTCAGGCCGAGCTCATGCATGCAGCGATCCATTTCCCGAATGGCTACCTCGGTGTCTTGCAATGGAACTGTACCCAATCCGATGAAATGATTGGGATGTTGGTTAACCGTCTCTGCGATAAAATCGTTTTGAATCCGCGCCATCACTTCTGCTTCGGCAGCCGGGGCCCAGTAGGAAAACGTGACCGGAATGGGTGACAACACCTGCATATCCACGCCTTCCCGTTGCATGTCATAAATCCGTTTTTGGGGATCCCACACCTGATCCGTCACTTCGCGAAATACCTTACCCCCGACCATGATAGTCGCCCCGCATGTGCAAGTGCGGTGCAGAACTGGCCAGCGCTCTCCATGAAACCGTTCAGCAAGGTTCGGAATATCCTCTGGAATCATGTGGGTATGGAAGTCTACTCGCATTTCCACTCACTCGCTTCCGGAGACATGACGTACCCGCATTTTTGGCATGTCCGCAGCTCCAGATTGCTGTTGAATCCTTCGATCGCGTCTTTTACCTGCACCTCTATGTTGGTCAGTTGAATCCGTACGCGATGCATTTCGTGGTCGCAGTTTTCGCAGAACCAAGCAAAGTCCTCCAGTTCTCCCTCATCTCTGTTGCGCTCAATCACGAGTCCGATCGTATCGGCGATCCGGTGTGGGGAATGCGGGACATTCGCAGGAAGAAGGAACATTTCGCCTTCTCTGACCGTAATGATTTCACGCTTCCCATCCTGATTCATGATCTCTACGAAGCAATCACCCTTGAGCTGGTAAAAGACTTCCTCGGATGGATCAATGTGAAAATCCCGCCGCTTATTCGGCCCTCCCACTACCATGACCATTAGTTCTGCATCTTTCCAAATCACCTTGTTATTCACCGGTGGCTTGAGCTGATCGATGTGATCCTCGATAAACTTCCACAAATGGATAGGTGCCAATGTACGCATGCTCGATTCCCTCCTTGTTTAAAGAACCTGCTCCGTCTGCGATGCCGATTTGGCAGCAAAAACGCTGAGCGCGTCATCCACCATCGTGCATGCATGAGACTTCTTGTAATTGTTGTAAAAAATCGCTAATTTTCGCACCGGATCACCGGTATAGTACCGCTCGTATTGCAGCAAACGCTGTCCGAAGGCTTCCCCGCACAGGTCCCAAGCGAGCTTAAACAGGCGAACCCGATCTGTACCGGAGATACCCTCCCGTCCGGCATAAAACTTTTCCATATCCTCCACCAACTCGGGATGCTCCATATCACTGTCAGTCGGGGACATGAGCAATCCGCCTGCTCCAATAATTTGGATGACTTCGATCGCCCGCGGGTACAGCTTCGGAAGCAGTCCTCGAATGGTTTCGAGCTGTACGTAACCCGGCATGAGCTCGCCCGACGGCAACGTCTCGTATTCCAGCTCAGCTGTCCTCAGGAGGGCTCTGACCGATTCCAGCGATTGCGCTAGCTCCCCGAGAATGTTTTGGACATTCGGATAGATGTCTACCCCGATGGAGTCTGCCAGCCGCATGGCAACCTCCGTGGCAAATTGGAGCTTCAACAGTCCTCTCACCCCTGTCTGGTGCGCCGGCTGCTGTCCGATGCCTGTCTTTGGATAAAGCAGGTTGGCCGCTTCTACATTGTTGTACAGGAATAAGCGCTCCCAAGGTACAAGCACGTCTTTAAAGACAAGAACCGCATCCATTTCTTCGAAGCGCGATGCTAAAGGATGGTCATAAACCGAACGAATTCCATCCTGCATGGGCTCTCTACAAATGATGCGCAAGCCCGGCGTGTTAATCGGAATGGCAAAAGCCAAGGCGTAACGCTCATCTCCTGGCTTGAACCCAGGGAACGAATAAATGAAGACTTCATCCGTGATTGGCGCCAGTGTTGCGAGCATTTTCGCTCCTTTGACAATCAGGCCTTCCGGTGTCTCCTCTACTGCCCCCAAATGGGTGTACACATCGTTTTGTTCGTGCGAGGACTTGCTTCGGTCATTTTGCGGATTGATAATCGCATGCGTCAAAAATAGGTCTTGGTCGCGAACATACTTGTAATAATTTTTCACGTTTTCCGCCCACTGCGGATTGTACCTTTCCAAGAAAGACGCATTGCTGTATAGCGACGTCAAGACGACATTGAGAAAATCCGGCGTTCTTCCCATCAAGCCAAAAGTGGCTTCCGCGTAAGCTTCGTACAAGGCTCGTTTCGCCCGCAATTCCTCAGGGGTTTTAGCAACGAGAAAGGCGTTGTTTACACGTTCGCCAGTCTCCTGACAAATATGGGTAATCTTTTCCTGGTACTTCTCGTCATGCTGCATGTCATACAGTTTGGCTATTTCATGAATCGGCTGTCGAAAAACAGATTCCTCACATACGTTTGTCACCTTTCTGCCTTGCAGCCAAATCTCCGGTTGCCGTGATATCAAGCCCCGAATGTATTGGTCACCTGTACGGATTCCCACCACAATACCTCCCTGCTGTTTTTTGTTGATTGCGCCGTTTTTGTTCTTAAACCGCATTATAGTGTCTGTCTTTTCTGAAAAATGTAACCCACTTAACATCACGGCTGAAAAATATAAAATGCCGCTCCCACCTTTCAGGGGAAACTGAGGATATGTAAACGAATTAACATTATTTCTGTTTATCTTTCGTATGCATGTCATTTTCACGTTGAAATATTGGTAAGGAGCTCTTTGTTTTCATATAATCAAAAGTAGTAAGTTCAGAAAATTAAGATTTAATCTAGAGTAGACGATTGGAAGAGGCCAGATCATTGATGAGGAAAGGAGCGGTGATGATGGTATCCCCTTTTGAAACGGATTTGAAATGGGAAACCCTTTTAGAATACGGCACCCGTCAATTTGTGAAAGGAAAAACAGCAATCTATAAGCAAGAGACGATGGGAGAAGGTTTTTATTACCTTCATAAGGGATTAGTCAAGATTGTGACCTCTACCTTCAAGGGGAAAGATCGCCTGGTGAACATCGTAGTCCCTGGTCAAATCATGGGACTTCAAACGATGGATCAACAACCTCATTTCACCACGGCTATTGCTGTAAAGAATGCAGTCGTCTACCATTTCTCCTGTTTGCAATTCCTCGAAATGCTGAAAGCACGCCCTGAACTCTTGTCTCTTTTCACCCAAACAATCAATCAAAAAATGCGGATTCTTCTAACCGCCATCAACATGAAGGCATTGACTTCAGAAGAGCAAATCGCTCGCCTCCTGCTCAACATTTGCGAAGACTTCAAAAACCACGAGGTTCCCCTCACGCAACAAGAGCTTGCGGAATGTGCTGGCCTCACCCGTATCACTGTCTACAAGATCCTGAAGGTATGGAAGGAACATGGCATCATTGAAATCAAAAACCGATCCTTTGTCGTCAAACGCCCAGATATGCTGAAGCCCCCACAACTCACGGCACACACTGCTCGCACAGTGTAAGTCTATCCATGTGAAAGGTGGTCAAAATGGCCTGTCTCCGCTATCAGTGGACCCCGTACCTGATGTATGGCAAGAAGATCGAAATGGGAAAACATACAACGATCTACCATCAAGGCGATGTGGGAACTGGATTTTATTATCTAGACAAAGGGAGCGTAAAGATCACTCTCTTATCTGAGAACGGGCATGAGCGGTCTATCGATTACATTCCCACAGGTGGGTTGTTCGGGGAGCACGGCGCCTATAACGGCACATACCTGACGTCAGCCATAACTACTGCTCCTTCTGTCATTTACTTTTTCTCCGACGAGGTCTTATCGCGCGTATGCCAAGACCACCCACAGTCGGCAGTGATCTTCACCAATTCACAAATCTATAAACTCCGTCTCCTGGCTGAAATCATCGCGTTTACTGATAGTCCAATTGAGCTTGCGATGGCTAATTATCTGCTTAAACTGATAGCTGTGTACGGAAATAATCATATCCCTATCGATCAGTTGTCTTTTGCCCGCTATATTGATACGTCTCGCATTACGGTGAACAAGACTTTGCAGAAATGGCGACAGCAAGGCTTGATAGAGCTATCTGAGCGTAGTGCCATTCGAGTTGTGGATGTAGAGGGATTGCGTGGGATTTATTCTCGCCTCCAATGTAAATAGGGCGAAGCCTAATCAGGCTCGCCCCTCTGCATTGAAAATAACCTTTGAAACTCTTGCTACAGCCCTGTTCGGTCCTGCTCAGAGCAGATGCATCTTGGCTTCTGCCTCGTCCCACGGCACCGAGTAGCCTGCCCCCTTGGCGCAAAAGATCGAGGAGGATGTATAAAGCGGATCTGCATCCTTTTCATAGCGTTTCCTTTCTATCACTTCCTCCGCGTTATGGCAGCGATCGTATCCGCCAAATACACAGCGGATGCTGCCTCGTCCATGCGTGAAGGAAGCGAATTCGGTGCTGTAATTCATGAATGTTGCCACGGGCACCCTTCCCGTAATGAACGCATGCGTATCCGACATCTGCGGTGGCTCGAACGAACCTGAGGCGCGCTGAATATCCGAAAGTACCCTCCCCATCTCGTTCATTCCCACCTTTATTTTGAAGTCATAGTATGGTTCTAACAGCATATTCTCCGCTTTCTCCAGTCCCTGCCGCAGCGCGCGGAAGGTGGCCTCACGAAAGTCGCCCCCAGCAGTATGTTCGTTATGCGCACGGCCTCTTAGGAGCGTAATTTTCATGTCGGTGACCGGCATGCCTGTCAATAGCCCATGATGCTCCCGTTCGTAGAGATGAGACCGAACCAGATTCTGGTAGTTAAAACTCAGTTCATCAGGATGACATACGCTAGTAAAGTGGATTCCGCTGCCTCGCTCTCCCGGTTCAAGCAGGAGGTGCACTTCCGCGTAATGCCTGAGCGGCTCGAAGTGCCCATACCCCGTCACAGCAAACTGTATCGTTTCTTTATACAAGATTTCCGGTTGGCCGAAAGAGACAACGAAACCGAAGCGTTCCTTCACAACCTGCTCCAGCACTTCTAATTGGATCAGACCCATGACGCGAATGTGAATCTCTTGCAAACTCTCTTCCCAAACCACATTCAGAGACGGGTCCTCCGCATTCAGAATGCGAAACGCAGCGAGCACTTGCTGCACGTGAAGCGAACCGTCAAACTGTACTTTGGACTGTAGTGTCGGCTCAGTCTCATAAGCAAACTTGTCTGAGTAGAGCCCCACCCCTTGTCCAGCTTCGGCTTCGGACAAGCCGACGACCGCGAACAAATCGCCGGCAGCTACTTGTTCAACCGCGTGTGATTTTCTACCATTAAACAGTAAGATTTGTGTAATCTTCTCTTCGTATCGAAGTCCGCCGCTCTCATAGCTAAGCAGCTCCCGTACCTTCAGCTTGCCGCTTAGCGCTTTGACGAACGTAAGCCTCAACCCGTTTGCTGCGTGTCGAATTTTATAAATGCGCCCCCCGAACGGAGCCGTCTCGTCATAAGACGCAGTCGTCAACAAAGATAGTTGATTCAGGAATTCTGCCACGCCATCATCCTGTAGTGCCGAGCCGCAGGCGCAGGGGAAAAGACGCCCATCTCGTATCATCTCCTGCAAGGCACCCAGCCAGAATTCTTGATCGTCCCTTTCCTCTAAAAATGCTTCCAGCAGTGAGTCGTTCCGCTCTGTCATCATTTCCCGTAGTCCTTCGCTGACAATACCGTTAGCGAAATTGTCCCTGATGCAACAGACATCCCCAGTCAACTGACTGCGTATCTCCTCTTCCGTCCTGCTAGCATCCGCGCCGATCCGATCTGTTTTATTGATGAAGAAAAATGTCGGTATCCGATGTTTGCGCAACAACTGCCAGACTGTTTCGGTATGACCCTGAACACCTTCTACCGCACTGACAATCACGATAGCGTAATCCATTACTCCGAGCGCCCGCTCCATCTCGGAAGAAAAATCGACGTGTCCAGGGGTGTCGATCAAATAATAAACATCGCCCTTATGGTGCATAACCGCCTGATCGGCGAATACGGTAATGCCTCTTTTCCTCTCGATATCGTGGCTGTCCAAAAAGGCATCTTGATGATCCACCCGGCCCCGCGACCGGATGCTGTTCGTATGGTATAGCAACTGTTCGGCGAAAGTAGTCTTGCCCGCATCCACATGGGCAAACAAGCCGATCGTAAGACGCTTCATGTTATCCCTCTTCCATAGCTACTCGACTGCCATTTCTTTTTTCATTAAAACATAAGAATGGAGAAGAAGAATAGTTGTCTAACGCTTTCTTGTAAATTGCCGTATCCATTCGCACATTTTCATTTACTACAGGCTCGTATCAGTTGCCAAGCTTCCCCCATTTGCATGCTCTATACCATGCAGAGAGAAGCGAGGTGATCACTATGACTGACGTAGTAGTAATCCTATTCAGACGTATCAGAGTGAATGGCGTACGGAGGCGAATTATTCGCGACGTTAGCATCATTGGAAGTGCCGCACCATGCAGCCAATTATTAATGATTGGTAGACGTGTGGGTCCTGCTGCACGTTGTCTTTTGAATAACGGGTTCCAACGTGTGTTATCAAGAGATAATGTTTTGGTGTTTATCCGAGTAAGGTAAATGAGTTCGTATGAAAACGGTAGCGAATAGGGTTACCGTTTTCTTTTTGTTTGTACGCTGGATTATCAAGGGCTTCCATTCGTGTTTTACTTCATAGCTTCGTCAAACACAGATTCTATTTGATCAACCTCTTTCGACACCGCGAATAAAACAAACTGCCCTTTCGTCTTCAAAACATGCTTTTCGATGAGAAAATACTCCTCTGGGCGATAGTCTTTCAATTTGATTGTTTGTGCCTCGATTCGTTGTTGTATGTTCTGTATTACATTTTCGGTGTCGCTCGCATCTTTGACTTTGATAACAGCCAGTTCTTCCGCTTTCACATTGGATGAAGCCGTGTACAGGATGAAATCCTCCACTTTTCCTGCCTCGATCTGATACAACTTTTGCAGCTTCTCCAGATCCCCTTGCTTCATATTCTGAAAACTTACCGTTTGTTGAATTTTTTCTCCTACTTCTGCGGCCGAAAGTTCTTCGGAAGTTCCGACGTCACTGGAGCATCCGGCCAACATTCCCATTCCGATAGCAACCATAAGCAGTACAGACAAAAATCGCTTCATTCCAATCACTCCATGATGTTCAGAATAGAGGTGTCTTCAAAAAACGTTTTGACGTTGTAAAGGAATAGCATCTCATGAAACTGCCGATCTTGTATGAGTTTTGTTACGGATTCCTCATAATAGCGAAGGTCAACGACATCAATCTCAGCGAAGTGTTCGGACAAAAAGGGAATCAGGCTATTGGCGTACGAATCTTTCACTACCAGCAGCTTCTTCCCGTCCGGATGGTCCGTTGTGATTCGGACCAGTGCATGGTTGCCGTTCAGGAATACCGCATACTTATCCTTTTTGGCCAAATTGTCCATCTGGTACAAGGAATCCGCGGTACGGCCTTCGTCCACGTACTCCAGCTTCTTTTTGCTTTCCTCTTTCGGCAGATAAAGATCGATACGATCAGGCTGCAGATGACGGAAGCCGCTTTTCGAATAGAGCGATCCGTAGAAGGCGTCCGTCACCTGCCGGATGTTGAACGCAGCTTCGTCTTTTGGAACAATCCCCATCTGCTTGCACAACACCCGATAAGCATAATAAGCGCCTTTGCTCGTCCAATGATGATCCGTTTTATAAAAAATGGCTTCTTCGCGTCCGGCATACAGCGCGGGATAGACATCAACGAAGCGAATACCAGACGGGAGCGATTGCCGAACTAGATTCAGCGCTGCATGTTCGTCGCCCATTGGTGCGTAGGCTGGCAGTTTATCCCGAAGCAACGCGGCGGCGGTCGGTACCAGCATGATGTACTTGCGAAGGTCGGGCGTTGTCTGGTGAATCGACTGGATGGCCTGAACTCTGTCATTCACCTCTGTTTCCAGCGGCGATGAGAAATGTTGAATCAGGTACCCATCTTTGCCCAGATAAACACCGTTGCTGTCCTTTTTACCCATAACACGATCCGCATCCGTTTTTAGCCCGATCCAAACGTCCCGGAAAGCAAATTGATCGGTGATATAGGTCTCGTAATCAGAAGTGAACTTCCCCGCCAGCAGTGATCGCAGTGAAAAAGGCGGTCTCCTCTCGAGCACCCTGTTTTCCGATTCCGAGAATGTCTGATCAGGGGTCAGTATGTTCAAAACGGCCACCATGACGATAAATAGCAAGAACAACAAGCCCGTCACGGCTCGTGTCCGTTTGTCATATCTGGTCAAGTCCGCTCCCTCCCCTCAAAACCGAAAATATAAGAATGGATTGTAATCCTCAAAGACCAAATAAGCTGACGACAAAACTAAACTGATGATAAAAAGTGCCAATACAGCGATCATGCCTACCGAATTCCATCGCGCTTTCATCTGCTCCCATCCTTTCCGGGGCAGCGGTGTCGCGCACAAGGCCAACAGAACGAGCAATCCCCCATACGTCGTCAGTTCGTAGAGCGCCTGGCGATCCACCCATTCGTGCGTCCCGAAACCAAACATCGTACTGACGAACATCCACGCGGAAGGCAAATGTTCGAATTCAAAAAGAACCCACCCGACAACGACAATCAGCAGCGTGTAGAGATGTCCTGCCCAGTTCGGCCAACGCTTTAGCCAATTCAGCAAAAATAGCTTCTCAACTGCAACGAAACAGCCGAAATACAAGCCCCAGACGATAAAGTTCCAGCTCGCCCCATGCCACAGACCGGTTAAGAACCATACGATCAAGAGGTTACGGAACTGCTTGCCCAAGCCCATCCGGTTGCCGCCGAGCGGAATATAGACATACTCCCGGAACCAGGAACCGAGGGAAATATGCCATCTTCGCCAAAATTCTGTAACGCTTCGTGAAATATACGGATGCTTGAAGTTTTCCGGGAATTCGAAACCGAACATTTTGCCGAGCCCGCGTGCCATATCCGAATATCCGCTGAAATCGAAATAGATTTGTAACGTAAACGCCAGAATGCCGAGCCACGCGGAAAGGACAGTCAAGTCCTCTATCGGCGTCGACTTCACGTTGGTCCATAGCAGTCCGATATTGTTGGCTAGCAGCACTTTTTTGGCCAATCCCCGGATGAACCATTCCGCTCCTTCTCCGAACCGCTCCAGCGTCACTTTACGTAAGACCAGTTGCTCGGCGATATCTCCGTATTTGACGATCGGACCTGCGACCAGTTGAGGAAACATCGTGACGTAAGTGCCGAAAGCGACGAAATTTCGTTGTGCCGGCACTCTACCGAGGTATACATCCACTACATAGGACATCGTTTGGAACGTATAAAAGGAAATACCGACGGGTAGTGGCAAATCAGCCACCTGTATTTGCAAACCGAATAGATCATTCACATTCGAGACGACAAACCCCGCATATTTGAAGAAACAAAGAATCGCCAGACTGCCGCAGATGGAGCCGAACAGCACTGCTCTGGCGATCGGTTTGCGGTGACTGTACTTGTCGATCACGAGCCCGTTGATATAATCAAATACGGTTGTAAAAATCATGAGGATGATATATACCGGTTCGCCCCATGCATAAAAGATAAGGCTCGCTGCGAACAGAACAGCATTTCTCAGCTTCTTGGGCGACACATAATAAACGAGCAGCACGGCGGGCAAAAATTGAAACAGGAAAATCAGACTGCTGAATACCAACGTTCGTTTCCTCCCGCGCCGTTATTTTGCGCTCTTCTTACGATCCAGCTCATCTTTTATGTAATCGAGCAGGATTGGATAAAACTGGGCTTGGAAATGAATGCCGTCCGCATCGTACATGTCAGGATGATCGGCCACAGTTGACGACACATCGATGTATCCGACTTGTACCTTGCTTGCCAGCTCCTTCAGTCCCTTATTGTAGTCGCCGATATTTTGATAGCGGGGCTCCGCTTTTTCTGCCTTTGCCGTAACCGGGGTAACGGATAAGATCGTGATGTACGCCTTTGGAAGCCTTTCTTTGATGCGATCGATCAATTGGGCGTAGTACGACAACGAATATTCCTTGGGATGGTCGGTCGGCCATAAAATGTCGTCTGAACCCAGCTGGATAAAAATATGCTCAGGCTTTCGCTTGACTAATTCGTCCACATCTTCCAGCGCGAATTCGGCCGTTTTCCCTGCACCTGCCAGCACGTTCTCCTCTTTCAGCACATCATGGTAAGACAATCCCTCCGTAATCGAATCTCCGAGAAAAACACTTGTTTGGTACAGTGATGAATATGAGGTTTGCTGCGGAGTGGAGATGTCCCTGGCCTGCCTGGTAATATCGGAAGCAGTTGGTTGTCCAATGATGCCACATGCCGCAACCGATAAGGCGACCATGGCGAACAGTGTAATACCCATTATTTTCTTTTGCACTTTCATCTTTCCCCTTTCTTCTTGAACAAGATAAAGAGTAATCGTCGGAGATCAAGATTAGATGCAGATCAGTTGCAGATTGAGTAGAAATGCAATAAAAAAAGTGCAGAACCGAGGTTCTACACTTTCTTTTTCTTCAATTCAAAATAGAATAAGACGCCATCCTCCGTATTCATTGCTCCATAGAACGCCCCATGCAGTTCTAGTATCTGCTTGGAGATCGCAAGGCCCAATCCGGTTCCTCCGGTCGAACGGTTGCGGGAGTGCTCACCGCGGTAGAAACGATCCCATATCTTCTCCAACTGCTCGGCCGGAATCTGGACGCCTTTGTTTTCGATGCAAATCTTGACGGTATCCTCCCCTTCAACCGTCGAGATGACAATATCCTCTTGTTCCGGCGTGTAGCGTATGGCGTTTGTCAGGAAATTCACGATCACCTGCTCGATTCGATGCTGATTGGCGATGACTTCGACTGGGGCTAAACGGTAGTGCAACTGCAACTGCTTGCCGGCGAGGTCCGATGCCAACTTTACGCAGATTTGCTCCAGTAGCACATCAATCCGGAACGAATCCATCTGCATTCTATACGTACCGGATTCATATTTTGCCAATTCCAGCATATCCGTAACCAGCAGGTTCATCTTCTTCACTTCATCTTCCATCGCAGCAAAATAATAGTCCCGTTTCGGGCTGTCCGCCTTATCCTTCAGAATGTAAAGGCAGCTTTCCATGACGCTGAGCGGAGTTCTCAGCTCATGCGACACGCCAGCGATAAATTCTTTACGCGTTTGCTCCAGCCGCTTTTCTTTCTCAATATCCTGCTCCAGCTGGACAATATGGGCATGCAGCATATCCGAAAGCCGATTAATATTCCGTGACAGGCTGCCGATCTCATCCTCTGTCTTGATCGGAATTTTTTCAGAGAAGTCCAGCTTGGCCATTTTTTGTGTCATGTCGTCCATGCGGAGCAAAGGAGCTGCTATTCTGCGGGAATAATAGAAGGAGGCGAGCAGAACGAGCAGCAAGGTACCCGCAATGATGTAGCCGTAATAACTTTTCATGACCTCCGCCGCTTCGTTTACGGGCTGTAGGGATGTCATGGCGAACAGATAGGCGGGCTTCCCTGTTTGATCGGTCACGCGCTCTACGAATATTTTGTACTCCATATCGTTCTCTTTGTAGTCCGTTATGGTGCTTGTTTGCTCCACAACATCTCCGTATAGAAGATCCGCTTGAAAAGCTTTCACCCGTTCAAGAAATAAGCGGTTCGTATAGCGGGATACATCCGCGCCTTGCGGTGTTCGGACCTGTGTGATGGTTCCGCTCATCAAAACGCTGGGATAACGCTCATGGTATTCAGTGCCACTCTTGAATCTCGGGACGACCTCATACTCTTTTTTGACGAGTTGCTGATTCTCCAGCTGATCTTCCTCTCTGAGATTGGAGACACTCCTCCCGATCCGCTGCGCAAACCATTGATTATCGATCATGATCCCTTCCATGGCAATCTGTTGTCCCACTTTAACATAGGTATCGAGGAAGGGGTTATCAGCGGTTACATCCCCCACATCCATGACCGTGTACAGCGGAACGACAATCGATTTGCCAGAAAGAGCAGGGGTGTCTTCCGAGTACTCCAGACGGACCTCCATCTCGAAATCGTCCGAGTATTTCAAATGGCCTCTATCATCCAATCGAGCAAACCAGGCATTCGTCTTTTGATAAAACTCCTGTTCCTTCCTGACTTCATCCTGGGAAGCCCCGGCATGAGTCAACTCGTTTTGCCGATAGGATTGAAGGGCTTCCTTCACCTTTTCTACCTTTTGATGCACATAATACTGCTCGAAAAATACGGTTTGTCCGATAAAAATGCTTGCGATCACAAACAAGCATAATCCCGTCGTAAGTAAAAACAGCTTGAGTACAATGCTTGTTCTCATGGTCGGTCCTCGAATTTATAACCGGAACGAACAACTGTGACGATATGCTTCGCATGCTCTCCCAGCTTGGAACGCAAATTACGAATATGGCTGCTGAGCGTTCGATCCTCGCCGACAAAGTCGTATCCCCAGATTTTTGTAATGAGCTGTTCTCTGGTGAGGATGATGCCTTTGTTTTTCATCAAGTAAGCCAAAATTTCGAATTCCGTGTGCGTCAGGCTATAGTTGTTCCCCTCAATTGAAACGGTTCGGGACGGCAAGTGAATCGTAATCCCGCCGCCGGACAACATATCCCCCGGTTCGTGCATTTGCCGGTTTTCCAGCAACCGTTTGGCGCGTGCCAGCAGGATGGGAGGACTGCACGGTTTCACCACATAATCGTCCGCCCCGAGCTCGAATCCAAGCAACGTGTCATCCTCATCCGAACGAGCTGTTAACATCAGAATGGGGACGTTGGAAACTTTGCGAATGCGTCTGCATACTGACCACCCGTCCAATTCCGGAAGCATAATGTCCAGAATGATCAAATGCACTTCATGCTCTTGAAATAACGTCAGCGCTTGACTCCCGTCCCCCGCTTCCAGCACTTCGTATCCTTCGTCCATCAAGTATTCCTTCATAATCTCTCGCAAAACCTGCTGGTCTTCCACAATCAGTATCGTTTTCGCCATGCTAATGACCTCTCGTCCTCTATCTCTCCAAAAGATATTTTTTAGAATGTTATCATGACTTTGGGGTCATCACAATATGGGCAGCATAGCCAAAGGTCGTAGAGGACGCCATTTTCTAATCAGGCAACATGTCCGGATTATCCGTGATAAATGCAACTTCATGGCTGGGTGCACAACAAAAGCCAAATCTTGTCATCTAACAAGATTTGGCTCGTTTCTACTAGAAATCTACTAGTTACAAATTTTCTACCAAATGACAGTACCGGCATGCCCTACGAGTTGGACAGTCATCCTGATCGCTTATTTTTCAACTTTGTAATAGCGATCCCCGGTCTTCGGATTGAAGTATACACGACGCTTTTCCTGCGTTACCGGATCGATCGTCACTTCATTCGTCGCCTCAAATCCGGGCGGGACGATTTCTCCGTGGTCTGCGTGAAGCCGTTTGTCCTTGAATTTAGAAATGACTAGCAAGGTGATGAAAAGCAAGATCTGAAACACAATGTAATAAAGGACATAAATCATTCATTACACCTTTTCAACGACCACTGCTGTACCGTATGCGACAACTTCGCCCATATTTCCCATATTTCCCGAATCGTAACGACACATGACCACAGCGTTAGCTCCCATGGCCGTTGCGTTTTTAATCATGCGGTCAAGCGCCTGTTTCCGCGCGTCCTCCAGGAGCACCGTGTATTCCTTGATTTCTCCGCCAACTACTGAACGAAGACCTGCCATGATGTCTCCCCCAATTCCGCGTGCTCGAACGATTAAGCCGAATGTCGTTCCTTTCACTTCAACGACACGATATCCTGGAATGTTTTCTGTTGTTACGACGATCATTTGCTTCTCCTACTTTCTATCGTTTTATTTTTGAAGATCACATGTAGAACGATGTCAGCGCTAAAATGACTAATGATCGCGGCTTCTAAACCGTATCGCCAATATAGGAACCCAAACAAGATGCCCAAGATACCGTTTAGCAACAACGTCCATACAGTGACCACGTTGCTTTTTCCGTACGTCATGTAGTTGGTTGGGAGATGGGATACAGCGAAAACAATGGCGGCGACACAGATGCCCAGCCAGTAGGAAATTCCCATCCATCCAATCTTCTGTGCCAAAAATACGACAACAGTCATAACCCCTAGACGCATGAGCACTTCTTCGCAAACCCCTCCGTAAAAAGACGAGAGAAAGCCGAAGAACCGTGATGAAATCGGTTCTTTACCCATTATTGTGGTCATGTGTCGTTGAAAGAAAGAACGGTCCACCCATTTTACCAAGAGGCCTACCGCGATACCTGAACCAATAGATACGGCCCAAAACGACCAGATGGAAAAAGGCAGCTCCGCTCCGGACCCCCAGTGATCGAGAATCCAGAGTCGAAGTCCAGTGGAAGGCATGAGCCATAAGCCTATAGCGGTTGCCAGAGCCAGAAATACACAACTCTGAATGATCATAATCGCAACCATGACGGAAATTGGCGGGATTTTCTTATTAGGATAGAAGGCGGCTTGCAGCTGTACTTGTTGGCGAATCGTGTTGGATTGAATCGGTATAGCGCATAGAGCGCACAGTACACTAACCAACCAGATCAGCCAAAAATGTTCCATTTCTACGCCTCCATTTTAGATTTCTGATCGTTCTAAAAAGTACCAGCCCATAAAGAAAAACACGATGTTGAGTGTAAAGACACCTGCGAGGCCAGGTAAACCTGTGATGAAGGCTTGCGACAGAGTTGAGTTTTCTTGAATAATCATCATCGCCGCATTTGACAATCCACCAGGAGATACCATATCCAAAAATTTACCGAGAAATTGTGGAACCGTGAAGATCAGGATATTGAATACCAGTGAGGCTCCACCGGCTCCAACAGCATTGCTAAAAAAGCTGGAGGCGCACAGCGTTGTTGTGACGACAAGGAATAGATTCGGTATGTACATCAACGTACCTATCCATACATGGGTCCAATCTAGTTTTCCGAAAAGGATCTCTGTATAGTAGGCGGTTATCCCCATCCCGATCAGCATGCTTGCAATTGTCAAAGTGTAGTAGGTAATGGCTTTGGCGAGATAGTATTTGGCTCGACTGATGGGCTTGACGAATACCATGGATGCTACCCCAGAGGCTTTCTCTCCTGCAATGGATCCCATAACGATAAGGATTAGCACAAACGTGCCGAGTGAGCTAAATTTGCTAATCGCCGTCGAGAGTACTTCCGGAGCAGACGGGGTTGGAATTTTGATGACTGCCCCTTCCGGCAGTCCAGTGGAATTGGCCAAAATATCAGGGAGCATTTTCATCGTGATCGGCTGTGTAATCATTAAAGCAATAAACACAATCGGGACAATGAGAATCTTGTAGGTTCTGACCAATTCATTGAATTCTTTTCTGATCATCGGGTGGGAAGTCATCAGTTATTCACAACCTTTAAGAAAATATCTTCGAGGGTCGATGCGGACAAGCGATAATACGCCAGTGTCCCGCCAGATTCCAGAAGAACGTGAGGCAGGAGTGCCTTGGCTTTTTCCATGTCATTGGTAAGAATTTTGTAAACACCGCCGTCTAGGCTCCATTCCCTGATCCAGGTTAGCCCATTCAATACAACGGTTAAATCTATGTCCTGTTGATCAAGCTTGAACTCAATCATTGGCTCCACATGGTTTGCTCGCAGCTGATCCAAACTGGAAGACAGCACCACCGTACCGTCCTTGATGATGACGATATGGTCGGCGATTCTTTCGATGTCATCCAAAATGTGGGTCGACATGAAGACAGTCATATGTTGCTTCAGCTTTTCTATTAGCAATAAGACGTCATATCTGCCCATGGGGTCGAGCGCGGAAACTGGCTCGTCCAAGACGAGCAGCTTGGGGTTGTGGATGAGCGCCTGGGCAATCCCCAGACGCTGTTTCATCCCTCCGCTGTAACCGCTTATGGGGCGGTTCCTCGCCTCATTGATTCCGCATAACTCCAAGAGTTCATCTGTCCGCTGTGCGATTGTGTGCTTGTCCAATCCATAAAGTCTCCCCACCCAATGCATCCACTCTGTCGCTGTCATATAGTTGTAAAAGGCTGGGATTTGTGGGCAATACCCTACTTCACTTGTGACTTTATTGCGATCGGTCACGACGTCGTAGCCTACTACTCTCACTTTTCCTCCGGTCGGTGCAGCCAACCCGGTTAGGATGCGGATCGTCGTCGTTTTCCCGGCACCATTCCCCCCAAGAAAACCGACACAACCGATGCCGTCGACGGAAAAGGTTACGTTCTTTAACGCTTTATGGTCTTTATATTCCTTCGTGAGGCCTTCACATTCAATAACTCGCAAAGAATGTCAACCCTTTCCTCGGTTCTCTAGAGCTAGTCTTTTCTGCCTACAAAGAAATACACGATCGGACCCAAGGTGTTTATAAAGATAATGCCGAGAGCCCACGGCCATTTTTTTCCACCTGCAACTCGGTACGCTTCGCGTCTAGCCAAATCAATTAAAGCAATAACAGCTAGTATCAATTGAATAGCAATAATAGGTGCAAGAAGCTGAATATCGATTGGCATGGATAAAACCTCCAATTTTTATAGTTATTTTAAAGTTTATCATTATTTTGATAATTTTCCCACCCGCCGCCATGAAATGAGGTGACGGATGGGCTTTTATTTTTTTATTGTAAAGCTTGTTCCGGTAATTTTAGTTGGCCGCTTCTGATAAAGTAATCAAGGACTTTACCAAAAACTTCTTCGTCGATTTCCGCGCATTCAATGTCGTTTTGGCGTAGCAAACGAGTCGTTTTATTGCCTACATAGACGACACTTCCTCTGCTAGTGTGGCCGTCTGTGAATAGGTTGCCGAGTGGAGCGGCCGAATTGGCCTCGTTGCCTTTTTCTTTCGCATCTTCTTGCACCGCTTCAATCCACTCATCCATGGTGACTCGATCCAAAACAAATCCTCTGTTTTCAATCGCCGAAATCAGGTCTTCGTAATCGGTTGAGTTCGGGTTGAGTAAGTGGAAGTTTTCGCTCAAGCTCTGTTCGGTCATGGAGAGATGAACGATTCCTTTACTTGCAAAATCAACTGGCATCATGTCCAGATCGCCGCTCATGTCAGGAGCTTTGCCCAGATCTATAATCCCTGCAGCAATTCTCCACATCAGGTCGTCCTTCTGGCATGCTCCTGTTTCGCTGTCCCCAGTCATCCGTCCGCAACGGTATATCGCCGCTGGAATGCCGCGTTCGCGTGCGAGATTGACGAGATGCTCGGCTACCCACTTGCTCTGTGTATAACCGGAAGTAAGGACGCGACTGTTCTCTGGCATATCCTCTTCGCGGAAGGCCATGGATTCTTCCGTTTCTTCGGAGGCAAACGTGAAAATCGTTGAGACGAAATGCACAGGCTTGGTCTTTTTGGCTACAGCAAGGCGGAGGATTTCCTCAGTCCCTTTTACGTTTGCTTTCTTCAGAGCTGCGTACGGATAGACAAAGTTAACGAGAGCACCGTTGTGGTAGACCACATCCACTTTTTCAGCCAGCTCGGAAAACTGATCGTCGGACAGATTGAGTCGTGGCTGTGCCAAATCACCGATGACAGGAATGATCCGATGCGCCTCTTCCTCATTCCATAACTCGTACAGCTCTAATGTTTTGCGTAGGCGTGCCATTCCTTCCTCTTCGTCAGAAGCTCGAACGAGGCAGTAAATGTCAGCGTCTGTCATCTGTAGAAGGTCCCGCAACAAGAAAGCACCAAGGAAACCAGTGGCTCCTGTCAACAATGCCGCTTGGAACTGGCTTGGATCGCCCACGTACGGATGTTCAGGCTGAATCGCTGGATCGAGTACGACTTCATCCTTGAGATCCTTGGCATCGATGTCATGGGAAACAGCAGAAAGACCGTGTTTGAGAATTTCCTCGATGGTCTTGGCCATACCCGCAATAGTCGGGGTCTCGAACAGGATTCGCAGCGGTACCTCAAGCTGTAGCTCTTCGCGAATCTTGAAGATAAGCTGGGTAGCGAGCAATGAGTGACCGCCAATCTCAAAGAAGTTGTCGTGCACTCCGATTTTGTCCATTTCCAGTACGGCGGCCCAGTGCGTATGCAACATGATCTCGACTGGCGTTTGCGGTGCCTGATATTCGACGCCTGATTCCGAGCGATCGTATTCCGGTTTCGGTAGCGCTTTGCGATCCAGTTTACCGTTTGGCGTCTTCGGCAAGCTCTCCATGATCATAAAGTGTTGCGGGATCATATAGGCTGGAAGCTTGTCAGTCAGGAAGTGGTTCAGGTCATAAGACGTACTTGCGTGATTCTCTTCGAACACGATGTACGCTACCAGACGTTTGTCTCCTTCTCTGTCTTCACGAGCGATCAGCACGACTTCCTTGACATCAGGGTGGCGTCTCAGGACAGATTCGATTTCGCCCAATTCGATGCGATAGCCGCGGATTTTGACCTGGTAATCAACACGTCCCATAAACTGAAGATTCCCATCTGGCAAGTAGCGTACGAGATCTCCAGTCCGGTACATTCTCTCCCCTGGCCCACGGAACGGATTTTGCACAAAGCGTTCCATAGTCAGATCGGGGCGGTGGAGATAGCCACGCGCTAAGCCTGATCCACTGAGGTACAATTCTCCCGGCACCCCTACAGGAACTGGTTTTCGATGACTATCTAATACAAATACTTGCGTATTGAACTGCGGTCGTCCAATCAGTGGTTCGCTGATGGCTCCTTTTTTCACGATGGAGTGAGTCGAGTAAACGGTATCCTCTGTCGGTCCGTAGAGATTAAAGACTTTTTCTACGTTTTCAAAGGTATACAATTCCTGTGCAAGCTTGTTAGAAAGTGGTTCACCGCATAGGTTCATGACGCGCACCGACGCTGGAATCCCTTTCATACGCACAAGCTCCATCGCTGCTGACGGGACGGTATTGATCAGTGTCACCTGATTGGCTGCTGGCAAGGCTGGCAATTGTAGCGCATTTTCCGCCATGATCACTTTGCCACCCATGGTCAGTGTTGCGAACATTTCGTAGACAGACAAGTCAAAGCAGATTGACGTGGAGAACAGTACTCCGCTCATCTCCTCTGGTGTGAATGTGTCGTGTGCCCACGATAGGAAGTAGCTGACACTGCGATGTTCGAGTGCTACACCTTTTGGATTGCCTGTAGAACCTGACGTGTAGATGACATAGATCAAATTGTCGGAAGTCCCAAGCTTGGTCGGGTTTTCCTCGCTTTCGTCGGCAACTGCTTCCCAATCACGATCTAGGCAGATCACTTTGGCGTGGTGCTCAGGCAGAGTTGGCAGCAGATTTTCTTGCGTTAATAGGACTGGAACCTGTGAGTGCTCGATGATGTAGGCAATGCGGTCTGCCGGATAGCTTGGGTCGATTGGCACATAGGCCCCGCCCGCTTTCATAATGGCCAAAAGTCCAATCATCATCTCGGTTGTCCGCTGGGCGCATACTCCGACGAGCACTTCGGGTCCTACTCCTTGCTTGCGTAAATAATGAGCCAGCTGGTTCGCTTGTCTGTTCAACTCACTGTAGGTAGTCGTTTGCTCTCCTACAATTAGAGCGATGTTATCCGGGGCTTTCGCCACCATGTCCTCAATCATTTCATAAACGCATTTTTCTTTCGGGTATGGCGCTTCCGTACGATTCCATTCGGTAATGAGCCGTTGTTCCTCTTCCTCACGCATGAGCGGTAGCAAAGTGATTGACTGATCTGGGTTGGCAATGATTTCTTCCAGAAGCTTGTGGAAATGATCAACCATTCGAACGATCGTGCTGTGATCAAACAACGCCTTGTTGTACTCCAAGGTAGCAATGAGACCTTCAGACGTCTCCAACATCGTCACCGTCAAATCGAACTTCGAGGTGACGGTTTCCGCGCCGACGTCAAAGCTGCTGATCTGAATATCATCAACAGGATCTACCTGCATCGGGATGTTTTGCAAAATAAACATCACCTGGAATAGTGGCGAGTAGCTCATGCTACGCTCCAGCTGCAGTTCATCTAACAATTTTTCAAACGGAACGTCTTGGTGTGCATAAGCTCCCAGCGCTGTTTCACGAACGCGTGCAAGCAATTCGCGGAAGCTTGGTTGACCTGACATATCTGTTCGTAAAACGAGTGTATTGATGAAGTAACCGATCAACTGCTCCGTCTCTTGTTTATTGCGTCCCGCAATCGGAGTTCCGACGAGAATATCTTCTTGATTCGTATAGCGGTACAACAGAGTTTGGAAGGCCGCAACCAATGTCATGAAGAGTGTAGTCGTTTCTTTTCCACTCAGATTACGCAATCCTTCCAAGAGGTCGGTTCCAAACTGAATGGAGAGCTTCTCTCCTTCATATGTCTGTACAGGTGGGCGCGGTCGATCTGTTGGCAGTTGCAGTAATGGTTCGCTGCCCTTGAGTTTTTCTCTCCAGTACTCGAGCTGTCCATCAAGAACCTCTCCACTTAACCATTCACGCTGCCAGACGGCAAAATCTGCATATTGGATCGGCAATTCCGTAAGTGGCGATGCCACTCCTTGACTAAACGCTTTGTAATTGGTCATTAATTCGCTCATCAATATTCCCATCGACCAACCGTCTGCAGCAATGTGGTGCATCACGAACAGGAACACAAAGTCATTTTCGTCGAGCTGAACCAGATTTGCACGGAGCAATGGACCTTTGGTCAGGTCAAATGGCTCGAGTGTGGCCTGCTCGGCAAGGCGTTTGACTTCTGCTTCCCGTTCAGCAGGGTCCATAGCCCGCAGATCGGTTTGGTTCATTACCCAATCGTCCTCTGGGTGAATCACTTGAACAGGTCGTCCGTCACGAACCTCAAAGCGAGTACGCAAGCTCTCGTGACGCTGTATGATGGCTTTCAAGCTTTCTTCCCACGCGAATATGTTGAGGTCTCCTTGGATACGTAGGAAGGATGGAATATTGTTGACTGAGCTTCCTTGCGTGAACTGCTCCAGGAACCACAAACGCTGCTGGGTAAATGACAATGGGAGCGGTTCTTTGCGAGATACTTTCACAATCGGTGGAGCCATCTTGATGGATGTTTGCTTGGTGAGCATAACCAGCTGTTCACTAAGCCCTTCGACTGTTGGGTATTCAAACAACGTACGAATTTGCAGCTCTACCCCAAAGATTTCCCGCAGGCGAGAAACTGTCTGCGTTGCGAGCAGGGAGTGTCCGCCTAATTCGAAAAAGTTGTCATGTACGCCCACTTTCTCTGTGGAGAGGATTTCGGTAAAGACGTTGGCGACCATTTCTTCCACGGGGGTACGTGGAGCGACATATACAGCTGAAAGCTGTCCCCAATCTGGCGCAGGTAATGCTTTTCTGTCAATTTTTCCGTTAACCGTCAGTCGAATTTCCGGTAGCCACATGAAATGCGACGGGATCATGTACTCGGGAAGTTTCTCTTTGAGCCAGAGCTTGATTTCGTCTATAGACGTCTCCTGCTCCATCGCATTGGTCAGATACGCTACCAATCGTTTGTCACCAGGTCTAGCTTCTCGCGCAATAACGACTGCTTCTTTGATTGCTTCATGTTGTCTCAATGCCTCTGCAATTTCGCCTAACTCGATACGGAATCCACGGATTTTTACCTGATCGTCGACACGACCGATGTAGTCCACGTTGCCATCTGGCAGATAACGAACGAGGTCGCCTGTTCGATAGAGTCGTTCTCCCGGTTGACCGAATGGATTCGGGATAAAACGCTCTGCTGTAAGCTCTGGACGATTCCAATAACCACGCGACAGACTCTCGCCACCAATGTACAGCTCTCCCGGAACACCGATAGGAACCGGCTGAAGATTTCGATCTAACACGTACAGCTTGGTATTCGGGAATGGACGACCAATGGTCGGGGCATTGTCAGCATCCGTTAAAAGAGCGATGACCGTACCAACTGTTGCTTCCGTCGGTCCGTAGCAGTTATAAAATTTTCGTCCTTTTGCATAGTGGGCAACCAGTTCACGGCTGCATGCATCTCCTCCCACCTCAAGGCAGACCAGATCCGGGTACTCTTCAACAGGTAGTGACGCGAGTACCGAAGATGCCATGGATACCTTGGTGATGCGACGTTCACGAAGGGTGCGAACGAGGTCTGGGCCCGGTAACAGAGACTCACGATCTTCGATGACTAACGTTCCACCAGAGAGCAGAGCCTGCAGAATCTCAGAAATGGAAACGTCGAAGCCAAATGACGTAAATTGCAGGATACGGCTGGATTCGTTTATTTCGAAGTAATTCATGTAAGCCTGCACCATATTCATTACACTGCGATGCTCAACAGCTACCCCTTTCGGCAATCCAGTGGTACCGGATGTGTAGATGACATAGGCAAGATTGGTTGATACTACATCGGCTTGTGCGTTTTCTGCGGACATCTGCTCGTAGAACAGTTCTTCATCCAGGCAGATGACGGTAGCTTTCGTTTTTGTGAATGGCTCTGCAAGTCTCGCTTGTGTAAGCACGACAGCTGCTTGTGAATCTTCCAGCATGAAAGCCATTCTTTCTTCGGGATGAGCTGGATCAACCGGTACATAGGCTGCTCCCGCTTTTAGCACACCAAGAATGCCAATAATCATTTCCATGGAGCGCTCCACGCAGATGGCAACAGTCGTATCAGGCTGCACGCCTTGAGCGAGAAGCAGATGCGCTAATTGGTTGGCTCTTTGGTTCAGCTCCGCATAAGTCAAGGCTTGTTGTTTATACTCAAGTGCAATATTTTCAGGAGTTTTCGCGACTTGTTGTTCAAATGCCTGATGGATGCAAAGATCGCGTGGATACTCCTTCTCCGTGCGATTCCAATCGATGAGTACCTGCTCGCGCTCGATATCATCTATCAACGTCACGTCACTCATATGCATCTCCGGAGACTTGCTCATAGTGACCATGAGTTGGGTAATTTGGTTCAAGACCCGGTCGATCATCTCGTCATCAAAACGGTTTTGTTCATACTTGAGTTTGATTGCCACTTGCTTGCCTGGTGCTGCCACCAAGGTAAGTGGATAATTCGTTTGTTCGACAGCGGCTACGTCGTGAATTTCCAAAGAAACACTGGACGAGGCTGAATTGGACTCGTCTGTTTCTTGCCCTGCTGCTTGTACAGCCGGATAATTCTCAAATACGAGTATCGATTCAAACAGTGCAGATCCACGCGGCAGTTCGCTCCATCCTTGGATGTCGAACAACGGTGTGTATTCATATTGGCGTATCTCTAACTGTCTGTGCTGCAAGTCTCTCAGCCAATCTAGCACGGTCGCGTTCGTCTGCAATGATATCCGAACAGGTAAGGTATTGATGAAGGAGCCTACGATCGTCTCAACATGGGAGAGGTCTGCCGGACGACCTGAACCTGTCGCACCAAAAATGACTTCCTCATCCCCGCTGTAGCTTCCCAGTATCCAGCCCCACGCCGCTTGTACCAAGGTATTCAGTGTTAACTGGTGTTCGCGTACGAATTTTTGCAAGTGCTCGCTTGTTTCGTCCGATAGGAGGATGCTCTTCTCTTCGTATTTCTTCGGTCCCGCGGTGACTACTGTTTTGCTCATTCCCAAGGCGGTTGGTTCGTGGAAGCCTTTTAGTTGGTTTACCCAGAATCGATTGGCTTCCTGCATATCCTGACGCTTCAACCAAGCAATGTACTGGGAAAACGGCTGAGGATGCCCAAGCTTAACTTCTTGCCCTGCGCTGATCGAGGCATAATAGGCAAACAGTTCATTCAGTACCAAAGGAACGCTCCAACCATCAAGTAAAACGTGATGGAAGCTCCAAACGAAGCGATAGCTTTCTTCTTCTGTTCGGAAGACAACCCATCGTGACAAAGGTGCATGTGTAATATCGAAGCTTCGTCTACGGTCTTCCTCTAGAAAAGCGGTAAACATCTCATCCTGTACATCCGAATGCAGATGCCGCCAATCTTCCTGACGGAGAGATACGCGAACCTCTTTGCGGACAATTTGGTGTGCTTGCTCCAAACCTTCCCAGACGAAGTACGTTCTTAGAATGGAATGGCGATCCATTACTTTTTGCCATGCTTGCTCGAATACCGGCACATTCAGGTTCTTGAAATGAATGGCAAATTGGACGACGTAATCCCCGCTGTCTTGTGCATATAAGGAGTGGAACAGCATCCCCTGTTGGAGCGGAGAAAGTGTATAGATATCCTCGATATTTCGGTCAGAACCGATGTGTTTGTCGATGCTCTTCTGATCCAATACAGCCAGAGGAAAATCGGATGGTGAGTAACCGCCAGCTTCCTCTGTCGCACAATGGGCAATAATCTCACGAAGCGCATCCATAAAGTCATTCGCGACTGCTGCAATCGTGCTCTCTAGATGAATCTTCTCACTGTATCGCCAAGTCACATGCAGCTGTTCCCCTGCCACGACACTATTTACGTCGATCAGGTGGTGTCGCCCCGCATCCGGGCTAAGGTTGGAACCGCTGGACTCTGGTGCCCAGCCAAATAAGGAATCGCCATCGACAATCTGATCGATTTTGCCCATGTAGTTGAACAGCACTTGTGCTTGAATGCGGGAAATTTCATCGACAATATGCTGATCCGCATAGAGGTAACGAAGAACGCCGTAACCAAGCCCTTTGTTTGGGATCGCACGCAATTCTTCTTTGGTCGTCAAAAGTGCTTTCCCTACGGAGAATGTTTCGTCCCATTGAAGGTGCACCGGATACATGCTGGTGAACCAGCCGATGGTACGGGACAGATCGATTCTCTCTGACAATTCTTCACGGCCATGCCCTTCTACGTTTACGAACACAGATCGATTACCCGTCCACCGAGTAAGTGACTTCGCCAAAGCGGTTAGCAGGACGTCATTGATCTGCGTGCGGTATGCCTGCGGTACGTTTTGCAGTAATGCTTTGGTTTCTTCGCTGGTCAATGCAAAGCTGACGGACTTTGTCGTTGCTTCTGTATTCTCCCCATCATTTGTCACGTCCACAGGCAATTGTGCTGATTCGACGGAGGATTTGGTCATCCAGTATCTTTTTTCGTTTTCCAAAGCATCTGAATTCGCGTAGCGCTCCAGTTCATCCGCCCATTCTTTGTAGGATGTCGTTTTCGCTGGTAGTTTCACGTCTTGCCCTGCGGCAATTTGTTGGTAGGCGTTTTGCAAGTCCTCGAGAATGATGCGCCACGATACCCCGTCTATGACTAAGTGATGGGCTACGATTAACAGACGATTGGGTTGCTCTTGACCCAGATCGAAATAAATGGACTGAACCACATGCCCTTCAAACAAATTCAGACTTGACTGCGTCTCATCTGCAATCTTTTCGATGGCATTGAATTGTTCATCTGGCGTAAGGTGGGACAGATTTTCAATCCGGAATGGAATTGTATCACTTGGCGCATCCATCTCTTGCTTCCAGCCAAGCTCTGTCTGTGTATAGCGCATACGTAAAGCATCGTGCTGCAAGAGTAAGTGACCTACCGCTTGTTTCAGTGCTTCCTGATCAATGCCTGCCTGGATGGAGAGCAGCACGGATTGATTCCAGTGATGTCTGTTCTCCAACGGAAGCTGGAAGAACCACTTCTGAATCGGCAAGAGTGGCAATTCGCCGATAATCGGACCTTGTTCAGCAAGGATCGCTTCTTTTTCCTCTACGACCTCTGCTAATTCAGCGATGGTTTGGTACTCGAATAATTGCTTCGGAGTGAGCCTTAGACCTGATTGATTGGCGCGTGACACAATCTGGATACTGAGAATCGAATCACCGCCCAGCTCGAAGAAATTATCGTGTATGCCAATTTGGTCAATACCGAGAACTTCTTTCCATATCGCGGCAAGGTGTTGCTCCTTCTCCTTAGTTGGTGAGACAAATTTTCCTTCCAACTCAGGACGATTGAAATCAGGTGCAGGCAAATTTTTACGATCTACCTTTCCGTTTGGTGTTAGCGGCAGATAATCTAACACGATGAAAAATGCAGGAACCATATAATCAGGCAGTATTTCCTTTAGTGCTTTGCGGATGTCACTTGTGGCAATCTCCGTGTCCTCTTCTAAAACCAGGTAGGAAGCAAGACGCTTCGTTCCTTGATGATCCGTGCAGACAGTGACCACTGCTTCTTTTACCGCAGGGTGAGCGAGAATGGCTGTTTCTACTTCCCCCAGTTCGACGCGGAATCCGCGAATACTCGTCTGATCATCTGCACGACCGATGAACTCAATGTTGCTGTCCGCCAGGTAGCGCACCAAATCCCCTGTACGGTAGAGACGTGCTCCATCTATTTCACTAAAAGGATGAGTGACAAAGCGCTCTTGTGTCAGTTCGGGACGGTTCAGGTAGCCGCGCGCCAAGGAACTTCCACCAATGTATAGCTCACCAGTGACTCCTACGGGAACAGGCTGCATACGTTCGTCGAGAATATAGACTTGCACGTTGTCAATAGGACGTCCAATGGATGGTGCAAAGCTTTGTCCTGCCCCTATCGGAACGATACCAGCTGTTGCAACGACTGCGTTTTCAGTTGGACCGTATTGGTTCACCAGGGTAAACGGCAGATTCGCACTAGGATAGTGATGGAGCTTGTCTCCTCCTGTCAGCATGTAACGAAGCTTGGTATGGCTCGGCCAATCC
Organism: Brevibacillus brevis; assembly: GCF_900637055.1. Classification (NCBI taxonomy): domain Bacteria; kingdom Bacillati; phylum Bacillota; class Bacilli; order Caryophanales; family Paenibacillaceae; genus Brevibacillus; species Brevibacillus brevis. The sequence continues at coordinate 3,054,664 of NZ_LR134338.1, forward strand.
AGAGCCAGCAAGCTCTCTGTTAAAGGCGTCGGCAAAAAGCTGATCGTGATCTCAGAATGGATGAGCCAATCACGGAGTTTTTCCGGGACAAGACGGATTTCCTCTTCTGGCAAATAAAGTGTGGCTCCTTTTGTTAAATAAGGCCAAATTTCCCATACAGATGCGTCAAATGCCGTCCCGGAGATCTGCGATGCTCGATCTGCGGACGTGACATCATATACGCGTTGATGCCAAGAAATTAGATTGAGAAGCGCGGCGTGCTCGATCTCAACCCCTTTTGGCGTACCTGTCGAACCAGATGTGTAGATCACGTAAGCAAGCTGGTTCGTCGTAGTCAAGTTCGTTGGAGTCGTCGTACTTTCTTGGGCGATCGACTCCCAGTCTGCGTCTAGGCAAATCAATTGGCTCGTACCCGCAGGGAGTTTTTCAGCGAGTCTGGCTTGTGTAAGGACAATCGACATACCTGCATCCTGCATCATGAAGGCGAGACGATCCTTGGGATACGCTGGGTCCATTGGTACGTAAGCACCGCCAGCTTTCATGATAGCCAGTTGACCGATCAACATCTCGATTGAGCGCTCAACGCAGATCCCTACCAGATTTTCCTGACCGATTCCCTGTTTTTGCAGATAATGCGCCAGTTGATTCGCTTTGGCATTCAATTCCGCATAGGTAATGAATTGGTCACGCGTGAAAACAGCCGGCTGGTTGGGCATTTCATGAGCGACCTGCTCCACCAGTTCATGCACGCAATGATCCTTGGAGTAGGCAATTCTGGTGTTGTTCCATTCAGATACGACCTGCTGCTGCTCTGTTTCTCCCATCAGTTGTAGAGCGGTGATGGCTTGATTGGCGTTGGCAGCAACGGCTTTGAGCAGCTGGGTAAAGTGTTCGATCATTCGTTCTACTGTGTTCTGATGAAACAGAGATGTGTTGTACTCGAATGTAGCGGACAGACCGTCTGCCGTCTCTGCCATCGTCAAGGTGAGGTCAAACTTGGTTGTCTCTACCTGTTGACTCCCTTTTGGTGGCAAAATGCGAATCCCGTCAAGTGCTTCTACCTGAACCGGAATATTTTGCAGAGCGAACATCACTTGGAACAATGGCGAGTAGCTGAGACTGCGCTCTAATTGCAGCTCGTCTACGAGCTTTTCAAAGGGTAGATCTTGATGGGAATAGGCTCCCAAGGCTGTTTCCCGCACACGGCTAAGTACCTCTCTGAAGCTAGGGTCGCCTGACAAATCTGTTCGCATTGCCAATGTGTTGATGAAAAATCCAATTAATCCTTCTGTCTCTTGGTGACTGCGTCCTGCTACAGGAGTACCAACGAGGATGTCGTCTTTTCCTGTATATCGATACAGAAATACTTGGAAGGCGGCGAGCAACGTCATAAACAATGTCGTACCTTCACGCTTGCTCAAGGAAAGCAGATTCGTCATCAATTCTTTGTCATACATCAGTGTGATGCTGTTTCCTTCATAGGACTGAACAGCTGGACGGGGACGATCTGTTGGCAAGGCGAGTAACGGTTCTGCTCCACCCAGCTTTGCACGCCAGTAGGACAGTTGTTTTTCCAATACGTCTCCTGTAAGCCATTCGCGTTGCCATGCCGCATAATCTGCGTATTGGATAGGCAGGTTGGTAAGTTGCGGTACTTCTGATTTGCTGAGTGCCTGATAGCAGGTAAACAATTCACTGAGTAAAACACCCGCTGACCAACCATCGGCGATGATATGGTGTACGTTCAGGAGGAAGATGAAATCCTGCTCTCCTGTTTGAATAATCATCGCACGCATGAGCGGGCCTGTAACGAGGTCAAATGGCTTGTTCGCATGTTCTTTGGTCAAGCGTTGTCCTTCTTCGTCTCGTCTATCATCTGGCAGCTCTCGTATATCCATTCGGCTCAGTTTCCAATCAACCTCTGGATGAATCACCTGAACGGCTTCCCCGTTGATGTCGGAGAACGTTGTACGCAAGCTCTCGTGACGGCAGATAATCATCTGCAAACTTTGCTCCAGCGCTTCAATGTTTAGTTCTCCTTGCAACCGAACGGCAGTTGGAATGTTGTAGAGCGCACTGTTTGGCATCAAGCGGTCAAAGAACCATAAGCGCTGTTGTGCAAAGGAAAGCGGTAAATGTCGATCACGTGAAACGGGTACGAGCGGAATGCTGGAGAGTCCAGATTTGTCCTCGTTCATGGATACAATCAGTTCGCTAAGTCTGTTGACTGTCGAATATTCGAATAAGGCACGGAGCGGTAAATCTACGCGAAACGCTTCTTTTAAGCGGGAGATGGTTTGCGTAGCCAAAAGAGAATGGCCTCCCAGCTCAAAGAAATCGTCGTAGCTACCAACTCGTTCTACCGAGAGAACCTGCGACCAGATGTTGGCTACCAGCTCCTCTGTAGGCGTACGGGGGGCAACATAATTGCGCTGCGTGGAAAATTGTCCCCAATCTGGTACTGGTAGTGCTCTTCGGTCTACTTTTCCATTAACCGTGAGCGGAATAGTCTCTAGCCATACAAAGCCTGCTGGGATCATGTATTCAGGCAACGATTCTTTCAGGAACAGAGCGAGCTCCTCGGCGGTTGGCTTGTCTCCCGTTGCTACCAGATAGGCGGCCAAGCGTTTGCCTCCCGCTTTTTCTTCACGGACGATGACCACAGCTTCATGTACGGCAGGATGCTGTCTGAGCGAATTCTCAATTTCACCCAATTCAATGCGGTAACCGCGAATTTTGACTTGATCATCCATACGTCCAAGGAATTCGAGGTTGCCGTCTTCTAGATAGCGAACAAGGTCGCCCGTCCGATAGAGTAGCTCTCCTTCTTTGCCGAACGGATGAGTGATAAAGCGCTCTTCTGTTTGTTCTTTACGATTCCAGTAGCCGCGAGCCAAGCCTTTTCCTCCGATATACAGTTCACCTGGTACGCCGATAGGTACGGGCTGCCTATTTGCATCCAGCACGTACATCGTCGCGTTGGCAATTGGCCGACCGATAGGCGGATTGCTCATTCCAACTTCGCAACGCATCATAGTGGAGCAGACCGTTGCTTCCGTTGGACCGTAGCAGTTGAAGAACTGGCGATTCACCGCATAGCGTGCCACAAGTTCACGGCTCGGAGCTTCTCCGCCTACAATCAAGGTGCTTAAGTCAGGCAGGTCAGCTTCAGGCAGTGCTGCCAGTACGGAAGAAACCATGGATACGGTGGTAATGCGTTGTTCTTGCAAAACTTGGATCAGCTCAGGGCCTGGCAAAAGGGACTCTCGATCCTCGATGACTAGCGTCGCACCAGAGAGTAAGGCCATCACAATCTCGGACACCGATACGTCGAAGCTAAACGAGGTAAATTGCAGAACACGACTGGTTGGCTGAATCTCAAAAGCATGGATCAAGGCATGAGCCATGTTTATCACACTGTGGTGCTCTACCATTACCCCTTTTGGCTGTCCGGTAGAACCAGACGTATAGATTACGTAGGCAAGGTTATGTTCAGTGACCTTGCAAGCAACGTTGGCGATAGGTTCATTCGTTACAGGATTGCTGTCTAAACAAATGACGTTTGCCTGTGTTGTTGGCAAGCTGTCCATGAGAGACTGCTGGGTCAGCAACACATTTGTTTGCGAATCCTCGATCATATAGGCGATGCGCTCTTGGGGGTAAGCCGGGTCAATCGGTACGTAGGCAGCTCCCGATTTTAAAACGCCGAGAATACCAATGATCATTTCAGGGGAACGATGCACGCATATGCCGACGAGTGTATCCGGTTTTACGCCTTTACTTACGAGCTGATGGGCCAGTTGGTTTGCTCGCTCGTTTAGTTCCTTGTAGGTTAGCTCTACGTTCTTATAGGTAAGGGCAATCGCGTCTGGTGATTTCTCCACTTGTTGTTCAAACGCTTGATGAACGCACAGGCCGCTCGGATATTCCTCCACCGTCTGGTTCCACTGAACGAGAACCTGTTCACGTTCGTTTTCGCTAATTATAGAAAGGTCGGCAATCCGTTGCTTGGCGTTTTTGGCGATAGAGATCAGTAGTGAATGAAGCTGATCAAGAACTCGCTCCATTGATGGAAGCTCAAATTGACTTTCATCAAATTTGACTTTGATGTCGATTGTTTTGCCTGACGCAGCAACCAGCGTAAATGGATAATTGGTTTGCTCCTCGGAATGTACATCCACGATCGAAAGCTCACTCTCTCCACTACCGCCGCTAGCATTACCGACAGGAGTATTTTCAAAGACGAGAATGCTCTCAAACAGGGATTGTCCACGCGGCAAGTCGCTCCAGCCTTGGATTTCCACTAGTGGGGTGTATTCATACTGGCGGAAGTCGGCTTGCTGTTGTTGCAGAGATTTGAGCCAATTGATTACGCTCTCCTCCCCTTTTACCTGCACGCGGACAGGGAGTGTATTAATAAACAGACCAATCATCGTCTCGACTCCTGGCAAATCGGCAGGACGTCCGGATACAGTGGCGCCGAAAATAATGTCGTCCTGTCCGCTGTAGCGATTCAACAGCAGTGCCCATGCGCCTTGCACAATCGTGTTGACCGTCAGGCGATGTTGACGAGCCAATGTCTGTAATGATTTGGAGATTGCTTCGGAAACGGTCAGATCTAGCTCCCGATAATTTTTCTGATCAAGGTACGGATTTTTGTAAGCGCGACCGAAGGAAAGTGGCGTGGTTTCCGTAAAGCCTTGTAGATACGTGCGCCAAAACGCCTCCGCTTGCTTCAAGTCCTGCTTTTTCAGCCAGACGATGTAGTCACGGTAAGATTTAACCGGAGGAAGTTGTACAGGCTGCCCTTTGCATAGCATGTTGTACGCCGCAAACACTTCCCCGAAAACTAGCGGCATACTCCATCCGTCTATCAGCACGTGGTGCAATGTCCACGAAAAATGAAAGGTATTACTACTCAAACGGAACAGATTTAATCTCATCAATGGCGCTTCTTCGATATTGAAACCACGTTTGCGATCATCTTTGGTAAAGGTTTGTAGAAACGCTTCTTGTTCGGAGGAGGAAAGATGAATAATGTCATGTTCCACCAGGGAAACCTTCAGCTCTTTCAAAACAACCTGGACGTATTCTTTTACTTTCCCGCCAATAAATCTGGTGCGAAAAATAGCGTGTCTGTCTACGAGGCATTGCCATGCCTGTTCGAATAACGGAATGTTCAAGGGACCTTGCAGCTTCAACCCCATCTGTACGATATAGGCTCCGGACTCTGGTTCCAACAAGCTGTGGAAAATGAGACCCTGCTGCAAAGGAGTAACGGGATAATACGTTTCAATGTTATTCATCTTCTCCTGCCCACTCCCATAAAAAATTTGCCATAGAGGCGCCGTGCTTGACGCCTCTATGCAGTTCGTATTCATTACTTGTCTTGGATGAGATCAAGTAAGTCGGCAATCTCTTCATCATCCCAACCGAATTCGGACAGATCACTTGTCGTTGGTGTTGCGGCCGTCTCCGTCTGACCTAGCTCGATCAATTGTCGTAGCGCATTTACATAGTAATCCGCCAAATCTTTGACCGTTTCTTTGCGATAAATCTCTTCACTGAAGGCGATCGTGACAATCAATTGTCCCCCAACGACAGAGCTACCGAAATCCAGCAGGTGCTGACGTTCTGAATTGCGGTTGAAGTTGTCGCCTCTTGCCTCGTTTGCAAAGCCAAACAAGGATTCTGACTCATCGACTGCCTGATCAAGCTGACCGAGGTAGTTGAAGCTAATCTCTGCTTTTGGCAAAGACTTGAACTTTTCAGTCATTTCCTCGTTCAGGTAACGGAGAATTCCATAGCCGATCCCCTTGTTCGGAATGCTACGCAGCTGTTCTTTGGTCGTTTGTAGCGCTTCTTTGAGAGAGGTAGTTCCCCTCGTATCCAAGAGGATGGTATACATGCTCGTGAACCACCCCAAGGTACGGGACAGATCGACATCGTCGAAGAGCTCTTCACGTCCGTGTCCTTCCAAATGGACGAGGGAGGTTTGATTGCCAGTCCAGACGAAGATCGCTTCTGCCAATGCAGTGAGCAAGACGTCATTGATCTGAGTTTGGTAAATCGAAGGCAATTCCTGTATGAGCACTTTGGTTTCTTCCTGCGTAAGTGCAACAGAAACCATCTTGGCAGTAAGCTCTCGGTTCTTTCCGTTCTCATCATCTTTTGGCAGAGCGTTTACTTCAGTATCGAAGCTGCTTAGCCAATAATCCGCTTCCACTCGCAGGCTGTCCGATTGAGCGTACTCCGTCAATTTTTCAGCCCAATACTTGTAGGAGCTAGTCTTTGGCGGCAGTTGCACCTGCTTGCCTTGTAGCAGTTGGGAGCTGGCCTTATTCAAGTCTTCCGTAATGATGCGCCAAGACACACCATCGACTGCCAAGTGGTGAATGACGATTAGCAAGCGGCCTTCCTGTTCACTGCCCAAATCGAAATAGACGGCACGGAGCAACGGACCTTCCGAGAGATGCAAGCTTGCCTGAGCTTCCTCAGAGATTTCCCCGATGCGCTTTACTTGCTCTTCATACGGCAAATGACCCAATTCCTCTACGGTAAATGGAATGATATCTGTCCAATCCTCGTTGATTTGCTTCCATTTTCCATCCTGATGGTAGAAGCGGAGGCGGAGGGCATCATGATGTCCGAGCAAGTGATAGAAAGCTTGTCTCAAAATCTCTGGATCGATCGGTTTAACCGTTAAAAGGACAGATTGGTTCCAGTGGTTGCGATCTGCCAATTTTTGCTCGAAGAACCAGCGCTGAATCGGCAGGAGTGGCACTTCACCTGTGACGATGCCTTGCTCGGCGAAAATGTTAACCGACTCCCCGATCGCAAGTGTCAACTCGGCAATCGTCTGATTTTCGAACAAGAGCTTCGGTGACAAGCGAATTCCAGATTGGGCTGCACGGGCCACGATCTGAATGCTTAGAATCGAATCACCACCGAGTTCGAAGAAGTTATCGTGAATGCCGACTTGCTCTACACCTAGAACCTTTTTCCATATTTCTGCCAAAACTCTCTCGACAAACGTCTCTGGTGCAACGAATTCTCCATTACTCACGGTGTACTCCGGTACAGGTAATGCACGACGGTCTACTTTGCCATTTGGAGTGAGTGGCAGAGTATCCATGATCACGAATGCGGCTGGTACCATGTACTCCGGCAGTTTTTCTTTGAGGTAGCTGTCGAAGTTGCCAGCTTGATCCTCTCCCCCTTCTTCAAGCACGACATACGCGGCCAGTCGTTTCACCCCTGGCATGTCTTCCCGGGCAAGGACGATCGTTTCTTTGACAGAAGGGTGAGTGTACAGGGCGGTTTCAATCTCGCCCAGCTCGACGCGGAAACCACGGATACTCACCTGATCGTCGGCACGACCGATAAACTCGATGTTGCCGTCCGGCAGGTAGCGTACAAGGTCTCCTGTGCGGTACATTTTTGCTCCTCGAATGTGAGCGAACGGATTTTCGACGAAGCGTTCTTGTGTCAGATCAGGACGTTTTAGATACCCGCGACCCAAGCTGTTCCCTGCGATGTACAGTTCACCTGCAACGCCGATCGGCACGGGTTGCAGCTTTGCATCAAGAACGTATACTTGCACATTGTCGATTGGGCGTCCGATTGTTGGTGCAGCTATCTGACCAGCTTGTACAGGAACGATGCCTGCTGTAGCTACGACGGCATTTTCCGTTGGCCCATACTGATTTACCAATGTAAATGGCAGATGAGCCGATGGATAGTGATGCAGTTTGTCACCGCCTGTCAGCATGTAGCGCAAATCTGAATCGGTCGGCCATTCAACAGACATCAAGCTCTCTGCTAATGGCGTTGGCAGGAAGCTGATCGTGATTCCTGAGCCGACGAGCCAATCACGCAGTTTTTCCGGTACGAGACGAATCTCTTCTTGTGGCAGATACAGCGTGGCTCCAGCCGTCAGATACGGCCAGATTTCCCAGACAGCGGCGTCGAATGCTGTTCCGGCGATTTGTGATGCTTTATCCTCTGGCGTGATGTTGTAAGCGTGCTTGTGCCAATAGATGAGATTCAATAGAGCGCGTTGCTCGATTTCCACTCCTTTTGGTGTTCCGGTAGAACCGGAGGTGTAAATGACATAGGCGAGATTGTTCGTTGTCGTCGTGATTTCGGGTGATTCCGTGCACTCATTGGCAATCAAATCCCAATCGATGTCGAGACAAATAAACGCTGCATCACCTGTTGGCAATGCTTCAAGCAAGCGTTCTTGGGTCAATACGATCGGCATGTTCGTGTCATCCATCATGAAGGCAAGGCGTTCCTTTGGATAAGATGGGTCCATCGGAACAAACACGCCGCCTGCTTTGAGAATCCCTAATTGGCCGATCAGCATCTCGAGGGAGCGTTCGACGCAAATACCAACGAGAGTCTCTGTCGTAACCCCCTGTTGTTGCAAGTAGTTCGCCAGTTGATTCGCTTTCGAATCCAGCTCTGCGTAGGTGAGCGAGCCTTCCTCGGAGACAACTGCCAGTTGATTCGGCATTTTCCTTGTCATTTCGGTTACTAGCTCGTGCACTGTCTTCTCATACGTGTAATTTGCAGCTGTGTTGTTCCACGCGAGTATAAGCTGTTCACGTTCATCCGGACGAAGCAGTGGTAACGCCATGATCGAACGATCAGGTTGGGCGACTATTCCCTCCAGTAAATGATGGAAATGATTCACCATTCGCTCCATCGTTGTTTGGTCGAACAAATCTGTATTGTAATCAAACGTAGCGATCAGGCCGTTTGGCGTTTCTCCCATCGTCAAGCTGATGTCGTATTTGGACATCACTTCTTGGTTCTTGCTTTCAAACGGAGCAATCCGTATGCCCTCTAGCTCATGAGTCTGCATTTGGAAGTTTTGCAGAGCGAACATGACTTGGTAGAGCGGCGAATAGCTTAGGCTACGTTCCAACTCCAGCTCATCTATTAACTTTTCAAAGGGCAGGTCTTGATAGGTATATGCCTCCAGTGCAGACTCGCGCACTCTTGCAAGAAGTTCACGGAAGGTTGGAGCGCCAGACATATCGGTTCTCATCGCCAGCGTGTTGATGAAGAATCCTATTAATGACTCCGTTTCTTGTCTATTGCGTCCAGCAACCGGACTTCCGACGATAATGTCGTCTTGACCGCTGTAGCGATGAAGCAGGATTTGGAATGCAGCGAGCAAGGTCATAAAGAGCGTGGCGCCTTCTTGTCGGCTGAGCGTGTGTAATTTTTCCACAAGCTCCGTTGGGAAACTCGTCGTGTATAAGGCTCCATTATATGTCTGTACAGGTGGACGCGGACGATCTGTCGGTAAGGCCAATAGCGGCTCACTGCCACTCAGTTTTGCCTTCCAGTATGCGAGTTGTTGCTCCAGCGCCTCACCTTGTAGCCATTCACGCTGCCAAGCTGCAAAGTCTGCATATTGTAGTGGCATGTCGGTGAGTTGCGGCGTTTCTTCCTTGCGAAGCGCTTCATAAATCGCAACCAGCTCTCGGATGAAAATGTTCATCGACCAGCCGTCAGATACGATATGGTGCATGTTAAGCAGGAAGACGAAATTCTCTTCGCCGATCTGGATGATCGTGGCCCGCAGTAAAGGTCCTGTACTTAGGTCAAATGGCTTGGTAGCCTCTTCTCTCTCCAGGCGATGTACCTCGGTGTCACGCTCTTCTTCTGGTAGATCACGCAAATCAATCTTGCCCAGGCTCCACGCGATTTCTGGGTGAATGACTTGTATCGCTTCCCCGTTGATGTCAGTGAAAGTTGTTCGCAAGCTCTCGTGTCGCTCGATGATCATCTGCAGACTGCGTTCCCATGCATGGATGTTGAGGTGTCCTTGCATCCGCATGGCAGACGGGATGTTGTACAAGGCGCTGTTCGGCATTAAGCGATCCAAGAACCACAAGCGTTGCTGTGCAAATGAGAGCGGTAGATGCTGGTTGCGAGAAACGGGTGCAAGTGGAATGCTGGCAACATTCGATTTGGCTTCCAGTAGTCCGGTTACCTTTTCGCTCATTTGTGCCACGTTCGGATTTTCGAACAAGGCACGGAGTGGTACTTCCACACCAAATGTTTCTTTCAGGCGGGAAACGGTTTGGGTAGCCAAGAGTGAATGTCCACCCAGATCAAAGAAGTCATCGTGGATTCCAATTCCCTCAACGGAAAGAACCTGCGACCAAATATGGGCAACGATTTCCTCTGTTGGTGTACGCGGTGCCACATATTCTTTCTCTGTCTCCCCTTGTCCCCAATCCGGTGCTGGAAGGGCGCGGCGATTTACTTTCCCGTTGACCGTGAGCGGAATCTCTGCCATCCATACGTAACCTGCTGGAACCATGTATTCTGGCAGGGTCTCTTTCAGGTAGTGTATAAGCTCAGCTTCACCCGGTTGTTGTTCGTTCGCTGCAACGAGATAAGCTGCCAAACGCTTGTCGCCTTCCCGATCCTCACGCGCGATAACGACGACATTCTGAACGGCTGGATGCTGTCTGAGTCTATTCTCGATTTCGCCCAGCTCGATTCGATAACCGCGAATTTTGACTTGGTCGTCGATTCGTCCGAGGAATTCGAGCTGTCCGTCTTCCGTATAGCGAACCAGGTCCCCAGTCCGGTAGAGGCGTTCTCCTTCCTTGCCGAACGGATGAGTGATAAAGCGTTCTTTCGTAAGCTCAGGACGATTCCAGTACCCTCTGGCTATTCCTTTTCCGCCGATGTACAGCTCGCCTGGTACGCCGATTGCCACAGGTTGCCGGTTTGCATCCAGTACATACACTTCCACATTAGCAATGGGTCGGCCGATTGACGGATTTTTTTCGTTATTCTCACAACGTATGAGAGTAGCGGTGACGGTTGTTTCTGTTGGTCCGTAGCAGTTAAAGAACTCGAGATCCTTCGCGTGACGGGCGACAAGCTCACGGCTTAACGCTTCTCCGCCGACAATCAGAGTCTTCAGGTCTGGCAAATCCGCTTGTGGCAAGGCAGATACTACGGAGGCAGCCATTGTCACGATCGTGATGCGTTGTTCCTGCAGGACTTGGATCAACTCCGGACCAGGTAAAAGTAATTCGCGATCCTCAATGACTAGCGTGGCGCCAGCGAGCAGGGTCATAGCGATCTCGGAGACAGAAACATCAAAGCTAAAGGATGTGAATTGCAAAACCCGGCTCGTCTCATCGATTTGGAACGAATGGATCAGGGCATGTGTCAAATTGATCACGGAGTGGTGCTCGACCATCACCCCTTTGGGCAATCCAGTTGATCCAGAAGTATAGATGACGTAGGCGAGATGATGCTCGTTGACGCTGCTATCCACGTTTGTGGTTGGCTCCTCTGCCAGTTCATCGCTATCAAGGCAAATGATCTGGTTAGAAGGGACTGGCAGCATGTCTTTCAGCGATTCTTGCGTCAACAAAATGTTCGCTTGCGAATCTTCGATCATGTAGGCAATGCGATCTTGCGGATGCGCCGGATCAATAGGCACATAAGCAGCCCCTGCTTTCATCACACCGAGGAAAGCAATGATCATCTCGAAAGAGCGATCGACGCAAATGCCAACTAGCTTATCCGGTTGCACACCCATTGCAATCAGTCTGTGTGCCAGCTGGTTTGCACGTTTGTTTAGCTCGGCATAAGTCAACTCCGTCTTCTTGTAGACGAGTGCAATCGCATCAGGTGTCTTTTCCACTTGTTTCTCGAATGCCTGATGGACGCAAAGCTGGGTCGGATAATCCACGCTCGTGTCATTCCATTCGACTAATACCTGTTGGCGCTCGCTTTCACTGATCATCGACACCTCTGCAAGGCACTGTTCAGGTTTTGCCATCATGGATTCGAGCAAGTAAGACATCTGGTGCAGTACACGTTCGATATTTTCAGACGCAAATCGGTTTTGCTCGTATTTGATCTTAAGGATGAACTCTTTACCCGGACCGCAGACAACGGTGATTGGATAATTCGTTTGTTCCATTGTCTCCACGTCAGATAATTGCAGTTCATAATGTTCATCTTTTACCGATTCACCAATCGGGTAGTTCTCAAAAATGAAGATGCTCTCGAACAGGGCAGCATTACGCGCCATTTCACTCCAGCCTTGGATGTCAACCAACGGCGTGTACTCAAACTGGCGCAGCTCCACTTGATGTTCTTGAATCTCGCGTAGCCATTCCCGCACCGATTTGTTCGCATCTATCAAAACACGAATCGGCAGAGTGTTAATGAAGAGACCAACCATGCCCTCTACGGTAGGGAGATCAGCCGGTCGACCGGAAACGGTTGCACCGAAGACGACATCATCCGTTGCGGCGTATCGGCTCAGGATGAGAGCCCATGCTCCTTGGACAAGCGTATTCAATGTCAACTGATGGGTACGGACAAAGGCTTGCAAACGTGAAGTCATTTCCGCCGATAAGCGAATTTCTTTCTCTTCGTACACTTTCGGCATTTTTTCCTGGCCGCCTGAGTGGTTACTCATCGCTAATGGTGTAGACTCTTGGAAGTTTTTAAGCTGTTCGCGCCAAAAATGTTCGGCAGCACGCAAGTCTTGGCGCTGTACCCAATCGATGTACGCAGAGAATGGTTGGACGAAGCTGTACGAAACCTCTCGATCTTCCGCTATGGCCACATAAGCACTAAACCAGTCTTTTAGTACAATCGGGACGCTCCAACCATCTAGCAATACATGATGGAAGCTCCACGTGAAGCGATAAATTCCCTCACGTAAGTGGAACAACGTCCAACGCATAAGTGGTGGGGAAGCAATCTCGAAATTGCGTCTACGGTCAGCTTCTAGATAGTGAGCCAGTTCCGCTTTTTGCTGCTCCGTCGTCAAATGGCGAAGGTCGATTTTTTCTACAGATGCTTTTACTTGTTTGCGTACAATCTGATGAGCCTCTAAACCTTCCCAAACAAAGTAGGTACGTAGAATCGGATGTCGATCCACTACCTTTTGCCACGCCTGTTCAAACGCATCGACGTGCAAGCCCTCCATCGTCATGGCAAAGTGAACAATATAGTCTCCCCCCTCTTGCTCGTACAGGGAGTGGAACAGCATGCCACCTTGCAATGGACTGAGTGGATAGACGTTTTCGATCAGGCGATCCTGTCCCAGATGCTTGTCGATAGCACGTTGATCCATTCGCGCTAGTGGGAAGTCAGATGGCGTATAGCCGCCTGCTTCTTCGGACTGGCAGTGCGCAATGATCTCGCGCAAAGCTTCCAGATAGTTGCACGCAAGCTCTTGAATCGTGCTTTCCTCGTGAATATTTTCGCTATATATCCATGAGACATGGAGTTGTTCTCCGGTGATGACACTGTTTACATCAATCAGGTGCTGGCGTATTGTGTCTTTCCCCAGATTGGAGCCTCTTGATTCTTGTGCCATGCCAAATCTCGATTCGGCTTGAACGATCTGATCAAACTGCCCAAGGTAGTTGAAGCTGATTTCTGGCTGCGGCTTTTCACCTAGGAGTTTTTTCAACTCCTCATCCTGACTGAGGTATCGGAAAATGCCGTAGCCGACACCTTTCTTTGGAATGCGACGAAGCTGTTCCTTGACCGCTTTCAAAGCGTCACCCCACGGTTTCGACGGGTCAATTGAAAGCTGTACCGGGTACATGCTCGTAAACCAGCCAACCGTTCGGGATAAGTCCGCTCCTTCGATCATTTCCTCACGTCCGTGCCCTTCCAGATGAACGGCTACTATTTTTTCACCTGTCCAACGATTCATTGCTTTGGTTAAAGCGGTAAGCAATACATCATTGATTTGCAGGCGGTAAGGCGAAAGCGTCTCCTGCAACAACGCGCGAGTTTCTTCAATAGTAAGCGCAAGACTTACTTGCTTGGAGGTTGCATCTGTGTTTTGACTTGGTTCGAAAGCACGGTCAATGGGAAGTGGATTCACTTCATCACTTTGGCCCAGCCAGAACGCTTTTTCCGGCTCGAACGCTTCGGAATTCGCATAGGATTGCAATTGCTCTGCCCATGACTTGAATGAAGTCGTTTTCGCTGGGAATTGTACCGGTTGATCGTTTACAAGTTGCCCGTAAGCTGTTTGCAGATCCTCTAGCAAAATGCGCCAGGAAACACCGTCTATCACCAAATGGTGGGCAACAATCAGCAGACGACCAGGTAGGTCCGCTCCAAGATGGAAGTAAACGGCTTGGAAAACGGGTCCCTCACTTACATGTAGACGTGATTGGACCTCGTTTGCGATTTGCTCCAGACGACCAGCTTGTTCTTCTGCTAAGAAAGTGGACAGATCCACACTACGGAATGGAATGGTATCAGGACGTCCTTCCATATGTTGGGTCCAGCCTTGCTCGGTATGGTTATATCGCATACGTAATGCGTCATGATGAGTGAGCAGACTCTCGATGACACGCTCTAGAACATTCAGGTCAACGGGTTGTTGAACCGTCAAAAGCAAGGATTGGTTCCAATGATGGATCGACGGCTGTTCAGTCGTGAAGAACCACGATTGAATTGGCGTGAGCGGCACCTCTCCCGTCAAGATGCCTTGTTCTGCTTGGATTTTTACTGCTTGTATGCCGCCAGTCTCTGTTACGACTCTTGCCAGTTCCGCGATGGTTTGATTTCTCAAGAGCTGTTTCGGTGTCAAACGAATTCCAGCCTGATTGGCTCGAGAAACAATTTGGATACTCAAGATTGAGTCTCCACCCAACTCGAAAAAGTTGTCATAAATGCCAACGTTGTCAATACCTAGAACATTTTTCCATATATCTGCAAGCGTAGCCTCAATAGCAGTTGTCGGAGCTGCAAAACTGCCTTCTGCTTCATTGTGTAAGAAATCAGGTACAGGCAATGCTTGTCGATCTACCTTACCGTTTGGAGTCAGCGGCAGGTTACCCATGATGACAAATGCAGCTGGCACCATGTACTCAGGCAGCTTTTCCTTTAGATAGCTGCGGAAGTCACTTGCTTGAATTTCTTGTTTTTCTCCAAGTACGACGTAGGCAGCGAGTCGTTTTACGCCCGGAATATCCTCACGTACGAGGACGATGGTTTCTTTTACCGCTGGATGAGTGTACAGAGCCGTTTCAATTTCACCCAGTTCGACCCGGAATCCTCGAATGCTCACCTGATCGTCAGCGCGACCAATGAAATCTATGTTTCCATCTGGCAGGTAACGAACCAGGTCACCAGTTCGGTACATGCGCGCTCCCGGTTTTTGTGAGTATGGATTGGCTACGAACCTCTCTTTGGTTAGATCAGGGCGCTTCAGATAGCCCCGTGCCAAGCTGTCTCCTGCGATATAGAGCTCACCGGCTACACCAATCGGCACAGGTTTTCGCTTTTCATCAAGGACGTATACCTGCACATTATCTATTGGACGTCCGATTGATGGTGCGAAAACATGAGTAGCTTCTGGCGGAACGGCACCTGCTGTGGCGACAACCGCGTTTTCGGTTGGTCCGTATTGGTTCACAAGAGTAAACGGCATTGTTGCGGGTGGGTAATCGTGTAGCTTGTCGCCACCTGTGAGCATATAGCGCAGCTTCGTGTCGCTAGGCCATTCCAAGGTAAGCAACCTTTCCGCCAATGGCGTTGGCAAAAAGCTAATCGTGATACCCGATGCAACAAGCCAATCTCTGAGTTCCTCCGGTACAAGACGAATTTCTTCAGATGGGAGATAAAGCGTTGCTCCCTTTGTCAGGTACGGCCAGATTTCCCAAACAGATGCATCAAAGGCTGTCCCTGCGATTTGTGAAGCTCGATCATTTGAATCTACGCTATACGACCGTTGGTGCCAGAAAATGAGATTTAACAAGGCGGCATGTTCGATTTCTACCCCTTTTGGCGTTCCAGTAGAGCCAGACGTATAGATGACATACGCCAGATTCTCTGTTGTCATTGCCATGTTCGGTGCCTCGCTGCTCTCTTCCGAAATGATAGTCCAATCACGGTCCAAGCAGATGAATGATGCAGTTCCTTCCGGCAATCGCCCTAACAGTCGTTCTTGGGTTAATACAACTGGCATATTGGCATCTTTCATCATGAAAGCAAGGCGCTCTTGTGGATACGCCGTGTCCATTGGGACATAAGCACCGCCAGCTTTGAGTATTCCTAGCTGACCGATAAGCATATCGATGGAACGTTCTACGCAGATGCCGACAAGTGTTTCGGAGGATACTCCCTGTTTTTGCAGGTAGTTCGCTACCTGATTCGCTTTGGCATCCAGTTCTGCATAGGTGATCTGCCCTTCTTCGGAAACAACTGCTAATTGATTTGGCAACTCTTGTGCAATCCGTGCAACCCTTTCATGTACGCATGTTTCACGTTCATAAGGTACATTTGTATCATTCCATTGAAGGAGAAGCTGCTCCTGTTCCATATCGCTCAAGAGAGGTATGGCTGTGACCGGTTGCATCGGATTGATCGAAATCGCCTCCAGCAGGTTGGAGAAATGGTTCCCCATGCGCTCGATCGTTGCTGGATCAAAAAGATCGGTGTTGTACTCGAATGTGGCGATAAGTCCATCAGGTGCTTCTACGGTGGTCAAGGTGATGTCAAACTTGGCGCTTACGCCTTCCTGACCTCTGTGGAAAGGCTCGATGCGAATCTGGGACAATTCTTGTACTTCCATCGGGATGTTTTGCAGTACGAACATCACTTGGAACAACGGTGAGTAGCTCAGGCTTCGTTCCAGCTCCAGTTCATCTACCAGTTTTTCAAACGGCAGGTCTTGATGCGCATAAGCTTCCAGTGCGGTCTCTCGTACTTTTGCAAGCAAGTCTCGGAAGGTTGGCTCCCCAGACATGTCCGTACGCATGACCAAGGTGTTAATGAAGAAACCAATAAGTGACTCCATTTCCTGTCGATTTCGTCCTGCGACCGGACTTCCGACGAGGATGTCATTTTGACCACTGTAGCGATAGAGCAGTGTCTGAAAGGCAGCTAGCAAAGTCATGAATAAGGTTGATCCTTCTTCACGGCTAAGCGCTTTTAGATCGGCAAGCAGTTTTTCTGAGAGCCTAATCGTATGCATCGCCCCTTTATGGCTCTGAACGGCAGGGCGTGGACGATCTGTCGGCAATCTCAGAAGTGGTTCTGCATCGCCTATTTGTTTTTTCCAGTACGCCAATTGTTGCTCCAATACTTCTCCTTGCAACCAATTGCGTTGCCATGCCGCATAGTCTGCATATTGCAGCGGCATTTCGGCAAGCTGTGGTGTTTCTCCAGCAGATAACGCTTCGTAGATGGAGACTAACTCACCCATGAATACACTCATGGACCATCCATCCGCAATGATGTGGTGTAAATTGAGCAAAAATACATACGCTTGTTCATCCATGCAAATCAGTTTTGCCCGCAATAACGGCCCTTGATTCAGATGAAACGATTGTTCTGCATCTTCTATGGCGAGACGCAATGCTTCTACTTCTCGCTCCTCTTCGTTCCAGTCTCGTAAGTCGATTCGTTCCAGGTTCCACTCAATATTCGGGTAAATAACTTGAACAGCTTCTCCATTGATATCGGAGAAAGTTGTACGCAAGCTCTCATGACGTTGGATGATCAGCTTGAGACTGCGCTCCCACGCATCGACGTCTAGCTCACCGATCAGACGAACAGCAGATGGGATGTTGTATACGGAACTGTCTGGCAACAGCTTGTCCAAATACCACAAACGTTGTTGCGCAAACGAGAGCGGCAAGTGTTCGTCACGCGACACTGGCACGGGCGGGATGTCAGTAAGACCCGCTTCCCCTTGTAACAATGTCGTAATTTTTTCACTGATCGCAGCCGTTGTCGGATAATCAAACAGCGTACGAAGCGGCATGTCTACGCCAAAAGCTTGACGCATACGGGAAATCGCTTGGGTAGCCAGGAGGGAATGTCCCCCTCGTTCAAAGAAATCGTCGTGAATCCCGACTTGCTCAACGGCAAGCACCTGTGTCCAAATGTTCGCCACTATTTCTTCTGCTGGTGTGCGAGGTGCGACATACTCTTGTTGTGTGGTCAAAAGTCCCCAATCCGGTGTAGGCAGTGCTCGGTGGTCTACTTTTCCGTTGACCGTAAGCGGAATAGCCTCCATCCAGACTATGCCTGCTGGAATCATGTAATCTGGCAATGTCTCTTTCAGATAGAGAGCGAGCTCCTCTGTAGCTGGCTTCTCTTCACCCATTGCAACCAGATAAGCAGCCAAACGATTGTCTCGTACGGTAATGACAGCTTCCCGAATCGCAGAGTGCTTTCTCAATGCGTTTTCGATTTCGCCTAATTCGATGCGGAAGCCGCGAATTTTCACCTGATTATCGATACGTCCGAGGAATTCGAGGTTACCGTCTTGCAAATAGCGCACCTGATCCCCCGTGCGATACAGACGTTCACCTTCCGCTCCAAACGGATGAGTGATAAAGCGTTCCGCTGTAAGCTCTGGACGATTCCAGTAACCGCGTGCCAAGCCTTTTCCACCAATGTACAGCTCACCTGGTACGCCTATAGGGACAGGCTTCAGATTGGCATCTAATACGTAGATGGTTGCATTGGCGATTGGGCGGCCAATTGGCGTGCTCGTCAGATTCGCATCCAAAAGCATCAGCGTAGTGCAAACGGTTGCCTCCGTTGGTCCGTAGCAATTGAAAAATTGACGATGCTTTGCATAGCGAGTGATGAGCTCATTGCTTGGTGCTTCGCCACCGATCACTAATGTTTTCAGATCAGGCAGGTCGGCGTCAGGTAATGCTGCCAGTACAGCGGGCACCGTCATCACAGTTGTGATTTGTTTTTCTTGCAAGACAGAGATGAGTTCAGGGCCTGGCAAGAGCATTTCCCGATCCTCAATGACTAAGGTCGCACCCGAAATCAAAGCCATGACGATCTCAGCAACAGATACGTCAAAGCTGAACGAACATAACTGCAAGACGCGGCTAGACGGTTGGACTTGGAACAAATCGATCAGGTAATAAGCCATATTCATCGCACTATGGTGTTCGACCATTACGCCTTTGGGCAAGCCAGTGGAACCAGATGTGTAAATGACATAGGCAAGATTTTGTTCTGTAATCCCACTTGCCACATCGTAAACAGGTTCATTGTCCAGAGCATTACTGTCAAGGCAAATGACCTGAGCCTTTGTTGTACCCAAATGGTTTGCCAGAGATTGCTGGGTCAACACGATGTTTGCCTGCGAATCCTCGATCATGTAGGCAATACGCTCTAGCGGATGTGCCGGGTCGATTGGAACATAGGCGGCACCTGCTTTCATCACACCGAGAATCCCAACGATCATCTCAGGAGAGCGCTCGATGCAAATCCCGACGAGCGTATCTGGTTTCACGCCTTGGGCAAGGAGATGATGCGCCAATTGGTTCGCTCGCTGGTTCAGTTCGGCATACGTCATTTCCATCTCTTTGTACATGAGTCCGATCGCATCTGGCGCCTTTTTTACTTGGTGTTCAAATGCTTGATGAATGCAAAGCCCGGTTGGATAATCCGTCTTCGTTTCGTTCCACTCGACCAAAACCTGCTCTTGTTCGCTTCCGCTGATCATGCGCACATCAGCCAGAGATTGATCAGGATTTGCTGTCATCGATTGAAGCAGAAGTGTCATTTGCTCTAGGACACGTTCGATACGTTCATGATCGAATCGGTTTTGATCAAAAACGATTTTGAGGACAAATTCTTTGCCAGGGCCACATACTACGGTAAGTGGATAGTTTGTTTGCTCCGCAGAGTCTACATCAGAAATCTGAATACTGCTGTCCATTTCTTTTACAGACTCGTCGATCGGGTAGTTCTCAAAGATAAAAATACTTTCGAACAGAGATGTGTTGCGCCCGAATTCACTCCAACTTTGGATGTCAACCAGCGGCGTGTACTCATATTGGCGAATCTCCAGTTGCATTTCTTGCAATTCCCACAGCCATACCCGAACGGTTTTGCTTGGATCGAGTGTGATTCGAACCGGAAGCGTATTGATGAACAGACCAACCATATTTTCTACGCCATGCAAATCGGCTGGACGTCCTGAACCAGTGGCCCCGAATACGACATCTGCTTCACCACTGTAAGCTCCGAGGATCATTCCCCACGCACTTTGTATTAATGTATTCAGCGTTACCTGATGCTGACGGGCAAATGATTGCAGATGTTCTGTAAACTCGGTTGAGAATCGGATAAAGCGCTCGTCGTAGGTTTTTGGTTCTCCGATGGATTGGAGAGCTTGTCCGAGATTGATTTGTGTCGGTCCGTATATCCCTTTCAAATGGTTGCGCCAGAAGCGTTCCGCAGCTTGCAAGTCTTGACGCTGGATCCACGCAACATACTGGGAAAATGGCTGTACAGCCCCAAGCTGAATGTCTCTTCCATCTGCCAGCGCTAGATAAGCGGCAAACCAGTCTTTCAGGACAAGCGGCAAGCTCCAGCCGTCCAGTAATACGTGGTGGAAGCTCCAGATAAAGCGATACGCTTCGTTGCTAATCCTGAACAAAGTCAAACGCATGAGAGGTGGTTCTGTAATGGAGAAGTTCCGCTTGCGATCCTCTTCCAAAAATGCGTCTAACGCTGCTTTCTGCCTATCCGTCGGCAAATGTCGCAGATCTCTCTCATCAACTGTCACCCGTACGTGCTTGCGGACAATTTGATGCGGATTGACTACTCCATCCCAGATAAAGGAGGTACGCAGAATAGAATGACGATCGATGACTTTTTGCCATGCTTGCTGGAAAGCATCGACCTGCAAATGATGGATCGTCATGGAGAATTGAACCACATAGTCTCCGCCCTCTTGTTCGTACAGGGAATGGAAAAGCATTCCTTCCTGTAACGGCGTCAGTGGATAGACGTTCTCGATAGAGTGATCTCTACCCACATAAGTGTCGATTGTACGCTGATCCAGACGAGACAACGGGAAGTCAGAAGGAGTATAGCCCCCTGCTTCTTCGGAGCGGCAATGTGCCATAATCTCACGCAAGGCGTCCATATAATCACGAGCAACTGCTTCCACCGTACTTTTCTCGTGGATGTTTTCGTTGTAAAACCAAGTGACATGCAGTTGTTCTCCGGAAATGACGCTGTTTACATCGATTAAATGCGCCCGAATGGAATCAGATGCAAGATTCGAGCCTCTCGATTCAGCAGCCATACCGAACTTAGCGTTAGACGAGACTACCTGATCAAACTGGCCGAGGTAGTTGAAGCTGATCTCTGGCTTCATTCGAGACTTCAACTGCTCTTTCAGCTCGTCATCCTGACTTAAGTAGTGCAGGATACCATAGCCAACTCCATTTTGCGGAATGGCTCGAAGCTGTTCTTTGACCGCTTTCAGCAGTTCGCTCCACGGTTTCGTCTGGTCAAGCGTAAGCTGTACAGGATACATACTCGTGAACCAGCCAACGGTGCGGGATAAATCTGCTCCTTCCAAAATTTCCTCGCGTCCATGCCCCTCGAGATGGAAAGATAACGTCTGTTTCCCTGTCCAACGGTGCATCGCTTTTGTTAAGGCAGCGAGTAATACATCGTTTATTTTCAGTCGGTAAGGAGAAAGTGTTTCCTGCAACAGGGCACGGGTTTCTCCTGCGTTTAACGAGAATGTTACTTGTTTGGTTGTCGCTTCCGTGTTCTGACTTGATTCATAAAGGTGATCAATCGGGATTGGACTCGCCTCATGATCTTGTTTGAGCCAGTACTCTTTTTCTTGCAGGATGGCGTCTGAATTGGCATACGCGACTAATTGCTCAGCCCACATCTTGAACGAAGTCGTCTTTGCTGGCATTTGTACGTCTTGACCGTTCGCTATTTGATCATAGGTATGTTGCAGATCCTCCAGCAAAATACGCCACGATACACCGTCAACAACTAAGTGGTGAATGACGAGCAACAGTCGGCCAGCTTGCTCTTCGCCCATGTTGAAGTACACGGCTTGTACGACGGGACCCTCTGTGATATTTAGGCTCGCTTGTACTTCTTGGGAGATTTCCTCCAGTCTGGACTCCTGTTCCTGTTTAGGGAGATTAGAAAGATCCACGCTACGGAATGGAACGTTCTCTTCAAGACCTTCCATCATTTGTGTCCACATGCCGTCCTGGTGTGAAAAGCGCATGCGCAACGCATCATGATGGGCCAATAGGCTCTCGATTGTTTGCTCCAGTACAACAAGGTCTACTGGCTGCTGAACAGTCAGAAGGACCGACTGATTCCAGTGGTGCAGCGACGGTTGATTGGATTCAAGGAACCAATTTTGGATGGGAGTGAGCGGTACATTTCCAGTAACAGCGCCCTGTTCATTTTTCCATTTTGTATCTGTTGCTTGGCTCAAATCAGTAACAACGCGCAGCAATTCTGCAATGGTTTGATTTTCAAAAAGTTGCTTGGGTGTGAAATGAATTCCGGCATGATTGGCTCTTGCGACGATCTGGATACTGAGAATGGAGTCGCCGCCCAATTCGAAAAAGTTGTCGTAGATGCCGATGTTCGCAACGCCCAGCACACTTTTCCAGATACCCGCCAATTTCATTTCCAGATCCGTTGCAGGTGCTACATAACCGCTATCCGCCTCATTTCGGGAATAGTCAGGGATTGGTAGCGCCCGTCGATCCACTTTTCCGTTCGGTGTCAGCGGGAAGCTGTCCAACTTCACGAAGGCGGATGGGATCATGTACTCTGGCAGCTTATCCTTGAGATAGGATCGCATCTCGCTGTTAGTAACCTCTGTTTCTTCTGCAAAAACGAGGTAGGCGGCTAGGCGCTTGTCTCCAGGAGTTTCCTCTCTCACCATGAGTACTGTTTCTTTTACAGCCGGGTGGCTCTGCAACACCGTCTCGATTTCGCCCAGTTCAATTCGGAAGCCGCGGATTTTTACTTGGTTGTCGATACGTCCGATAAACTCAATCGTGCCATCAGGCAAATAACGAACCAAGTCACCGGTACGGTACAGGCGAGAACCTCCTTGTGGGTCAAACGGATTCTCCACAAAACGCTCTGCTGTTAACTCCGGATTGTTCAAATAACCGAGAGCGAGACCATCTCCGCCGATATATAATTCGCCTGCTGCCCCCAGAGGGACAGGTTGTTGATGTTTGTCCAATACGTACACCGTGGTATTGCTGATCGGTCGGCCGATTGGGAAGGAGCTGACGCCTTCCGGAAGCTCCGTGACGGGATTGCAGCAAGTAAACGTCGTGTTTTCCGTCGGGCCATATCCGTTAATCACCGTGATATCGCCAAGTGAAAGGACCTTGCGTACATGGGATGCGGAAACAACATCCCCACCGACAAGGAGTTGGCGCACGCCACGCAAGTACTCCACCTTGTGGTCAACCATGACCGTGAACAGACCAGCCGTCAGCCAAAGTGTCGTCACCTTGTGATTCTGAATCGTCTCTCCCAGTTCATCGAGTGAAGGCTGATGTGGCGGCATCAACACCAGCTTCGCACCGTTTAACAACGCCCCCCAAATTTCAAAGGTAGCAGCATCAAACGATACAGTAGAGGCTTGCAGGAACACGTCCTCTTCCGTAATAGTCACGTAGTTCGTGTTTTTGATCAGGCGAACAATCCCGCGATGAACGACCAGCACTCCTTTTGGTGTACCTGTTGAACCAGATGTGTAAATGACGTAGGCGAGACTGTCCGCGCTCATATCTACTTGAGGGGCAACGGTGCTTTCATCTGTCCATTTTTCCCCAACAAGGTCGAGATTGAGAATGGTAAGCTCTCGTTCATGCCACTTGTCAGCCAAATGCTCCTGTGTTAATAAAATCGAAATCTTAGCATCTGCCAGCATGAAAGCCAGACGTTCTTGGGGATACGCCGGATCGAGTGGCACATACGCTCCACCTGCTTTGAGAATTCCCAGCATACCAACGAGCATATCTAACGAGCGTTCTACGCAAAGCCCGACAAAAGTACCTATTTCTACTCCTTGCTTTTGCAAGTAGTTGGCAAGCTGATTGGCTTTTGCCTCCAGCTCGGCGTAGGTCAACTGTTCTTCCCCCGCAACGACGGCGATACGATCTGGGTATTGGGCCGCTGTTTCAGCAAACAGTTGTGGAACGGTTTTATCCCGCGGGTAGTCGCTCGCTGTGTTGTTAAGCTCTACCACCTGTTGATTTCGTTCGCTCTCCCTTAGAAGATCAAGTTTTTCAATCGACTCCTCTGGTTGGGCGATGATAGCCTCAAGCAGATTTTGCAAATGACCAGTCATTCGCTCTATCGTCGATCTGTCGAACAAATCTGTGCTGTACTCAAAGGAAGCCACAAGTCCGTCTGCCTGCTCTCTCATTGTCAATGTGAGATCAAACTTGGAGGTCGTCAAATGTCGCTCAGAATCCAATGGTGTGAGCTGAATGCCGGACGTTACTGCTTCCTCCAGCGGGAAGTTTTGCAGGACAAACATGACCTGGAACAACTGCGAGTGGCTGAGGCTACGCTCCAGCTGTAGCTCATCGACCAATTTTTCAAAAGGCAAATCTTGATGTGCATATGCCTCCAGCGCTGTTTCGCGAACGCGTGCCAGTAATTCTGTAAATGTCACATCTCCTGTTACGTTGGTTCGAAGTGCCAAAGTGTTGACGAAGAATCCAATCAAATTCTCGGTTTCTTGACGATTGCGTCCAGCTACCGGACTTCCCACAACGATGTCTTCTTGACCACTATAGCGGTATAGAAGGGTTTGGAATGCAGCCAGCAACGTCATAAACAAGGTAGAATTGGACTCCTGGCTAAGTCCTTTCAATTTGGCGAGCAAGTCCGCAGAAAAGGTCTCGGTGTAAATGGCTCCTTTATAGGATTGCACAGCAGGGCGCGAACGGTCCGTCGGCAGTGCTAGAAGCGGCTCTGCACCACTCAGTTTTTCTTTCCAATAAGTAACCTGCTGCTCCAAGATTTCGCCATCCAGCCACTCACGCTGCCATGTGGCGAAATCCGCATATTGAATCGGTAGCTCTGCTAGCTCGGGTGTTTCTTGTTTGCTGAAGGCTTCGTAATTGGCAAGCAATTCGCGATAGAAGATGCCCATCGACCAGCCATCAGAGATGATGTGGTGCATGTTGATCAAGAAGACATATGCGTGATCATCTGTTTGGATCATTGTCGCGCGTATCAGCGGTCCTTGTCCAAGGGCAAATGCTCGGGCAGCATCGGCTTCGGCCAATTGCTCTATCTTTTGTTCTTTCTTTTCAGCGGATAGGTCGCGTAAGTCCAGAATGTCCATTTTCCAGTCCATATGCGGATGAATGACTTGTACGGATTGTCCGTCTATTTCGTGGAACGTGGTACGCAAGCTTTCGTGACGCAATATGATCGCCTGTAAACTCTTCTCCCATGCCACTACGTCGAGTTCGCCTTGCAAGCGAAGGGCAGATGGGATGTTGTACATCGGACTTTCTGGCATGAATCGATCAAAGAACCACAATCGCTGTTGGGCAAAAGACAACGGCAGATTGCTTTGTCTTGACACAGGCTGAATCGATCCACCAATCGCTTCTTTCTCTCCCAAATGAAGTGCTGCTCCCTGTTCACTCCATGCTGCAATGGTCGGATTTTCAAAAATGGAGCGCACCGTCTGCTCTATTCCAAAAGCCTCTCGTAGGCGTGAAATGGCTCGTGTCGCCAATAGTGAATGCCCACCAAGCTCGAAAAAGTTATCGTGAATCCCCACTTTTTCGACTCCAAGCACCTGCGACCATATGTTGGCAATCAGCTCTTCTACCTGATTGCGCGGCTCCATATAGCCTTTGTCGGAAGCTGGATTTGTCCATTCCGGTTCCGGCAGTTGTTTGCGGTCGATTTTACCATTTGCCGTCAAAGGCATCGCATCAAGGAAAATATAAAATGATGGCCCCATGAATTCTGGCAACTTCGTTTTTGTCCATGCACGCAATTCAGAAGTTTCGAGCGCGATGCCGCCTGAAACGGTAAGATACGCAGTTACATGCTTCTCGCCCGGCTTACTCTCACGGACCATGACCACAACTTCGTTCACAGCCGGATGCAAGCTGAGTGCTGCTTCCACCTCACCTAATTCGATGCGGAACCCGCGGATTTTTACTTGGTTGTCGATACGCCCGATAAACGCAATCGTGCCATCAGGCAAATAACGAACCAAGTCACCAGTGCGGTACAGGCGAGAACCTCCTTGTGGGTCAAACGGATTCTCCACAAAACGCTCTGCGGTTAACTCCGGATTGTTCAAATAACCGAGAGCGAGACCATCTCCGCCTATATATAATTCGCCTGCTGCACCCAGAGGGACAGGCTGTTGATGTTTGTCCAATACGTACACGGTGGTATTGCTGATCGGTCTGCCGATCGGGAAGGAGTTGACGCCTTCCGGAAGCTCCGTGACGGGATTGCAGCAAGTAAACGTCGTGTTTTCCGTCGGACCATATCCGTTAATCACCGTGATATCGCCAAGTGAAAGGACCTTGCGTACATGGGATGCGGAAACAACATCCCCACCGACAAGGAGTTGGCGCACGCCACGCAAGTACTCCACCTTGTGGTCAACCATGACCGTGAACAGACCAGCCGTCAGCCATAGTGTCGTTACCTTGTGATTCTGAATCGTCTCTCCCAGTTCATCGAGTGAAGGCTGATGCGGAGGCACCAACACCAGCTTCGCTCCGTTTAGCAACGCCCCCCAAATTTCAAAGGTAGCAGCATCAAACGATACGGTAGAGGCTTGCAGGAACACGTCCTCTTCCGTAATGGTCACGTAGTTCGTGTTTTTGATCAGGCGAACAATCCCGCGATGGACGACCAGCACTCCTTTTGGTGTACCTGTTGAACCTGATGTGTAAATGACGTAGGCGAGACTGTCCGCGCTTATATCTACTTGAGGAGCGACTGTGCTTTCTTCTGTCCACTTTTCCTCAGCAAGTTCGAGATTGAGAACGGTAAGCTCTTGTCCTTGCCACCTGTCAGATAAATGCTCCTGTGTCAATAAAATCGAAATCTTAGCATCTGCCAGCATGAAAGCCAGACGTTCTTGGGGATACGCCGGATCGAGTGGCACATACGCTCCACCTGCTTTGAGAATCCCCAGCATACCAACGAGCATATCTGACGAGCGCTCTACGGATAGTCCAACAAAAGTACCTGTTTCTACTCCTTGCTTTTGCAAGTAGTTGGCAAGCTGATTGGCTTTTGCCTCCAGCTCGGCGTATGTCAACTGTTCCTCCCCCGCAACGACGGCGATACGATCTGGGTATTGGGCCGCTGTTTCAGCAAACAGTTGTGGAACGGTTTTATCCCGCGGGTAGTCGCTCGTTGTATCGTTTAGCCCGACCAGTAGATGCTGTCTTTCTTCTTGACTGAGAAAAGAGATTGAGGACAGGCGTTGTTTCGGATTCTCGACAATTGCTACTAGAATGGATGCCATTTGGTCAAGTGTCCGTTCGATCGCTGCCTGCTCAAAGCGGTCTGTCCTGTACATCATTTTGATGCGAAACTGCTCGCCCGGAATCCCGACAATCGTGAGCGGATTATCTACTTCTTGGAAGTGCTGTACATGAGAGATGGAAAAACCGAATTCCTTCTCTTCCCCTTCTCCCAGCGGATAGTTCTCAAATACGAAAATACTTTCAAACAGTGGTAGTCCACGCGGTACATCCGTCCAGCCCTGGATATCCACCAATGGAGAGTATTCATACTGTCGGACTCTAGATTGCTGATCCTGTAACTCCTTGAACCACTGATCCAACGTTTGCTCAGGATCGACTTTCGTTTTCATCGGCAACGTGTTGATAAACATTCCAACCATCTGCTCTACACCTGGCAGATCGCTCGGGCGCCCGGAACCGGTTACGCCGTAAACCACGCTTTCTTCTCCGCTCAAACGGCTGAGGAGAATAGCCCATGCCCCTTGCACGATGGTGTTGATCGTAACCTTATACGTTCGAGCTAATTTCAAGAGAGCTTTCGTGACTTCATCAGTCAAGGTTCGCGTCGATTCATGAATCCCTTTTTCCTGCTCTGAATCTCTCAATGGATAAGATTCGAAGGGAAGAGGTGTGGGACTTTCGACGGACGCTAGGAATTCGCGCCAGAACTTTTCAGACTCCGTCTTGTCCTGACGGCGAAGCCAGGAGATATAATCTTTGAATGGCTTTGGCTGTGGAAGTCTCAAGTCTTTGCCTTGGCAGTACGCCTCATAGAAATCGAGGACTTCCTGAAAAAGAATGGGGCTGCTCCATCCATCCAAGAGCAAATGGTGAAAGGTCCAGATGAACTGGTGCACATCTTTGGCCTTTTTGATGACCGTCACTCGCATGAGTGGGGCTTCGCTCAAGTCGAAGCCCGCCTCTTTTTCTTTTTGCAAAAACGATGTCAGCATGGTTTCCTGCTTTTCATCGGTGTGATGTGACCAGTCTTCCTGGTGTATGGAAAAAGGAACACTTTCGAAGACCACCTGAAGCGGCTTCTCTACCTCTTCCCAAAGGAATCCAGTACGCAAAATGGAATGTCTTTGAACCACTTTATTCCAGGCTTTTTCAAAGTTGACGATGTCAAGCTCGCCTGTAAGAATGGCAATGTTCTGCACCATATAGGCTGAACCCTCAGAGTACAGCGAATGGAACAACATCCCTTCTTGCAGCGGGGATAAGGTGTATAGATCGGTAAAATCCCCCATTGGATTAATTCCCCTTTCTTTTCTTCAGCTTGGAGAGAACCTTGTTTAACGCAGTTTGACTCAGGTCTGCATCCTCGAAGTCTTCGGCTTTATAGCTTTGCTTTTCCGCTTGTATCAGTGAACGCAGGATTTCCGTGAAATGATGGGCGAAAGTCTCTACGCTCGCTTCGCTATGCAATGTCTCGCTGTAGAGGAAGCTAAGGTTCAGCTTGCCTTCTGTGACTACTCCTACCACATCAATCAGATGCGCCCGTCTGTTGTCCGGACTGATGTTGGAGCCTCTTTCTCCTGCCGCAAATCCAAACAGGGAATCTCCTTCTCCCGCCTGATTGAATTGTCCCAGATAGTTGAAGCTAATCGGTGGTTGCGGAATAGCCGCTAGCTTTTCGGACACCTCGTTATCTTTCGTCAGGTAGCGCAGGATGCCATATCCAAGGCCTTTGTTCGGAATTTGTTGTAGCTTCTCTTTGACTATTACCAGCGCATTTTCCTGAGACATGTTCTGATCCAGTCGAATCAGGAGTGGATACATGGACGTAAACCAGCCGACTGTACGGGATAGATCGACCTCCGAGAACAATTCTTCACGACCGTGACCTTCAAGGTTGACTAGCAGGGATTGTTCTCCCGTCCATTTGGCATGTGCCAATGCTAACGCGGTCAATAGGACATCATTAATTTGCGCGCGGTAACGGGACGGTACTTTCTGCAGCAGGGTTTCTGTCTCTTCTTCCTCCATAGAAATCGTAATCGTCCGGCAGTTTCCTTCTGTGTTCAACTCACCGTCATGGATTGGCGGTGTAAAGGACACCATCTCGTCTGCTGCAGCTATCCAGTACTCCCTTTCAGCGACAATATGTTCAGAAGATGCGTACTCATTCATTTTTTCTGCCCATGCTTTGTAGGAGGTTGTCTTTGCTGGCAATTGAATCTCTGCTCCCTCCGCAGCCTGCCTATATGCCGTTTGCAAGTCTTCGATCAGCACTCGCCACGATACGCCGTCTACCACCAAATGGTGGATGACAATCAGCAAACGGCCCGGTCGATCATACCCGAGATCGAAGTACACGATCTTCATGAGTGGTCCGTTTTCCAAATTCAGGCTCGCTTGTGCTTGGTGTGAAAGTTTCTCGATTTTTCTCATGTGCTGAGCTGGCGAGATGATGCTAAGATCCTCCACGATGAGCGGTACTTCCGAATCGACTTCTACGTGTGTCTGCTTCCACTGTCCATCTGTGTAGGCATAACGCAGGCGGAGTGCGTCGTGGTGAACGATCAGGTCGGTAATGGCTTCTCCCAGATGCTCTTCGTCCAATTGTTCGTTCACTTGCAGGAGCATTGATTGGTTCCAGTGATGTGGTGTTGGTTGCTCTTGCTCGAAGAACCATTTTTGGATCGGCAATAGTGGAGCTTCACCTGTTACCATTCCTTGCTCTGCTTCCATTTTCGTGCTTTGGCCTGCAACCTTTGCCAACTCTGCGATCGTTTGATGGTCAAAAAGATTCTTCGGAGTGAGATGGATGCCAGCTTTGTTTGCACGCGCGACGATCTGAATGCTGAGGATGGAGTCTCCCCCAAGCTCAAAAAAGTTATCGTGAATGCCAATGCGATCCATTCGCAGAACGGCGCACCAGATTTCCGTCAGTCTTTGTTCGATGAGGTTGGTAGCCTCTGTAAACGAATCAACATCTTGGCTGCGTTCATAGACAGGGACAGGAAGTGCTTTTCTGTCTACTTTTCCGTTTGGCGTAAGCGGCAATTCATCCAGCATGACGAAAGCGGAAGGAACCATATAATCCGGAACATGTGCTTTGAAGTGTTGGCGCAGTTCAGCTATGTCAACCTCTTGCTCCGCTTGCTTGACCGCGTAAGCGACGAGCTGTTTCTTGCCCGGTTCATCTTCGCGGACAATGACGACGGATGCGGCAAGAGCAGGGTGTTTGGCTAAAACGGACTCTACTTCACTCAGCTCGATGCGGAATCCGCGGATTTTTACCTGATTGTCGATTCGGCCGATGAATTCGATCAGACCATCTGGCAGGTAACGAACCAAGTCACCAGTCCGATACAGTCGTGCCTGCGGATTGGTTGAGAACGGGTTTGGTACAAAGCGTTCTTCCGTCAAGTCAGGACGATTCAAATATCCTTGCGCCAGACCATCTCCGCCGATGTACAGCTCACCTGTTACCCCAATCGGGACGGGCTGCATTTGACTATCCAGTACGTACACAGTCGTATTCTTGATAGGACGGCCAATCGGGAAAGAACTGATCGACTCAGGCAACTCTGTGACCGGATAGCAGCAGGTGAATGTCGTATTCTCCGTTGGACCGTATCCATTGATAATCGTGATCCCTTCGATTTCCAAGGCTTTTCTTACGTGAGGAACCGAGACGACATCCCCACCAACGAGAAGTTGCCGAACCCCCGTCAAGTACTCTTTGTGATGATCCACCATCAGAGTGAACAGGCCCGCCGTCAGCCAAAGCGTCGTAACCTTATGCGTCTGAATGGCTTGTCCCAGTTCTTCCAGGGAAGGCAGATCAGGCGGCATCAGCACCAGCTTTGCCCCATTCAGCAAGCTGCCCCAAATCTCAAAGGTCGCCGCATCGAATGACACTGTCGATGCTTGCAGGAATATGTCCTGCTCTGTGATCGTCACGTAGTCGGTTTCTTTAACGAGACGGACAATGCCTCGATGGATGACAAGCGTTCCTTTTGGCAACCCGGTAGAACCAGAGGTGTAGATCACGTAAGCGAGACTTTCCGCTGTTGTGTCCAAGTCAGGTGCCAGTTCACTTTCTTCGGCAATCATCGCCCAGTCGCGATCCAGACAAATCACGGTATGCTCTCCAGATGGGAGTGACGGTAGAAGCTGCTCCTGTGTGAGCAAAACAGTGACGTGAGCATCGTCCATCATGTATGCCAGACGTTCTTTTGGATAATCCGAATCGAGCGGTACATAAGCCCCACCAGCTTTGAGAATCCCGAGCACCCCGATCAGCATTTCGAGAGAACGTTTCACGCAGATACCGACAAGTGAACCTGCGCGAACGCCTTGTTTTTGCAGGTAGTTGGCTACTTGGTTGGATCGTGTCTCTAGCTGGGAGTATGTGAGACTCAGGTCTCCCGATACGACTGCAATGCGATTCGGATAACGCATCGCGGTCTGCTGGAACAATTGATCCACGCGTTGATCCCGCGGGTAAGCCGTCGTGGTATCGTTCCATTCCACCAGCAGCTGCTCGCGTTCTGCCTGAGGCAAAAACGGCAATTGGGTAATGGTCTGCTCCGGCATCTGAGCGATGGCTTCGAGTAAGTGATGGAAGTGCTGTGACATGCGTACGATCGTCGTTTCATCAAACAGCGCTGTATTGTACTCAAACGTTGCGATCAATCCGTTTTGTTTTTCTGCCATCGTCAACGTCAGGTCGTATTTGGCCGTGACGAGGTGTTTGTCCATATCGAATTCCGATACGCGAATGCCAGCCTTTTCGTCTAAGTCTAGCTGGAAGTTTTGGAGGACAAACATGACTTGGAACAGCGGCGAGTAGCTGAGACTACGCTCTAGCGCCAGTTCATCGACCAATTTTTCGAAAGGAAGATCCTGATGGGCATAGGCTTCTAGCGACGTCTCCTTTACTCTTGCCAGCAAGTCACGGAATGTCGGCTCCCCTGACATATCCGTACGCAGCACCAATGTATTAATGAAGAATCCAATCATTTGTTCCGTCTCTGGTCTATTGCGTCCTGCGACAGGGCTTCCGACGAGGATGTCTTCCTGTCCACTGTAGCGGTAGAGCAAAGTTTGGAAGGCTGCCAGCAAGGTCATGAACAGCGTCGATTCTTCTTTACGGCTAAGTGCTTGTAATTTGTCGAGAAGTTCACCTGCGAGCGTCGTTGAATAAATCGCTCCCTCGTACGTTTGTACAGCAGGACGTGAACGGTCTGTCGGCAAGGTGAGAAGCGGTTCCGCACCACTTAATTTTTCACTCCAGTACGAAAGCTGTTCGTCTAATACCGAACCCTGGAGCCACTCGCGTTGCCAAGCCGCGTAGTCGGCATACTGCACAGGTAAATCAACTAAGGCTGGTATGTCGTTTTGGCTAATCGCTTCGTAGATGGTGAACCATTCGCGAATGAATACTCCCATCGACCAACCGTCAGAGATGATGTGATGCATGTTCAAAAGGAAGACCGTTTCTTGCTCGCTTATGCGAATCAAGGTGGTACGGAACAACGAACCTTCGCTCAGGTTGAATGGCGTAGCTGCCTCTCTTCCTGCCAAACGCTGTGTTTCTGCTTCACACTCGTCCGCTGGTAGCTCCCGCAAGTCGATGACACGTAACTGCTGCTCTTGGTAAGGATGTATGATTTGCACGGCTTGCCCATCTACGTGGTCAAAGGTTGTCCGCAAGCTTTCATGGCGCTGGATCAGTACCTGCAAGCTCTTGTTCCAAGCCTCCATATTCAGGTCCCCGTGCAATCGAATCGCTAACGGGATGTTGTACAAGGCGCTGTCTGGCATCAGACGATCCAGGAACCACAGGCGCTGCTGTGCAAAGGACAGTGGTAGATGACCTTCCCGTGAAACAGGTTCGATCGAGGCACCTGTTTCTTGCAAAAAGCTACCGAGTACTTCGGACAGTTCTGCAACGGTTGGGTTTTCGAACAGAGTCCGGATAGGTACTTCTCCTGCAAACATGTCACGAAGACGGGAAATAACCCGTGTCGCTAAGAGAGAATGTCCGCCAAGCTCGAAGAAGTTGTCATGAATCCCGACTTTTTCGATGCCGAGCACGTGCGACCAGATCGCGGCGACCAGCTCCTCTGTTTGGTTGCGTGGCGCTACATATTCTTGTGTAGAAGCCATCTGCCCCCACTCCGGCTCTGGCAGTTGCTTCCGGTCGATCTTGCCGTTCGGTGTGAGCGGCATAGCTTCCAGCCAGACAAAGACGGATGGAACCATAAACTCCGGCAATTTTGCTTTTGCCCAGACAGCAAAGTCAGTAGCCTCTTCCCTATTTTCCTCTTTTGTCGTAACATACGCCGCCAGACGTTTGTCACCCAGCTGGTCTTCTCTTGCCATCACCACGGCTTCCTTGACAGCCGGATGGGTGCGAAGGACAGCCTCCAACTCCCCTAACTCGATCCGATAGCCGCGAATCTTCACCTGATGATCAATCCGACCCAGATACTCGATTTGTCCATCTGGGAGATAACGGACCAAGTCACCGGTGCTGTACATCCGTGCATGCGGGTCAGCGTGGAATGGGTTGGACAAGAATCGTTCTGCTGTCAGCTCTGGGCGATTCAGGTACCCGCGCGCCAATCCTTCCCCGCCAAGATACAGTTCTCCAGGTAAGCCCAACGGTACAGGCTGCAGGTTGGCATCGAGAATATACGCTTGTGTATTGGACAAAGGACGGCCAATCGTCGGTTCTGACGTCGCGCCTTTGGTGACCTGCACATATGTGGAGTAGGTCGTATCTTCAGACGGACCATAGAGATTAAAGACTTTTTCCACATGCTCCAGTGCATATAGACTTTGCGCCAATGTGTTTGGCAGTGGCTCTCCAGCCAGGTTGACCACTCGTACCGTGGACGGGATCGCGTTCATCCGCACCAGTTCTTTGGCCGCCGATGGAACGGTATTGATTAAGGTCACCTCGTTGGCTGCTGGCAGGCTCGGTACATGCAAGGCGTTGTCAGCCAGGATGACTTTCCCGCCGTAGCTTAAGGTCACGAATATTTCATAGACAGACAGGTCGAAGCAGATAGAAGTAGAGGCGAGCACCCCACTCATTTCTTCAGCCGAAAAGACGGTTTTCGCCCAAGCGATAAAGGCAATGACACTACTGTGCTGAATCGCTACCCCTTTGGGCAGACCTGTCGAGCCTGAGGTGTAAATGACATAGGAGAGGTTCGTTGGCTCTACCAGACTAAGCAGGTTCTCTTCGCTTTGCTCCGCGATAGGCTCCCAGTCACGATCCAGGCAGATCACTTGTGCGGTATGTTCAGGCAGCATCGGTAGCAGGCTTCCTTGGGTCAACAGGATCGCCGCTTGCGAATCCTCCAACGTATAGCCGATTCTCTCCTGTGGATAGGCGGGATCAATCGGTACATACGCGCCGCCAGCTTTGAGAATTCCCATCATCGCTACGATCATCTCAGTCGTACGTTCCATGAGAACAGCGACCAAGACCTCTGGACCGATCCCTTGCGCCCGCAGATAGTGAGCCAACTGGTTTGCTCGGCGGTTCAGCTCGGCGTACGTCAGTCTTTCTTCTCCGACGATTAAAGCCTCCGCATCCGGTGTAGCGACTACTTGTGCTTCAAACAGCTGGTGCACCACTGTGTCACGAGCATATTCCGTTTCCGTCGCGTTCCATTCGACTAACAGCTTGTGGCGTTCCTCGTCCGTAATAAATGAAAGTGTAGTCAACGGTTGTTCCGCTTGGGCAGTTAGGGCATGTAGAACCTGTGACATCTGTTCTAATACCTTACCAATCACTTCCGGATCAAAACGTCCTTGCTCATAGATCAATTTGAGAGCAAGTTCATCGCCAGGAGCCGCCACCAATGTCAATGGGTAATTGGTTTGCTCCACTGCTTGGACTTCACTCAGCGACACTCCGGAATCTGAATCCTCACTTGTACTGTTCAGGTAGTTCTCAAAAACGAGAATACTGTCGAACAACGATTGTCCATGTGGGACCTCGCTCCAGCCTTGGACGTCTACAAGTGGTGTGTATTCGTACTGGCGGATGTCTAATTGTGTCTTTTGCAAGTGTTGTAACCATTCCTGTATCGTTTGGCTTGGGTCAAACACGACGCGGACAGGTAGCGTATTAATAAACAGTCCTACCATGTTTTCCACTCCTGGCAGGTCTGCTGGACGACCAGAAACTGTCGTTCCAAAGACAACATCGTCTGATCCGCTGTAACCACTCAGGATGAGTGCCCATGCCCCTTGCACCAACGTATTTATCGTCAACTGCTGCTTGCGGGCAAAAGCTTGCAGGTGGGCCGTTACTTCCTTGGATAAGGAAACGGTTCGATCTCTGTAGGCTTTAGGCTGTATGGCATGACTGCCTGCTTTTCCCATAGCAAGTGGTGTTGGCTCGTAGAAGCCTTTTAACTGCTCGCGCCAATAGCGCTCCGCAACTTGTTTATCTTGCTTATTGAGCCATGCGATATAGCGGCTGAATGGTTGGACTGCTTCTAATTTTTCTTCTTCGCCTTTATCGATCGCTTGGTAACTTGCCTGCCAATCTTGCAAGACAAGTGGCATACTCCAGCCATCTAGCAAGATATGATGGAAGCTCCATAAGAAGCGATACGTATTGTCGTTCGTGCAAAACAATGTCCAACGCATCAATGGCGCCTGATTAAACGGGAAGTTTCTCACCCGGTCTTTTTCCATGTACGACTGGATTTCAGCTTCCTGCTTATCGACATCCACATGGCGTAGGTCGATTTTTTCGACGCTTACTTTAACTTGTTTTCGGACGATTTGATGCGGTTGTTCCAATCCTTCCCAGATAAAGGAGGTACGAAGAATCGAATGGCGGTCGACTATTTTCTGCCATGCTTGCTCGAATACTTCCAAGCTAATATCTCGCACTGTCATGAGGAACTGTACAACATAATCGCCGCCCTCTTGTTCATACAGGGAGTGGAACAGCATCCCCTCTTGCAGTGGTGTCAGCGCATATACACTTTCGATCTGCCGATCCGAAGCGATGTATTTGTCGATTGACTGCTGATTTAGGTTAGCCAGCGGGAAGTCTGACGGTGTGTAGCCGATTTCATCTGCCGCTTGCGTGTAAGACATAATCTCCCGCAGTGCTGCCATGTAATCATCAGCAACCGTTGCAATCGTCTGTTCGTCATGGATGTTTTCGTTGTACAACCAAGTGACGTGTAGCTGATCTCCTGTAACCGCACTAATGATATCTAACAAGTTCCCTCGAATGGAATCAGGGGCAAGATTGGCTCCACTGCATTCAGATGCTATGCCAAACGTAGAGGAAACCGCCACCGTCTGATCAAATTGCCCGAGGTAGTTGAAGCTGATTTGCGGTTTCGGTTGGGCGTTCAGTTGGTGTTGTAGTTCAAGATCATCGCATAGATAGCGCAAAATTCCATAGCCGACACCCTTATTTGGAATCTGGCGGAGCTGTTCCTTGACTGCCTTCAGCGTATGTCCCCAAGGTTTTTCTTGCTCGGTAGAAATCTGTATCGGGTACATACTTGTGAACCAGCCAACCGTACGGGATAAATCTGCTCCCTCGATAATCTCCTCGCGTCCATGTCCTTCCAGAGTTACGACCATCGTCTCTTTTCCTGTCCATCGATTCAGCGCTTTTGCCAAGGAAGCAAGCAATACGTCATTGATTTGCAGACGGTAGGAAGGGAGCGTTTCGTGAAGCAAGTTGCGCGTCTCTTCGGCGGTCAGCGTAAGTGTAATCTGTTTCGTGGATGCCTCGGTGTTTTGAGCTGGCTCATACGTACGGTCGACAGGAAGTGGATCCACTTCATACGCTTGATTTGCCCAAAAGGCTTTTTCCTTTTCGAGCGCATCAGAGTTGGCATAAGCGTGTAACTGTCCCGCCCATGCTTTAAACGAGGTCGTTTTGGACGGGAATTGCAACGCCTGACCATTTACAGCTTGCTCATAGGCCAACTGCAAGTCTTCCAGCAAAATGCGCCAAGATACCCCGTCGACTACCAAGTGATGAACAACGAGCAGGAGTCGTCCCGCGCGTTCTTTTCCAAGGTGGAAGTACACAGCTCGGAACACAGGCCCTTCTGTGATATTCAGACTCGCTTGCATCTCGCCTGCAATTTCTTCCAGTCGCGCGAATTGCTCCTCTGATGAGAGATCAGCCAAATCAACCAAATGGAAAGGTACAGGTTCGCCTAAGCCCTCGATGTGTTGTGACCATAAACCGTCGTTGTTGGTATAACGCATGCGTAAAGCATCATGGTGTGCAAGCAACTCGGTAATGGCACGCTCCAATGCGTTCGTATCAACCGGTTCCTCGACTGTCAACAAGAAGGATTGATTCCAGTGATGGATAGACGGTTGATTTGCGGCAAAGAACCACTTCTGAATTGGCGTAAGCAACACATTTCCGGTCACGAGGCCTTGTTCCGCCAGTTGAATAGCATTTTCCCCGTTTCCAGTTGTTGAAACGAGAGCTGCCAGTTCAGCGATTGTTTGGTTTTCAAAGATCTGTTTAGGTGTAAGACGAATCCCTGCTTGGTTAGCCCGAGAGACGATTTGGATACTCAGGATCGAGTCCCCTCCGAGTTCGAAGAAGTTGGAATGGATACTGATTTCTTCGATTCTGAGAACGTCTTGCCAAATCTCAGACAGTTTGCGTTCGATAAAGGTATGTGGTGCAACGTAGTCCCCATCACTTGTGTTCGCATAGTCAGGTTTTGGCAGGGCCCGGCGGTCTACTTTCC
Organism: Brevibacillus brevis; assembly: GCF_900637055.1. Lineage (NCBI taxonomy): Bacteria > Bacillati > Bacillota > Bacilli > Caryophanales > Paenibacillaceae > Brevibacillus > Brevibacillus brevis. Next base: position 3,092,735 of record NZ_LR134338.1, read on the forward strand.
CGTTTGGCGTAAGCGGCAATTCATCCAGCATGACGAAAGCAGATGGCACCATATAATCTGGAACATGTGCTTTGAAGTGTTGGCGCAGTTCGGTTGTGTCTAATTCTTGCTCCGCTTCCTTGACCGCATAAGCGACGAGCTGTTTCTTGCCCGGCTCATCTTCGCGGACAATGACGACGGATGCGGCAAGAGCAGGGTGTTTGGCTAAAACGGACTCTACTTCACTCAGCTCGATGCGGAATCCGCGGATTTTTACCTGATTGTCGATTCGGCCGATGAATTCGATCAGACCATCTGGCAGGTAACGAACCAAGTCACCAGTCCGATACAGTCGTGCCTGCGGATCAGTTGAGTACGGGTTTGGTACAAAGCGCTCTTCCGTCAAATCAGGACGATTCAAATATCCTTTTGCCAAACCATCTCCGCCGATGTACAGTTCACCTGTTACGCCAATCGGGACGGGCTGCATGTTGCTATCCAGTACGTACACAGTCGTATTCTTGATGGGACGGCCAATTGGGAAAGAACTGATCGTCTCTGGCAACTCCGTGACTGGATAGCAGCAGGTGAATGTCGTGTTCTCCGTTGGACCGTATCCGTTGATAATCGTGACCCCTTCGATTTCCAAGGCTTTTCTTACGTGAGGAACCGAGACGACATCTCCACCAACGAGTAGTTGCCGAACTCCTGTCAGGTACTCTTTGTGATGATCCACCATCAGTGTGAACAGTCCCGCCGTCAGCCAAAGCGTCGTAACCTTGTGCGTCTGAATGGCTTGTCCCAGTTCTTCCAGGGAAGGCAGGTCAGGCGGCATCAGCACCAGCTGTGCCCCATTCAGCAAGCTGCCCCAAATCTCAAAGGTCGCCGCATCGAATGACACTGTCGATGCTTGCAGGAAAACGTCCTGCTCTGTGATCGTCACGTAGTCGGTTTCTTTAACGAGACGGACAATGCCTCGATGGATGACAAGCGTTCCTTTTGGCAACCCGGTAGAACCAGAGGTGTAGATCACGTAAGCGAGACTTTCCGACGTTGTATCAATGTCAGGTGCCAGTTCACTTTCTTCGGCAATCATCGCCCAGTCGCGATCCAGACAAATCACGCTATGCTCTCCAGATGGGAGTGACGGTAGAAGCTGCTCCTGCGCGAGCAAAACAGTGACGCGAGCGTCGTCCATCATGTATGCCATACGTTCTTTCGGATAATCCGAATCGAGCGGTACATAAGCGCCACCAGCTTTGAGAATCCCAAGCACCCCGATCAGCATTTCGAGAGAACGCTTCACGCAGATACCGACGAGTGAACCTGCGCGAACGCCTTGTTTTTGCAGGTAGTTGGCTACTTGGTTGGCTCGTGTCTCTAGCTGGGAGTATGTGAGACTCTGGTCTCCCGATACGACTGCAATGCGATTCGGGTAACGCATCGCGGTCTGCTGGAACAATTGATCCACGCGTTGATCCCGCGGGTAAGCCGTCGTGGTATCGTTCCATTCCACCAGCAGCTGCTCCCGTTCTGCCTGAGGCAAAAACGGCAATTGGGTAATGGTCTGCTCCGGCATCTGAACGATGGCCTCGAGTAAGTGATAGAAGTGCTGTGACATGCGTACGATCGTCGTTTCATCAAACAGCGCTGTATTGTACTCAAACGTTGCGATCAATCCGTTTGGTCTTTCAGCCATGGTCAACGTCAGGTCGTATTTGGCCGTGACGAGGTGTTTGTCCATATCGAATTCCGATACGCGAATGCCAGCCTTTTCGTCTAAGTCTAGCTGGAAGTTTTGGAGGACAAACATGACTTGGAACAACGGCGAGTAGCTGAGACTACGCTCTAGCGCCAGTTCATCGACCAATTTTTCAAACGGAAGATCCTGATGGGCATAGGCTTCTAGCGCCGTCTCCTTCACTCTTGCCAGCAAGTCACGGAATGTCGGTTCCCCTGACATTTCCGTACGCAGCACCAATGTATTAATGAAGAAACCGATGAGCGACTCAGTCTCCTCCCAATTCCGTCCTGCAACCGGGCTTCCGACGAGGATGTCTTCCTGTCCACTGTAGCGGTAGAGCAAAGTCTGGAAGGCAGCCAGTAAGGTCATGAACAGCGTCGATCCTTCTTCACGGCTGAGCATATTCAACTTTGCTAACAGTTCAGCTGGAAGCGTAATGGTATACATCGCTCCCATGTGGCTTTGAACGGCTGGACGCGGACGATCTGTCGGCAATGCCAAAAGTGGTTCGGCATCGATTAGCTTTTCTTTCCAGTACGCTAGCTGTTGCGTAAGCACATCTTCTTCCATCCACTTCCGTTGCCATACAGCGTAATCGGCGTACTGCAATGTCAGATCAGCTAACACAGGTTCTTTGCCGTGAACAAATGCTTCGTACAGTGCTCTCATTTCTTTGATGAAAATACCGATAGACCAGCCATCGAAAATAATATGGTGCATGTTAAATAAGAAGACGGCTTCTTGATCGCTTATGCGAATCAAGGTGGTACGGAACAACGGACCTTCGCTCAGGTTGAATGGCGTAGCTGCCTCTATTCCTGCCAAACGCTGTGTTTCTGCTTCGCACTCGTCCGCTGGTAGCTCTCGCAAGTCGATGACACGTAGCGACTGCTCTTGGTAAGGGTGAATGATTTGTACGGCTTGCCCTTCCACGTGGCTAAAGGTTGTCCGCAAGCTTTCGTGGCGTTGGATCAGTACCTGCAAGCTTTTGTTCCAAGCCTCGATATCCAGATACCCGTGCAAACGCATTGCTGACGGGATGTTGTACAAGGCGCTGTCTGGCATCAGACGATCCAGGAACCACAGGCGCTGCTGCGCAAAGGACAGTGGTAGATGACCTTCCCGTGAAACAGGTTCGATCGAAGCTCCTGCTGTTTCTTGCAAAAGGCTTCCGAGTGCTTCGGACAGTTTTGCAATGGTTGGGTTTTCGAACAGAGTCCGGATAGGTACTTCGCCTGCAACCATGTCACGAAGGCGGGAAATAACCCGTGTCGCTAAGAGAGAATGTCCGCCAAGCTCGAAGAAGTTGTCATGAATCCCGACTTTTTCGATGCCGAGCACGTGCGACCAGATCGCGGCGACCAGCTCCTCTGTTTGGTTGCGTGGCGCTACATACTCTTGTGTAGAAGCCATCTGCCCCCACTCCGGCTCTGGCAGCTGCTTCCGGTCGATCTTGCCGTTCGGTGTGAGCGGCATAGCGTCCAGCCAGACAAAGACGGATGGAACCATAAACTCCGGCAATTTTGCTTTTGCCCAGACGGCTAAGTCAGTGCCCTCTTCCCTACTCTCCTCTTTTGTCGTCACATACGCCGCCAGACGTTTGTCACCCAACTGGTCTTCTCTTGCCATCACCACGGCTTCCTTGACAGCCGGATGGGTGCGTAGAACAGCCTCCAACTCCCCTAACTCGATCCGATAGCCGCGAATCTTCACCTGATGATCAATCCGGCCCAGATACTCGATTTGTCCATCTGGGAGATAACGGACCAAGTCACCGGTGCTGTACATCCGTGCATACGGGTCAGCGTGGAATGGATTGGACAAGAATCGTTCTGCGGTCAGCTCTGGACGATTCAGGTACCCACGAGCCAATCCTTCCCCGCCAAGATACAGTTCTCCAGGTAAGCCCAACGGGACAGGCTGCAGGTTGGCATCGAGAATATAGGCTTGTGTATTGGACAAAGGACGGCCAATCGTCGGTTCAGCTGTCGCGTCTTTGATCACCTGTACATACGTGGAGTAGGTCGTATCTTCAGACGGACCGTAAAGATTAAAGACTTTTTCCACATGCTCCAATGCATATAGACTTTGCGCCAATGTGTTTGGCAGTGGCTCTCCAGCCAGGTTGACCACTCGTACCGTCGACGAGATCGCGTTCATCCGCACCAGTTCTTTGGCCGCCGATGGAACGGTATTGATTAAGGTCACCTCGTTGGCTGCTGGCAGGCTCGGCAAATGCAAGGCGTTGTCAGCCAAGATGACTTTCCCGCCGTAGGCTAAGGTCACGAATATTTCATAGACAGACAGATCGAAGCAGATGGAAGTGGAGGCGAGCACCCCACTCATTTCTTCAGCCGAAAAGACGGTTTTCGCCCAAGCGATGAAGGCAATGACACTACTGTGCTGGATTGCTACCCCTTTAGGCAGACCTGTCGAGCCCGAGGTGTAGATGACATAGGAAAGGTTGGTTGGCTCCACCAGATTAAGCAGGTTCTCTTCGCTTTGCTCCGCGATCTGCTCCCAGTCACGATCCAGGCAGATCACTTGTGCGGTATGTTCAGGCAGCATCGGTAGCAGGCTTCCTTGGGTCAGCAGGATCGCCGCTTGCGAATCCTCCAACGTATAGCCGATTCTCTCCTGTGGATAGGCGGGATCAATCGGTACATACGCGCCGCCAGCTTTGAGAATTCCCATCATCGCTACGATCATCTCAGTCGTACGTTCCATGAGAACAGCGACCAAGACCTCTGGACCGATCCCTTGCGCCCGCAGATAGTGAGCCAACTGGTTTGCTCGTCGGTTCAGCTCCGCGTACGTCAGTCTTTCTTCTCCGACGATTAAAGCCTCCGCATCCGGTGTAGCGACTACTTGTGCTTCAAACAGCTGGTGCATCACCGCGTCACGAGTATATTCCGTTTCCGTTGCATTCCATTCGACTAACAGCTTGTGGCGTTCCTCGTCTGTGATGAATGAAATGGCAGAAAGATGATCCGTAGGCTGAGCCATCATTGATTCTAATACTTTGATCAATTGAGCCAATACCTTATCCATGGTGATCTGCTCGAATCGATTTGTTTCATAAATCAGCTTGAGCAATAGCTCTTCGCCAGGCGCAGCCACCAATGTCAATGGATAGTTCGTCTGCTCAACTGCTTTGATTGCATTTAGCGACATGTCTGTATCAGACTGTGTTTTTGTACCGGACATGTAGTTTTCGAAAACGAGTATACTGTCAAACAACGCCTGTCCAAGCGGCACTTCGCTCCAGCTTTGAATGTCAACGAGCGGCGTGAACTCGTACTGACGTATCTCACTCTGTTCCTGTTGGATGTTCTGCAGCCAGTCGATCACCGTCATTTGTTCCGAGAAAAGTACACGAACAGGCAGCGTATTGATAAACAGACCCACCATGGAGTCCACTCCACGCAAATCTGTAGGACGTCCCAGGTTGGTTGTCCCAAATACCACTTCCGACTCACCTGCGTAGCGACTTAAAATCAACGCCCACGCTCCTTGAACCAGCGTATTCATCGTCAGTTGATGCCTGCGGGCAAAAGATTGCAGACTCGCAGTTGTTTCCTTCGATAAAAGAATCATTTGATCTGCGTATTCTTTTTGTTGTTCAACCCTTCCACCCGGTTTCCCCATGCTAAGGGGAGTTGGTATGCGGAAGCCCCGCAGGTGATTTCGCCAATACTGCTCGGATGCCTCAAGACTCTGCTGCTTTAACCAGGCAATATAAGAGGAAAACGGAGGGGCGACAGGCAGTTTTGCTTCGATACCATTAACGGATGCCTGATAAAATGCCAGCCAATCGTTTAACACGATCGGTGTACTCCAACCATCCAACAACATATGGTGAAAGCTCCATACGAGCTGACTGGTTTTCGAATCGAGACGAATCAACGCCCAACGCATCAATGGCGGGTAAGCGAGATCAAAGCCTAGCTTCCGATCTTGTTCGAGATAGGTTTGTAAGTTCGCTTCTTGCTTTTCTTTCGTTAAGTGACTCCAGTCCAGTTGTTCGACATGTGCTTTGACTTTTGTATGAACGACCTGATGCGGTTTCTCTAATCCGCTCCATAAGAAGGAGGTTCGGAGGATGGCATGTCGCTCGACAACTTTTTGCCATGCTTCTGAAAACATCGCCACATTCAAATGATCCAAATTCACGACCAGTTGAACGACGTAGTCCCCGCCTGCATGCTCATAAAGAGAGTGGAACAGCATCCCCTCTTGTAACGGGGTGAGCGTGTAAATGTTCTCGATCAGACGATTGTTTCCGATGAACTTGTCGAGGCTTTTTTGATCCAACTCCGCCAACGGGAAATCGGAAGGTGTATAGCCACCTGCCTCTTCAGAGCGGCAATGGGCAATGATCGCTTGCAATGATTGCACATAGTCACGAGCAAGCTCTTCAATCGTTTGTTGTTCATACATATCGCCGCTGTACGTCCAGGTCATTTCTAACTGATCTCCCGCCACCATGCTCTGGAAATCAAGTTTATGGAGTCGGGCTTCATCCTTGCTCAGATTGGATGCTGACCAGTTCGGAATGATCTGGAACAAGGAAGCATCAGCCGTTTGATCCTGATCAAATTGTCCTAAATAATTGAAGCTAATCTCAGGTTGCGGATAAGTTTTCAAGGTATTTATCGTTTGTTCATCTTTGCTTAAATAACGATGAATGCCGTAGCCAATCCCTTTGTCAGGAATCGTGCGCAATTGTTCTTTGATTGATTTGATCAGGGATCTCCAAGTTGTCTTTGGCTCCATTTCCAGCAAGACCGGGTACATGCTTGTGAACCAGCCTACTGTACGAGAAATGTCCACGCCATCGATGATCTCTTCGCGCCCGTGTCCCTCAACGGAAATATAGAGTGCCTTTTGCCCCGTCCAGTTGTTATATGCGCGGATCAAAGCACTGAGTAACACATCGTTAATTTGAGTGCGGTAAGCGGCTGGCACCTCCTGCAACAAGGCACGAGTCTCTTCCGCGCCCAGCTTTACCTTTAGTTGTACGGCCAGACTTTCTGTGTTCTTTCCATTCGGATGGTCAACAGGCAGATTGAATACTTGACTTGTATCCAGATTCGCCCAGTATTCGTCGACTACGCTTTGCTGAGCATACTGTGTCAACTGTTCCGACCAACGCTTGAAAGAAGTCGTCTTCTGAGGCAAATTCAGCTGTTGCAACCCTGTCAATTGTTGATAGGCCGTTTGTAAGTCTTCCAGAATAATTCGCCAGGAAACGCCATCGACAGCGAGATGATGAATCGCAATGAACAGACGCTGTTTGGCCTCGCATTGGAAGTATGCAGCACGAAGCAATGGTCCTTTTTCGATATGCAGACTTTCTTGTAGCTCGTCTGCGATGGCTTGCATTTGCTCCTCTATTTCCGTCTCAAGCACAGCCGTCAAATCTACTACCTGAAACACGTCCTCATCCGAAACGACATCATGATATTGCTCCCATTTTCCATTGACGTTCCGAAAACGCAGGCGCAAGGCATCATGGTGAGCAAGAATCGTCGCAAAAGCTTTTGCCAGCATACTTGCATCCATTTCTTCACGCACAGCAAGCATGACTGATTGGTTCCAGTAGTTGATATTGCAAATTTCCTGCTCAAAGAACCACGTCTGAATGGGCGTCAGAGGCAAGTCGCCTGTAACAACACCCTGCTCCATATGCAGTTGTGGTGCATCCTCTAGAACAGCTACACTTGCGGCCAATTCTGCCAATGTTTGAGAGTCAAACAAGTGCTTTGGTGTAAATCGGATACCCGCCTGATTGGCACGCGACACAATTTGAATAGTCAGAATCGAGTCGCCGCCCAGTTCGAAAAAGTTATCGTGAATCCCGATTGACTCTACACCTAGAACTCCTTGCCAGATTTCGGCCAGCTTGCGTTCTATTTCCGTTTCTGGGGCAACAAAGCAGTCTTCCCATTGGGCTCGCAAGGCATCGGGTACCGGCAGAGCACGGCGATCTACTTTTCCGTTTGGAGTAAGAGGTAGGGCATCCATCAGTATGATGAGAGATGGCACCATGTAGTCTGGAAGTCTATCTTTCAAAGACTGACGTAATTCATTCGTCTGTACCTCTTCTCCCACATGAAGCACGGCATAAGCCACCAGTCGTTTCACTCCAGGCGTCAGATCTTCCCTGACGATCACCACTGCTTCCGAGACCGCTGCATGTGCATACAAAGCCGACTCTATTTCCCCCAGCTCAACCCTGAATCCGCGAATGCTTACTTGATCATCAGCGCGTCCAATAAACTCCAAATTACCATCCACCAAATATCGAACCAAGTCGCCAGTGCGATACATCCGTGCCCCTTCATTCGTAGAGAACGGATTGGGTACAAAGCTGGCTTCCGTCAGGTCAGGACGATTCAGATAGCCGCGTGCCAAGCTTTTCCCCGCGATGTAAAGCTCCCCGACAACTCCTACAGGTACAGGCTTTCTGCTTGCGTCGAGTACATAGGCTGATACGTTGTCAATGGGACGTCCAATGGAAGGAGCCGCTTCTCGTTCTCCCTGCACGGGCACGATGCCAGCAGTAGCAACGACAGTATTTTCCGTTGGGCCATATTGGTTTACCAGCGTAAACGGTACATTCGCAGACGGGTATTGGTGCAAGGTATCACCACCCGTCAACATGTAGCGCAATACTGTTTCGGCTGGCCAATTCAAAGTAAGCAGGCTCTCTGCCAATGGCGTTGGTAAAAAGCTTATCGTGATGCCTGATTCGACTAACCAATTACGCAGTTTTTCCGGTACGAGACGAATCTCTTCCTGTGGCAGGCAAATCGTAGCACCCGCGGTCAAATATGGCCAAATCTCCCACACCGAAGCATCAAAAGCTGTACCAGCTATTTGCGATGCACGATCCGCCGCGATTACGTTGTACGCTCGCTGATGCCAATTGACTAGATTCAAGAGTGATCCGTGCTCGATCTCCACTCCCTTTGGCGTTCCTGTAGAACCTGACGTATAGATGACATAGGCGAGTTGTTCTGCTTTGGACGTAACCGCTGGCGCAACCGAACTCATCTCAGCCATGACATGCCAATCTCGATCCAAGCAAAGGAACGTTGCAGCTCCTTCTGGTAATGCACCTACCAACCGCTCTTGGGTTAAGACCAAAGACATCTGTGCGTTCTTGATCATATAAGCGAGTCGTTCTTGCGGGTATGCAGGGTCCATCGGCACATAAGCTGCACCTGCTTTGAGAATCGCGAGTTGACCGATCAACATCTCGATGGAACGCTCCACGCAGATTCCTACCAAGTCTTCCGAGCCAATCCCTTGTTTTAGCAACATATGAGCGAGCTGATTGGCCTTCGCATCCAGGTCTGCATAGGTGATTGCACCTTGCTCACCCGAAACTGCAATTTGATCAGGCAACTTTTGTGCGATCTGGGCAACACGTTCGTGTACGCAAAGATCGCGGGAATAATCAACCTCAGTATCATTCCAACCTACGAGTAGCTGATCTCGTTCCACATCGCCCAACAGCTCAACTTCCGTTATTTTCTGAGTTGGATTGGTCGCAATAGCTTGTAAAAGATTGCGGAAATGCTCTGCCATGCGCTCAATCGTCGTACGATCAAATAGATCTGTACTGTATTCAAACACACCTTTGAATCCGTAATCCTCGTCTTCAATCATGGTGAGAGTCAAATCAAATTTGGTCGTCTTGTTAAGATTGACTTCATTAGGTGTAATGGATATCGTCTCACCTTTACGTACTCCCGTTGACATTCCCTGTACGGAGAAAAGAATCTGGAATAGCGGCGAGTAGCTGAGACTACGTTCAATTTGTAATTCATCGACCAATTTTTCAAAAGGAATATCCTGATTGGCAAAAGCATCAAATGCCGTCTCACGAACACGTCGTAACAGCTCAACGAATGTAGGGTCGCCAGACAGGTCAGTACGAAGAACCAGCATGTTGACAAAGAATCCGATCAGGTTTTCTATTTCCTGATGATTACGTCCCGCAACAGGTGTGCCTATCAGAATATCTGTGCTATGCGTATAGCGGTACATGAAGTGCTTGAATGCCGCTAAGAGCGTCATGAACAGTGTCGCGCCTTCTTGCCGTCCAAGCTCGCGTAGCTTTTGCCCTACTTCACTCGGAACGTAGAAAGAATAATTGTCACCGCGATAGCTTTGCACGACTGTCCGTGGACGATCGGTTGGAAGTGGCAAAAGTGGTTCACTCTGGCCCAGCTTCTTTTTCCAATAGCTGAGCTGCTGCTCCCATACATTGTTTTGCCAGTTCTCCCGTTGCCAGATTGCGTAATCGCGATATTGAATGGGTAAATCGGCAAGCGGTACCTCTGCTTCTTTGACGAATGCTTCATACACTGCGCTTAGCTCGTTCACCAATACATCCATGGACCAACCGTCTGAGATGATGTGATGCATATTCATCCAGAGAATGGACTCTTCTTCCTTCAGTCGGATCAACGCGGCCCGCATCAACGGCCATTGATCCAGTTGGAATGGAGTCGCGCCATCTTCTTCCACCATACTCATCCATCTAGCGTCTTTTTCCGCTGCTGGCATGCCGCGAAGATCAGTGACAGGAAGTGACAAATGTACATTTGTATGAATCACTTGGACCGCTCGTCCTTCTATGTCCATAACCGTTGTTCGAAGGGATTCATGCCGTTTGATGATTTCATTCAAAGCACGTTCCATTGCATTCGTATCGACTGCTCCACGCAGATGGAATCCGACCGGAATGTTGTACATGGCGCTATTCGGGATCAGTCGATCAAGGAACCATAGACGTTGTTGAGCGTAAGACAGCGGTAACTCTTGAGAACTGTCCAAGGAAAACGGCTGGATCGGGCTTTGCTTTATCGGCTCCGCACCTTGGCGAGTGAATTGAATACGTTCAGCTAATTCTGCTACCGTCTGATAGGTAAAAATCTCACGCATCTGAAGCTGGGTCTGAAATACTTTCGATGTACGGGACAGCAATTGTGTCGCTAAAAGCGAATGCCCTCCCAATTCGAAAAAGTTATTGTGAATCCCGACTTGTGATACACCCAGAACCTCCTCCCAAATCCGGGCGAGCAATTCCTCAATCGGATTGCGCGGCGCACTGTACGGGTTGCCTGTTTGCACATTGCCATCTGGGAGTGGCAAAGCTTTGCGATCAATTTTGCCGCTCGAGGTAAGCGGGAACTCTTCCATTTGAATGAAATGAGACGGAATCATGTAATCTGGCAGCGTTTGCCGAAGCAGTGTACGTAAGGAGGCAACCGTCCACACCTGATCGGCGATGATATAGGCGCATAGATACGCTTGTTGGTTATGATCCGTGTGTGCCACTACCACTGCATCGCGAATTGATTCTTCTTCGATCAACCGGCTACGAATTTCGTTCAACTCAATCCGAAAGCCACGAATTTTCACTTGATGGTCGATGCGTCCGAGGTATTCGATGTTTCCATCCTTGCGATAACGAGCCAGGTCGCCTGTACGGTACATGCGTTTGCCTGCTTCAAACGGATGGGGAACAAACTTTTCGTTCGTCAATTCTTCATTATTTAGATAACCCCTCGCCAAACCAGCTCCGGCAATGCATAATTCACCAGGAACTCCGATTGGCTGTAATTGCCCGTATTGATTGACGATATGCATTTGATAGTTCGCCAACGGCTTTCCGATGGGCACAGGATTTTCTATCATGTCTACCTTGAGTGAGTAGCAGGAAGCATAAATGGTAGCTTCTGTCGGACCATAGATGTTCTCCACTTTCACTTCTGGCAATACGTTGTATACTTTTGGCGCAAGATCATTCGGCATTGCTTCCCCGGCAGCCATGATGTATCGCAGTCGGTTTTCCTCTTTACGCCCCTCGAGATACTCGACAAACGGAATGAGCATGGATGGAACAAAATTGACATGAGTTACGTCATAATTTACAACGGTTTCCCAAATTTTGGCAGGATCTTTCTCCGCGCCAGGTTCGAGAATCACCAGTCTGCCGTTGCCGAGAATCCAGCCGAAGATTTCTGCGACAGATACGTCGAAGGTATAGGTCGTTTTTAACAAATACGCATCTTTTTCTTGTAGCGGATATTTCTCTTGCAGTGCGAAGATTTGATTTAATAGGCTCGCATGCTCGATCATGACGCCTTTCGGTTTGCCTGTCGAACCCGATGTATAGATGACGTATGCAAGATTACTCGTTTGGGCTACATTCGCAAGATTACCCGATGCTCCCTGATAAAGCTCATCCGCCTCTAGATCAAAGATCCGATCAGCAAAATCAATTGCCTCTAAAAAGCGTTTTTTTGTAAGAAGCAGCACACTGCCGCTATCCTGCAAAATGTATTCGATGCGTTCCTTCGGATGCGCCGGGTCGATTGGTAAATATGCTCCGCCTGCTTTAAAAATCGCGAGAATGGCAATGATCATTTCCGCTGAGCGTTCTGTGAGCAAGCTGACAATACTTTCTGGTCCGACCCCTTTTGCACGTAAAAATGTAGCAAGTTGATTTGCCTTTTCGTTTAGCTCACGATACGTAAGCTTTTGCTCTCCCATGACCAGCGCAATGTGGTGTGGTTGTTTCTCTGCACGCTCTTCAAAAATTTGGTGAATCAGATAATCAACAGGATAATTGCGATATGTATCATTAAAAGTATGGAGCTGAAGGTGCTTCTCTTCGGAATGTACCACTTCTAGATTTTTCAGAAGGATATCCGGTGTATTTGTCACTTGCGTCATGATAGTCGTGAGTTGTTGGTTGAGGTGTTGGAGTTGCTCTTCCGTAAATACGGATGCATTGTATAGATACGTAACAGTGAGGGTATCGTCTGAGGTGACCATTATGTTTAGGTCGTAGTTGGTTTGTTCAAAAGCATGCAGATTGGTGAGAGTGAATTCTTGGTTATATTGGTTCAGACGGGTCAAAAGCTCTGCGCCCATCGGATAGTTTTGGAACAAAATAATATGATCGATCAGTTGTTGATTTTTCTGAATGTCGGCAAGGGAAAGATAATGATATTTTTCCAGCGAGCTCGACTCTTCTTGTACTTGTTTCACCAGATCAGAAAACGTTTGATTCTCTCTCATCTGAACACGGACAGGTACGGTATTGATGAAAAGTCCAACCATCTGCTCGACGTTCGGGATATCGATTGGACGGCCAGAGACAACCGATCCAAATACAACATCATCGATATTGCTTTGACGCTGCAACATGAGACCCCAAATTGTACGAAAGAGATTGTTTACAGTTACTTGCAATTGTCTTGCGATTTTATTCAATTGGTTCGTCAATGACTGACCAATCGTGAAGACCAGCTCTGCTTGATTGTATTTGATTCCGGTACCTTGCTTTTGAATAAATGTGCTTGGCTCATAGCCGCTTAAATACCGTGACCAGTTGACTTTTGCCTCTTCTGCGTCCTGTTCGCCTAACCAGCTTATGTACTGGCTATACGGATAAACTTGGCCGAGATTTACTGGTCGTCCGTCTTTTAATTGTTGATAGATTTGGAAAAAGTCATGTAACACAATCGGAATGCACCAGCCGTCGAGCAAGATGTGATGGTGACTCCAGATCAGTGTATATGCATCAGAAGAGGTTTGGACAAGAGTAAGTCGAACGAGCACATCTTTTGCCAAATCAAAGTTTTTCTGACGCTCTCTTTTAGCAAAGTCCTCCAAAAAGACGGCTTGCTCGTCTTCAGAGAGGTGTGTGATATCTAGCAACTGAATGTTTGTCTTTCTTTCCTTGAGTACAATTTGTCGCGGCTTTTGAACCTTCTCAAGGATAAAGACAGTCCGGAGAATATCGTGTCGCTCGATCAGCGCGTTTAAGCTTTGTTCGAGAATAGCTGGATCGATGAGTCCTCTAATGGTAAAGCGCAATTGTTCAAAATAGGACTCTGTTCCTTCGTCCAGGAGGGAATGAAATAACATTCCCTCTTGCATTGGAGATAACGGATATATATTGGCGATCTTTTTACTAGACACGTCTGCTCTCCTCCTGAGTTACATTTACTTACAAATCGCCTATCAAGTCCATAATGTCATCGAGTTCTTCCATAGAGAGCTTCTTGTCCACAAAATCACTCGGTGTTAACTCAGAATCTTTCTTTTGTATACAATGCACAATAATAGCGTTCAAATGAATTTGATAGAGTCCCATGAGCTTGTCTATCGTCGTTTTGTGATACTCATGGCGATTGTAATTCATATAGATAACCAGCTCTCCACCGATAATCTTGGCATAGATATCTAGCGGGTGCATGCGTTCGGCATGAGGGCCCAGCACTCTACCCACTGGTAGATTCGATGGCGTGAACAGATCATTGTCCAAATCGGCATCGTACTGTCCCAAATAATTGAACACAACCTCGGGCTGGAGTGTGAAAGGGATGTCTCCTTTGTGCTCGGTCTCGGTGAGATGCTTTAAGATGGAATACCCGATTCCTTTATTCGGAATAGCACGCATCATTTCTTTGACCAGCTTGATTTGCTCCGCCAATTGGCCCGATTTGGCAGCAGGCAGGACGACTGGGAAAAGGGAAGTGAACCAACCTACCGTACGGGAGACATTCAAGCCTTTGACAATCTCTTCACGTCCATGTCCTTCCAAAAAGACTCGAACATCGTTCGCCCCTGTCCATTCTCGTAGCGCCATTCCCAAGGCAGTCAGCAGAATCTCTTGCGTTTCTGTTTGGTAGGCATGATTTGTATGGCGCAGTAATTTTTCAGTCTCCAATTTGGAGAAACGAACCGACGCGGTTATCGTCTCCATTTCGGTCTGGTAAATGGTCTCCTGATCCTTTGGCAATGGACGGATTGGAATGGATTCGACTTTTTTCCAATAAGCGAGTTCGTTTACAAGCTTCTTGCTATTGGCTGCGTTTTTGAGCTCTTTCGCCCATCTTTGATAAGAATGTGTTTTTTCCGGTAAAGCAATTGGATTACCTGAGGCTACTTGTTGATAGGCGATTCGGAAGTCTTCCAGAATGATGCGCCAGGAAACACCGTCAACAACCAGATGGTGAATCGCAAAAAGCAGATGGTCACCTACTCTTGTCTTGAAGAGCGCTACTTGAACCAGCGGTCCCTCCTGTAAATTCATACTGGCTTGCAGGCGGTTTGCTTCTTCTTCCACTTTGTTTCGAGCGTCCAGCTCTTCTGTAAAATCAAACACATGGAAGACGAACAGATTACCATCGTCGCCTCGGTTAAACTGGACAAAGCCCTCATCCGATTCGGAAAAACTCATGCGCAGGGCATCATGATGAAGCACAAGCGCATTTAGAGACTCCATCAGTAGTTCGATATGGAAGCCGTCTTGGCTAAAAATCATCATTGCTTGATTCCAGTGACGTCTGCTTGATGTAATCCGTTCAAAGAAGTAGTGCTGGATTGGTGTAAGTAAGACAGGCCCTGTTACCAGTCCCTGATCGATCGTGATACTCTCGGAAATGACAAGCGGTGCCATTCGTTCGATCGTCGGATATTTAAACAGATGATTGAATTCCATCATGAGATTCATCCGTTGCAGACGAGACGCGATCTGCAAACCCTTGATCGAATCTCCACCAAGCTCGAAAAAGCTGTCTTGAATCCCTACCCTCTCGATGCCAAGTACTTCTCCCCAAATTCTGGAAAGAATCTCTTCCATTTCAGAGCGAGGTGCTACGTATTCTGCTTCGCTTCTCACACTTCCATCCGGTTCGGGCAGGGCCTTTCGATCCAGCTTACCGTTGGAAGTAAGCGGAAACTCCTTCATGAGAACGAAGTGGGCAGGTATCATATATTCTGGCAATTCACGGCGAAGCAGGTCGCGCAATTGACTGACTGTCCATTCCTTCACGGAAAGCAAATAGGCGCACAAGTATGCCTGATTATTCTGGTCGGTTCGGGCCATAACCACCGCATCATAAATGGACTCTTCCTGGATCAGTTTGCTGCGAATTTCATCCAACTCGATGCGGTATCCACGAATTTTTACCTGATGGTCCATCCGTCCGAGATACTCGATATTGCCATCCTCACGATAGCGTGCCAGGTCGCCTGTGCGATAGATACGCTTACCAGCCTCTAATGGATGGGCAACAAATTTTTCCGCTGTCAGCTCTTCGTTATTCAAATATCCTCTCGCCAAGCTGATTCCAGCAATACATAGTTCGCCCGGAACGCCTATTGGCTGCAATTGTCCGTACTGATTGACGATATACATTCGATAGTTGGGCAGTGGCTTTCCGATGGGTACAGGATTCTCCAGTGAGTCTTTTGCGAGCGAATAGCGCGAAGTATATATGGTCGCTTCTGTTGGCCCGTAGATGTTTTCCAATTTCACCTCCGGCAGTACTTCATATACTTTTGACACGAGATCATCCGGCATCGCTTCCCCGCAAGCAAGGATGTACCGCAATCGGTTGGCTTCGTTTCGCCCCTCCAGATATTCGACGAACGGAATCAACATGGATGGCACGAAATTGATGTGGGTTATCCCTTCTTGGACTACCGCTTGCCATATTTCTTTGGGGTTCTTTTCTCCCTCTGGCTCGAGAATCACCAATCTGCCATTCCCAGGAATCCACCCGAAAATTTCTGCTACAGAGATATCAAAAATGTAAGTCGTCTTCAGCAGGAATGCATCTTCACATAGAAGCGGATATTCATCCTGCATGGCATGGAGTACATTGAGTAGCCCCCCGTGTTCAATCATCACGCCTTTTGGCTTGCCAGTTGAGCCCGATGTATACATGACATACACGAGGTCATCCGGCTTGTTAACCAGCGGTAGATTGCTTGTCTCTGGAGAAAAGCTACTCTCGCTGTTCAAATCAATAACATCCGCTGTAAAGCTTGCTTTTTCAACGAAACGGGACTGTGCTACCACCATCTTGGCGCCGCTATCTGTGAAAATGTAGGAAATTCGGTCAGTTGGACTGTTCGGATCGATCGGCAGATAGGCTCCACCTGCTTTCAACACGGCGAAAATTGCCACTAGCATCTCAAAGGATCGTTCCGATATAAGCATCACCAGATCGTCTGATTTCACCCCTTTTGTACGGAGGGTATGTGCCAGTTGATTTGCTCGCTCGTTCAGCTCTCGATATGTCATGCACTGTTCGCGGTGTACCAATGCGATCTTGTCAGGTGTAGCAGTAGCCCATTCTTCTAACAACTGCATGATCAATTTGCTGGGGTATGTTTTGGATGTATCGTTTACCCCTAGAAACAAATCGAGGCGTTGCGCTTGGGTCATGAGTTCAAACGCTTTAACTTGCTCCTCCAAACCGTGAACAGCTTGCAAAAGGAGATGTTCAAACTGCGCAATCATCCGGTGGATCATGCTTTCATCAAACAACAGTGTGTTGTATTCAAAAACAATGTGCAGCTCGTTCTCCCGCTCAACTGTTTCTAGTGTCAGGTCGAACTTGCTAATCCTGTTGTTGATATGACGCATGTGGTTTTCCAACTCTGTCTCCGGTGAGCTTTGCATCATGAACATCACATCAAACAGGGGATGACGATTCCCGTCGCGTTTTGCACCAGAGCCCTCGAGAATTTTATCAAAGGGAACGTACTGGTTTTGCAAAGCAGACAAAAGCTCTTGCTTTACCTGTTTCAGGTTATGTAAAAAGCTTTCTTCATGGTCAATCGAGAGTAGAAGTGGCAAGGTATTCACGAACATCCCAAGTATCTCTCGCGTATCTGGATGCTGTCTTCCATCTGTTACGGTACCTAGTATGACTTGCTTGCTGTCGTTATTCATTTTGGAAAGCCAGACAGATACGATGGTGAGCATCAGCATATAGAGAGTTACATCATGTTTTGTTGCCGTGGTCTTGAGCTTTCTAGTGAGTTCTTTGTTTGCACGATACGTGATCGTAGTCCCATCAAATGTCAATTGCGACGGACGTTTTCGTGTAGGAAGTTGGACAACGGGAAGCTCGCCCTCTAGAAGGGTTTTCCAGTAAGCAGCTTGCTGTTTGTATTCGTCGCTTGAATGCCACTCATTTTGCCATCGCGCAAAAGACTTATAGGTATTCTTTAAAGGGAGAAGCTGCTGTCGTTCGAGTAAAGTCTGTAATTCCTGCAACAAAATCGACTTGGATAAGCCATCCATGACAATGTGATGGGAGTCGAGCCAGAGAACCTGTTTGTCAGGAGTTTCAATGATTCCAGCCCGGAGCAATGGTGCTTTTCCCAAATCGAATGGCTTGATGTTCTCTGCAAGTAGGCTGTGTACCACCTCTTCTTCACCTGTTTGACGGACAAATGATAGCTCGGACCATGTGACAATTCGTTTTACGATTTCGTCATAATGCATGTGATATGTGCTTCGTAATCCTTCGTGGCGCATCACCAGCTGTTGCAAGGCCATCTGGATATGCTCTACATCTACGGATTGGGGAAAGTCAACGGTGAATGTCACATTGTATGCGATCGACTCGACATCCTGCTGCTGGATGATGTACATTCGTTTCTCCACCGCGGATGTTTCGTATTCCTGTTGTACGATCAGCTCCTGCAATGGTTGTACGTTCGTCTGCTCTTGCTCTGTGAACAGACGTTTCATTTGGCGAATCGTTGGATGCTTAAAAAGCTGGTCATATCTCAAATCGAATCCGATAGTTTTGAACTGGGAAATGAGCTGCATGGCCTTGATCGAGTCCCCGCCGCACTCAAGAAAATGGTCGTCGATTCCCACCTGCAAAATTCCTAGCACGCTGCTCCACACCTGAGCCAATTGTTGTTCAAGCTCATCAGTGGGCGCGACAAAATATTCGTTGAGCAGCTCCTCATCTCCCTGTACATCTGGCAATGCCCGCTTGTCTACCTTTCCATTCGTGGTGAGCGGTAGGGTCTCCATGTGAACAAAGTGCGTCGGGATCATGTAATCAGGAAGATCATTTCCGAGCCATTCCCTCAGCTCGTGAAAAGGGATTGCATCAGGAGCAACATAATAGCCAACTAAGAATTTGCGGCCATCTTCCCGTTCTTTGGCGATAACCGTTGCCATTTCGACCATTGGATGATTCATGAGGAAAGGTTCAATTTCTCCTGGCTCGATCCGATATCCGCGAATTTTTACCAAATTGTCGAGGCGGCCCAAAAACTCGATGTTCCCGTCAGGCAACCAGCGTGCTCTGTCTCCCGTGCGGTACATACGCTCGCCCGTCTGTGGATGAATGATGAATTTTTCAGCGGTCAAATCTGGTCGGTTGACATATCCTCGTCCCAACCCTTCACCGAGGATAAATACCTCGCCTGCTACCCCAATCGGCTGTAATGCCAGCTTTTCATCCAAAATTAAGAGGTAGCTATGAGTGAGAGGCTTGCCAATCGGAATGCTCTGGTACTGCTTGTCCACCTCAAAAATAGTAGCAGCAATCGTGCATTCTGTCGGTCCATACAGGTTGTAAAGCTTGTAAGCACCGCGCCGATCAACCTTTTTTAGTACATCCCCGCCTGTGAGCATCGCTCGAAAAGAACGATTATCCATCTGCATGAACTGTTCAGCTGCTCCTGTCGGAAAAAAGCTGATCGTAATGCCTTCTTGGTTGCAATAATCATTCAACGCATTCAGATCATACTTCAGTGCAGTTGGCACGATGTGTAAGGAAGCACCCGTAAATAGAAAGGGAAATATTTCCAATACAGACCCATCAAATGAAAAACTGGAATAGACAAGGGCTTTGTCTTCAGGGCCCACTTCAAAGTACTGGCTGTGCCATTCGCAAAAATTGACCAAGTTGCCATGCTCGATCATCACGCCTTTGGCCAAACCTGTCGATCCCGATGTATACATGACATAAACGAGATCTGTTGATCGATTGACGTGCGGAAGATTCTCTTTTCTGTCGCTGAAGCTACCAGGGTCACACACGTCGATCACTTCTACTTCTTCGCAGATGCTTTTCGCCTTTTCTATAAGGGGAGTCTGTGTCAATAGAACGGGTGCGTTACTGTCGTTTAGCATATAAGCAATTCGTTCATCCGGATAATCCAGATCGATAGGGAGATATGCTCCTCCAGCCTTTAGAACGGCGAGAATACTCACCAGCATGTCCAGTGATCTGTCCATCATGAGCGCCACTTGATCGTCAGGCTTAACTCCTTTGGCACAAAGGTTATGGGCTAACTGATTGGCTCGTTCATTTAGCTGTTTGTATGTCAGGGACTGATCTTGACATACAGCTGCTAGTCTGTCCGGTGACACTTCGACTTGTCGTTCAAACAACTGATGGTAGGTTTTATCGCTCTGGATCTCTCCTTGTGTTCGTTCTCCACAAAAACGCTTTAATGCCAGCAGCTCTTTTACGGTGGTCATATTCAGGTTTTTGTAGAAATCTCGGTCTTTTTTGTAGTGAATCGTTCCGCCAGCTGGTTGCGGAAATGGTGTGATCCGCCCACTTACAATATTGTCCCACTCTCGGATGAACAGGTCTTCAATCACCTGATTCGCTTTGTTGTAACAATCGATCAGTGTATCTTCGTCATCAAAAGCAATCTCTTCCTGAACAAGGATATCACCTGTATCTATGTTCTCGTCTATGAGATGTAGCGTAACCCCTTTTGGTGTCTCATCCCAAATACTCCAGAAAACAGGGTCTCTCCCCTTGTTCCAAGGCAAGAGGGATGTATGTAGATTGATAATGCGTCCTTTGAAACGGGAAACGATTTCCTTACCCAGAATATAGCCGTACGCGTAACTGACTACATAGTCGATTTGTTCGAAATATTCGGTTTCTTGCTGCCATTTTTCATTGCACACGATGACTTCGTGGTTTCTTGATTCCAAGTACTGCACAATCTTGTTTTCTTTGCTCATGAATGTTGTTAGGAATAATATTCTCAAAAAAACATCACCAGCATTTCTCATAATTTCGTTGACAAAAAGTTGACTTCGATTGAAAATCAGCTTAGATGGAATTTGTACCACTTTTTTACTTTTTGTTACATGATTTTACATATAACTCAAAAATATGGTTTTCTGCAAGTGGTTGTATGTAAATTTTTAAATTTTTTTGTGCCCAACGATTAGAGTAAAGGATGCCAAAAGGCAATACTCTGCTGGTTTTGAGGGGGATGAAAGGAGGGGAAGTATAGTATTGGTAAAAAGTGGAAATACGGATGGTTCCCATTTTCAATGCCGCACTTCGTTCAACATGAGATAACGCTCTGATATAAAATTGCCTCTGTGTATTAGGGAAGGGAAGGTTATACCCTCATCTCAGTATTTCACCTCACCAGACAAGCAATTTCCTTCTCAATCTGCAATTGTTTCTGCCCATTTTTGTAATACACTCGTTGGTATTCGTGAGATTTCAATATTCTGAAAGTTAATAAACGGGAGCTGCACACAAAATCGGATCACAGAAAAGTCTAGAAAAGGGGATTTTTTTATGGAGCCTGCAATCGTAATTAAGGATCTCAAAAAATCGTTCGGAGACAAAAAAGTTCTCGATGGCATTTCCCTCTCGATTCCCAAAGGTACAATTTTTGGTCTACTTGGACCTAATGGAGCTGGAAAAACAACCTCTCTACGAATCCTGTCCTGCCTCATTGAGCCTACGTCAGGAGAAGTCACCATCCTCGGTCATCCAATCAGCAAGAACAAAGAAGAGATTCGCAAAAAAATTGGTTGTGTAACAGAATCTCCTGGGGTGTATGACAAGCTTTCTCTGTTGGACAACCTGGAATTCTTCGCCTCCTGCTACCAGATTCCCAAAGCCAAGCGTGCTTCACGCATCGAGTATTTGCTTCGCCAATTCGATTTGTGGGACAGAAGAAACGATCCTGCTGGCAGATTGTCAAAAGGGATGAAACAAAAACTTTCGATTGTTTGCGCGATTTTACACGACCCCGAAGTGCTTTTCTTAGACGAAGTCACAGCCAATCTCGATCCTGTCAGCACTCGGAAGCTGAAAGATCTGATTCGCGAGTGGGCTGCGTCTGGAAAAACGATCATCTTTTGTTCACACATCCTGGCAGAAATTGATGAGTTATGTCATGAATTCGCCATCATTAAGGGTGAGGTGATTCGTTTAACGACCCCACAGAAGTTCCGCGAAGAGTGGACCACCTACAATGTGCTTCTTGACGTAGGAGAGGATTCTCAAAAGTCGGAACAAATTATAAAAGCCGCCGCGGAAGTTGAGACGTATAAGCGCACCGAAGATCAGTTCCACCTGAGGGTAGCGAATCCGAAGACCTCGAACCCACAGCTGATCAAAAAGCTGGTCGAAGCGGATATTACCGTCAATTACATAGCACCCATCTCCGTGTCACTGGAGGACTCCTATCTCAGCTTGTTGAATCAAGAAAAGGAGGCGATCTAGAATGCCGGGATTTGTTATTCTCCGGGAATGGAAAGAGCTTTTCGCTGCACGCTCCGTATTGATTACGAATCTTGCTGCACCATTCGTTATATTGATTGTCGCTCTGATCACCACTGTATTTGCCCAAAACGGTAAGATGGAGTTCATCCTTAACCTGATGAAATTGACCAATCCCCTCCTTAACATGGCAGGTGCAGATGGTCATATTGCCATTGCTCGCTTCTATTTTCTCTTGTTCCTGATCGTACCGGCCATGATCCCCTTAACATTTGCCACGACGAGCATCATCATGGAAAAAATGACAGGGACATTGGAAAGCGTACTGGTCACCCCGATTTCCACCAAGGAGTTTTTGCTTGGTAAGGTCCTAGCGTATTCCTTGCCTTCCATTGCACTGACCTGGATTGTCCAGCTAATCTTTCTAGGGTTTATCTTTGCAACCTTTGAAAATGCTGGCGAGTATTTCTCCATCGTATTTATTCTCGCGATGCTCCTGCTGGTCCCATTTATCTCGATCATCAGCGTATCCATGAGCGTCATTGTTTCCTCCAAAGTTGACAATGTCGCAGCAGCCCAACAATTTGGTGCCATACTGGTTCTGCCGATCATCGGACTTGCTGTCAGTCAGGTCATCTTCCTCTCCATGATGAGCAATCCGGTAATCTATCTGGGAATGGTCACAATTTGTGCGGTGGTTGCCCTGATCTTGTTCCAGATAAGTATCAAAGTGTTTGATCGCGAGCATATCATCAGCAAATGGAAATAACCGAAGTATGAAAAATAACCACCTTATGAAATCGTTGTCGTCACACGATTCCATGAGGTGGTTTTACTATTTGGGTGGTGTTTTTAACCAATAACCGCTTTAAGGGTTTGGGTCATTGTGTGCCAGTCTTCTTCTTGCATGATCGTATCCAAAGGTCTCTTCAATTCCATGAGTACATCCTCTACATAATGCTCACGTCTCATCCCCACGAGGACGTTGTGTATCTCTGGAGTGGCGCGCATCGTTCTAATCGCAGCTTGGCTGAGGTTATCTGTTGTCATTAAATGCGGTTTCACCCTCGTCAGCTCTTTCGAGATATCCAGTGAACGCTGGTAGTCTTTGGGGGCGTAGTAGCTCTTCAAAGCTTCAGCTGTCTCCATCAGAGCAGCCTTGTAGGCATCCAGCCATTGCTGCGTCTGGTCGTCCAAGCCCTCATGTTTTTTAATTGTCTTGCGAATATCTTCGATGATCGGCTCAAACAAAAAGCTTCTCACATTTTGCACATTTGTGGCAGAGTATAGCTTTTTCCAGTATTTGCGGAGTGTAGCTCCAGATGATATTTTTTTCTTCAGCTCTTTCACATCTTCTTTCTCCATATTAAGTAAGGGTAAGACGCGATAGACGATCTGATCCTCTACATCCTCTACACGATTCAGACAATCCTTGATTTGGCGAATGGCTTCTTTTTCGTCAATGACCGTGCTCTGATCTAGTTGGATGTTCGTCAGGCGGAAGATTTTTTCCTTCGCTGTCACATCTAGCGTCCGGTTGGTCATGACACCAAGTCCTTTTTCCTTGGCAAATAACAAGGCACTCTTGCCTTGCGCATGGCTTTTTTCGAGCATGGCACCGGATTCGTACATGTTCATTGGAAACTGGATAACGCGAAAATGGTGATTCGACGTTATCTTTTCAGCAATCTCCCAGAGGGTATCCAGCCCAACAAAATCAAATTCCTTGACATTGCTGACAAATGAATTGGCACTGACACCATAGCATTGAATCCGCCCTGATTCTACTTCTTTCTCCAAATGTCGAAAAGCCTTCTCAATTCGTTCCAATAATTCATCATATGCTTCCTGTTGTTTGATCTTTTTCATTTTTGCCCATAGTAAATACCACTCTGGATTGTGCAGCATGTAGCAATCAATCGTTTCCACCTGCAAGCGCTGCAGGCTCCGTGTCAACTGGTCTTGAAGGTATTCTGGGTGGATACATATCGACATTCCCTCATGTACCGTTGTGAAGTCTTGATACGGTTTGCCTTCCGCTGTCCTCTTCATCGTCTCTTCGGAATCCTCGCCTTGGACGATACCGGCCTTGGATACGATTACAAGCTCTTCCCGCTTTATTTTTTCTTCACTTATCAGCTGCTTCAGCACATGACCGATGACTTTCTCAGCGCTACCATTAGTATACATACTACTCGTGTCAATCAGGTTAATTCCTTCGAGCAGTGCCTTACGGAGTGCCTGCTGGTACTGCTCATCCTGTTCATCAATCCGGTACGTTCCGAATCCAACCTGACTGATCCACACATTGAAGCTGCCAAATTGCTTATAGAAAAGATGGGGATTAGCCTGTGCTAGGCGCTGTGTCCCCTCTCGTGTTGCTTTTCCTGTCATCATCCTATCCCCCTATACCCGGCAAGATAATTTTGAAGAGTTGACCCGACAATAGTAAGGACTTGATCCTGTTGAGAATGGATGAAAAAATGGTCCCCTTCCAGTATGTGTGATTGAAAAGAAGCGTTCGTGTGATCTCTCCAGCCTTCGAGATGTGTTACGGAAAAATCCGGGTCCTGCCAACCGCCAATGGCCGTCAGTCCGAAGTCCAGCGGTTCCTCGTCTTGATAACGATACGTCTCGCATATCGTGAAATCGGCCCGAAGCGTAGGGAGAAGCATATTCAGAATCTCCTTGTCCTCAAAAATTTCCTTTGGCGTGCCATTCATCGTTCGTACGCCCTCCAGAAACTCTTGATCTGGGAGATGATGAATGGCTTCACCCGGATCTGGCAGATGCGGGGCATGGTATCCGGATGCAAACATGTGCAGCGGCTTGAGGTTGTAATGTTTGCGTAAATATCTAGCCACCTCAAAGCTGACAAGTGTTCCCATGCTATGTCCAAAAAAGGCAAACGGTCGATTCAGATAGGGAAGTAGCGCTTCTGCCAGATCACGAATCATTATAGACAAATCCGTGTAGCAAGGCTCTAAAAAGCGATTACTTCTGCCCGGCAGCTGCACTGGACAAACGCCAATCTGAACGGGCAGCTTTTTTTGCCAATCCCGATAAATACCAGCATGACCACCAGCATAGTGAAAGCAAAATAATAGCACTTCTGCCTCCGCCGTCATTTTTGCAGAGAGTAGCCATCGGTTCTGGGAAACGTACATCTTTTGCATAGGTATCCTCCTCGATATTACTTAGGGAACAATGCGAATTTTTGCACCATCTTTTAATTGTGATTGTCCTTTGATAACTACCTGGTCTCCTGGTTTCACTCCAGAGCCAATAAGCGTCTTCTCCGTTCCTTTCGAAGCGATCGAGATTTCCTTCTCAGCTACTCTTTCTCCATCCACGACGTAGGCTACCGACTTCCCATTTCGCTCAAGGATGGCATCTGTCGGTATGAGAATACCTGCTTGTCCTTTCTTTGAAGACACTTCCGCCTTCATTCCGGGAAGTAGCGTACCTTTTGGATTTGGCACTTCTATTTCCACGGGGAAAAGCTTAGATTGGTCAGAAGCCTTTAGTCCAACGTAGGAAATACTGCCTTTGACCTTGATATTTTGAGAGGGAACCTGCAAATCTAGTTGTGTTCCTTTTTGGAAGCTTGCCAACGCTTTTTCTGACACATTCACCTTCACAATCATCGGATCAAGGTTAATTACCGTTGCAATAGGCTTTTGCGGGTTGATCGTATCGCCTTCTTGGACTTGAATATCGGTGACAATACCGTCTATTGTTGATTTGATCAGTGTGTTTTCCAACGCATTTCTGGAAATATCCACTTCCACCTTTCCTTGTTGCACATTTGCTTGCGTGACTCGTCCATTTTTATCGGCTGTATTCACTTGCGTCCGAGCATTAATTAAAGCGGTTTGCGCCTGATCTAGCTGGCTTTGATACTGGTTTTTTGCTTGCAGATATGCGTTTTCTGCGTTCTCAAGCTCACTTTTGGACAAAGCTTTCTCTTCAAACAGCTTTTTAGCGCGGTCGTAATTTGCTTGCGCCAGCGTCAATCCTTGTGCAATCGTACGCTGGGCACTCGCATAGGTTTGCTCCGCCTGCTTCAGTTGACTGTTTGCCAATTCGCTGGACGTCCCCATTTTGTTGGAATGCTCTAGATTTGCGTTGGCGACTGCTAATGCCGCCTCAGCATGACGCAGTTTCAATTGCGCTTCGGTTTGATCCAGCTTTCCGATGACTTGCCCTTTTTTTACTGTGTCTCCTTTTTTCACTAGAATTTCCGAGACGGTCCCGGTAGTTTTACCGTAAATACTCACATCTGTGTTAGCGAATACCTCCGCCAGCAACCTGTCGGATTCTTTGAGTTCTCCTTCTGTTACTTCCTCTACTTGAACATCAACGGAATTCTCCACTTTAATGGTTTCAATCTCCGTGCTGGACTGGCTTTCGATTGGTGTTCTTCCTTCATTAGAATTGGTCTTTTCTGCGGATTGAGAATTGCATCCCGAGATGATCGTCAAGCCTATAAGACATGCCACACCTGAGCTGATTAGCTTCGTCTTCTTCATTTTTAGTAAATTCCTCCCTCTGCCTTACCCAGACTTTTTCATATCGCGTAAACTTCTCAGCACGGAAATAAACATATCCTCACTTGGCTCGATCTCCGCTTCTTTGGTATCAGGGGCAAAAAACTCTTTTTTGATCCGATACAGTAATTCATACCCAATAGGAACCACGATTAAGGTCAGGATCGTCGAAGTAACCAGTCCACCAATGACCACAATCGCCAAGCTTTTGGTCATCAAGGCTCCTTCAGAAAAGCCGAGGTAAAGCGGCAAGAGCGCGCTGACTGTCGCAACTGCTGTCATAATAATAGGGCGTAATCGGGTAACGCCAGCTTCGACAACTGCCTCACGCATAGAAGTCCCTTCCAGTCTTCGATGCTGGATATTGTCCACATACACGATGGCATTGGTAACAACAATTCCGACCAGCATCAAAAAGCCAATCAGTGCCGTTATATCAAGAACGGTATCTGAAATAAACAGGCCAAATAATCCGCCGATCACAGCAAGTGGTAGGGACAGTAGAATTGCGAGCGGAGCCGTAGCATTGCCAAAAGTGATGAGCATGACAATGTAGACGATAAAAATTGCTGCACCAATGGCTAAGAGCATATCTTTAAAGCTTTTTTCCATGTCGCTTGAGACACCTTCAGATGACAATGTAACTCCAGCAGGCAATTTTTCCGCTTGCAACATCGCAAACAGGAAATTGCTCGCTCCTCCTTTGTTGTCGCTCGTGATATCTGCTGTAATTTGTACGAATTGTTTTTCGTCCTTGCGCATGATTTGTGATTGAACTTTTTCTTGGTCAATCTCGGCAAAATCCACCAAACGCACTTGTTGCTTGCTTGGCGTTTGAATGTAAATATTGTTCAGTTCCTCTAGCGATTTCGCATGGTTTTCCCCGAGTCCAAAGAAAAGATTATAGTCTTTGTCGTCGACTTTGATCTTGCCGATTTGGGTATCCGAGACCAGGAGGTTGACCTCTTGAGCCACCTGTACAGGGGAAACTCCCAGTTCCGAGGCTTTGTCTCTATCGACTTTGATGACAACTTCATTTTTGAAATCGTTCAAATTGTCCTTCACGTTGGTCAGCAGAGGACTTACTTTCAAGTTTGATTTGACAATTTCGCTTGCCTCTTTCAAACGATCCAGATCTGGACCGTACAGGATCACCTTGAACTTGTTGGTATCGCTGCTGCCAGGTTTAGTCAAGGCCATTTCAGATCCAAGCGGAATCATTGGTTTGACGATTCCCTCAAATTTCTTGATGGTTTGGTCGAGATTCACATCTGGCGCTGTTTTGATTATTAAGAGGGATTGGTTCGATTGGCGTATTTCCGCTTCATTTTCAGAGCCAAGATTGATTTCTATGTACTCTACTTCAGGCTGCTCCAGCAATTTGCTTTCGACCTGGGCAACCGTTTGATCGAGAACATCTAGTTGTGTACCTTTTGGCATCGTTACTTGCGCGAATATGTACTTCGCTTCCGGATCAGGAAACAATCCGTATTTCATATACGGGAGAAGCGCTAGACTTGCTACCAATAGAATGAGCGACAGAAATCCGATAGCGGGCTTGCGGTTGAGTGACCAGTGAAGTAACTTCCTGTACGTGTCAGACCCTTTCCCATGTTCATATTCCTTGATATTGTGGTCTTTTAGGATTATCAGCTTGGCTAACAGTGGAACAATCGTCACGGCTACCAATAGTGAGGCAAACAACGAGCAGACGACGGTTAATGCAAATGGGCGGAAAACTTCTCCGATCATCCCTCCAACAAACACAATGGGTAAAAATACGGCTGTTGTCGTAAAAGTCGATGAGGTAATTGCATGCAGCATTTCGTGGGTGGCAATTTGAATCAAGTTTTCCTTGCGCTCTTTGTTCAATTGCAAGTGGCGGAAAATATTCTCGATGACGACGATACTGTCATCCACAACTCGTCCTACAGCCACTGCCATCCCGAACAGTGTGATCATATTGAGAGTTATGCCCATCCAGGACATGAAGATCATACTTACTAGGATGGATGTTGGGATAGAGACTAGGACGATGAGGGTTGCATTTACATGACGCAAAAACAACAAGATGACTACAGAAGCCATAATAGCTCCAAGCAAGCCTTCCTTGAGCATGCCGTTAATCGAATTCTTGATATCAACAGAAGTGTCATAAATCGTGGTAAAGGTTAAGTCCGGGTACTCTTCTTTTAAAAGGGATAGTTTTTCGTTGATGGCATCACCGGTTTCTACCGCATTGGCGTCACGTGTTTTGTAAATATTGATGTTAATTCCATTCTTGCCGTTAAAGCGACTGATCGAATTAACGACCTGATCAAAATTGACTTCTGCGATCTCGCCAAGCCTGACGTAGGTAAGCCCATTTTTGGGGTCACTTGGGAGGAATATCTTGGTGTTACGAATATCTTCCACATTGAGGTAACGGCTTAGCACGCGAATGATGCGCTCTTCCCCATCCTCGGTGATCGCACCGATTGGCAGAGCTACGTGATTGTCAAGTAAAAGCTGTTTCAACTGTAACGGAGAGATTCCGTAGTAGTTTAGCGCATCTATATTTGGTAGGATTTTCATTTCTTTGAATTGTCCGCCTATTGTCGATACTTTATCAACATTTTCAATACCTTCTAACTCTTTGAGCACTGTTTCTTTCACATCGTTGTCAAAATGATCGAGTCCACTCTCCTTATCTTGTCCTGTCACAAACAGATAATAAACGGGTTGATTGCTGAAGCCCTGAATCATCACTTGCGGTCTGCTTACTTTGCTAGGAAGCGCGATACTGGAGATTTTTCTTTCCAGTTCGTCTCTGACAGCTTGTACATCTGAACCAGTCTCCAAGTAGACCTGTAGCGTGGAACTATTGTTGCTTGAGTATGACTCCACTGCCTTAACGCCTGTTACATGCCCAATTTCACGTTCCAATGGCTTCGTTACATCATCGAGAACATCTTCTGGTGATGCATCCGGATAAGTAGTGTTGACTAGAAGCACAGGGAAAGTGATATCCGGCATGTTCTCTACCTTGAGTGACATGGCAGCAATGATTCCACTGACTACGACAAGCAGGCTCATAATAATAATAGCTGTTGAGTTTCTGAGAGAAAAATTCGTTAGAAAACGCAAGGCATGCCCCCCTCATTCCTAATAAATTCCATTCTCTATATTACCCCTCATTTTTTCGGTATTCAATAAATTTCCATAAAAATTAAATTTTGTTTTTCATTTCGCTTTTTTACAAAACAGAAAGAAGACCAAAAACCACCTTGCGACGGAGTTTTTGATCTACTTACTCGAAAAATCTCTCGAAATGTCGAACACTTGTATGTTTCTACACACAACGAATTCGTGTGGGAAGCGTTCTTATTTAATGAAACCATGAAGGATGATATCCCCTATCGCGTGAGCAATCATTGCATACTCTAGCCCGCGCTTCCAGTAGAGGTAACCGAATAATATACCTGCCACCCCGTTAAGGGCGATCGTGCGAATGAACAACAGCGGGGTAATCTCACCAAAATAGACATTTGCCGCAGGAAGATGACCAAGCCCAAATATAAGGGCTGCCCCAATGATGCCTGCCCAGTACATCCATGGCTTAGGGGAGGCTTTACGTCCGAATAGTTTGCTCAAAATCCACACGATCATGGTCATCATGAACAAACGAACCATGACTTCCTCGTATACTCCGCCTTGAATGGCTGTCAGGATACCTGCCCAAACCGACACTTCTACGTCTTGGGCTTTTTCCGCCAAGATTGGCATCAATGGTTGGAAAACGGCGAGTTCCAGTATGAGGAGAAGACCTGTTGCTGCAAATCCAAAGAGGACTGCTTGAATGATTCCCTTTTTGTTGAAGGACTCTCCACCCGTTTTATATAGCCACTTCCGAAGGACAGGGGCATCCAGCCCCACCTTGGTTGCGAAGGTCAATCCAATCCACGAAAACAGAAATGCCATGATGCTTCCCTGCAAGACGAAAATTGCCATGGCAACTGGCAGCGGGAGAGGTATCATTGCTAATGCATCCCCACCAATTGCCAGCAAATAGGGAATAGCTGCGATAAAGCCGATAGCACTCACCAATGATAACAGAATTGCTATTTTCAAGTTTTTCATTTTACTTTCCCCTTCCTGTTCTTTTGTAGTAGTAATGGCTGCTTCCTATAGAAATCAGAATCGTCACCAATACAATGAGCAACATCAGGACATAATGAATGGTCGTTGGTAAAAATGAGGTGAGCATGATGAGGATTCCTCCGATGAAGAACACACGGGAACTCAATAGGTGGGTATTTTTCCAGACCTCTTCACTAGCGAGTGACCATGGCGTGCGTATCCCAATCAGATAGTTATGTCGAAAACGAGGCATAAAATTCCCTATCGTGACAAAGAGAATTCCTAAGATAAGCGTGACGAATATCCCAATATTTAACATATAGCCATATCCATATGCGATTATCACGCTATGGATGACGAGAAGCACGATCATTAATGTATGCAAGATTGTATCGTGACTGCTTTGAAACTTTTGGTAATATTGTTTTTGTCTGCGAACAGCCACGAATATAAACAGCATCACAACCGGAATAAAGGATACACCCACAAGCTTAGGCGCAAAACCATTCGGTTCGCCATTTGGCCCCCAATGAATGACCATCTGATCTGGCATTGAGGGATAACAAATAACGCCCAAGACAACACTGATGAAAAAAAATAAAATAGACAAATTGGATTTATTCATGTGATTACCTCCGTTTCTAATGGAATTGGATAAACCATTTTAATAAGTCTTGAAAAACAGTCGTATTAAGTGAGTAGTAGATGTTTTGCCCTTTTCGTTCGTCGTAAACCATTTGTGCCTGTTTCAATAAACTGAGGTGGTGGGAGATGCTGGGCTTTGTCATTTGAAAATGATCGGCTATTTCTCCAGCCGTCATATCTTTCTCCCTCAACAGGTCAAGAATCTTTCTTCTTGTGGGATCAGAGAGTGCCTTAAATGCGTAATTCATTGACATAATCAATCGATCCTACTTTCATCCATTATTTTTAGATATTTAGGAATTTATCTAAATATTAGCGTTGAGAAATGCCTTGTGCCAGCTCGTACGTAAGACACCACTGGTTGGAGGGAGTTTTAGGATATTCGTATAGTTTAGAATTTCTAGAGGTGAGCTAAGTTGCTTTGTGATCGTTCTATATTCATTCTACCATAAATACAAAATTCCTCCAATAATTCGTATACAATTTATCCCAACTCATACGTACAATTACATTTCATTACACTTTCACTGAATATTCAAGTCTCTTTTTATAGGCTATTATTCTCAACCATCAAAATGACATCGGTCTGCCACTTCTTTGGTTTGGGCCATATATTGCTTACATAGCACTTTCCGAAGTATGTATAATGCCGAGTGACATAAGCATTTTCTCGCATCAGGTATCACTCGACAAGAATCAATCTAAGCGAACAATCTCTTTCTTTTGTTGCCACTGACTTTCATAAGCACAACTAGTCAATTACGATTGGATACGTGAATATCTAAATGTATGCCAAATTTCATTATCATCCTTCATGGATAGATAGATTTGCCCCGCTCCATAATCCGCCATGGCTACGTATACTTTTCCTGGGGTATATTCACCTACATAATTCCCATAATAATCCCTATCAAATGTTAATCTTCTTCCCGATATTTCAAAGGTTACCGATGTCTCTGTCGCTACTATACATTTGACATTTACTTTATCTACTGCTGGCTGTTGGTAGGTTTGATCATTTTGAGTTTGCACTGGGCTTTGCTGTCTAACAACTTCTAAATCCTTTTTTAAAGCGCCATTCTTTTTCGTACATACTGATAATGCTTCTTGTACTTCCACCAGATATCGTTCTAATCTGGAAATATGTCTCCGTAATTCGTAATCGTTGTAGTGTCTGCCTTCTCCCGCTGAAATTGGATAATAACTCTCTTGTTGAAACCACCCGTACATAAATTCCCTCCTCCAATGGCTTTAACACACTTTACGTTATGGACTTTCCGCCTATCTCGTTCGCCTATTTTACCAAAAATTGGTTATCTACTGACTCCACGAAATGAAACAGCGGCCACCTAAGACCTGAAAATAAAGTCTTAGACTGACCGCTGCGCGGCCTATCATGCACACACAAAAAAATCCGTCGATATGCTGACTTATCGCTCATCAAATTCCACTCCGTATTTATTGAAGATGACCGAGTATTTATTCTCGAATATGGACCATCGCTTTTCTGTTCCGTACTTTTCCTGCAAACTCTTCCAATAATGTTTTGCCGCTACTACATCCTTGGATTGTAAGAGCAAATGAAAGCTCTCTTCGGCCAGATGCAAATATGGACCTGAAGAGTAATAATCAACAATGGATCTGGCACTGGTCATAGTATCATAGAAATGAATAACCTCTTCTAATCCACTTAGCAGCGTTTCTCTTATATCATCCATATTCGTATCAGGAGTGATTGAAAATCGATCTGGAGCAGACTCAACAATTTCGCCAATTCTTGCTCTGAAGTGACACTCCGCTTCTTGAGGTGCTGTTAGAAGCTCTCTCGATTGTATCTGTGCGAACTCTGCTGCATAAATACCGCAGTTCACATAAAACATTACATTATCCGCTGCATTGCCAGCAGATTTTTGGAAGTTGAACATGTAAATGAGGCTTTCTGTTCTCTTATGGAAATTCAAACTCTTCTTTGCGAAGCCACGTTTGGAAAGGAACGGCTTTACATCCTGTTTAATCATATCGTTAAAGAGCTGCTGCAACATGATTCCCCCTCGAAGTTTACGATAGATTTTTTTGTTATGTCGTACATCCGCCAAAAATCACGGACGCTTACGCCAAGGCCATGCTCGGTCGATCAGGGAAGAGACGACAGTTCCCGCAGTGTACCGTACAAGGTCCGCCGTCAAAAAGCCTTTTCCTAATACCAACGCCCCAATCGTTGTCTCCCGAAGGTAAGTGAGCCAACCGGCCTGATACAATTGGCTGCCCTCGATCGCAAAGCAAAACGCGAGGCTGCACCACAGCGCGAAAGAAATCTTTTTATGAGCATAACAAGTGCGAAAGCCGAAGTAGATCATACTCGCCCATAATGCATCGCCAAAATGCTCAGCTACAAAGACAGGCAACACATCGGCGAACACTCTGGACCCTAAGCCTAAAGCCATGACAGCAAAAACGGTTACGATATAGGCGACCCTGTCTCTCCATCGATACTCGGAGTACTTGTTCGTCCGGTAGCACTTCCATTCGGCTTTGTGCATACACCATCAATCTTCCTCTTTGAATTATCAATTTTTGATCAGGATAAATCCTGAAAAGCGAGCTTTTCCGGGTAGTTCGTCTTCATCTATTTTTTCACAGTCTAACACTTTGTTTTTGAGTCTAAAACATAATTTTCAGTGAACAACAAGATTGAGCTACGTTCTCGCCACCAGGTTCTTTCGTCTACTTTACGGCTTCGCAAGTTGTTCACTTTGTGTTGCGACCTTTTTGGATATATGCTTGAAAAGCTAGGATTTGAGAAACGTAAAAAAACAGATCACTTCATGGTATCTATGCCTATCAAGTAATCTGTAAGTAAATCAACCGGACTATCCCACCAGATACGTACCAACTCTTTGGTGTGATCATAGCCAGCCTGCACAATTTCATCAGAAAAGCGAGTAATCCTTGCCCTTTCTGCGGAAACAGCCATACGAGGTTTGGCTACGCGAAAGCCCATAATAACACTTTCACACCATCAATGAATTGTAAGGAAGAATCTAATTTCTCCTCCACTCTTTTTCTCCTGTACTTAAAACTTCATGAAAGTAATCGTAAATCTTGTAAAGCTGTCTTTCTCACTCTCTACTTTAATCAAGGCATGATGTGCTTCGATAATGGCTTTGACTAGCGCCAATCCAATCCCTGTCGAATCATGCTTTTTAGAACCTGTTGCTTTGTAAAATCGATCAAAAATATGCGATATTTCCTCAGGTGCAATTCCTTCTCCAAAGTCTTGAATCACCAACTCCGTATAAATCGGCGTATCATTTACTTGAATCATGATTGTACTGCTTGGTTTGGAATGCTCTATCGCATTCTTCAGCAGGTTCAACAAAGCTTCCTGCATCCATAGTTTATCGTGGGCAACGACAATTTCCTTCCGCGCATCCCAGTCAATCTCTATATGCTTATCACTGATCATGCTTGCCAAGCGACCCAGAACTTCCTCGATGGTCTCCACCAAATTGGCTGGCTCTTTATCAAATGAAATAGCTCTGGCGTCGATTTTCGCTACTTTTAACAAATTTTGAATTAAGACATTCATTCTAGAGATTTGTACTTCATTATTTTTCAGGAGTTGAACTTGCTGCTGGCGAGGCAGTTCTGCATTCAACAACATTTCATTGTAGATAGATATCGTTGAAAGCGGTGTTTTTAATTGATGGGAGATATCTTGCAGCATTTGAGCTAGAAACTCTTTCTCTTCCAGAAGATCCTGCATGCTTTTTCGAATAATATCTTTCATGGAACGAAAGGAAACCGCAAGTTTGGCAAGGTCCCCTTCTTTATTTTCATTGATGACTACCGAGTAGTCCCCATCGATAATTTTTTTAGCTGCGGAAGTAAGTTGTCTAATTTTATGGAAGACAACCTTGTATTGCATATAGCTTGACCCAAGCAGCATCAATCCGAAACAAATCCATCCCCAATAAATCAATTGATTATGGCTGGAAATATGTTTATTTAATAGGGGAAAAAGCTCTGATTCCAAATCTTCATATAATCCATACTGTCTAAAGATCTCTCTTCCTTTTTCCTGATACTCACTTGAATTAGATGCGTGACTTGTTAAGACTTTCATAATTTCGGCTTCATTCTCGGGATTTTGTTCAGCCAATCTAGCTGTAATTTCACCCCAGGTTGCAATGGAATCGCTTTTCATAGCATCGTAAAACAGTTGATGTACAAGATACTGGTAAATGGTAAATAGAGATAACAGAATGGCCAGTATCGTCATATACCCTTTCAATTCGGTATTCTTCATCATCTTACTCTCTATTCACATCCTTATTCCACCGATATCCCAATCCTCTTTGGGTAACGATAAACTGCGGATTTTTGGGGTCATCTTCCACTTTATCTCTTAGACGTTTAATGTATACAGATAACGTGTTTTCATCAAAAAAAGCATCTTCTCCTTCCGATACTTTCATCAGGAGATCATCTCTTTTTAGTGCTTTATGAGCGTTCATCATGAAAGTTAGCAGAAGTTTGTATTCAAGATTGGTTAATGGAATGCTTTCCTGATTTTTATAAGCCTTGACTAGATTCGTATCTATTTTTACATTTTCAGATGATAATGTGACAGAAGAAGTTTCCAATCGCCGCCGTTTGCGCAGTTGTACTTTCACTCTGGATATGAATTCCTTGACTCGGAAAGGTTTCGTTATATAATCGTCCCCGCCAATATCCAGACCCATTACTACATTTGCTTCTTCATCCAAGGCCGTTAAGAAAATAATAACCGGTGAATCGTTTTGTTTTTTGAAATGCAGACATAAATCATAGCCGTTTCCATCTGGAAGGCCAATATCTAGGATCGCCAAATCAAAAGGTTGATGATCAAACTGGTGTTTCGCTTCTTTTACACTAGAGGCTCTGACCACCTCATAGCCTTCATTTCGCAATGAGAATTCGATGGCTAGACCAAGCGCCTCATCATCTTCCACAAGCAATATTTTATTCAAGGTTGTCCTCTCCCTATCCTCATTCCATTTCAGCCATTGACCAATCCGAATAGCCCGACTATAAAATAGCCAGGCCCATTCTATCATTGTTCCCTGATAACATCGATAAGATTATCTTTTTGGATTTTTCTCAGTGGTATCAGAACAGATAAAAAGCTGATAAACAAAGCTGAAACAAACGTAATAAGACAAGCTTCGTAGGGGATCGTCCATTCGACCTTCAAGACACCGGAAGCCGCCAAATAAATAATATAAGAAAGTATACAACCGAAAAAGATCCCTTGCAAACTTCCAGAAAAACCGTAAATCAGCGCTTCATAGATGATCATTTTTTTCAAATTCTCTTGTGACATCCCTATGGCTTTTAACGCAGCCAGTTCTTTTCGTCTGATGATGATGCTGATCGTAATCGTATTAAGAATATTGAGACTGCCAATCAAAGAAATGACTGTGATAAAACTGTATACCAGTACTTTTATGACGAGCTCCGAATCTTTCTTCACTTTATTCTCATCGATGTGATTCACAATGGTAATGACGTGTTTTTTTCCAACAGACTCATCGATGTGAGCAACAGTTGTAACAGATTGAGTCTTATCCTTCAATTCGATTTCAAAACTAAGGTCCTGTTCCTTCACTCCGGATACATTTTCAACCGACTTCAAAAGCTCCAAAATTTGCTGCCTTTCTGCTGAAAAATCACCATGATCTTGTTGCAGAGAGATGGATAGATCTGATTTCGTGGATAAATCTTTCACATATTTGGATGCAAATGCGATATCCATCATAGACGAGAAAGTAATAAACAATACACTGGATATAATGATAGATAGGATCGTAATGGTATAACGATTTTTATTTCTTTTGACATTTTTAAAGGCCAGGCTCAAGGGAAAAGATAACGGCTTTTTCAACACGTTATTCTTGTGTTTTTTGATCGCCTCTTTTTTAATGGATAACCTGCTGCTGATTGCCAGCAGTGGGGATATTCTGCCCGCAAAAAAAGCCGGATAATAACTGGACGCTAGTACGGCCGTCAGCGTGATGATCGAGCTGATGAATAAAATCCGCCAATCGATTTGAAAGAACGCAACACCTGCACCATCTTCTAAAAGGATTGTGAAAATGGATTGGAGAGCAGCAACCGCCAATATGCTACAAACAAGCCCAACCGGTATGGCGATGACAGCCAGCGCAGCAGCTTCTCTCATCACAATTTGTCTAATTTGCTTTCGCGTAGCGCCGATGCTTCGGAGCAAGCCGAACTGCTTCATTCGCTCTACGACGCTGATTTGAAAAGCGTTGTATATCACAACAACTGTCGCGATCACAACAATACTGACGACGATGACGAGCACGGCCAAAATCGATTGATTCGATCCCGGTTTTAAAACTCTGATCAATTCCTCATTGATAACCAGATTCTCGTCTTCCGTAAGTGATTTTATCTCCTCTAAAACCTCTTGAAAGTTCGCTTTCTCGTTTATTTCGGCTAAGATCCTACCCTCTCCAATAGTAAAATCATGTTTATAGGTTAGTAAACGGCCCACTTTCTTATTCTGAGTGAACGCGCGATTATCTAGTAAACCAACCAGTTGATAGGTTTGACCATCCAATTCAAATGAGTCGCCGATCTGAAGACCCTCTTTCATATAAGGAAGCGTCCATGAATCGACAGCTGCTTCACGGTCATTGGCTGGTAGTCTGCCATCAACGAGACTGTAGGTTAAAAACTCCATGGCGCTATGATCAGCGAAGTTCTTTTGAACAGAAACCTCTCCAACAGAAACGATGCCGCCCTGAGACATGAAACCATACGAAGCTATTAGGGGATTATATTTGATTTTGTTTACTAGTGCTTCATTGTAATTTGAAATCCCGAAATGAAAAGAAAATCCGTTTAACTTCTTGATGTTCTCGATTTGAGATAGCTGTGATCCTTTCATAAAAAGGCCGACTGTGGAAATTAACGCTACAGAGAGTATGATTCCGATCAAAGTCAAAATCGTCCGTTTCATATTCCCCTTTAAATACTTGCTGCTTAATTGTTTATAACTGCTGATCAAAATCATTCTCCTCCAGTCTTTTGGCTAATTCGCAGCAAGCCGTTGATCTGAAATGATCGTACCGTCTTCTATCGTGATGATCCGGTCAGAAGCCGAAGCAATCGCAAGATCGTGCGTAATCAAAACAATAGTTTGATTGTATTTCCTGGCTGTCAATCGTAATAAATCCATGACTTCCTTCGTATTTCGTGTATCCAGATTCCCAGTGGGCTCATCCGCCAAAATCAACTGCGGCCGATTCATTAAGGCTCTGCCGATGGAGACCCGTTGCTGCTGACCGCCCGATAATTCGGAAGGCAAGTGATCTTTCCGTTCATGGAGACCCAGGATTTCAGTCAGTTCATCCAGATACTTCATATCGATCGGTTCATCATCCAATAACATGGGCAACGCGATATTTTCCTGGACATTCAATACCGGGATCAAATTAAAAAATTGAAAAATAAACCCGACTTTTCTTCTTCTGAATATCGAAAGCTCATCATCTGTATAATCGTAAATATTATGATCCCCAATGAATACTTGTCCTGAAGTCGGACGATCCAACCCGCCTAAAATATGCAGCAATGTACTTTTACCAGAGCCGGAAACACCAACGATGGAAACAAACTCTCCTTGCTGAATCGAAAGGCGAATCCCTTTTAACGCATCTACCTTGCTATTTCCTTCCCCGTAACTTTTTACTACGTTTTCCATTCGTACAACTTCCATACAGCTCACCCTCTCATCACCCAAACTCAATCTTGTACGTCTACGAAGTTTACTTTGTCTTCACTATTTGCGTATACGCTCCCGATTTCTTGTAAGATTTGGTTCACCTTATCTTTCTTCTTATAATCGAAGCTGTCATTTTCAAACTGAATCAAGGAGAGTGTTGACTCTGCTTCGGTTAATTGGTTGTAAGTCTGGTCGTCAACAATAACAAGATCCGCTTGTGGTATATACCCGATCCACATCTGATGGTTCACATACGCTACAGGTACCATCTGGCCGTTCAAATCAATTTGGTCATTCTTCATTTCATAATCACTTAAAGAGTAAAACAGATTTTGACCATTCGATAATTCTTTTATGCCAGTAACAGGGTCTGAAATAATAGACGTGCTGTCTGGATCTTGTCTGGCTCTGAGAATCCCCTTCTTGACGAATTGCTCAGCTGTGGATCGAGTTACAACCGAATATTTGATATCTCTGGTTTCAAATTCTTGACCCGTTTCTTTCTGATCTTGCTCTGTCCGTTTCGTTATTTTTTTCGTTGTAACCAATTTCATTTTGTAGTCCATCGTTTGTTTGGTGTTATCCTTATACAACTCTTTGACCTTACTCGCATCTTTTTCTGTGCCTATTACGAGAACGCCATCGACCGCTTGCGATGGACCTTCTACAAATCGTTTTACTCCGAATCCAATCCCTGCAAAAATGACAATAACCAACAAGAGACCTATTACTTTTTTCACCTTAACTTCTCCTTTATAAACTATTTATGTCTGGATTATAGACGAGACTTTCATGCAATTGAATGACTCTTGTCTAACGATTTTGACCTTCTTTCTTACATTTTAGTAAGAATGGAGATAATGACATGCTTGTTTGAAAGAAAAAGGCTGTCTCGCAGTCATTGTTCATGACTTTTGGGACAGCCCTCTCTACCTTTTCAGTGTTAACAATTAAAAACCAATTGTATAATTGTACCTTTGCCGAGCTTACTTTCTATTCTTATTTCAGCGTCATGAATTTTAGCTATCTCCTTACATAATGAAAGCCCGAGCCCGAGGCCTCCTCCATTCGCTCTCGATCTTGATTTGTCGGACATAAAGAATGGCTCAAAGACTTTTGTTATGTCGTCATCAGGAATACCGATCCCTGTATCTTTCACTTCAAGTATAATTTTTGACTCCGTATCTCTGTATGAACGTAGAAATATTTTTCCGTTGTTCTTCGATGCTTTAATCGCATTGTCTATCAGGTTTGCAAGTAAAATTTTCATCAAATCCTTATCCATTA
The DNA here is from genome assembly GCF_900637055.1 of Brevibacillus brevis. Classification (NCBI taxonomy): domain Bacteria; kingdom Bacillati; phylum Bacillota; class Bacilli; order Caryophanales; family Paenibacillaceae; genus Brevibacillus; species Brevibacillus brevis. Next base: position 3,133,202 of record NZ_LR134338.1, read on the forward strand.
AAACACTCAGATGCTCCGTCGATATTTCCAGATCCATATTCTTTATGTTCAGCTTTGGAATAAAGGAATGTTTGATTTCCACAAAAAGCTCGTCAAGTTTTCCCTTTTTTAACTCAAAATCTTCTTTTCGCAAAACAATGAGCTCCATCAGCTTAAATGTCAGTTTCTCTAGCCGCTTTCCTTCTTCATAGATAAAGCTTAATGAGTTGATATAAGTCTCTTCATCATATTTATTCGTTCGTAAATAATCCGCATAGCCTATGATCGACGTTAAAGGAGTCCGAAGTTCATGTACCAGGTTATCGATAAACCTTTGCTTGTCTTCGGAAGATCGTTTAAGCTGGTTTACTTTATCTTCTACATCAACGGCCATCAAATTAAAATTTTCCGCTAACAACCCGATTTCATCTTTCGATTTGACCATGACTCTTTCGCTGAAATTCCCGCCTGCAATTATTCTTGTTGACTGGATTAGTTTATTAATCGGTTTTACGATAAACATGCTCATGATGATGGTAACAATGACCAAAATTGCTGAAACAAGAGCATTTAACTTTATTAAAAGGCTTAATAAGTCTTCTCTATTTTCATAAACACTCGAAATATCTTTCACGTAAGAAAGCTTATAGTGATTGTTTTCCAAATAAATATTCTTAGCTATAAATAAGTACGTCTTTTCCCCTAGATCCCGTATGATGTAATTTACTTTATCTGATGGGATGTTTAATTCTTCTCGATTAGTAAGAGTTATCTTGTTGTTTTTAAAATGACTAAAAATAACCTTATTATTTTCATCTATTACATCCAAATACACATCCTGTTCTCCGAGGTTGTCCAAGTACGTACGAATCATGGAATCTATGTTTGGTTTGCCAACTCCTTCAGCACCCAGGGTTGAAGATTCTTGAACTTTAAGCAGATATAGATTCGATTCTAAAGAGTTTGCAAATCGATCCTGTTCACTTATCCCGGAACGGATCTCCATATTGAGATTGAGTTCAAAGCTGCTATGAATAAGGTAAATGGATGCTGGTACAAAAAAGATTTCAAATATGATTAATGTACATAAAAATATCCTCTGCCAAAATTTCATTTATTCCTCCAGCCTATATCCCAATTTAAATACTGTTTTAATTTCATCTTTCCATCCCAGCTTTTTTCTTAGCTTTTGGATATGGTTGTCAATCGTCCGCGTCTCGCCAACGTAGTCATATCCCCAAATTTTTTCTATGATTTTTTCCCTCGTTAATACGATGTTTTTATTTTGCACTAAAAACACCAATAGTTCGAACTCCTTCAAGGTTAGCTCAATCATTTCACCGTTCTTTTTCACCTTCATTTCTTGCAAGTATACTTCTGTGTCTTTAAAATTTATGATGTTGCTTTTTTTATTGTAATGCCTTAATACATTTTCAATCCTGGCCAGCAATTCAATTCCTTCAAAGGGTTTCGTAATATAGTCATCTACTCCCGCTTTTAATCCATACACCTTATCTGTGACAGAACTTTTCGCCGTTAAAAAAATGACAGGTATCCCTAAAGGTTTAATTTTTTCGAATAAAGTAAATCCATCAACTTTCGGAAGCATCACATCCAAAAGTATGAGATCAAAACGATCTCTTTCAATAACATTTAGGGCATCCTCTCCATCAAAAACGATTGAACTCTCATAATTTGCTGTATTTAAATTCAATTTTATTAAATTTGCTACTGCGATATCATCTTCAACCACTAAAATTTTTATCATTCCGTTTTTACCTCGTTCCTTTTGTAACGGTTAGATGGAGTAAGTACCATTTCAGGCACTTACTCCATCTTATCCGCCTCACAATATCTTCATTTACTTACAGTTTTCTGAAATTCTCACTGTAATCTTTTTCTTCGGAAGGTAGAGGGATTAGTCTGTCATAATTAATCTCATAACTAGATACTGTATAATTCTTCAGACTAACTGTCATATCTACATCTCTTCCATCTTCCAGGTTGCAAAGAACACGTACGGTTCCGGAACTAGCACTCTTACTAACCTTCATCGTATTTTCCTTAACATTTTTCTGTTGTTGATCAAAAAAGTTGATAACCGCAGATTTAACTTTCGCATCATCGATTGTTGTCTCTGAGCTTTGAGCTTCATTAGTGTAAGCAGTTAAAGAAACAATTTCCCCTGTTTTTTCATTTATGACAATGCGATTAGAAGCGGGCATTGGCTGGTTTAAGTCCTCAGTACGAGCAAACTGTACAACGATAACATCTGCCGTATCTTTTTTCGCGTTTTCTTTTAATACAGCTGCATCTTCTTTTGAAACTATATCCATAAAGAACTTAAAGTCTTCTTGATTATTCGTTCGATTAACACGCGCCTCACCAAAAGATTTCGCGTCAAGCCCCATATAATCTTTTAGAGCTTTGGTTGCCATTTTTACCGCTTCTTCATCACTAATCTTTCCATTTGCTACTTTAACTGCATGATTTGTAGTGGTTTGATTTGTGCCATTTCCTGCTTTGCTTGCCACTGTTACGACCTTGTTTTTAGTAGAATGAACCGCGTTTTCGCTTGCAAATACAGCTGCTGTAGCACCGCCTACAATTGATAGTGCCATTGAAAAAACGAGAATATTTTTTTTGTTCATGGTAATGCCTCCTGAAATTTTTTGTTTTGTTTGGGCACGAAACCCTTGTTACAGTTAATAGAATATAGCGTTCATATGTTAAAAGTATCTTTCAGTTGTCTCCAAGTTGTAAATTCTATAAAAACCAATTCGTTCGTTGTTACAGAGAAGATTGATAACGACCTGTACCGATTCAATTTCTAATATTACTATAGAAAAGAAAAGCAAAGAACAGTATCCAACAACAAATACTGTTCTTTGCTTTACATTTCAAGATTATGCTTATTTAAGATCGAAACGATCTGCATTCATTACCTTCACCCATGCAGCAATGAAGTCACGCACAAACTTTTCTTTGTTATCGTCTTGCGCATAAACTTCTGCAATGGCACGCAGAACAGAGTTTGAACCGAACACGAGGTCAACAGCAGTCGCTGTACGCACGACTTCACCGGTTTTGCGATCACGTCCTTCAAATACGCCTCCGTCTACAGGCTTCCACTGTATGCCCATGTCTAGCAAGTTAACGAAGAAGTCGTTCGTCAGTGTGCCTACTCGATCCGTGAATACACCGTGTTGTGTGCCACCGTGATTTGTACCGATAACACGCATACCGCCAACGAGTGCAGTCATTTCTGGAGCAGTAAGGTTTAGTAGCTGTGCCTTGTCTATCAGAAGCTCCGCAGGACTTACACGATACTGCTTCTTCTGATAGTTCCGGAAACCATCAGCGATTGGCTCTAGCACGGCAAAGCTTTCTTCATCTGTCTGCTCTTGTGTTGCATCGCCACGTCCAGGAGCAAAAGGAACCGTTACATCAAAGCCAGCATCTTGTGCGGCTTTTTCTACTGCGGCACTGCCGCCGAGTACAATCAAATCGGCCATGCTGACTTTTTTACCAAAGTCCTCTTGAATGACTCCCAGGATCGTAAGCACCTTTTCAAGTTTTTTCGGCTCATTCACTTCCCACTCCTTCTGTGGAGCAAGACGGATGCGAGCACCATTGGCGCCACCACGCATATCCGAGCCACGGAAGGTACAAGCGGAAGCCCAAGCTGTTGTTACCAGCTCGCTGACGGTAAGGCCCGAATCTAAGATACGTGTTTTCAGTTCTGCTATATCTGCATCTGTTAATTCATACTCAGCAACGGGTACAGGATCTTGCCAGATAAAATCTTCTGCTGGAACTTCAGGGCCTAGATATCTTGAGCGTGGCCCCATGTCGCGGTGTGTGAGTTTGAACCATGCACTTGCAAATGCATCTGCAAACTCCTCTGGATTCTCATAGTAACGACGAGAAATCTTTTCGTATGCTGGATCCATACGCAATGCCATATCCGCAGTGGTCATCATCGTTGGAACGCGAACGGATGCATCTTCTGCATCTGGTGCAAGATGCTCCTCAGCAGGATTTACAGCAACCCACTGGTGTGCACCTGCAGGGCTCTTGGTCAGCTCCCACTCATAGCCGAACAATAGTTCAAAGAAACCATTATCCCATTGTGTCGGATTCGCAGTCCAGGCACCTTCAATACCGCTGCTGATGGCATCGCGACCTTTACCGGAACCGTGTGTGCTCTGCCATCCTAAGCCCATTGCTTCCAAAGGAGCAGCTTCCGGCTCTGGGCCAACAAGAGCAGCATCTCCTGCGCCATGAGCCTTACCAAACGTATGGCCACCTGCCACGAGTGCAACGGTTTCTTCATCGTTCATTCCCATGCGCTTGAAGGTTTCGCGAATGTCGCGAGCACTCGCAAGCGGATCTGGATTGCCGTTCGGACCTTCCGGGTTCACATAAATCAGACCCATCTGAACAGCAGCAAGCGGATTCTCGAGCTCACGATCACCAGAGTAACGCTTATCCCCTAGCCATTCCTTTTCAGCACCCCAGTAAATATCTTCTTCTGGATGCCAAACGTCTGCGCGCCCGCCTCCAAAACCGATTGTCTTACCGCCCATGGATTCAATAGCAGCATTACCTGCTAGAATGTACAAGTCTGCCCAAGAGATCTTGTTGCCATATTTTTGCTTGATCGGCCATAGCAGTCGACGAGCTTTATCAAGGTTGGCATTGTCTGGCCAGCTGTTAAGTGGAGCAAAACGCTGTGTGCCGGTTCCAGCACCACCACGGCCGTCTCCTGTACGATATGTACCAGCGGAGTGCCAAGCCATGCGGATAAATAATGGCCCATAATGTCCGTAGTCGGCAGGCCACCAATCTTGGCTGTTTGTCATTAGATCATAAAGATCCTGCTTGAGAGCCTGGTAGTCCAGCTTTTTGAACTCTTCTGCATAATTGAAGTCTTCGCCCATCGGATTAGATTTTCTGTCATGCTGATGCAGAATGTTCAAGTTCAACTGGTTGGGCCACCAGTGTTTGTTCGATGTAGCACTAGGGTTGTGATTCGTAGTGCTACCGTGCGAAAACGGGCACTTTCCAGTGTTAGCAGTTGCCATAGAGTCCATTTGTCCCTCTCCCGTCATTTAAATTAAGTATTACATAATAATACTTCTAATTAATTTATATAGCAGTTAACAAGAGAAATCAACATCTTTTTGCTCTTCTTAAGGATTAATGGTATCGGATCGAGGGAATCGTAAAACACGACAAAATATATGAACTCTTTCATTTTGGATTTTATGCTGATTCTAACGTATGCATGGACCGGGTAGATTATGATTTGGTCACCAGCTCGTTAGCCTCTTTTCCTGGTGGTTCCAGCTTGCGGTCAAGCTCCATTGTTCGGAACTTCGATCCATCACAAAAAGCCCACTTTTCTCTCCATAACGGGGTCAGTCCCCGGAATGGGTGGGCTTTTTGTGCGTAACTGGCTTATCCTGATTGTTATTTGAAATTCCGAGCTTGGCGCTCGGGCAAATACGATTTGTTCCGCTCTTCGGCAGAGTCATTTTGTTGTTGCCGCTGACGATGGAATAGTTGAGAGGGTATTCTCCTTCCTCAGCATATACCGCGAAAGCCCCCTCCTTTAATAGTTTAAAGTCTCTGCTATCTGAGCAAAAGAATGGTTCAATCAATATGAGACATATCATCGGACTCTCATTCCATGCAGTCGGGAGAAATCACTTCCCATTTTCCAAACAATGTGAAACCCGCTGCTTTCGCCAAAGCCGTAGAGATATGGTTATCGAGTTGGCATCTGTACTGAGGTTCGTATCCCTGACCATAGGCATATTTGCAGATGGAACGCACCACTTTGCGGGCGTGACCTTTTCCTCTAAAGGACGTCAGCGTCAGTACGCCAAGATCCGCAATATGCGCATCCTTCTCCCATGGATACACACTGGCAGCGCAAACCAAACGATTTTGCTCAAAAGAGCCGAACACTGCCCAGTGATCCAATTCCACATAAGCGTCATCCAAATCTTGTTCCGAGGCAGAGGAGGCAAACTCGGAGATTTGTCTCGGAGCGAAAAGGTAAGCTGCCTCTGATTGTGAAGGCTTTAAATGGCGCAGATCCCCATCATTTTCTTAGTACAAGTTGAATAACATGGGCTAAACCGGTGTGCGCCTTTCCTGCCACACGCTCTTGTTCGCCATAGAAGAAATGGATTACCTCATGCCCTTTGCACCAAGCAAGAATTTCTTTTGGATCATAAAGCATTTCAAGTTCGTGGGGGCCACCCGTACCATACTTTAATTGTTCCTTCGAGAATACCTCAAGCATCATAATCCCTTTAGGCTTTATTGCCTTAATCATTTTATTCAGAACCATGGTCTGAGCATTTTTATGAAAATGTCCATATACCATAATCGCGACATCATATTCTTCACTCGGCACATCCTCTTCCAAAAGGTCAATTTTTCGGGTAATTACATCAACGGAATGCTTCTGAGCCAGTTTTTTCGTTTTTTGCAATCCGCTCTCCGCATAGTCAATGGCTGTCACTTCAAGATTTCTTTTTGCTAAAAAAACTGCATTCCGGCCTTCGCCCTCTGCAAACGCGATCACTTTTTGTCCTTGTTCTAACCGAAAAGCCTGTTGTTGAATAAAAACGTTAGGTTCTTCCCCATAATAATATTCTTCCGAATGAAAGCGCTCATTCCAAATATTCGCCATACTTACCGGCCTCCTGTCATTAAAATCTATTGTAGATTTATTATATCTACAATATCTCCGAAGACATAGATGTGTCAATATCGCTGACATCACCATTAGCGAATTAGCTACACTTATGAATGTGTCTGTTCATCAGATTCGTTATTTTGAAGAGAAAGGGGTTCTTCTACCTACTTATCTAGATAACAATTAGTACAGGATGTACAGCATAGATCAAGTTTACCAGTTAGCACATATGCTGTTGCTGCGCAAATTGGAAGTGCCTGTCCAGTCGATTAAAGAATGCATGACTTCCTATTCTGCTGATCAATACGGGCAGCTACTCAATCGTTATTGGCGGGACAGCACCTATTTGGCCCGTTGGATGAATCCAAGCGAAAGATTTATTAGTGGCTTCACATGCAGCAGTTGAATTCGTCTCTAGTAAAGTGACATTCTGATTCTGCTTTGATAAATAAAAGGTCATGGATGCACCAACCACTACAATTTTTTTATTCTTCATCATGATTGCTGCCTCCATTCTACCTATTGGTTATCCACGTAAAAATACTACATATGAAGGATTTATCGCTTCATGGTAAAGCTTCACATCAACTCAAATCTTTTTGGATGCTATCAAGCTCTTTGCTTATACAGCTTAACGATTTCGATGATGGTGTTTACTGCGTGCATCATGTTGTCAACGGAAACATACTCGAACCGCCCGTGGTAGTTTTCCCCGCCTGTGAAAATATTCGGTGTTGGCAACCCCATGTAGGATAACTGGGAGCCATCCGTACCACCGCGAATCGGTTGAATAATCGGCACGATTCCGAGGTTTTCTAATGCTTGTGTAGCGATATCCACTACTTCCATTACAGGCTCAATCTTTTCCCGCATGTTGAAGTATTCATCTTTGATTTCGAGCTCAATTCGCTTCTCTCCGTATTTTTTCTGTAATTCTTCTACGATACGATCCAGTTCGGACTTTCTCTCCTGAAACCGATTACGATCGTGATCCCGGATCAGATAACGAAGCTGAGTTTGCTCGACGTCTCCTTGAATGGAAGACAGATGATAGAAGCCTTCGTAGCCTTCCGTCTCCTCAGGAGTTTCATCAGCCGGCAGCTTTCCATGCAGTTCCATGGCTATTTTAGCAGCGTTGACCATTTTACCTTTGGCTGAGCCTGGGTGAACGTTCTTTCCTTTGCAGGTAATGATGGCGGATGCAGCATTAAAACTCTCGTACTCGATCCCGCCAAGAGGACCGCCATCCATCGTATAGGCATATACTGCATCGAAGGCGGACACGTCAAACTTGTCTGGGCCTCTGCCGATTTCTTCATCCGGGGTGAAAGCCACCCTTACTTTCCCGTGCTTCAGTTCTGGATGGCGAATCAGATAAGCCATAGCGGTCATGATTTCGGCAATACCAGCTTTATCATCAGCGCCAAGTAATGTGGTACCGTCTGTCGTGATTAACGTGTGGCCTTTGTAGCCAGCCAGCTCTGGAAAATCACGCGGCGAAAGGACAATATCCAATTCTTCATTTAAAACAATGTCTTGTCCGTTATATTTTTCGATGACTTGTGGCTTCACGCCAGCGCCGGTAAAATCGGTGGCCGTATCCATATGAGCAAGAAAACCGATTGTTGGAATTTCTTTGTCTGTATTGGACGGTAGGGTTGCCATTACATATCCGTTCGAATCCATCGTAACTTCCTGCATACCAATGGCTTCCAGTTCATCTACGAGCATTTGGGCAAGTACTAGCTGCCCTTGTGTAGAGGGGCAAGTTTCGCTGTTCTCATCGGATTGTGTATCAACTTGTGCGTAAGAGATGAATCTATGGATAATTTCCGTTTTCATGGTCTTATCTCAACTCCAATTACAAGTAGTCAAACCTATTATAAGAAAGAGGCAATCTCGTGACAAATTCTACCACGATCTCCGGCAATTCTACAATCTGTACAGGCCTAGCTTTTTCAATATCCAGCCAGTTGGCTTCATGCTCCCAGATACAAACTGAAGATATGACTCCAGCCATTGATCGACTTCTTGGAGAGGTTCCGGCCGTATCGGCGACCATCCATCTCTAGAATCATTCCGTCCATACAATACCTCCAAGCAATCGAGTTTACTTTTATCGGTTATTGTATTACCAAGCGGTTATATAACTGTAAAGCGATGATATGGATGATGTAATCTCCAGCCTCATAAAAATTGGTTTTGGACTGACTCTGAAAAATAAACAGCGGCGACCCAAGACCTGAAAATACAGTCTTAGACTCACCGCTGTTTTGATTGAAATATCCAGTATATTATTTCCCATTCAAATGATAGATGAGTTGCACAACACCAGAGGAAAACGTTCTTGTATTCACCAGTTTTACATTCAACCTCTGTTTTATATCCATAAACAACGGTTTTCCTTCTCCCAAAATAACAGGGTGAACAGATAATCGAAATTCATCCACAAGCCCTAAATTGATAAAAGTTGTGATAAGACTGGCTCCACCATATAACCAAATGTCTTTACCAGGCTCATTCTTTAATTGACTTACGACTTCAAGAATATGATCATTTACGAATATTGCTTTATGATCTGTGCCTTTTTGTGTCTTGGAAAACACATATTTTTGTTTACGATGAACCAATTCCCAAATTTCTTTTTCCATATCAGAATGGTCAATTTCTGGTGTAAATTGTCCCCATAAATCATAACTTTTTCTTCCATATAAAATTGTATCAATTTGATGTAAGAACTGAACAAACCCCATCTCAGAGTCCATTATGCACCAATCAACTTCCCCATTTTTCCCTTCAATAAAACCGTCTAAAGTGACCGCTAAATCTAATATGATTTTTCGTTTCATGATTGATTACTCCTTTCGTTGATCTACCACCCAGTATAGACCTGTAAATATGTCACCTCATGTCATATTCGTAACAAAAAGGTCTCGATTAAGCCGGTATATGCAAAAACAGCTCACTTAATTGGCGATAGGTACCATTAAGTAAGCTGTTTTATAATGATGAATTACTTCAAGTATCTTCCCGTAATCGACTGCTCCGCATGGATGATTTGTCTAGGTGTGCCCTCGAAGACCACCTGACCGCCATTGCTTCCTCCGTCCGGTCCCATATCGATAATCCAATCTGCTTGGCTGATCACATCGAGGTTGTGTTCGATGACGATTACCGTATTGCCGGCATCCACGAGGCGGTTCATAATCTCCAAAAGGTGACTGATATCTGACATGTGCAGGCCAGTTGTCGGCTCGTCCATCACATAGATACTGCCTTTCTTGTGCAGCTCGCTTGCCAGCTTGATGCGCTGACATTCCCCGCCCGAGAGCGTGCTGAGTGGCTGGCCGAGTGTAATATAATTCAGCCCCACATCACTCATCGCCTGGAGCTTGCGCACAACCTCTTTTAACTCAAAAAATTCCAATGCCTGCTCTACAGTCATCTCCAGCACTTCTGCAATTGACTTGCCGTTCAGCTTGTACGCGAGCACCTCTTCCTTGAACCGTTTACCACCGCAGACTTCGCACGGCAGCTTCACGCTTTCAAGGAATGCAAGGTCTGTATACACCACACCCAGCCCTTGGCAGTTCTCGCAAGCCCCCTTGGAATTGAAGCTGAACAAGCCTTGGTTGACCTTGTTCGCGGAAGCAAACGCCTTGCGCACATCATCCATAATCCCTGTGTAGGTCGCGGGATTCGAACGTGTCGACACGCCTACCGCCGATTGATCGATGACAATTGCATCCGGATGCTTGCTAAGGAATACTTCGTTAATCAGCGTACTCTTGCCTGAACCGGCGACACCCGTAACTACTGTCAGCACTCCGGTTGGAATATCAACGCTCACGTTCCGCAGGTTGTGCAGTGTGGCATCCTCGATGGACAGCTTGCCGGACGGCTGCCGGGAATCTTGCTTCAGTTGGAGCGGCCGATTCATATGGGTGCCAGTCAGTGTCCCTGATTCCAGCAGGCCTTGGAAACTTCCTTCATACACGATGGTACCGCCGTGGCTGCCGGCGTGCGGCCCGACGTCGACGATATGATCTGCCACCTTGATCACATCGGGATCATGCTCGACGACAATCACCGTATTGCCCTTGTCGCGAAGCTTTTGAAGCAATTCATTTAACCTGTGCACATCACGGGGGTGCAAGCCAACGCTGGGCTCATCGAAAATGTAAGTGACATCCACCAGACTGCCGCTCAGATGCTTCACCATCTTTACGCGCTGCGACTCGCCGCCGGACAATGTATCCGTCTCACGGTCCAGCGTCAAATAGTCAAGTCCGATATCCACCAGATGTTGCAACCGCTCCGTAAGCGACTTGATCATCGGCGCGGCGACCGAATCGTCAATCTCCCGAATAACTCGGATAAGCTGACCGACCTCCATGGAGGACATCTCCGCAATGTTGAGCCCATTGATCTTGCAGTTGAGCGCGGCTTGACTGAGTCTTGCCCCATGGCAGCTGGAGCAGGTACCCTCTGAGATGAATGGCGCAACAGCTTTTTGGGTACGCTCAGACTTCGTCTTTACATCCTGCTTGATGTATTTGTTGGTGAACTTCTCAATGACGCCTTCCACTGTAATATTCGTTGCCTTCCCAGCGAAATCCATCTTCACTTTTCTCGCCTTGCCGTAGAGCAGTTGCTCCAGTTCTTCATTCGAATAATCGCTCAGCTTCTTGTCAGGGTCGAAGGACCCCGACTGCACGACGATCGTCCAATCCCAACTGTCTACCTTATAGTCCGGCAGCATGATTGCCCCTTCATTCAACGACCTGGACATGTCCACTGCCTTGCTGATGTCGACACCTAATTTGCGACCGATTCCGTTACATTCGGGACACATACCTTGTGGATCGTTAAAAGAAAACATGTGCGCTTGTCCAACATAGGGCTTACCCACTCGGGAGAAGAGAAGACGGAGTATGGGAGAGATATCAGTAATCGTCCCCATTGTGGAATGGGAACCGCCGCCCAGCCGCTTCTGGTCCACGATAACCGCCATGCTCAGGTTCTCGATCGCGTCTGTATCTGGCTGTGGATAGCGGGGCAGAAAATTGCGCACGAACATGCTGAAGTTCTCATTCAGCAATCGCGTGGATTCTGCGGCGATCGTATCGAAGACGATCGATGACTTGCCGGATCCAGATACACCGGTGAAGATCGTAATCTTCCGCTTGGGAATTCGCAAGGATACGTTCTTGAGATTGTTTTCCCTCGCACCGGAGATTACGATATACTCCTGATTAGATTCGCTCATGCCAAACATCCTCCCAACTGTATTCATTTCTACTTATATATTGTACCATTCAGAAGGAAGCTTTCGTACCGAATGCGGTTAGAATTATCCTCTAAGCATCAATGCCGAGACAAGTTCACCTTGAAGCACTCCCTTTCCTCCAGGTGGAATCTTGATCAAGCAATCGGAATCTTTAATGGATACCGTAACACTTGATTGGTCAATCCCGACAGGCTTTACGAATACCTTGCCATCGATTACATACGACTTTCCGCGAACATACCGAGGATACGCATTTACCTTTGTAAAATCTTCGCCTAGAAAAGCAGTAAAGTCCTGCAAGTAACGATTTTGAATACCCTGCATACCCAAGATCACGGGACGAACGAAGAGCTCAAAACCAACAAAGCACGCTCCCGGATTGCCTGACAAGGCAAACAAGAATTGATCATTCCAAACCCCTGCAGACGTAGGGCTTCCCGGTCGCATCGCTACTTTGTTAAACAGGACCTTCCCTTCCCATTTTTCTAAAATATCTACGAGAATGTCGTAGTCGCCTACCGATACTCCACCTGATGTGATCACGAAATCCGCAACGGAAAATGCTTCCAGAATAAGATTTTGTGCCTGATCCGCTTCGTCTGGGATGGATCCCATCAGTAACGGAATCCCTCCTGACTCCCGAATAAGTGCCGCCAGCATGTAAGAGTTACTGTTTCGAATTTTACCTGAGCAAAGCGGAGCATCTACAGGTAAAAGCTCTGAGCCTGTTGCAAAGATCGCGATGATTGGGCGCTTATAAACTTTGACGCGAGAGAAACCGAATGTAGCCAACAACGCAGTCTCACCAGCACGGATTTCTGTCCCTTTTTGCAGGACACACTCGCCTTTTGTCATTTCGTGGCCAATCGGAGTCAGATTCTGCCCAGGGTGGACCTCTTTTTTTATCGAAATGTATGTTTTGCCCTGCTCCTCAAAGTCGTCTGTCATTTCCAGCATGATGACTGCGTCTGCATTTTCAGGTACCATCGCTCCCGTCATGATTCGGGAGGCCGTTCTTTGCGATAATTCTTTTGTAGGAAGGGTCCCACAAGGAATATTGTCGATCACTTCCAAAAGAACAGGAGATTCAGGTGATGCCCCGCGAGTTGAACTGGACATGATCGCAAAACCATCCATCCCGGAACGCCGGAAATGAGGCATGTTGTCTGGCGCAATGATATCCTCCGCCACCGTACGACTGTAGGCATTTTCCAATGAGACTTCTTCTACACCAAGATGATTCAGATGTTGCTCCATTCTGCGCTGCGCTTCCACGACTTGAACCGCATTCCGATGAAATCGATTCACGCTTTCCACTCTGTCCATGTCCACTACACTACCCTCCAATTTGAGACATACGCCTAACGGTTGGTACATGCGTCTGACTCTCATCGACTAAAGCTTTGGCCATTTCGTGATTCAGTGGCTTGATACGCAATGCTCGGAAAAAGAGATCGCGTACCGCTTCATCATTTCCAATGCACTTACGAACGTTAAACTCATCCGACCAGTATAAGCATGGCTTTATGTTTCCATCCGCGGTCAAACGAAGCCGGTTACACGTTTCACAGAAATGATCGCTCACGGGATGAATAAGCCCAAAACTCCCCTTGGCCCCTTCTATCCGAAAAGTTTGTGCGGGTCCGTTGCCTCGCACATCATGACTCTCCGTCACTTTCCAGCCCAATTGATGACAACGATCCAATACGGCGGACAACGGCAGATAGGATTGCTTCCACTTCATGTCGTTGTGGCCGATGGGCATGTACTCAATAAATCGCACTTGTAAATGACGATCGATCGTTAACTGAAGAAAATCTTCTATTTCGTCATCGTTGATCCCCTTCATAAGAACGACGTTCAACTTAATTGGATCGATCCCTACTTGTTGGCATGCAGCTATACTATCCAGAACTCGATGGACATCACCACCGCGGGTAATCAACGAAAAACGATCCGCTTTCAATGTATCCAGACTGATATTCACACGGTTCAAGCCAGCTGCTTTTAATTTTTCGGCCTTTTTCGCCAAGAAAATACCATTAGTAGTTATAGCGATATCTTCGATTCCTGGAATTTCCGCTATCGCGAATACCAAATTTTCAATGCCTTTGCGAACCAATGGTTCTCCACCTGTCAGCCTTACTTTTTTGACCCCTATTTCGGCCAAAACCCTCACAACCTCGGTTATTTCTTGCAAGGACAGGATATTTTCATCAGGTTCAAATTCCATTCCATCAGCAGGCATGCAGTAAACACATCGCAAGTTGCAACGATCCGTTACCGAAATGCGTAGATAGTCATGGACACGACCAAAAGCGTCCACCAATTCACTTGGAATCACTGGACTTCCCCCTTTCTACCTCTGCAATTCGTTCGGGCCAGGTGTACACGTTAAACGTCTGATTTCGAATAAAACCAACCGTGGTAATACCAAGCTCCTGTGCCAGACGAAGAGCCAATTCAGTAGGAGCTGATTTTGATAAAACAACGCTACATCCTATCTTGGCTACTTTCAACAATACCTCGGAAGAAATGCGGCCACTAAAGACCATGATTTTATCTTCAATAGATACGGAATGCATCAAACAATATCCGTATAGTTTATCGAGTGCATTATGTCGTCCTATATCCATTCTGGAGAGAACAATTCCGTTTTTATCGCACAAGGCAGCATTATGAACGCCACCCGTTTTTTGAAAGAGTTTTGCAGAGCGTTGCATCTCTTGCATGAATCGAAAACAATCAGTACTTGAGAGCAAGACTCCTTTGGCTTCAACCTTTTTCACTGTTCGCGCATCATTATAAAAGTAAAAACTTTGCCGACTTTTCCCACAACAGGAAGTAACGTATCTTTTCGAGTGAAACATCTGGTTGTATTTGTTCACTTTTTTTGCTTCCACATAGGCGTGTCCCGTTGTTTCGTCTATGAAGAGATCTGCTATGTCAGAATATGCGTTTATCACTCCTTCAGACGCCAGAAAACCAATGACGAGTTCTTCGATGTATTCCGGACTGCAAACTAAAGTCGCAAACTCTTCCTGATTCAACATGATCGTAATGGGTGACTCTGTCACGATGGAATCTTCCACTTCTTTTAAAGTACCATTTTTATAATGCAGGACATGTGATAAAACGCACACAGGTTGAATCACGAACGTTTCCCCCTTCTCTCCTACACTGATCAAGAAATCGGTCTATCTAAAACATAGACGGTCATGGCAATATCCTCTTCAATACTGATATCTGAAAAAATCCGCAAAACCTTTGCGTGGATGATATCCTCGAGTTTTGCTACTACCGCAGGGTCGTTGTAAATGTTCTTCACGAGCTTCGTGCGCGCATCGTGTACCATTCGTTTGCCTTCTTCAGACAAAATCATAAATTTTTCTACATTTGTCAGGTTTCCTTTCATCTCACAGATCACCCATGGACCACAAAAACGTGTAACGATTTCTTTTGGACCGTTACCGACGTATTCTTTTCGTATCTCACGAACTAGCATGCTGAATTGATGTTCCAGGTTTTTCGTCATTCGATGTTCTCCTTCCATTCCCCCCACTTGTTCTTGCGAGGAGCCAACAATAGGTAACAAATGACCAGAATAAGAATAACTAGCGATAGAATCAGATTATTCAAAGCGTCATCACGATTGACGATAACAAAACGTATCGTGCCGGTAATGCCGATATAGATGAGGTAACGCAGCGGAAAGTGATACGCTTCCTTGAAATATTTGACGATCATAGAAACAAAAACAAAGTACAGAAAAAAGGCTAAGACTTCCTCCAAAATATCATGAACGTTAGTATTGCCAAGAATTGCAGCGGTCACAATGAAATACAGTTCACGTACAAGATAAAAGCTCAAGACCAGCCCCAGAATGATGAGTGAAATATTTAACATCCGTTGATAGAAGTGCACGATCGATGTCTCCTTCATCATTCCTTTAGGCCCTCTCCTAATCCTTTCAGCAGGTTTATGCCAAAACCCATCGCCCGGTTGATGTCTGGATCACGCAGAGCTTTCATCAAATCGATGACACCTACCTTTTTTCCAGAGCGAAGAGCGTCATCTGCCCTTTGTAGCCCCTTTGTAACACCGCCCATCAGCTTTTTTGTCATTTCAGGATCTAGCTCTGCAAGCCCACCTGCGGCAGCCATCGCATTGTTGATCATATTGGTGACAGGAGGACGCACCATTTGTCCTACGACAATTTTGGCAATATCTTCTTTCGCTTCAACGGCCGCGTTAAGCGCTCCAAGAATTCCACTTTCATGGAGTTCCTGGAGCAGCTTGATCGTAGCCTGGATCCCTTCCGGATTTTTGGCGAGCGCATGTATGACACTTTCTACCGTTTGATCTTGTTTTTCTTTTTCGGTAAGAACAGGTTCTAGCACTTTTGAAATCGGTCTTGCCATTATTTTTTACCTCCCACAATGTTTACATCTGCAATCGGTTCATAATCGTCTCTGGCCCATTTGCGCTCTACTTGGACACCCATCTGAGGGTTTCGCTTCGCGTAGCGGGGATTGTACATGGGCAGTGGGATCATTCCTTTTTCTTTGAGAAACTCCATACGTACCTTTGTTTGCTTGTAGGCAGGGGTTTGCGTTCGAACGTCCCCAACGCTGCCGGTCAAAAGGTTAATGGCATTTTCATGGCTAATGGAGTGCATGGGTACATACAGCTCTTTACCGCTTACTCGATCTGTCACGAGAACACGAAGCTTAATGGCACCGTATGGAGAGACGAGACGAACCAATGAACCGTCTTTTAGCCCCCGCTCGCTGGCAAGCTCAGGCGAAACTTCTACAAATACTTCCGGTAGTTTATATTGGATGCCTTTTGATTTATTCGTCATGTTTCCTTCATGGAAATGTTCCAGTAGTCGTCCGTTGTTTAAGGTAAGATCAAATTCCGATGAATACTCGATAGGCGGAACATATTCAACGAGCGAAAGTCTTGCTTTTCCGTCAGGGAAGTTGAATTGTTCTTTGTATAGAAGCGGCTCGTCGGTACCATCCTGTTGCACTGGCCAAAGCAAGCTGTTCCATCCTTCTATACGATCGTACGAAACTCCAGCATAAATCGGTGCCAGACTCGCAATTTCGTCCATGATTTCACGAGGGTGTTGGTAATTCCAGTTTGCACCCATACGTTGTGCAATCAGTTGGATGATCGACCAGTCCGGTTTTGAATCTCCCAGTGGTTCCATTACTTGATACAACCGCTGGATACGTCTTTCCGTATTCACAAAGGTACCCTCTTTTTCCAGGGATGGAGACGCAGGTAAAACGACATCGGCAAATTGAGCCGTTTTGGTCAGGAATACGTCCTGTACGACAAAGAATTCAAGCTTGCTGAGGGTATCATGCACGTGGTTGGCGTTGGAATCGACCCAAGCCATGTCTTCACCCATCAGGTACATCGCTTTCAGCTCACCTTTCTCCACCGCTTCCAGCATTTCGATATTCGTTAGGCCTGGTTTGTTCGAGATCGTTACGCCATACGCCTTTTCAAATTTGGCTCTCGCCTGATCGTCCGTAATAGGCTGATACCCTGGAAGCCACGTAGGGAGTGTCCCCATGTCGCAAGCTCCCTGTACGTTGTTGTGCCCACGCAATGGATAGGCTCCTGCTCCCGGTCGGCCGTAGTTTCCTGTTACCAGCAAGAGATTAGAGATAGCGGCTGACGTATGCGAACCGGCGATATTCTGAGTCACACCCATTCCCCACAAAATGCAAGTACCATCTGCTTCGCGAATCATTCTGGCTGTTTGAATCAACTGTTCTTTTGTCAGCCCGGTTACTTCCACAGCATAATCCAGCGTGTATTTTTCGAGCATTTTCCGATAATCGTCAAAATCGTTTACCCGATTTTGGAGAAAGGGTTCGTCATGCCAGCCTTGATCGATGATGTACTTTGCGACTGCCGTCAGCCAGACAAAATCGGTCCCTTGTTTTGGATGCAAGAAAAGATCGGAACGTTCGGCCATTTCATGCTTGCGCAGATCAGAGACAATCAGTTTTTGACCGTATAATTTCTTTGCCCGTTTCACGCGGGTTGCCAAAACGGGATGGCCCTCTGTTGGATTCGCCCCGACGATGATGACCAGTCCGGCACTTGCAATATCTTGAATTGTACCGGAGTCCCCACCGTGTCCTACCGTTGCCAGTAATCCGTCAGTGGCAGGTGACTGGCAGTACCTGGAGCAGTTGTCGATATTGTTAGATTCAAATACCTGCCGCGCCAGTTTTTGCATGAGATAGGCATCTTCGTTGGTTGTTTTGGATGAGCTTACAAATCCAAGCGCGTTGCCTCCGTAGTTTTGCTTGATGTTACCCATTCGCTCGGCAATCAGTGATAGTGCCTCATCCCACGTAGCCGGAACAAATGCGTCTCCTTTTCGAATCAAAGGTGTGGTCAAGCGTTGATCACTGTTAACAAAATCCCAACCGAACTTCCCTTTCACACAAGTAGAGACACTGTTGACTGGAGAGTCTTCCGTTGGTTCCACTTTCAGAATGTGGCGTCCTTTGGTCCATACCTCAAATGAACAGCCTACCCCGCAGAACGTACATACGGTTTTTGTTTTCTTGGTCCGTGTTTCCCGCATGGCCGCCTCCACTTCAGAGATAGCAAAAATGCTGCTGTAACCGGGCTCGACTTCTTTAATGAGATCGATCATCGGATTCAACAGGTCTTTTTTAATCCCTGACAGAAAGCCAGCTTCACCGAGCATGGATTTCTCCATCAGCGCATTGCACGGACAGACTGTCACACACTGACCGCAAGACACACAAGATGATTCATTAATCGATTTATTGTCGTCCCAGATCACTCTTGGAATCTCTCGTTCCCAATCGATGGTGAGCGTTTCATTTACCTGCAAATCCTGACAAACCTCCGTGCAACGTCCACAGAGAATGCATTGATCGGGATCATAACGATAAAAGGGATGGGACATATCCACCTCTTCCTTTTTTTCTCGGAACGGGCGTGTTTGGTGGTCAATTTCCAGCAGTTCTGCCGTATTGTGAACCCGACAATTTCCGTTGTTGTTGTCGCAGACGGTACAATACAGCATGTGGTTTTCCAAGATCCGGTCCATTGCTTCTGCCTGTGCGCCTTTTGCCCGTTCAGAGGATGTAAGGATGTGCATACCTTCCTCGATAGGGGTCGAGCACGCTCGCATCATTTTCCCGTCAATCTCACACATGCACGTATCACACGTTTGAATAGGTCCTAAAATGGGTGAATAGCAGATGTGAGGATGCTCTATTCCCTGTTGCAGCAAATAATCCAGGATACGGGTTCCTTCCTCCGCTTCATGCTTCACTCCATTTAGTTCAAAGCTAATTTTTTTCATCTTCTCTAAAACCTCCAAGAAAATAATAAAAGCCCACCACCAAACAACCTGAGCATGAACACATGAACATGCGCAAATTGTTTGATGGTGGGCTAATTCCTAAGCATCCAATGATACTCGTTATCCGTCCCAACATATCTATGCGTGAGATCAGGATGATTGAGCAATTCGTCATTACTAACCATCAATGATCAATTACGGCTACATTATATCACCGGATCTACATGGAAATCCAACTTTTTTTATGGAAGCGTATCTGTGTCAATCGTCCTATGATTCTTTGCTTGCTTACAGAAGAGGCAAAATGGCGTTCGCGTACGCCTGGGCTCCCTTTTGATTGGGATGACCGATGGAGGCACGCTTGCATATCTCGAAATCCAAACCCGTGCACCCTGCTTCTGTGCAGGAGACGAGGCGCTCGGCTGCGATCAGGTCTTGTGGAGTCAGGTCCAAATTGATGCCGAATACATAGGGATCATCCGTCAGCGCCGCATGCTCCGGACCAAAATTCGGATCGGCGAAAAAGATACGCTGTTGACCGAGCTCCGCATTTCTCTCATCGATGGCTTTTCGCAGGTAAAGCTTTGATTCCGCTTCGAGTTGGGCGCAGCGCTTGTATACCTTTTCCAACTCAGCCAGCCCGAGAATTCCTCCGGCTGCACCGCCGCCGACTCCTCCGACAATGGCCCCCACGCCGATCAACAGTGCTTCTACCGCTGTCATATCGCTCTTTTCAGATACAGGTGGATAATAACCGGTAACGATGACTTTGGCTTGTGTGAATTTATTCGTCACCTCGACCAGCAATTTTTTCATGCTCTCATAGAAATAGTCATAATGTAATTTCCCCAAGTCAGCTGGATGGAAAGGATTCAGAACTGTCCGAACATCGACATCGTTCATGCCTCCATCCAAAAGAATCAGATCCACCAAGTCAGGCTCGCCTTTGAAGAACGCACATTGCTGCAGGATCGTTGGGAATGATTTAGGTACTTCGCCGTCTACGGGGGCCACTACGTCATCTTTACCCTCTCCAATAATGGCGCCGGAATGAGCGAGTACTTGTGTATATTGCTTGATATTTCCTTCTCTGGCCTGAACGGCTGCACCCACGATGGAATAAAACTTCTCATGCTCTTGCAAGCCTTGCCCCCAGCTCACGGAATCGCCCATCACGAGCATATGGAAGGTTTCTAGGGTCAGCGGAATTTCATTAGAAGGTGTGCCATCGGAAAGCCGTACTTTCAGGGTCACCTGCTCACCCGCTGGATTGCTTTCCACTTCCGCTGGTCGAATCAAGGTAAATTCCATTTGTGTCGAGCTTAGTATCCGTACATCGGGCATTTCTTGGTTGTTTACCAAGACGAGTGTCCCTTCGGAAAAGCCGCTTCCGTTCACGATGACTTTTTGTCCGGGTCTCACCCGCGTTTTCACTTGATTTTCCTGTTGGGCGGAAATGACTTTTGGATTCACGTAGATGGATGCCTTTGTAGAGAGAGTCATATCTGATTGTCGGACCTGGAGCATATGGGAGCCTCCTGTCACGAAAGGCAACACAAAATGGAGCATGGTATCGCTTACTATCTGGGTTTTCGTTTCCGCGCCATCGATCAGCACGACATCGGTTTTGGTATAACGACTTCCTTCCAGTGTCACTGTATCACCTGCGAATGCATAGAGCGGGGATACATGGCTGATCGACGGCTCCAAGAGCTTGCGTCTGAATTCATCTGCGTCGATGGCTCGAAAGCTCACAGGATCAGACAATCTGCCTCCCGCATATCCGGCACGACCAGCATCAGCGTATGAACCCTGCGCCCCCGGTTGACCTGCCGTTCTTGGCCCGGGACCGCATGCCGTACCGAATTTTGCATTCTTGCTGTCGCCCACAGCTCCACCTGGTCCGCCTGCTCCAGGATTGCCAGGGATTCCACCTGCCCCCGGGCTGCCTCCTTCAATTGTGATCGCAAAGCCTTGCGAATAATTTTGGATGATCGTTTGTGGTGCGTACAAGGTCAGCCGACCGCCAGCTCCCCCATTGCCTCCAGGGCCTCCGTAGCCAGCTGCTCCGCCACGTCCTCCGTTTCCACCTGCTCCTGCTCCGGCCTTGCAGAAACCTGCCCAATCCAATTCGGCTGGCTTGCCTTTTCCTCCCCGGCCACCATCTCCTCCGTCTTGCCCAGGTCCACCTTGTGTGCCATCTTGCCCTTTCAAGTCAAAATGAGGACGTCCCGCCATATCGAGGACCCATAATTCGAGTTCAGGAGCCGCAGCCCCGTCGAATCCACGGTCTCCGGGCAATCCAGCTGTTCCAGGTGTCCCCGGAATGCCGGAGAGCGTCGAAGACATTGGTGCATCTGGCGGTGTTGCCGGTTTTTGGCGTTTGGCTGGAACATAGCGGTAAGGACGCTCCCATGTAAACGTAACATTCTGTCCGACCGTCAACTTTTCGGCGATGATGATCAAGTAGCGCTGCGGATATTTCAAAATGACATTGGTTCCATCCTCGATATAAATTTCCGACGCGGCCCAATAGGCAGTGTCCACAGATATATTCAAGGCCGAAGCAGGAGACGGTACAGCTAATGTAGCCGTCATTTTTTTAGGAAACGGGATTGCTTGCAACAGTTCCGCTTTTCCGCTCAACATTTGCAACATTGGTGTAGATTTGGCTGAGTCGATCCGGTATGCAGACTGAATCATGGTATTCCCACTGACGAGCGTGGGGGTTGGTTTCGTCAATCCCGACTGAGGTACAATCGTTCCGCGGATCTTGAGCGCCCCCAAACTGGACAGGGACGTAATCCCGAATGACTCCAGCACCGCTTTGTGATACGTCATTCGATCCTGAACCATTTGGGGTGCTGCTTGGAAGGATGCCGGATTCACAGCCATGGTCGTGATCCCGAGCGTATTTCCCCCTGCATTGAAAGTGTTTGTAGAAGTTGACATTCTTTTTTCCTCTCCCTTATCACGATGATTGAAATAGTTTGTGCGAGCCAGCCTTCATTGCACGGACAATCATTCTTGGCTAGCGCCGAATTCCTCTAACTCCCGAAAGCTGATTTTTCTTCTTTGTGGATGAGGTGTTTCCCCTTGATGCCCCCATATGATCTCCACATGATTGCCTTCCGGATCAAGAAAAGAAAAACGTGCAAATTCGCTCTCCACATACGGACCATGTGCCAAAATACCGTGCTCCGTCAGTTTCCTCCACAATTCCTTGAAGTGATCCAACGTATCCACCCAAAAAGCCAGATGCACATGATGCGGATTGTTCAGGATGAGCAAATCGTGCCTGCCCGATTGCGGATCAATCGCCAAGCATGCCGTTTCGTCGCTAGGGTTCACCACTGTCAGATCAAGTGCGGTTTCATAAAAAGAGGCCAATCTGCGAACATCATGCGCATATAAGGAAATGTGACCCAAGCGGCTTAGTTTTGACATGTTCCCTCCATCCTTTCGTATTGACTCGCCTGTTTCATCCTAACACCGAGAATACAGGGCTCGATATTACTCGAAAGGATGCATCCAAAAGGATACCCGTGCGATAAATATGAGTACCCAGTATATAAGAAGCGTAGTAAAATCGTAGGAAGAAAAAGGAAAACCTTTTGATGGAGCGGGTGATGCTATGAATTATCAGGATAGCCTTGAAGAGCTGGAAAGTCGTCTGTTGGTAGGACGAACCGAGGAAGTCCTTCATTTTTTGAAGTTGCTTGCGGATGAGCGGCGCTCCAAAAAAATCATGAATCTCTTCGGGACCGCAGGCGTGGGAAAAAGCTATTTGCTCGACGAACTTAAGCGGCAAGCTCATCTGCGTCAAGCAGCTACGCTCTCTTTGGACAGCGAGCAATTTTGGCACACGCCCTCTGATTTTTGCCTGCATATTTTGCAGGCGTTGCACGTTTATCATAAGGGAGAAGAGCAGCATCCCTCTCAATTGTTGGAGGAATGCGTTTCGAAGCTGAATGAAAAAGCGGCTGATCAAAGACTCGTCCTCTTTCTCGACATTTACGAGAACTTGGACGGCCTGGACCATTGGCTGCGCGAATATTTTTTCAAACGATTAAGCGCGAATATCCTGATCGTAGTCGCAGGGCGGCATCCACTGTCTGAAGCTTGGCTTCTTTCCCCCGGTTGGCGTCACTTCATCAGTAGGGTCCCTTTGTCCCATCTTCCTTACGATGCTGTTGAACGGTATGCGCATTACTGTCACATTTTTGAACCGCCTATCATCCAAGAAATGTGGCGACGCTCCAAAGGGCATCCCCTTACCCTTTCCTTGCTGTCCTTTACCTTGCAGCCGAAAGATCAAGAAGGAAACGGTGCTTTTCAAGAGGAAATGGATACGTTGCCGTTTGTCGTAAGCCAATGGCTGCGCGAGGTTCCCGGCGAGCATTTGCGTCCTCTCGTGGAAGCAGCCGCCGTATTGCGGCACTTCAATCAGGATAATCTGTCGTTTTTATTGAAAAGGGAAATCACAGCCTCTGAGTTTTTTCAATTGATCCGATTTTCGTTTGTACGGAAAGTGGACAGCGGCTGGACGATTCATTCCTTGATGAGAGAATCCATTGCCCAGGATATGCGGGCACGGACCCCGGTTCATTTTGCAGATTTGCAAAAGCGGGCCGTTCACTACTATTATGAGAAGTTCACCAAGTCAGCTCATTCGGTCCGTACACCAGAGGCTTTAGAGCTTACCTTCTTTTTAGGTGATGCACTCATTCGCGCCTTTTTAAATTGGTTCGATCCATTACCCAAACCATTCGAATCGATTCACACTGGTCATCGGGAAGAACTGCTAGAGTATATCCGCAATCAGCGGCACTATCCCTCCCCTAAAACGATCAAGCTGTTTGATCCGCATACGAACCGCCATTTTGATTTTCACCTGACAGCGGAGCAAACCTTGTACCCATTGAATTGGCTTGATCATGACCGTCTATTCTCGCTGGGATACGACGTGCTTCGCGTTCTGCGCAATGAAAACGGAGCGATCTCAGCACTTGCCGCAGTTGTTCCCATCAACGAAAAAACCCTTCCTTACCTGATGGAACATTCCGGCTCCCGTTCGTATTTCACCGCTCTCTCCAAACAAGAGCTAGAACGATTTAACGTGCCGGAACACACACGAGCAGGCTGGTTCATTCACACCATTCATCAAGACGATTACGAGGATGTTTCCCAACATACAGCCATTGGCCATATGCTGCACGGTTTGATGTTCACCGGAGAATTTTTATTGTGTTCACCTGCACCGTTTCCTTTTTTCAAAGCCGCCCACGAAAGTTTGGGATTTGATATAGCCGAATTTGCTACCCACACCAACTATGACGGAGTAACACCCACCCTCGTATTTTTCCGTGATACGCAAGGCGAGCATTTGCCCGCTTATTTGCAAAAGCTGCTTAAGCGATCCGGATTGGATGCGGATTTGCGTCTGGAAGAAGAAGCGATTCCAGCTACTTCTCCTCCAGCATCACCGGGAATAGTCACAACACTGGACATGAGCATGCTGACAGCACGGGAACAGGAAGTAGCCGCCCTTGTTCTGGAAGGATTGACGAACGCAGAAATCGCTGCTCGCTTGTATTTGAGCGAAGTCACGGTAAAAAAGCATTTGAAATCGATTTTTGAAAAGATGGATGTCAGCAACCGGACACAGTTGGTGAAAAAAATGCTTGTGTAGATCGAAAAAAGAGGAACCGTCGATGGCGGCTCCTCTTTTTATATGGCTACGGCATGACATACGGTTGTTCGAATAAAATATTCTCCACTGCCTCTACTACTTTTTCCGTCCACTCCCGTTCCTGATCCACGTTTGTGACATAAATAATCGTTTTATCGGTTTCAATGTATCGTCTTAGCCAGCTTCGATACCCCGGCCAGCTACCTCCGTGATGCACGACTTTTCCTGTCACTTGATCTTCACGCAACCGCCAGCCATATCCATAATGAGATAGACTGTCGTCCGTAAGCTGTATTGGGGAAAACGCTCTCTCTAGCGTTGCTTTTTTTACCAGCTTTTCTGTGTAAAGAGCTCTGTCCCACTTACGCAAGTCATCCAGTGTTGAACTGACCGCACCGTCTCCCTGAATGCCATCCAGATAAATGACAAAATCGTGCTCACTTGATTCATCCGGTAACACGAATGCATCAGATTGAGCAGACTTTACATATCCGTAAGCGTAATGTTTGGTCAACTCAGGAGAATATCTTCGGTTGTACACTTTCGTATGCTGCATATCTAGTGGTTGAAAAATGTTTTGCTGCAAAAAATCAGCAAATGGTGTATCAGCAACGTGTTCTACGATAGAAGCCAATAAGGCATAGCCAGTATTACTGTACTCATACTTTTCATTGGGTAGAAATAAGACGTTGGGTCGATGCTTGATTAGCTGTTCGAGTATGTCTTGATTCGTAGCGATTTTTGATTTATCCCAATATTGAGAAAACAATTCCATGTAATCTGGCAAACCGGATGTGTGTACAAGTAGATTCTCTACAGTAATATCGGCATAAGGAAAATCTGGAAAGAAGCTGTCAACTTTATCTGTATAGTTGAGCTTCCCCTGCTCTTGCAAGATCATGATGCCCATTGCTGTAAACGCCTTGGAAACCGATGCGAGTTCAAATACCGAATGTGGTGACAATCTCTCGGCCGTTTCCAGATTGGCCATTCCTATGGAATTTTGATAAAAGGGTTTCCCTTCTTCCAAAATCAAGATGTTGCCACTCCAATTGTTTTGTTCGGCAATCGTGGTAAAAAGCTCATCAAGCTGGCGGTGTCTCGTATCACTTACGTTGGCTCGCTGGGTCATTTTTCGTTTCCCCCACTCGTTTTTTTATCATGAATAGTAAATTGTCTCGCCGCAAAAGCCATTCGAACAATTTCATTATTACCACTTCTGATAAACCTTGCAGAGAGATCTGTTCCAAATGCTCGGACTACAAACAGATCTTCAGCAAATGGTCTCATTACGTAGGTTTCTCCCAAAAAGGAGAGCATCAGTTGACCATTTTCCAATCGGATCGGCACTGTCCCAAACTCACTTGATTGATAGTCCCCCACGAATTGATTCATTGCTTCCTCAGTTAGGAAATCAATCTTGCTAACCAGATGAGAGGATTCCGGAGGGCGGTTTTCCAGACTATTTAGCGCACCCAGCATAACAGCCAAAACCGGTGACATTTCCAGATTGGACAGTGCCACTCCGGCCAGTCCTGTTTCGGGAAAGAAGCACATTTGCGACGTAACCCCTTTAATGCCACCACTATGTTCAACTAACGTTTTTCCGTAGAAGTCAGAAGTGATAACCAATCCGTACCCGTAAAATTGACCAGGTACCAAGTCAGTCGGAAAGTACGGGGTTATCATTTGTTGCACACTTTCAGATGTCAGGATACGATTTCCCCCTGGTGTAAGCCCACCTTTGCAGAATATGTCCGTATATCGCAACATATCCCGCACCGTTGATTTTAGAAATCCTGCCGCCCGAGAAGCGGGAGTATCCCACCAATTCGGAGATGGAATCACTTCCTTGTGATCGCCTCTGTCTCGCATGATATACAGCTTTGTAATATTCTCATAGCCATTCAGCTCTTCCAGAAAAAAGCTCGTGTGCTCCATCCCGATTGGATCTATGATATGCTCCTTGACATAAGCCTCATACGACTTCCCGCTGACGCGTTCAATGATCGCTCCCAGCAAGGCAAAACAATCATTGGAATAACTGAACTCTGTACCTGGTGGCCCTAAAAGCTCTAAATCTAATGCAGAGATTACATTCATCAGGTCTTCGTACGTATCGATTGGTACCGCATCATCTGTATGGTTTTGCAGAAATGGATGGTCTTCTACCTCATTCTCTTCCAAGCTTCGCATCACACTTGCATAAAATGTTGGCAAGGGAGGAATTCCGCTCGTATTCGTCATAAAATGATGAATCGTGATTTGCCCCACATCAAGATTTTTCAGACGAAATTCCGGCAAGTATTTGACAACAGGGTCATGTACGGATAACTTACCAGCTTCTTGTAATTGCATGACCGCCACACAGGTAAAGGATTTTGTTATGGATCCAATCCCAAAGACCGTATCGATCGTAACCCCTAGTTGCTGTTCCACATCACGGAAGCCAAATCCGTTACTGTAAAAGATTTGACCATCTTTTGCTATTCCCATACAAACACCAGGTACCTGACCTTTTGTTATCCATTTTTGAGCATATTGTTCAAAAGAATCCATCCATCCGTTATTTGGCATATGCTTCTCTCCTTTGTTGACATATCGTTAGTTCTCGATCCAGCTGTCATTATATGTCGGCATGACAGATGTCCACTTTACTCCTTTTACACGAGAATTCATGACAGTAAAGGCCTTATCGTAATAGAGAGGGACAACATACGCTTGCTCAATCAGATGCTTTTGTACCTCCATGTACACTTGCTTTCTGGCATCAGTCTGTATGGTTGTACGCCCTTTCAATAGGAGAGCATCCAGCTTGTCATCTTTTACACCAGACAGGTTGTAGGCACCGCTGGAATGAAAATAGAAGTAAAGAATATCAGGGTCATCATAGGAGCCCGATATAAGCGTTATATCAAAATTTCCTTTAACGACTTCCTGCATGTACCCTGCTATTTCTAGATTCTGAATCATCATGTTGATACCAGCCTCTCCCAGCATGGCTTGGAGCAATTGGGCTTCTATGTCAAAATCTGCGGTACTGAGCAAATTCAGACTCAGTGTTTTTCCGTCCTTTTCTCTCACACCACTTCCGTTTACTTTCCAACCAGCATCGTCCAGCAATTTCTTTGCTTCGTTCACATTATACTCGTAACCGTACTTCTCAAAGGATTTATCATACCCTAGCGTTGATGGAGATAACGGCGCATGGGCTACTTCGCCTTCTCCCTGCGTAACAGCTTGGATAATGGCTTCTTTATTGACGAGCATGTTAAATGCTTTACGCACCTGCATATCTTGAAACGGTGGTCTCTTCAGATTCATCTCCATCAATAAGCCCAGTCCAGGACGTAAACGATCTATCACTTGATATTTCGGATTATTTCGATAATATTTGGCGTCTTTCACAGGTATTTCCATCGATAGCACCACTCTCTAGCGCTGATAACCTGAGTTGGCTGTCAGCAATCGCTTTTATGACAAGTTTGTCGGCTCTTGGAGGACCTTGATTTTCATAATATGGCTCTCCCCACTGAAAAGCTTCATTTCTAACATAGGTGACACCTTCGCCCGTTTTCCAGCTCTCAAACTTCCACGGCCCTACACCCACTGGACTCCGGCCGTACTCCTCTCCACCCTGTTCAATCGCTTTCAACGATAACGGCTGTGTTATATAATTCCCTAGCGAATCGAGGAAGGCAGAATTGGGGTCATGTAGTTCCAGAACGAGGGTCTGATCGTCTGGCGCTTTCACACTTTTTATTGGAGCCATTACTTCAGCGGCTGTTTTTGCTTTTGTCTGTGGATTGAGAACACGATCGAAGGTTTCCTTAAAGCTTTTTGCAGTCAGAGGTGTCCCATCGTGAAAGGTAATCCCGGAACGAATGGTGAAGGTCCACGTTTTGCCATCCTCAGAAATTTTATAGTCACTTGCCAGGGAAGGCTTGTATTCATTTGTCGCAGAATCCTTATATAGCAGCGATCCACCGAGCAACCAGGTATAGACCCCTGCAGATCCAGCAGACATGTGAGCATCTAACGTATCCGGTTCATACGGGTAGGCTACTGTAATGGTTCCGCCCGATTTTGGTTTGGCACTCTCCTGTTGCTCGACTGGCACTGGTGTTTGCATGCTGCAACCAACCACCAAGAACACAAATAGAGTGACAAAGCCCCCCAAAAAGACACTGTACGTTTTTCGCTTGTTTTTCTTCATGTGTCAGCATGCCACCTCCTACCCTTTTCTTTTTGAAAGAACTTCCGATGATGACAAAGAATTTCACCTCCTTCGCAAGCTGTAACAAAGAGTACATTTACTCTTTATCCAGTTGTTGAAGCTTCCACTGTAATCCTTGGTAGAATAATTCATTTGTTTTCATATACGGTTGCAGACCAGGGTACAGGATTGAACAAATTCTTCTAAAGCGTTCGAGATTTTCTGATTGGTTTGAAAGCATCCTTTCAGCAAATCGACGGAAAAATGACTGCGAGACAGGGAGTTCGTCAACATCGGCAAAAAGCAGCACATACTCTTGAATATTCGCCTGTACGACAGGACTGTCTGGAGTTGCATGTTGCTCCGCTGCTTTCAACAGCTGTTTATGGTTTTTAAGCATTCTGGCAGTCCACATCTCAACACTAATTTTGGGCAGGTGAACTACTTCCAGGAAGGACATAACATCATGCTTCATCTCCCGGACAATCTGTGGATCATTAAACATTTCCTCCAACTCATCGAGTGCAGCCGTTTGTGCTGCCGAAAGCTTGCCTTCCAGCAATGAAGATACGTTAATCCCTAGTAAAAAAATTTCTCGCCATTCAACCGGAAATTGTTCAGGAAAAACGGACGAAAACATTTTTTCTAAAATAAACCTTTCCCGTTCCAATGCATTTGTAGATATTGATTCAATTAGCTCGTGCATATAACTCAGAGAATCATGGCCACCCTTACTCTGCTTTGTTTGTTCCAAAATGGATTTCATGCTGGCAAGCGTACGCATTTGGATGTCCAAAGCTTCGATTTGCCATTCTATCGCCATATCAATAGGTATATCCCCAGCTAACATTCTCTGAATCTCATCAATCCCAAAGTTTAGATAGCGAAGGGTTAAGATCAGCTTTAACCGCCATATTTCCTCTGCCGTATACATACGATGCCCTCCAGGAGTTATCTCAGCAGGTGAAAGCAGACCGATCTCGTCATAATAACGAACAGTGGGTACAGAAGATCCTGTCATTTTCGCCACTTGTCCTATGGAGAACTTCACGTCCTTTGTTGTTGGATCAATCTGTTGATTTTGTGTGGTGTCTATTCTGTTCCTCGCCTTTCCGTGCACGTTACAACACCTCCTAGTCAATTATAAAACCTCAAGTAACTTGAGATTCAAGGGGCAATCTGATGAAAGGAGACATGGGCATCCCTTCGCTCAACTGATTTTCATGCTTTTACCGTAAAAAAAGAAGCGTAATGTGAACATAAAAAAGCCAGGTGGGTGTTGACACCTGACTTCGTAAACGTAAACGGACGGTTGAAATTATTCATAGAGATCTGTGCTTAAATATTTCAGGCCTGAATCATTAATCGTCAACGCAATATTTGCCCCTTTTTCTTTCCATTTCAAAAGCTGTAGGGCAGCCGCAACATTTGCTCCTGAAGAAAATTCTGCGAATATTCCTTCTTTTCTTGCTAGTTCTCTAGCATCTTGTATCGCTTCTTCATCGGTAACATGGATGAAGTCTGTAACGAAGTTCTTATCCAGAAGAGGTAAATCCATGGAATATCCGCCACCTTGGATCTTGTGATTGAGATTAGTAGCAGCTTTACTAGAGTAGAAGGGAGCGGTATAAGGTTCAAAGGTACCACCAGAACCAGTTTGGCGAAAATATTTCCATCGAGATTTTCCGTAAGCCTTGAAAGATGAAGCATGGGAGTATTACCAATCGCTTTAAGAACGCCTGATAAAATCATGTTCTCCATAGACATAGCGCCTCTTTTCGTATATTTTGGACTAGATAGTGTCTGCATCGAACTATATATAGTCTGATTGTAGATTATAACGTACATACGTGCAATATAACGTCCAAATTCAATGGAGGGCATTTTATGGAAGAGTTCCACACAAATATTGGAGAGAACATAAAGCGTATTCGGAAAGAAAGAAACTTGAGCTTGGATAAAACTGCTGAAATAACAGGAGTTAGCAAAACGATGTTAGGACAAATTGAAAGAGGCAAGTCTGCTCCAACCATCACAACACTTTGGAAAATAGCGAGTGGGTTGCGCTTGTCCTTTTCTTCACTCGTTAGTCAATACAAGCCGAATGTTACGATCGTGAAAAAGAAGGAAGTAAATTCAATTATTGAAAATAATGGACAGTACCGTGTATATCCACTTGTACCGTATAATCCAGAACAACAGTTTGAAATCTTCTCCGTAACTCTTGAACCAGGATGCGAACATATAGCAGAACCACATTCAACAGGGGTTGAGGAATTCATTCTCGTAAATGAAGGCACGCTAGAGGTTGTTGTCAATGAACAGGTTTATGTAGTGGAACCGGAGGATACTCTTATTTTTAAAGCAGACAGGCCTCACATTTATCGAAACAATGGTGATCGTATCGTAAAGTGTTCCGTAGTCATTCACTACTCAAGTCAATGAAAACAAAGAGAAACCCACTACATGTAGGGTTTCTCTTCCGATAGATCACTAGCATATTTGCTATCCGTTAGCAGTATTCCCCCATTCCTGTTTCCGCTCATGGAGCGAGCTCGCAATCATACGGTCCAGCAGCTGTGTAAAGGTCATACCTGCTGCAGCTGCACTCTTTGGAAACAGGCTGTTGGCGGTCATCCCCGGTAAGGTGTTCACTTCTAGTACGTAAGGTATATCCTGGCACAAAATCATATCGACCCTCGCATAGACCTTGCACTGCAGCAGCCGGTAGCTAGCGAGCGCCGCCTCGCGAACACACTGCAGGGTAACGGGAGGAAGCTCGATCACCTTCTCCTCCGCGCCGCCGTCCTCATATTTCGCTCTGTAGTCGAACCACTCTGAATGCGCGGAGCGAATGCCGATAATCGGTAGTACCTCGCCATCCAGAATCGCGCAGGTAATCTCCGTCCCTTTCAAATAGGACTCAATCAAGATCCCCTGATCCAAATGGCTGGCTTCCTGAACAGCCGACAGCAGCTCACCCTCACTATGCACGAGCTGGACACCAATGCTGGATCCCCCCATATTCGGCTTCACAATCACCGGGTAACCCAATTGCTCCACCGCCTGAGGATTATAAACGTCCTTCCAATAAAGTCCTGCAGGCGTTTGAATACCCGCCTCCTTCAGCAGCATCTTGGACAGTTGCTTATTCATGCATAGGCTGCTTGCCAGGACACCGCTTCCTGTATAGGGAATACCGAGGGTCTCCAACGCTCCCTGCACCGTGCCATCCTCGCCATATTGGCCATGCAGCGCCAACAGCGCGAAATCAATACCTTCCTGCTGAATCTGTGTGATTAAATCCGCTCGCTGCGTAACGATAATGGGAACTGCCTCATAGCGGCTGCGATCCAAATGATTAATCATCTCTTGACCAGTCTGCAGAGAAACCTCACGTTCAGAAGAAATACCACCCATAATTACGCCTATCTTCATGATGACACCTCATTTTTCATCAAAATGGTTGTACGGTTCGTAATCGTTATGTCTCAAGAAAGCGACGCGCCTGTTTGCCGATTATCTGAATACCCCGCTCGATATTTTCATCCGTTACTCGTGAAAAACCTAGTCGCAAGGTATTCGTCCCTGTTCCTTCTTGAATAAAAAATTTGTCCCCCGGTGTAAAAATGACACCCTCCTCTGTGCAAGCTTCTAGCAGCTGGCGTGTATTTACGCCAGAGGGGAAGGTAAGAAACAAATGCAAGCCCCCATCGCCAGACAGCTGCGCCTCAGGGAGATGCGCTTCACAGCATGCCTTCGTCAGCTCATATTTGCGCTTATATTCCATACGTGCTTTTTTGACATATTTATCGAAATTTCCATTCAGCAAATATTGATAGAGGATCGATTGATCAATGGTTGAAGTATGAATGGTACGTGCACGCTTCATGCTTTCCAGATGGTCGATCAGTGCCTTGTCTCCGAGCACCCAGCCCACTCGCAATCCAGGGAACAGTACCTTGGAGAAGCTACCAATATAGATGACTCCGTTCCCTTGCCCTGCTGCCGCGATTAATGGCGCAACATGCGCCCCCGAGTAGCGCAGTTCCTCATTGAATCCATCCTCAATCACCGGAATCTGATAGCGCATCATTACTTTCATAACGGCAGTGCGCTTCGCTGGCGACATGACAATTCCTGTCGGATTGTGATAGGAAGGAGTCAAATAGGCCAGGTCGAAGCTGTTTGTCTGCTTCTGCAATACCGCCTCAAGCTGCTCCACATCAATACCATCTCTCTCCATCGGAATGCCGGTAATCTCGAATCCTTGCAACTTCAAATTCTTGATCGCTGTATGATGAGTCGGATTTTCACAAATGGCTGCTCCACGACGCGCAGAAGGACGCAGTGCCGATAGCACGATGTCAAAACCTTCTGTAAACCCGCTTGTAATCACCATATCCTTGCCGGTCAAATCAACGCCCTTATTCTCCATATAACGCATCAAGTAATCGATCAGTGGCTTGTAGCCCTTGGCATAGCCATAGTTGAGCAGAACCTGTCCTTCGATTGCCATCCGATCCATAAAGGCTCGCCTTACATCCCCCAGATCAAACAATTGCTCATCCGGTGCGATGCTTGTGAACGAGATGGTTCCTTTTTTGGCGCGAATGCCCTGCTTCATCATGTCCAGCTCTGCTGCGGATACCGCATATTCGTTCATTCGTGCCTTCCAGTCGATCTGCCAGGAGACGGCGTTGTCAGCTCCTCCATTATCTGCAACGAAATGGCCTACCATAGCGGTTACATAGCTGCCTTTACCGGGAATCGCATACGCAAATCCGTCATCCTCTAAGCCTTCGTAGGCTGCAATGACTGTATTGCGACTCACTTTTAGCAAACTGCTCATCTCTCGTGTGGAGGGCAGCTTTTGATCCGCCTGAAGCGCGCCTTTGATTATTAAGCGTTTGACGTATTCTTTCACTTGTATCGCGACTGGACGGTCACTAACAAGCTTGAAATCCTGGAACATCCTTCATCGCCCCCGTCTATAATGATGGCATGGGAGACGAGAGAAAAAAAGAACCACCGCACTGGATTTTTCATCCTTCGGTGGTTCCTCTGTAGCAGTCAGCATACACCCAGGGTAAAAATGAAAGTAAAAAAGAACCCATTTTTCCTCAGGGTTCCTCTTTTGCAATCATTTTTTAGTAGGCCGCTAGTGAATCCTTTACCAGAGGCTATCCGTTTTATGGTTGTTTTGCGCCATCACAATATATTTGTCCAATTGCTGGCTTACCCCCAAAACTACATCACTTGTAAGACCATGTTTTCCTGCCAATTCAATCATTTGCTGTCGTAGTTGCTCGATGCTTTTTTCTAAATCTAAGTGGTGTCGACTTGCTTCTTTTCCCGAGCCCCAGATCGTGCACTTGTTTTTAGGGGCACCTACTCTTTCTCTTTTCGGGGATGTTCCTAGGTGCACAGGGACTTCCCTTTCTAATGAACTTACGAGAGCTTTTATGTTAAGCACCTCCTATTTTTACAAATTATTACATTAACAAGTATATATGAATATGCAAGAATTCACCAACTAAGAAAAAATTGAATAGAAAAAAACATCCTATCGAAAGGATGTTTTTTCTACAATGGATGAATCCATTCACTCGTAAGCGTTCGCTATTTCTTATTCCCGATCAACAATTCCACTTCTTCGATTTCCTTCGGGATCTGCGATGAGAGCACCTCGCAGCCGTCTTCTGTTACTAACACATTATCTTCAATCCGAATGCCAATCGCTTCTTCCTCTATGTACAGACCAGGTTCAATCGTGATCACCATACCTGGTTGCATGGTAACACTGTAATCCGAAAAATCGTGCGTATCCAGTCCAAGGTGATGAGACACGGAATGATAGTAGTATTTGGACAGCTCATTGCTGTCTTGGATGAGACCGAGACGTAGGAGGCCATCTGTCAAGACTTGTTTCGTGACATCATTGAGTTGTGGAAGTGTGACACCAGGCTTCACTGCTTCGATCGTCTTGATTTCTGCTTCGAGCACGAGTTGATAGATCGCTTTCTGACGTTCTGTAAAGCGACCATTCACGGGAAACGTTCGCGAAATGTCAGCCGCATAGTAATTCGATGCTGCACCGAGGTCGAGAAGGAGCAGGTCACCATCTTCCGTACGCTGATTATTCGCTTCATAGTGCAAAATAGTAGCATTGATTCCGCTAGCAATAATGGGTAAATAAGGAAGCTCGCGAACACCATGGGACTTCAACGTGAAATCATAGTGCGCTTCTAGCTCATATTCCATCATTCCAGGACGTGCATGCGACCACATACGCCGGATTGCTTCATCCGTGATCGCAATCGCACGTCTGATTTCTTCAATTTCTGCCGGACTCTTTACCATACGCAGTTCTTTCAGCCATGGGCCCGCATCGTGAATCTGCAGGGTCCGGTATTTTTTTTGCGCGTCTTCAGCAAAATTCTCTGCGGGCGTCAGCTCATCGCTCCACAGATAGCGATACAAGTCAAGATAAAGCGAGCACTTGCCTTCGCAGCGCCTCATAAAGGTTCCAAATGACTCCAGCCACTCATCGAGATAGTCGCAGTGTTCGATACCAGATTGCTCTTTCGCCTCTTGATCCGATAAGACGGCCCCTGTCCATTTCGCTTCCAGTTCATTTGGGCGCTGAAGAAATAACGTTTCGGTCACGATGCCAGCGCGTTTCGTGATCATAAGAATGAGGTTGCTGCGCGCAATGCCGGTTAAATAATAGAAGTTGCGGTTCGGTGAAAACAGAAATTTATCGTCATTGCTGCGTGTCTTTACAGCCCCTGAAAATAGGACAAGTGCGCTGTGATCAGGCATTTTTTCCGCGAGTCTTTGACGGCGATTGATGAACACTTTTGAATCCAAAGTTATTGTCATTTGATTCCACCTCTTCGTTCGTGAGTTTCTTCTTGGCTTGATCCAGCATGTGAAAGGCGCTCTTGCCTCCTGTAAGTTCAGTATAATCTGACAATTATCCACCGATTTTACTTTGATAAATCGTCATGAATCCTCCTTTTTCTATATTTTAGGATACTTTGATCATTTGGGAAACGATTTTTCGCAATAAACCTTTTATTGAGTCCATAAAACAAAGAGCAGTTGCTTTAGCTAAACTGCTCTTGTTTTAGTAGATTACGACCGTATTATATTAAAAGTTACTCTGCCACTCTTTTCGCCCAGCGCAGGTCCGGTGTCCCGGTTACACTAAAGCGGATGCCTTCGATTTTTTTGCTGTTGAGGTAGTTTTCGTTATTGAAATAAACCGGGATGACGGGCATGTCCTGCATCAAAATGGTTTCGGCGTCGTGCAGAAGCTTCATGCGTGCTTCCTCGTTTTGCTCGACCTTTGCTTTTTCGATCAGTTCGTCAAACTTTGGATTGGCCCAGTTGGTGAAGTTACGCGAGCTTTTACCTGTGTACAGCTCCAGCATCGCAAGCGGATCGAGGTAATCGCCGCCCCAACCCATGCGGGCAATCTGGAAGTTTTTCTGCTTGAACGTATCGATGTACGTTTTCCACTCCTGATTTTCCAGCTTCACTTGCACGCCCAGATTTTGCTTGAACATTTCTTGCAGCGCTTCGGCGATCTTCTTGTGGTTTTCTGCGGTGCTGTATTTCAATGTAATCGGCGGAAGCTCTGTCCAGCCTTCTTCCTTCAAGCCTTCCGCCAGAAGTTGTTTCGCCTTAGCTGGATCAAACTGATAGTAAGGCGCCACTTCTTCTCGGAAGTCTTTGCCCGAAGGAGTTTTCACACCGAATGGCGTATAACCGTACGCCGGAAGCTGGCCCCCCTTGGTCACGTTTTTCGTCAGGATGTCCCTGTCGATCGCGTACGAAAAGGCCTGACGAATTTTCGCATTAGTAAACGGCTTTTCCTCTACGTTGAACGTGTACGTATAAATGCTGTAGTCCGGGAATGATTTATACTCTTCTTTTTCTTTTTCCTGCTCAATCACATCGATCGGCAGGGAGTCAATCAGGTCGAGGGCTCCCGTTTTGAACATTTGGTAGTAGGTGGTCGCTTCGTTTACCATCTTGAAGTGGACGGTGTCCATCGTTACCTGTTCTTTCTCCCAGTAGCTCTGGCTTTTGGCGATTGTCAGCTGACTGTTGTGGTCCCAGCTCTCCACGGTGTACGGGCCATTGGTCACGATGCCTTTCGCTTCGGCCGCCCAGTTTTTATCCGCATCCACGACTTTCTTGTTCACCGGCAGATAGGCGCGACTCATCATGATTTTCGGAAAATAGGTGATGGGGTCTTTCAGTCCGACGATGAGTGTGCGGTCATCCTTTGCCTTGATCTGAACCTCATCTACGCTGCCTTTGCCCGTGTTGTATGCCTCCGCGCCTTGTATGTAGTAGAGCGCAGATGGTTCATAGGCGGCAGTCTGCGGATTCAGCACGCGCTTCCAGGAGTATTCGTAGTCATGCGCCGTCAACGCATCACCGTTCGACCATTTCATATCGGGACGCAGAGTAAACGTGTAGGTTTTGCCGTCAGGGGAGACTTCCACCTTTTCGGCTGCGCCTTCGCTGATGTCCCCATTTTGGCTGTATCGGTACAATCCTTCGTACAGATGGTCAATC
Organism: Brevibacillus brevis; assembly: GCF_900637055.1. NCBI lineage: Bacteria > Bacillati > Bacillota > Bacilli > Caryophanales > Paenibacillaceae > Brevibacillus > Brevibacillus brevis. Next base: position 3,171,061 of record NZ_LR134338.1, read on the forward strand.
ACCCAATATGAGGTGGTATCGGAAGCAAACGCCGGGTCTAATGTGTACGGTTCGCCCCGCAGATTAGCGGTAATAACTTGTTTGACAGCTGCTCCCGTCTGTTGATCGGAAGACGCTGCCGGTTTATCGCTGCCGCACGCAGAAAGCGCAGGTATAGCGAGCGCCAGCAATGCGGCAAAAGCGAGCAATCCCTTTTTCATGATGATTTCCTCCTTGTTCTCCTCTATCTACTGTACAAGATGGCAAGCGATCCAGTGTCCGTGCCTCACCTCCTTCCAGTCCGGCGCTGTTTCGGCGCAAATGCCTTGGGTAACTGGACATCTGGTGCGAAACGGGCAACCGCTTGGCGGATGAATGGGGCTGGGCGGTTCTCCAGTCAGTACAATCTGCTCCCGCTCTTCGCGCTTGGCTGGATGGGAGACGGGCATGGCCGAGATCAAGGCCTGTGTGTACGGATGTAGCGGCGTGGCAAACAACTCCTCGCTCGGTGCCAGCTCCATCATCTGTCCCAGGTACATCACGCCAATCCGGTCGCTGATGTGCTTCACCATCGACAGGTCATGGGCGATAAACAGGTAGGTGATAGACCGCTCTGCCTGAAGATCGGCTAAAAGATTGACGATTTGCGCCTGAATAGACACATCCAGTGCGGAGATGGACTCGTCTGCCACGATAAAGCTGGGCTCCACCGCAAGCGCGCGGGCAATTCCGATACGTTGTCGCTGTCCGCCACTGAATTCATGCGGAAAGCGTTTTGCGTGGCTTGGGTGCAATCCTACCAGCTCCAGTAGCCGATAGATGCGCTCTTCCCGCTCTTTTCCTTTTGCCAATCCATAGGAATCGATTCCTTCGGCGATGATGTCACCCACTCGTAATCGTGGATTGAGCGAGGCTTGCGGATCCTGGAAGATCAGCTGCATGTGGCGGTTTGCTTCCCTACGCTCGCGTCTGTCCATTCTGGTGATGTCTTTACCTTGAAACAAGATTCGCCCTGCAGTAGCCGGGTACAGGCCCACGATCGTCCTGCCCAGCGTAGACTTGCCGCAGCCGCTTTCCCCGACGATTCCGAGCGTCTCCCCTCGCCTGATTTCAAAAGAGACGCGGTCAACAGCTCTAACCCGCTGTCCTCCGCCAATCTCAAATGATTTGGCGAGATTCTCTACCCGCACAATGTTGTCAAACATGTATCTCCCTCCCTGCTACCATCCACGCATCCGCTCTTTGGGCACGCGGGTCGTTCAACCAGCAGCTCGCCTCATGCTGATTGAAAAACGATTTCGATTGCGGCATATGCTCCAGACAAACTTCCATGGCAAACCGGCAACGGGCAGCGAACGGACAACCGGCAGGCGGACGAAACAGATCCGGCGGTGTCCCTTCGATGGGGATCAGCCGCTCTTTTTTGCCTGCATCGAGGCGTGGCACAGACTGCAACAGCCCTTGTGTGTATGGATGGCGCGGATTGTCGAAGATTTCTCCCACCGGGCCGCTCTCCACCACTACGCCTGCGTACATGACCGCTACTTGATCGGCTACCTCTGCGACTACGCCCAGATCGTGGGTGATCAGAATGATCGAGGTGTTCAACTGCTCCTGCAATTCCTTCATCAGACGAAGGATCTGGGCCTGAATGGTCACGTCGAGCGCCGTCGTCGGCTCGTCGGCGATAACCAACTGCGGTTGGCAGGCAAGCGCCATGGCGATTCCGACACGCTGCCGCATGCCTCCGCTTAGTTCATGCGGATATTGTTCAAATCGCCTCGCTGCCTCCGGAATGCCTACCCTCTCCAGCAGTTTCAGCGTCTCTTCCATTGCTTCTGTCTTCGTCTGCTTTCGATGTTTGATCAGCCCTTCTGCAATCTGCTGGCCGATTTTCATCGTGGGGTTCAGCGAGGTCATCGGGTCCTGAAAGATCATCCCAATCTGCGAGCCACGAACCTGCTGCCATTCCAGCTTGGTCAGCCCCGTCAGTTCCCGCCCGCGAAACCGAATGCTGCCGCCTTTTACCTGTCCGGATCGTGGAGGAATCATCCCCATCAATGCCCGCGCAGTCACACTTTTTCCGCAGCCGCTTTCCCCGACAATGGCCAGCGTCTCTCCCTCCTTTACAGAAAAGGAAACCCCTCTTACTGCCTGCACCTCTCCGCCGTACGTACGAAAGGAGACGCGCAACAGATCTACTTCTAACAATGGCTTCACGATGTACTCCCCCTCATTTCCTGATCCGCGGGTCCAGTGCGTCCTGCAAACCATCCCCGAGCGCGTTGCACGCGAACATGGTAAGCGAAATCATAAATCCCGGAAAAAACAACCGCCACCACTGTCCGCTCAGCATAACCGCCAGCGCGTCGTTGGCCATCGTTCCCCAGCTGGCAGTTGGCGCTTGCACACCCAGCCCAAGAAAGCTGAGAAACGATTCGGCGAAAATCGCGTGCGGTATCGTAAAGGTCAGGTTGACGATGATGACGCCGATCGTATTCGGCAGCAGATGTTTGATGATGATTTTGGCATGGGAGGTACCCAGCTTTTCTGCAGCCAGCACAAACTCCTGACGCTTGATCTGCATGATTTGTCCTCTGACCAGGCGGGCCATGCCGACCCAGCCGGTTAGTGAAAGGGCAATAATGATCGTTGCGAGACCAGGCTCCAGAACCACCATCAGCAGGATGACCACCAGCAGATACGGAATGCTGTACAGAATTTCAGCCAACCGCATCAAAATGTTGTCCACACGGTCGCCCAGCTCGTTCCTCCCTGCCATGTAACCGGATATCCCACCGATGCATACACCGATCACTAGGTCGATGGCAGCAGCCGCCACACCAATAAACAAAGAGATTTGACCGCCTACCCAGGTACGTGCCCACATGTCCCGACCCAAGTCATCCGTTCCAAACCAGTGCTCGCCCGACAGCGGCAGATTCCCCTTTGTCAATGACTGCTCATGCGGGCTGTGAGGAACGAGCATCGGACCGATGATCGAGAGGGTCACCACTGCCATGAGCAGGAAGAACCCGAGCATTGCCAGCTTGTTGCGGAATACCCGCTGCAATACCTCCTGCCAATAACTAAGACTGGGACGTTCCAGAATTTCTTCGGAAAGCCGGTTTCGGTCGACTGGTCGAAACAGGGAATCCAGTTGTGTTGCCTGATTGGCCATAACGCTACTTCCCTCCACTCGTCAATCTGATGCGCGGGTCAATCACCCGATACAGCAGGTCGATGATGTACAAAGTAAAAATGAGTACAAAGCTGTAAAACACTGTCATTCCCAAAATAACGGGATAATCGCGGTTAAAAATGCTTTCCACGAAGTATTTGCCGAGCCCGGGAATGGCGAAAATCTTTTCCACCACAAAGGTTCCGGTCATCAGGTTGGCAAACAGCGGACCGATAAAGGTAAGAACCGGCAGGATGGCATTGCGCATCCCGTGTCTTACGACAATCGAAAAGGTGCCGAGCCCTTTCGCCTCCGCCGTGCTTATGTATTCCTGCTGCCAAACCTCAAGCATGCTGGCTCGGACGAAACGGGCGATAATGGCGAGCGGACCGATAGCGAGCGCAAGCGTTGGAAGAATCGAGTGTTCCCAGCTCCCCCACGCAGCAACGGGAAAAAACTCCCATTTGACAGCCAAGTACTTGATCAACAGTGGCGCCAGAATAAAACTGGGGACGGAAATCCCGATGATGGCTGCAAACATGGACAAGAAATCCAAGGTTCGATTGTGATAGAGTGCCGCTACAATTCCCAGTGTGATTCCACCTGCCAGCGCGACAATAAACGACTGGAGTCCCAGGACAGCCGAGGCGGGAAATCCTTCTGCAATGAGCGTGTTCACATCCCTCGTCTTGGACTGGATTGAGGGCCCCAAGTCAAATTGCAGCAATCCTTTCAGATAGAGCAGATACTGTACCGTGATTGGCTGATCCAGGTTGTACTCCGCCCGCATGTTCTTCACCACTTCTTCGGGAAGCATTTTGGCGTCAGATGCGAACGGGTCACCCGGAATCAGGTGCATGGTCACAAACGTTACTGTGACAATGATCCACAGGGTAACGATCATGAGAAAGCCACGCTTGACCGCATAATGAAGCACGTTGTTTCCTCCTTAACATAAAAATAAGTAAATAGATATGAATACTACGAATTAAAAATAGAGAAAACCCCTCTCCGAAAAGAAGAGGGGCGATTTCGCGGTTCCCACCTTCTTATCTCGCAGAATACATCCGCAGGAATTGGCACCGTAAGGTCAATTAGACCAAGGTTGCCGGGTTTCATCGGGCCAGTCCCTCCACCACTCTTGATAAGAATGTTCTATGAAATTTAATTTCATCGTAAAATTCTTTTTTATCTTATCACTTTACTCGGATATGTCAACGCTGTTCCATGACAATTGATTTTTCTTTATTTTTTCTTTATGGAAAAAGTAAATCTTCACACCCCTATGAAAATGAAGATGTCGGCCCAAATCTTAATCGTGGTTCCTAGGATCAACAAGGCAAGAATGGTTTGGAGAATCCGGGTGTTCAACCGTTTGCTGACCTTCGTACCGATGGGCGCTGCCAGGATGCTGGCGATTACCATGACCACGGATGGCCACAGCAATATGTCCCCCGCCATCCATTTCCCTACCGTCGAACCGATGGAGGAAAGAAACGTAATAGCAAGAGAGGAAGCAATCGTTACTCTTGTCGGAATCTTGAGGATGATCAACATGATGGGAACCAAAATAAAAGCGCCAGCTGCCCCGACAATTCCGGAGGCGCCCCCGACAACCAAAGCGGATAATACGGCTGTTGGTTTATGAAAGATAACCTCGGTCTGTTCTCGTTCGTCCACTCGCTTTTTTGGCAGGAACATCAAGATTACAGCTATGGTGGCCAGAATGGCGTAAACGATATGGATGGCTTCAGCCGAAAGAAATTTCCCTCCATACCCTCCAAGCAAACTCCCGACAATAATGGCACTTCCCATGTACAGAACCAGCTGGTAATGAATAAGCTTATCTTTGCGTAGAGACCAAACAGCAGCCAGAGTGGCAAAAAATACTTGGACGGCACTTATTCCGGATACTTCGTGAGCCGTGTAAGCAACGAATCCAAGGGCGGGCGGAATGTACAAAAGCATCGGATACTTGATGATGGAGCCCCCGATTCCGACGAGACCAGAGATAAACGATCCCGCGAAACCGATAACAAACAGTGTGATCACAAGGTCGATAGTCATAGGCTCACCCTTTGCAACACCTCGCTTCGTTTTATCCTCGTTCTACAAGTGCCAAGCCGTCTATTTGCCATTTCAAGATTCCGCCGCTTAAATTCATGACATCCTTAAATCCATTTGCCTGAAGAATGCTTGCGCCAATGGCGGATCGGGCACCGGAACGGCACTGTACGAGAAGCGGCTTATCGTGAGGAATCTCATCCAGCCGCATTGCGAGTGTACCGAGCATGACGTGCTGTGCGTCCGGAATGTGCCCTTCCTTCCACTCAGCTAGATTACGTACATCTACTACATGAACCACTCCCTTTTCCACCCTTTCTGCAATCTCTAACGGTGTTACCTCTTCGATTGTCTCGAGCGAAGACTCTTCCCTTTCCAATAGCTTACCGATATCGATAAAGCCCGTAACACGATCAATCCCTACGGCATGCAAGGCTTGCAAAGTCCCGTCCAGCTCATCTGGAGTGGCCAGGATGTGAACCGGGCGATTGTAATCGACGATCCAGCCCGCCCAGTTGGCAAATGATTTGTTAAAAGGAATATGAAGTGTTCCTTCCAGATGCCCCTTGGCAAATTCCTGGAAAGGACGCGTATCCACAATTTGACCGTTTTCCAGCAATTCCTTTACCGCTTCAATCGAGTTGAACTCTTGGATAACAGGGAGTTCCTTGAGCAACGCAGGGCCTTCTTTATTCACGCGTTTCATCACTGCAAAATACTTCGGTGGCTCTGGTTGTCCATCCAGGAGTGCCTTGACGAATTCCTCTTCACTGGAGTGTAACATCGCCCAGTTAAAGAGCTTTTCATAACCGACGGTAGAAGACGGTACGGCTCCCAGTGCTTTCCCGCAAGCACTTCCTGCGCCATGAGCTGGCCATACCTGCAAATAATCCGGCAGTTGCTTGAATTTTTGGAGGGACTGGAACATAGCTCTTGCACCTGCCTCGGACGTACCCTTCATACCCGCCGCTTTTTCGAGCAAGTCCGGCCTGCCGATATCGCCGACAAAGACGAAATCTCCCGTGAAGATCCCGATGGGGCGATCTGCATTCCCTCCGAGGTCTGTCAAAAGGAAGGAGATGCTCTCAGGGGTATGGCCAGGGGTATGCATGACTTCAAATAGCAAGTTCCCGATCAAAAAGGAATCCCCATCGTGGACAAGCTGATGGTTCAATCCTTCCAAGTATTGATATTTCCAATCTTCATCGCCCTCATTGGATAAAAACAGCTTGGCCTGATAAGCTGCACCCAGTTCCCTGGCACCAGATACAAAATCAGCGTGAATGTGGGTTTCGGTGGCGGCTACAATCGTAACCCCCTCTGCTTTGGCGACTTGAAAATAAGGAGCCAGATTGCGGGCGGGATCGATCACGATCGCCTCCCCGGTTTTTTGGCAGCCGACCAGATAGGATGCATGGGCCAGCATTTCATCATAAAAGTAACGCAACAACATGGTGCATTCCTCCTTTTACACGTCTATTATTTGTTTGATTTTTCCGCGAGTACTTCGAGCAGCGATTGGGTAAAGCGAAGTGACTTTTGGACGGTGGGATCTTTCATGAGCTTGTAAAGCGTGAACACGGAAACGGGTTCGCTTTTACGTTCGGCTCTTTTCTTTGCTTCCTGGAAGACAGCTACTCCGTGCTCCACTTGCGCGGACACTGGAGCGATGTACGCTTTCATCCCGTTGAGCAGATATTGCTGCGATTGCTTATCCTTTCCGAGGCTTTCCAAAAAATCAGCAGTTTGTTCGAGAATGCTGAGATATTGAACAAGCTTGGGCATTTTATCAAGCAAAGTGAACAGGGCGTCTAGTGATTCTTTTTCCACAAAGAAACGAGACAGTTGACTATCTACTCGCTCAAACAAATACCGTAGTGATTCTTGATCGCGCAAGATCGATGTGGCTAATTCAAGCCCCTCTTCGGCTGCGAGGACGGTATCTTTTATTTTCGGGAGTTTTCGGATCAATATGCTGATGGCTTCCTGAACTTCTGGATCAGATAAATCCTCTACAAACATGTCAGGGCTTCGCTGTTCCTTCCTGTCGTTCAAAATGTTGCTTTCCCCCTCTCTCCCTCTCTTTCAAAGAATGTCTTACATCAATCCTTTTAGCATGCCATTCCAATAAAGAATGGGAAGCAGCTCTCTTTTCATTACGTACATACTGAATCTCTCTTCAGATTGATCAAAAGGAAAGGTTTCACACGGCATCAGGCTGTAGTCAAATTCGGCCAGTACCAGTTTGTTGTACCCCGTTACGAGTGGGCAGGATGTATAACCGTTATACTTGGCAGCCAATGGAGTACCATTGATCAGCGCTAGCAGGTTTTTCTCGACGACTGGCGCCTGTTTGCGTATAGCCGCTCCAGTTTTGGACGTAGGAAGATTCGTGCAATCGCCGATACCGAAAATAGTAGGGTATCTTTTGTGCGCAAGCGTAAATGGATCGACATCGACCCAGCCTCCTGTGTCTGCCAATACACTGTTTGCAATGAAATCGGGCGCTTTCATGGGAGGGGTCACATGAAGCATGTCATACTTCCATACGTCCTGCTCTTTGGTGTCCAGATTCTCGAAGACGGCTTCTTTGGTATCCGCCCGCACTTCCATCAGGTTATGCTTGTATCTGGTTTCGATGTTCTTGCGACGAATCACGTGATTGAGAGTATTGGCATACGCGGGAACGTCAAAAATACTTCCCTTCGCCGATGCAAAAATAATCTCTGACTGGTTGCGAACATGTACCTTGCGAAAGTAATCATCAGCCAGATACATGATTTTCTGAGGGGCTCCGCCGCACTTTACGGGTGAATTCGGGTGCGTAAAAATAGCTGTGCCGCCTTTAAAGCTCCGGATAGCTTCCCATGTACTTTCTACCGTTTGGTATGCGTAGTTGCTGCAAACGCCGTTCTTCCCGACGGCATCCTTCAGGCCCTTTACCCCCTCCCAATCTAGTTGCAGACCGGCAGCAACAACGAGATAGTCATAGGAAACGATGGTTCCCTGCTTTGTACTGAGTGTGTGTTGTTCCGGTTGAAACATGGTAACCGCATCGCAAATCCAGTCGACGCCCGCGGGGATCAGAGAGGAGAGGTCTCGCTCGGATTCCTCTTTTTTCGCGGCACCCCCTCCGACTAATGTCCACAAAGGCTGATAATAATGCTTGGATGCGGGATCGATGATGGCGATTTGTCCCATGAGCCTTTTGGAAGCCCGGACGATACGGGCAGCAACAGAGATACCTGCTGAGCCTGCTCCCACAATGACAACCGAATAATGAACCTGTTTTGCCATAGTTCCTCCTTCGACGACGATATGGTTTCCAATCGTACGATGATGGTTCATGAGGTGCAGTCTCTATATTCAGTTTATTTCTCTGTCATTTTTTCCATATAGGGGAAGTCCCCTACTTTTTGAGCCAGGCTGTTAAAACGCCAGATCGAGATATCTATTTTTAATGGCGTATTGGATCAATTGATGTTTGGAATCCAGTCCTAGTTTCTGCATGATATTCGTTTTGTGGTTCTCCACCGTTTTGACGCTGATCAACAGCTTATCTGCCATTTCCTTATTGGTATAGCCAAGCACAATGAGTCTGACAAGCTCCTTTTCACGTAGCGTTAAAACAGAAGGCATCGTTTTGGCATCCGATTTCAGCCATAGATTGATAATCTCTTGCGATACGGAAGTCTTGTAGAAGCGCTTACCTCTGTAGACCTCCACAATGGCTTGAAACAGCAGCTCGCCATGGCTGTTTTTTAAAATGTACCCATGGGCTCCGACGGTGATAGCCTTCTGGACAAAAATCTCCTCGTCATGCATGGTCAAGATGACAATTTTTACGAAAGGATTGGACTTGCGAATCTCATTGCTCGCTGTAAACCCATCCAGCCCATTCGGCAACGACAAATCCATCAGCACCACATCGGGTTCCAGCTGATTGACCTTAAGGATGGCATCGTTGCCTGTATGACTCTCTCCGACAATTTTAATTTGAGAGTAACTTTCGAGAAGCACACGCAATCCCTTCCGAATCATCGTGTGATCATCAACCAAAAGCACTCGTATCACTTTGCTCTCCCTCCTTGTCCCAGTACCGTTACCTTGATCGATGTACCTTCGTGGAGCACGGATTGAATCTGAAGAGTCCCCTCCATCTGATCCACTCGTTCTTCCATATGTTTGAGTCCCAGACCAACCTGAACCTGATCGCGCACAAATCCGATTCCGTTATCCTGAATCAGCAAAGTCAAGAGGTCGTCTTCCTTGTACAAGATGACTTCAATGAGTGTTGCCTTCGCGTATTTCAGTGCATTATGTAAGGCTTCTTGGATGACACGGTACAGATTGATTTCCAAGATTGGCTGAAAATGATCGCTGACATTGCTGTAGGAAAAGGTAATGGAAACATCCTGATGTGCTTTGTTCAAGCTAGAAACAAGATGCCGAACTGTAGGAATCAGCCCCAGTTGATCGAGACTATGCGGACGCAGCTGTAGCGAATACAGCTTGACGTCTTGTATTGCTTTTTCCAGCTCATTCACGATCTCTTGCATGAATTCCCGGAATTGTCCTTCCTGGTTCAGACGCGCTTGAATCGCTTGTATGCCTACCGATACGGAATACAAGGATTGTCCTACGCCGTCGTGCAGCTCCTTGGCCAAGCGCTTGTGTTCGTTTTCCTGCGCTTCTAGTGTTTTTTGCAGAACCTGCTTGGAGATTCTGACCTCCTCTTCTTTTTTCTTGACCGTCATATCTTTCAAGACCAAAAGGACATCCTGCATGTTTTGTTCGCCATTTTCATAGATGACAGCCGTGCTCATCTCCATGTCTACGTACCGCCCTTCATAGGTAGGCATCGCAGAAAGAAAATAGGGAACCTCCCGTTTGGCGAGCAAATAACATCGTTCTTCTCCCGGTTCCAACTCTCTGTTTTGGCAATAGGAGCAGAACGGCACCTTTTCTCCTCGTTTCCAACCGGTCATTTTCTCGGCGGATGGGTTCATCACCATAATTTTTCGTTCCTGATCCATGAGAATAATCCCATCCTGTAAGTGGTCGAAGATTTGCTTTAGATAACCGTTATCCATCGCCTTCCCTTCATCGCCAGAGCATTCAAAAAAAGTGGGACATTGATCCATCATAGGTCCTCCATACTTGCTCGTATTTCTTCCATGATCCAATCGTAAGAGACGTGGAGCACCTTTCAAATAGGTACCTTCCCCTATTTATGTGACGCTAAATGATGATCAAATAGATACTGGGTTATGATTCGCATCTGCGTATAAAAAAGCCGAGTAACCGCTAGGTATCATCCCCTAGCATGTACTCGGCTTGCCGTATCTTCAAACATTGCGTAGACTATTTCTGAGAACAACTTTATTGTAACCCAGCAGAAGTTTTGGTTCGTTCATAGGCGAAAATGATCATCGTAACGCCTAAGATTGCGCAAATCATATACATATAGGAATAGGAGAAATAATCCGCGACTGGCCCCATGATGACTCCTCCCAGAGAAACACCCAAATCGGCCATCGCTATGAATAATCCGATTAACACGTTGCGATCCGTCTTTGGCAGAACAAAGGTTAAATACGTCGTTAACGTAGGATAAAGGAGGGCTTGAGCAATTCCCATTAATATAGCGCCTACGTAGAAAAAGGCTGCCCCACCCAGGATAGAAAAACTTACACTTAACGCCGCTGCTGCAAGCGTGAGCATAATTCCCATCATATAAGATGAACGCCACTTGCCATCCGAAGGAATTTTCTTTCTCAACACAAACCGCGATAATACGACGGTACCCGCTTGAAGCATGAGGAAAATTCCCGCATTCCCGTAGTTGATTTGTACAGCGTACAGCGGGATAAAGGTAGTTACAGCTCCAAATATAATGGATGCCGCCAGCATTAGGACGCTGCATTTACATAAATGTGGGTTTTTGACTAATTGGCTTACGGGACCAAACATGGTTGCTCCCTTTTCTGTCTGTCCCTGAACTGGCTCGGCCACTTTTTTGTCCATTTTGGCACTATAGCCCACCACTCCTGTAAGGATCGCAATGGTGACCATGGCAACTGTAAAAGAATGGCTATCCCCCGCTTGCCAGATGCCTAAAGCGAGTAGTGGACCAAGAATACCAGGCAAATACGCACATAAGGAATACATGGAAATCCCTTGTGAACGATCCTTGTCCGGCAACGCATCAATAATCCCTAACTGTAAGGCCATGGAGAAAAAAGCGGTACACACCCCTTGCAGAATACGGGCAACGATAAAGCCCTCTAATTCAGTGAACGTATATAAAATGAGAGCCGCTCCATTGAAAATAAGAATCGTGCGGAGCACTTTGATTGGTCCATGTTTTTGGATGATATGTCCTGCCCATGGCCGGATAAACATGGTTGTAAACAGATACGCTCCCATAACGATTCCGATTGTCGTATTGGTCGCGCCCAACTCTGCACCCTTCAAGGGAATAATGACATTCAGAATGGAGTTCGCGCTAAAATACAAAAGAGTCAATATGTACAATCGCAAAAATGGCCAAGACAGAGCCCCTCTCATAGCTCCTTCCTCCTTCCTCTGTTCACTCTCATTGCCCAATCCATTAAGCAATAATCATTTGCAGCAATTTCTTCGTATAGATGGACTGAACATCTTTTAATTGTTCAACCTTCACAACCTCTTCGATCTCACCATTTCGTATGATCATGACTCTGTCGCAAATATAGGCGGCAGCCTGTATATCATGGGTGATGAAGATATAGCCCATGTCGTAACGTTTTCTCAAGTTCTTCAGTAATTCAAGCACTTGCATTTGCACAGAGCCATCCAAGGAACTGATTGCTTCATCGAATAGGATACATTTTGGTTCCGTTGAAATGGCTCTCGCTATGCATACCCTCTGAGCCTCCCCCCCTGATAACTCATGCGGATATTTTTTTCGATAGGAAGGATCCAAGCCCACTTGCCATAATAAATGGTCAATCTCGCTAAGAGCATTTTCCCGTGTCTTTCCTTTCATTTGTAAAGGCTCCCGAATGGCGTCCTCAACCGTATAAAATGGATTGATTGAGGAAGTGTAATCTTGAAATACAGCGCTGATGTTCCCTGTTCTCACTTTTCGGTCCTCTACTTTTTTGCCCTCAAACAAGATGGTACCTCGATCTGGCTTTTCAATCCCCAACAGCAATCGTCCCAATGTTGATTTACCACTTCCGCTTTCTCCGATGATACCGAGACATTCCCCAGGCTTGCATTCGAAGCTAATGTTTTTCAACACACGCTCTCTTTCCCTTGAGAATAATCCGCCTTTTCGATAGGATTTCTCCACGTACTCAACGCTCAGCAACATGAACTCCTCCCATGACTCTCTTAAAATGTTGATTCATCGCCAGCTTCGTGGAGAGTAAATAACGGGTATATTCATGCTGCGGTTCTGAGAAGATGGCTTGAGTCGTCCCGGTTTCAACAATTTCTCCTTCTTTCATGACGAGAACTTCATCCGCCATTAATTTGACGATCCCTAAATCATGAGAAATGAAGATCATGGAGCAGCCCATTCGTTCACGCAATTGCAGGAACTGTTCAACGACTTCGAACTGCGAGATTGTATCGAGTGCTGTCGTGGGTTCATCAGCAATCAGAATGTCAGGCTCCAATACGATGGAAAGTGCAATCATGACTCGCTGCAGCGTTCCACCCGACAGCTGGTGGGGGTACTTATTCATCACCTCTATCGGTTCTTTCAGCATGACGCTTTCCATGGCATTTTTCATTTTGGTTGTGATTTCGTCACGGCTCCATCCAAAATGCTCCGCAAGCGTCTCCTTTAGATGAACGCCCACCACGCAAGAGGGATCAAAGGCACGCATGCCATTCTGCAAAATCAAGCAAAGCTGTTTCCCCCTCTTTTTCCTCATCTCCTGTTCGGAGAGCTCCATGAGGTTTTCGCCTCGCAACAGAATGTCTCCCGATTGGCGAATACCGGCTTTATTCAATCTCATGATGGCCTTGCAAGTCACCGACTTCCCGCTTCCGCTTTCTCCAACGATAGCCAGGCAACTTCCCTGCTTCACATAGAATGAACTATTTGGAACAATCACTCGATCATTGCGACTGTCCCAGATTTTCAGGTTTTTCACCTCCAAAATGTTCGTCATCCGGTTATGCTACCCCCTTTCCTTCGAGCTTAGCTGCAGAGGCTCTTACTAATCCTTGCTGCTTGTAGGTAGAAGTCATTAATTTCGGATCTAAAGCCACTTGAAGCGTATCAGACAAATAGTTAATCGCCGATACTACGATCACGATTGTCAAACCGGGAGCCAGCATGAATTCCGGGCGTGAAAACATGACGTCTCTCGCTTCATTCAACATCATGCCCCACTCTGCTCCCGGTGCTTGAATGCCTAAACCGAGGAAGGAAAACCCCGATATTTGCAAAATCATCGAACCGAAGGAGCTGCTTGAAATGACGGCAATGTCGGGCAATGCAACCGGAACAATGTGCCTGAGCATGATTGCCATGTTGCTTGCTCCCATAGCCTTTGAGAATTTTACATAGTCCGATTCCGCATATTGCATGACTGACGTTCTGATGATTCGAGCAAACCACGCCCATTTCATCAATACAAAGGCGATGATCAAATTTTCAAAACCTACTCCCAAAATGCCGATGATCGCCAGAGTCATGACATATCCAGGAAAAGAAAGGATCACATCGCAAACGCGCATCAAGAAAGCATCTGTTCTTCCACGAAAGTAACCCGCAAGAACACCTACAATCGACCCAATCGATACAGATAGGAGCAGCGCAGCAAAGACCCAGAGCATGCTGGGACGAATCGCGTAAATGAGTCTGGATAAAACGCATCGCCCTAAGTGGTCGTTGCCCAAAAGATATTCCCATGATGCGGATGCGAATCGAAGCTCCATATGTACTTCTTCGGGATCATGCGGTGCAACGAAAGGCGCAAATATCCCAGCCACAGTTGTGACTGTAATAATCGATAAGGATAGGACAGCGACCTTGTCTTTCCACACATTTTCTAATCGCTTCATCTAGAGACCATCCCTTATTTTGGGGTTCAATGCCGCATTGATGATGTCGGAAACGGTGTTGAACAGAATAAAGACGACTGCCAACACAAGGACATAGGCTTGGATGATTGGGAAATCCCTGCTTAAAATGGATTTGACACTTAACGTTCCAAGTCCCGGCCAAGCAAAGATGTTTTCCACGACGACTGTACTTCCCAAAATAATGGGAATCGCCATGCAAAATACCGAAATGGCCACCTGCAATGAATTTCTGAGAATGTGCATCGTGATCTTTTTCTCTGGTAAGCCACATGCCCTGGCGTAGAGAACATAGTCTTCATTCATGTTGCTTAACATGGAACTTCTGATGATTCGAAAATAGATACCAGCATAGCTGATTGTAATCACAGCAACAGGCAATAGATAGCTTTTGAACGATTCCATTCCGCTTGTCGGTAGCAAATCCAGCTTGACGGAAAAATACCAGATCAAGAGAGCTGCGAGCCAATAGGACGGCATCGATGTCAGGAAAAACGAAACGCCTCTCACTGATTTGTCCACCCATTTGCCTGCATTCCATGCGCATGCCACCCCCAATACGATGGACAGTAGAACAATGGCAAATGTCGAAACCAACGTCAGCTTTACTGTATGGAGAAAGGCTGGTCCTAGCATTGACCACACGGGTTTTCCCGTTACATAGGAATCTCCAAAATCTAGCTGCAAGCATGAAACAACCCAGTTAAGGTAACGAGTCAGAAAGGGTTGGTCCATCCCAAGTTTCGCTCTTGTTTGCGCAAGCAACTCATCCGTTATTTGGGGTATGCCTTGCGAATGCAGCACCACTTCGGCGGGATCCAAGGGAGATAGATGAATGAAGGCAAACGTTACAAACGATATAATCAGGACCAAAGGAATCGATAGTAGTAACCTTTTGATGATATAACTGCCCATCGCATGCTCCTTTTGTGTATTTATTCAAAGTACATCCGCTCAAATGGTAGCTCGAATTGCGTTTGCTTAAACGAGATACCCTGCAGGTTTTTGGGCGCCAAAATCGTGACTCTTCCATTCGTAATCGGAATAAATACGGCTTCCTCATGGACAATGCTCAAAATATCGGCGTATAGCGATTTTCTATTTTCCTCATCAGTCGACACCATGACTTCTTCTATTTTTTTATAGAGCTCATCAGCTTTCGCGATGCCTCTTGTCGTATGGTAATAGGAAGACTTGGAAGTAAAAGCAGCGATTGTGCTCTGCGGATCATACGCGAGTCCCCAGGTTTGATTGAAAAGCAGGTCATAGTCACCTGTAGACCTTCTGTTCGCAATCGAAGAAGACTCCTCGCCAATAATCTCCAGGTGAATCCCAATTCTTTTTACCGTATTTTGAATCAATTCAGCCTGCGTTTTTTGAGTGGACGAATTTACATCATAAAAAAGCTTCATAGCTAATGACTTTCCGTCTTTCGTTCTGATTTCGCCCGCATTCCCGATACCCCAGCCTGCTTCCTCCAAAATCTTCCTCGCTTTTTCCAAATCGTATCCCCGCTTCTCTAATTTCACGTTTGCGTAATTCACATTCGAAGAGAATAGCGTATAGGCTGGTTCTTCAGTGCCTTCAAATATTTGTTTGCTGATCGTCTCTCTGTCAATCGCATGCCAAAACGCTTCGCGCACAGCCCTTTCATGTACAGGGCTCTCAGTTTTGCTGCTATTGGCGACAATTATGCCTGTGTTCATTGGTTGACTGCGAATGATTTGGTGTTCACCTGATTCAACGAACTGATTCATGGCTTCTACATCGAGACTATTCGCGCCTCGATCATCCGTAAATACAAAGTTCACCTCTCCCTTTTGCAGGGCCAAGAAAGTAGTTTCTCCTGCGGGAAGTACTTTGGCTGTGATTTTCTTCACTTTGGGCGCGCCGCCCCAGTAATTTTCATTCGCTTCAAATACGGCATACTGATCGACTTTATGCTCAGTGAGCTTATAAGGGCCTGTTCCGTTATAACCACTGACGCCATCTTTGGTTCCCCCGTTCACAAAATTTTTGGGCGAGATGAATACATAAGGTCTTGTCATCGACAATTCGACCAGCGTCGGGTAATACGGTTCGGACAAGACCAGTTCAACCGTATACTCATCGAGTACATTGCACTCCACGATCTTTGTAGATAGCTTGATCCACGAATGCTTGCTTGCATTGCTTTGCACCGCTTCTATATTCTTTTTCACTGCTTCCGCATGAAACGGCTCTCCATCATGGAACGTCACGTTTTTTCTCAAGTGAAACGTGTACACTTTTCCATCGTTGGAAACTTCCCAAGATTCAGCCAACGATGGCTTGATTCCATCTTCCGTATTTTCTACTAACGATTCGTACACCATCCCTTGTGCCGGCATGGAGCCTGAGTAAAAATGGGGATTCATATCGTTCATATCTTTCGAAGTGGCATACACGATCTCTTTCCCTGGATCGGTTGACTCCGTTTTTGCCGTATCACCGTTACTGCATCCAACCAGCAATACGATTGAGGCCATGAAAGACCTTACTAAAAATCCCATTTTTCTTGTCATACCCATTCCTCCTGAAAATACGTGCTAGCACAGTTTCTTTGATCCGATACCCTTGTCGATCTCACTGCATATCATCCTTAAATCTTCCTCAAAGCTTTGCACCACGAATGCATCTGATAACCGTTCGCCCTTACGTGTTCGTGCAACTTCCGCAATTTTACGCTCGTACGTTTCAATGAATGTATCGATGGTAGGGCAGCTGACATCTATAAATCTTGCAATGCCTTGAATGATTTTTATCCGATAGTAATCTTCCTTTGGCATACGCGGGATATCCCAATACCCTTCTCTATTGATAAACATTTTGCGGATGGGAACAGCAGAAAAATCGAAGTATCTTCCATCTGAATCTGGCTCCGAAAAAGGATCGATCAACAGGGAGGTATACCGAATGAACAATAAATACTCTTGATGAATCGCTTCAAAATGAACGAAGTTTTCGATGTCATCACGCGATAGATTCTCCAGCCTCACCGGATAGTTGTCATCCGTCATGAACTTTAGCAAATTGAGCCCTCTTATATTGAGCTTTTCCACCACATTGGTGATCTCTTTCCATTGAGCCAGCATATCGCGGATAAGATATTGCGTGATGGGGCCCTCTGGAAACATTTTGTATACGTACTTTTTGATGGTTTCCTCCCCAAATATCACGCGAAGGGAGAAAGCATTCATAAACAATGGCGGATGTACGTATAGTGATATATTTCTCGTTTCCGCCTCGATCGGAGAATCCATGACTTCCAAATCGATACCTAATTGCTCATATAACTCACAAAGTCTTTTTACATACTGGGAGGGAGAGTGCGTCGAGCCAATATAAACTTTTTTCTTAACCCCTGTCGTCATCACACGATTGGAGGGCTTATCATGGAACCAGCGTGTATCACCAAGGTATGTAGAAAAACTGATAATCTCCGCATCTGAAGAAATACCGTTCAGATAATGGCGCAGTAAACTATTGGAACCAAAGGTCGGAGATATTAATACCATGCACTTTACTTGTTTTAAAATCTGATCATTGATTTGTTGCAAGACCTCTATGTAAGCATCTGTTGTGACAGACAAAATGATCGTATCCCATTCCCCTGTAACGGTCCCATATCCATGGAATACATGATCGATTTGGCATTCGCCTTCCAGCTTTTGATGCTTATCATTTTGAATATCCACGCGAATTTGCTGGCTATTTTGCTTAAGTGCAGTAAAGAATGATTCGGAACGAACAGACTCACGCCCAACGATCCCAATGTAGCAATTCCATTGTTTTTTAAGCATGACAGCCATTTGAATGGAAGCAGGACCTGTTCCCAATAGCAAGATTCGTTTCAAAGAACCCATAGAAACCTCCTTTTACGATCAGCATGCAGCTGATGCTTTTTTATACAAAGCGATATCAAACACATGGTCGGGACGCAAGATGGTTTCAATCAGCCTCCATTTCCGCTCATCTACCTCTCTCATGGGGTAGTTAAAAAGGGACTTCAGTTGATTACCGTATCGAATCGCCACAATCACTTGTTCATTTGTCAATGGATGCAATTGTTCCAGCAGGTCATATTTATTGGCAACCGTCGAACTAAAAATGATATGGGTTGCATCCTTCGTCACATCAAGTCGTTCCACAAACTCTTTCTCCAAGCGGATAGGCAATTCACTACCCAGCCTTTCTACAACACTCCGTCCTAGTTTGATGGCCTCCTCATCAATGTCGATACCAACCACTTCCGCTCCAGTTCGCTTCGCAATCAACAATGGCGTCATGGGAAATGAGCCTGAGCCAACCATCAACACCTTTGAATCAACAGCAACTTGGAAACTCCCAAATTCTTCTTCAATACATGATTCTATGTTTTGAAAGTAGTCAGTCTTATCGGCAATCCCATCCAGCAGCTTCAGCGCACGATATTTCTCCATAATGGCAACGCAAGTCGCCGACGCTTTCCTTACATCCTCCACAAGCTGATTCAACTGGCTTACGATTGACTGTTCTAGCTGCTCCCAGGCTTCTTTGTTTCTTTCATCCGTTATGAATGTAGAATACTCATCTATGATCTTCTCTAACTCCGAGCTATGATAGATGGCGCCGTCATAACGATCTGCTAAATGGGTGAACCTTTCTAGAAATGCAGTCAAATGTTGTTGCAACTGTTCTGGTCTATCCATTCAGTTCTCCCCTTGTTAAATTCAAATGTGAAACCTCAAACGGTATCTTGTATCTCGATAAATGCTTTGCCTCGTGCCACGATTCCGACGGCTCCCTCAATTTTCAGGCTTGTTACTTCTTCTTTTTGCCAATTGGCCGTTACATGAATCGTGCCACCCGGTTGCCTGATTGGAGCAGCGATATCGCCTTGCTTTTTCCAAGCCAGATAGGCTCCAAGTGAAGCAGTACCTGACCCACAGCCTCTTTCCCAGATCATGCTATCTAATGGCGGAACAAAGATAAGCGGAGCCAATTCATTTGAAGCTGGCCGATACAATAGCACCCCGATCAAATTCGCCCCTACAGTTACTCCAAGCAGCTTGGCTAAAGACTGTGCACGTTTTCTTACCTCCTTATTGAACTGGTCCACTTCAATCACGATGTGAAAGAAATCAGGATACCTCACAATCACTACGCTTATTTCGTGGCCATCGTAGTTGATTGATTGCTGCTCGATCTTTTTAGGAAAAGGCATCGAAACTTGGCAGAAATATTCATCTTCGATTCTTTTCACTCGACAAGCAACGAGATGATCTGTACCGGAAGCTTCCAAAACAATTTCGGTCCAATCATTTTGCTGTAGGCCATTTTCATGCGCAATGAACGTCGCTAATGCCATGCATGCATTGCCGCAAAACTCACCCCCAGCCATTTGCAGATGTGCTGCTGCTCCATACTTATTCGGACTTTCGATAAACCCCACTTGTTCAGCATAGACACTGTCGTATGACATGATTTTTGAGGCGATGTGCGTATATTCTTCAAGTGGATGATTGTTTCTCACAAGAATGGTCATATTTTGTGTGGGATTAAACTTTATAAAATCGATTTCCCGTTTCATCACAACCTACCCTCTTACCATATTTTTAATGAACAGCTAATGATTTTAAGCTAAACGTAATCATTACGATTTAAAGTTCAAAAAATTAAACCGTAATGATTACGGTTATTAATGACTAGATCATACCCACAATTTGGTTGTCTGTCAACTGCACACTTGTAGTTCTTTATTCCTCTTCTCATTGTTCATCACTACGCAGAGTTACAAGGTGAAAGATTCCTCATGCAAAAAGAATACCTTGACTTAACAAAGTAGAACAGGTAATCTTTACCCGCTACTATAAAACGGCAATTCAACAGGGATTTTATACTGCAGAAAGGTTGTATTGACTTCATGGAGTTATCTCAAACTACTACCAAGAAACAGATCAACAAGGAAAAGTCTTCTATCTCTTTGCTCTCTCTTACCGTGGGCTCTTTTGCCATTGGGATGACGGAATTTGTCATTATGGGTCTGCTGCCGAATGTTGCACAGGACTTGGATGTTAGTATCTCATCTGCGGGTCAGCTCATTACCATGTATGCGCTAGGGGTAGCCGTTGGAGCACCGATCCTGACAGTCCTCACCCATCGAATTCCCCAAAAGAAGCTACTCTGTCTTCTTATGATTCTATTTATTATTGGAAATGGAATCTCTGTTTTTGCTCCCAGCTACGCAATATTGATGGGGGCACGCCTGATTACCGCTTTGACACACGGGACATTCTTTGGAGTTGGAGCTGTTGTAGCCTCCAGTCTTGTAAGTCCTGACAAACGTGCCGCAGCCGTTTCCATTATGATGGCAGGTCTGACGATTGCCAATATTATTGGTGTGCCTCTGGGGACTTTCATCGGTCAACACATGGGATGGCGAGCCTCATTTGGCTCTATTGCGATCATAGGAATCATAGCACTGATCGGAATAATCGTTTTCGTCCCAAACATACGACAAGAAAACACGGGGAGTATCACTGGGCAAATAACCGCTCTTCTCAAGCCAAAGCTCCTTCTATACCTCCTGATTGGAGCACTAGGGAACGCAGGTCTATTCACCGTGTTTACGTATATTGCGCCATTGCTGACGCAAATTACCGGTTTTGCTGAGTATCATGTAACGTGGATTCTCGTCCTATTCGGCTGTGGAGTGACCATCGGCAATATCGTGGGCGGAAAGCTTGCGGATTGGAAGCTGATGCCTTCCGTACTCGGACTTTACTTTACGATTTGCATCATTCTTACGCTGTTTACGTTTACCGTATATAGTCCCATAGCTGCCGTATTGACCATTTTTCTATGGGGAGCTGCTTCTTTCGCTGTATTTCCAGGGCTGCAAGTACGTGTGATGAACCTCGCACAGAATGCACCAGCGCTGGCTTCTACCTCCAGCCATTCTGCCGGAAATCTAGGAAATGCTGCTGGTGCTTTCATTGGCGGATGGGTTATTACTCATCTGGATATTACCGCTCTCCCATGGGTCGGTGCTGTACTCGTAGCACTGGGTCTGATTTTGGGAATCGCTTCCTATATCGCTGAACGCAAGCAGCAACAAAGTGAAAAAGGGTACTCAATTTGAGCACCCTTTTTCTTTTGCTCTTTTTAAGCCGTTCCGTACGGTTTTGCCAGGATTCTCTCCCACATCTTCCTATTTCGAAATGGGAAACATGATTTCCACGAGGGTACCCTTGTTGATCTCACTTGAGATGGTGATGGTTCCTTGATGATCTTTCATTATTTTATTGCTGACAAGTAAACCTAAGCCTGTTCCTTTCTCTTTCGTCGTATAAAAAGGTTCGCCGAGCCTAGGCAGCAGCTCTTGGGAAATGCCACAACCATTGTCGGTAAAGCGAATCAGCACTTGGTTATTATGTAGACATGTGGTTTCTATACTGATTTCGCCATTCGTCGTGATAGCGTCCAAGGAATTCTTCAATATATTGATAAAAACTTGTTTTACTTGATTTTCTTCCCCATTGATCGCAATCGGCATCTGGCTGAATATTGTATTGATCGTAATGTTGTTTAGATTCGCTTCTGATTTGAGAAACTTTACCACACTTTCAATGAGAGGGTGTAAAAGAATCCGCTTCACATTCAGCGTTTGCGGTTTGGCCAATACAAGCAGCTCACTCACGATAAAGTTGATTCGATCTAGCTCGGACAACATAATGTCTGTATAAGTGGCGCCCTCCGATAGTGTTGGCCGCAAGTACTGGATAAAACCTTTTAATGACGTAAGCGGATTTCTTATTTCGTGCGCGATACTTGCAGCTAATTCACCGATTACGGACAGCTTCTCTGTTCTGCGGAGAAGTTCTTCGTTTTGCTTCCTTTCCGTAATATCACGTGTAACGTTGATGAAGTACTGACTTTCGCCATCCGAGCTGAAAAAAGGCATTCCTTTTGATTCGAGGTAGATCCATTTCTCGTTTTCCAGTTTGTATCGATACTCACATGAAATAGGTATATGGAATTGAAGCATAGTGGAAAATCGCTCACAGACGAGTGGTGCATCTTCTGGATGTATGTTTTCTATGATAATTTGGCTCGTACCTAGTTTCTTCAGATGTGAAGGTGAACTATATGATACGTGACCGTTCTTATCGATCACGGATATGAAGTCTGCTGTGTGTTCGGCAATGAATCTATACTGTTCCTCGCTCTTGCGCAAAGCTGCTTCAGACTGTTTTCGCTCGGTGATATTGCGTGAAACGAATAGAAAGCTCTCAACCTCTTTGTTCTCAGACATGATCGGAACACAACGCGACTCCCAATACACCCATGATCCATTTTTATGGCGTAATCTGATCTCCACTTGAACATTTTGCGGATGCGTAGAGATTAAATTATGCAGATCTTTCACGATTTTTACATCTTCGGGATGAATGAGATCAAAACTATTCGTTTGAAGAAATTCATCCGGTGTGTATCCCAAGTGCTGCTCGATCGAAGGAGATACAAAAAGATTATTCATGTGTACATCATGTTGGCAAATGACATCGCTCGTATTTTCTACAAGGATGCGGTACTTTGCCTCGCTATTCACGAGTGCTTCTTCCGCCATCTTTCGGTCCGTAATATCTCTGGCGATGACTGAAGTGCCTACGATCGTACCTTCTGTATCTCTTATAGGGGAAGCTGTTAGACCAACCTGAACGATCTCGCCATTTTTTCGTTGACGCACGGTCTCATAGCCCGTAATATTTTTTCCTTCAAATTTAATCTCGTGGAAAATTTCCTTTGTCTCGTTTATGAGATCTTCAGGTACGAGACAGTACGGGTCATTCAGGAGGTCTTGATATGTCCAACCATAGATTTTTTCAAAAGCACTATTCACAAAAAGTATATTACCCTGCATGTCCCTAATTGAAATCGCGTCCGTAGTCGTTTCAACCAGTGACTGAAGCAGCTCTTTCATGTTGAACTGTTCTTGTCTAAGGTCGATTCGCTGAGCTTCTTTATCCATAGGTTTATACCTGCCTTAAACGAAGATTGTGAATAACGTTAATATTCTATACTTGTTATAAATATCCTTGAGAAAATATCTATCCCACTAAAAAAAGCCCCTTAAAAAGGAGTGGCATGCCTTCCCCTATCTTTTTGAGTCGCTGCCTCAAGGTGAATACAGGTTGGCTTATGTACGACAAGCTGGAGTCCAAACAGAAAAACCACCTGACCATTACTAGAGGTGGTTTCTTTGATGATTCTTATTGAGGGCTTTGCTCAGAAGCCATGGCACTAGCTTTCGTCTCATGAACGGTTCCAAATGGATGATGAGGTGGCGCGTAGATGGAATATACTTTAAGCGGCGTATTCCCCGTATTGATAAGATTGTGCCATGTGCCCGCAGGGATCATGATGGCATCGTTATCGTTGACTCTTTGTTCAAAATCTAAATGATCTTGTCGATCCCCCATCCGAACAAGCCCTTGACCTTCTTCCACTCGGATGAATTGATCCGTATTCGGATGATTTTCCAAACCGATGTTGTCTCCAACATTTATACTCATCAGCGTCACCTGCAAGTGCTTCCCTGTCCATAATGCCATACGGAATGTGTTGTTTTGCTTTGTGGCTTGCTCAATATTCACGACAAATGGCTTTGGCCCATAATCTCTCCATTCGATGGTATTCTGATAACGATTCCACTGTCTATTCCCATTCGTATGGCTCCAGTTGTTGTAATAATGAGGACTCCACCCATAGTGAAAATGGCTGTTATTCCAGCCGGCAAGCACGGGATAATACCATTGATAGTAATGGTAAGAGTTGTTGTACATCACAATCTCCTCTCCAGTGTTAAGGATTTACCCTTTAGCCTATGTGTGTAGTTATGATTGGTTCCCGGTCATCCTTTCACGAGTATCGATTTCCACGCCGGATAATCGTTTAGAAAAGGTCGCTCGCCAATTTAAGGACAGTTCCTCTACCTCCAACAGCTTTTTCATGCCATCGATATTGTCTTTTTCTTTATGCATGATTCGGTTTGCATACGAAATCGTAATTGCCTTTGGGTGGCGCGAGATCCTTGTCAAAACATCGGAAGGAGATACCAGCCCTTCTTTCAACACGCGAAAATAAAAGCCGGTATAGCCTGTCTCCTGTACCTTTAGCAGCATTTCAGGCAAACCGTATCGAACAGACAATTTGTAACACGGCTGTCTCGGTTGACTGACTTGTACGACCGCTTCCCCAAGCTGAAAGGTATCACCGATACAAACATCCGTTTCTACTAATCCCCGGATCGTCAGATTTTCTCCGAATGCACCGAATGCCAATTCTTTCTGTAATTCAGCTTCCCAAAATGGATAGTGCTCATAGGGATAGACGCATACAGCCTTTTCCTTCCCTCCATGGTGGACAAGATCTGCCTGCCCATCTCCCTCCAAGTTCAAAAAGGATAAATAAAGAGCTTGTGTGGTCGGCGTTTTGTAAATGCCGGTAGAAACCTCTTTATTTTGATACTGTACCTGTTTGGGCTTACCCACATTTATCGAAAGGATTTCGATATTCACAAGAGATCACCTCATTCTTTTTTGGAAAGTGCATTGTGCACTACATTCATACAAATCCATAATGGTTTGTTCTATAATGATAGGAAAATCCTATTATTAGATCATGAATCGCCGGAGGGATGGTCGTTGGAGCTCAAGCAATTAGAGTACTTTATGGCACTGTGCCGGGAGTTGAATTTTACTCGCGCAGCCGAGAAGTTGGGCATTGCGCAGCCTTCACTCAGTCAGCAAATCCGTCTGCTTGAGCATGAAATCGGCATGCCACTGTTTGATCGCGTCGGCAAACGAACGGTTATGACAGAAGCAGGCAAAACATTGCTTCACCATAGCTATAATGTGTTTCATGAGTTGTCACAGGCACGTGCAGCGATAAGCGAGCTGCAAGGCTTAAGCAGGGGCTCTTTAAAGATTGGCGTACTGCTGACGGTTGTCAATTACTTGCTTCCGCCTACTGTTATCGAGTTTCACCAGCGTTATCCGAAGGTTGAATTGTCTATTTTCGGGTTAAGAACCGGTGATATTTATGAAGGACTTTTGAAAAACGAACTCGATCTCGGCATTGTTT
The DNA here is from genome assembly GCF_900637055.1 of Brevibacillus brevis. NCBI lineage: Bacteria > Bacillati > Bacillota > Bacilli > Caryophanales > Paenibacillaceae > Brevibacillus > Brevibacillus brevis. The sequence goes on from NZ_LR134338.1 coordinate 3,196,514, forward strand.
TTTTGCCGATGGAGCATGACGATCTGGAAACCATTCCGCTCTATACAGAAAATCTGGCCCTAGGGGTACCTGTGGATCATCCACTCGCGAAGGAACCGTTTGTTTCGCTTGCGATTTTAAAAGAAACCCCCTCCATTTTATTGCCCAACACGTACTTTTTGCGTCAGTTGATTGATGAAAGGTGTCAGGAGCTGGGCTTCTCGCCACAGCCTGTTTTGGAGATGACTACAATGGAATCCATTACGAATATGGTCGGGCAAGGTGTCGGTGTCACGGTCCTTTCGAAAGGCTACCTCGACTATATCGATGATAAACGAATTTGTACGATTCCGATCCAACAGCCCAATATCACGGCGCAAATCGGTATCGTTTACCGGAAAAACAAGTATTTGTGCGCAGCAAGCCGAGTCTTTATGGAGCAGTTGATTGCCACGGTAAAACGTGATGATGTTCGATGATGCGGGAGTCAAGAACAGTTTATGACGAGGCAAATCATTGTTCAATAGCATCGTTGTTATCATTTCGATAGGTATTGTCTATCATTATTTAGTCATTCCCAGAGGAAATATGCTCGGGGCATTCTTTCAAGGATGCTTCATGCGTGAGATACTTTTCAATGAACGCGCAATAATGGGGTGTACTGGAATCCCCTGTATTCGGCCGAAAATGAATGCAGCCTAGACAAGGCTCCGCTACAACGAGATAGCCACGACTTTGCATCGCGGTTATCACGGAGCCGAGCCCGATCTCGAAATCTTCCAGTATCTCATCTGGAATAGAATGAAGGGCTTCCTCGAGTGTATACCCCCATTTTTCAAGGCTTGATGCAGCTTCTTTTCCCTTTGCAGTCAGTTGAAGCAGGGTCACTCGTCGATCTTCTTTTTTAGGTACTTTCGCTATGTGCCCTTTCGTTACGAGTCCATTGATAATTTTTACGGCTGTCACATGCGTCGTTCCTATTGCTTTGGCAAAGTTACCAATGGAAGCTACGTCGCTTCTCGTATACAAAGTGAACAGTAACGCCTGAATTTGTACGGGGGACAATCCCTGTTCATCACTCTCTGCCTGTGTCACCTTTTTTATCGCCTGGGACATCCGAAATAGAGCCATCATAATACGGGCTGAGCGATTTTCCTTACGTTGTTGGGGATCAAACATCATGAGCTTATCTTACCTTCCATGTTCCATTCTTCTATCCATTGTAAATGCCAAACATGGTCGTGTAAAAGCATAGGAAAAGGAGGCGCCACAAAAGCACCTCCTTTTTCATACTTAGCCGTTTTTCACATCTTCCAAGCTCGCCCCATAGTTTATGTGGTAGACGTTCCCGCCAATCACGAGAGCAGGTACTGATTGAATACCAGCCTTCTCTGCTTCCTCAATGCGAATTCGCTCTGCACCAAGGTGGACAACTTCGATATCGACCTTTGTTTGATCCAGGTAATCTAGGACGACTTGCTCCGCATCTACACATACTGGGCAACCTGCATGATAAAAAATGGCTTTTAACATTTGGAATCAGCTCCTGTCGATTTTATGTAGCATTGCTACGTATTTGATTATAGGAGCGACTATCTGTAGGAACAATTACATATTCCCTATCGTTATCATAGGGAATCTCGATGGTTGAAATGAATGAAGTCTTTGAACACTTTAACAAATTCTCTATACTGGTCTTTTTCGAAAGCTAATGGCGGAACATGGATCGGTTTTGACATGTCCACACCATATCCGAACGCTCTCCAAATGATGCAGTCCTTCATCTCCTCTACGTTCGTGGTGACAACAGTACATGAGAAATCCATGTCATCTGAACAAACCAAAACAGGAAGAGCTACATTGGTATAAGACAGCAGTTCAAGGACTTTTTGCTGATCGCGATTTTCAAACAGTCCGATAGGTGGAACTAATAAATCAAAAGAACGACTCTGAGTATTTTGATTCAAATAGTCATTCAAAGTGATGTCGTTGATAGTAATGACATACTGGGGATGCTGAAAACCCTCCATCTGAGCTTGGCGTATATCGATTTTGCTACGTATGTATTTATGGGACTTACGCACTTTTAACACCTCCGTCAAGAAAATCTCTTTGTATGACTTCCTTTCATTTTACAGGTTCATAAACGGGAACACTATGAGAAACAAAGGCTCTGGAATACACGCCCGATCTGACCCATTTCTTGAAAAACGCGCACAGAGCCTCATCCCTATTCATTCGTATCGTGAGTCCATCCCCGCTTTTTTCAACAAGACATGAACAATCATGCCTCTCTCCGCAGATGGAGCAATGGAGATGCTTCCCTCGTGATCTGCGACAATCGCTTGGGCGATGGACAGACCGATCCCGCTTCCTCCTCTTTTTCGCGTACGGGATTTGTCCACGCGATAAAATCGCTTAAAAAGGTGGGGAATCTCCTTTGCTTGAATACCAATCCCTGTATCCTCTACCACAATGTGCACGGCCTCTTCATCCCCATAGGCTCGTACCTTCACTTCTCCTTCATCTGTATATTTCCGTGCATTGTCCAAAAGGATATCCAATAACTGTCGAATCCGCTCCCGATCCATCAAAAGGACAAGAGATTCTTCCCATTCAAAAAGCAGCTTAATTTGTGGAGGGAAAATGGGCACCCACGCTTGCTTTACTTCAAGAAGCAGAGGGGTTAATGGCTGCACGACTTTCGATGAACCTAGTTGAGAGATATGCTGCAATTTGGCTAAAGACAACAGATCATCAATGAGTTTGAAAAGTCGTTTACACTCCTGATGAACAGCAGCGAGCGCTTCATCCCTTACTTCGGGCTTGTGCTGCCCCCATCTTTGCAGAAGACTCACATACCTTTCAATAATCGAGAGAGGTGTACGCAACTCGTGTGATGCATCCGTGACGAATCGCTGCTGGTAGACCATTGCTTCTTCCATGCGATCTAACAGCAGATTAAAGGCGTGGATCAGCTCGTAAATTTCAGTCTCTACGTGGTGATGATGAATTCGTTGGGAGAGTCGTTGAGGGAAAATGGAATGGATTTGTTGGATCAGATGATCGAGAGGCTTGAGTCCCCATTTACTCAACCAATAGCCGCCAACCGCAGAAAGAAGCAAGGTGAAAAAGGAAGAGAGAAACAGAATCGTGAGCAAGATGGAAAAATACCATTCAAGCGCTTCTGTCGTCGTAGAAATTTGCACAAAGAGAAGCTCAGATGTGAATGGCAGCTGTACAGGTTCTTTTGCGACCAAGGTCCTTTCATAATAGTCTTCAGGCTCTACTCTCCAATTGGCTCCCTGTATCGAGGCGATTTGCTTGCCGTTTTGGTCGCTGATGTTTATGAGTTGATTGACGTCAGCGTAATTGGTTAACAAACGAGTCAAATAAGTAATCGTCAGCGATGCTTCTTCGGTGATCTCCGTTTTCAAATCGGCTGCGATGGCCGTTGCTTTCTGATTGAGCAATTTTTGCTCATGTTGATGGACGAGATTAGAGGTGCTGAAAAAAATAAAAATGGACAAAAAGAGAAGCAAAACCAGCATGCCAGAGCTAAATAAAAGCGTGAGTCTCCATTTAAGTGAGTATCTGCGATGTGTAAGCACTGCGTTCTCCTTTTAATCTCGTAGTGTATATCCAATTCCTCGCACAGTATGAATCAGTTTGACAGAAGGATCACTTTCAATTTTGTTCCGCAAATACCGGATATACACATCCACGATGTTGGTATTCCCCATAAAGTCAAAACCCCAAACGGCTGTGAGAATTTGCTCTCGCGAAACTGCTTGCTCCTTGTTCTGAACCAGATAATGAAGCAAATCAAATTCGCGTGGTGTCAGCATGATTTCCTCTTCATCGAGGAACACACGCCGGGCGTTGGGTTGGATCCGCAATCGGCCAACCTGTATCTCCTGGTTCGCTTTTGACTCCCGCTGACGCAATAAAGCCCGAATCCTTGCAAACAACTCCTCAATGGCAAACGGCTTCGCCAGATAGTCATTGGCTCCACTGTCTAATCCCGTCACGATATCCGGAACCTCTCCACGAGCCGTGATCATGATAATGGGGACATCATTGGTTTCCCGAATTCGTCGGCATAATTCTATCCCCGATAATTCGGGCAGCATGACATCCAGGAGGATGAGGTCGTACTCCATCGTCAGTGCCTTTTCTAATCCGGAAAGCCCGTCGTATTCAATATCCGTAGAAAATCCTTCATTCTCCAATTCCAACTGTAAGTATCTTGCCAAGTTATGCTCATCTTCCACAAGCAGCAAATAGCCTTTTCCATCTGGTGTAGGCATGCGAATCATCTCCGTTTGAATATCTTACCAACAGTTTTCTCAGGAAACTCTCATGAAATTCTACCGGGAATCTTAGTTTTGTTCTGTACGATAAGAGCGTGGATGAGGAACACACAACAAGATGAAGCATTCAGAAGGAGGAACATCATGACAAAGCGAAACTGGAAAGGTACCACTACTACGGTCGTAGCTATTCTAATGGGAACTTCTCTTCTCATGAACGGACAAGCCTACGCGGCTTCAGAGACAAGTCTCACCTCCACAACTACACATAATCAGGATAAACATAAGATTGACCATAAGCTGCAGCAGAACAACGAAGAATCAGTTGACGATCAAAACAATGAACAGGCTGAAAATGAGCAAACTGATCAAATGGTGCAAGATGGTACTAACATCGACCTGACAGCCGATGAGGAAAGCAACAATAATAGTCAGAATAAACAGACAGAGGATAAAGCAGCCGCTTCCTCTTCCGACATTGCCGATCAGGTCATTTCAAAAGGATTGAAGTATAAAGGCGTGCCCTATAAATACGGTTCGAGCAAAAAAACAACGCGTACATTTGATTGCTCTTCCTTTACACAGCGAGTGTTCAAAGAGGTTGGAGTAAAACTGCCGAGAGACTCGCGACAACAGTCCAAAGTCGGTCAAAAAGTTTCGAAGGATCAGCTGCAAAAAGGAGATCTAGTTTTCTTCCGCAGCTACGGCAGCTCGTCCTCTCGCATTACCCATGTTGCCATCTACGCTGGAGACAATAAGCTGCTGCATACGTATGGTAAGCCGGGCGTTACGACAACCAAATTCAAAGGAACTTCCTGGGAAAAACGCTTCGAGCTTGGAAGACGTGTGATGTAATCATCTTCTTGGAATAGGTAAAAAAGGCTGCTGAGAGCTTCAGCAGCCTTTTTCATGCTCTCCTTATAACTGGTTGCCTGATTCGCTCACCGTGACAAAGGAAATGGAAGAAATAGGTTCTTCTGCGCCCCACTATGTAAAAGAATGAGCAAACTACAAAAACTCTGTCAAAATGACGCCTTCCTGATTGTCGCCTGAAAGCACATATTTCCCATTGGTCGGCACTTGAAGCATGATGCTCGTCGTCACTGGATAATAATAAATTTTGTAGTCGCCACCATTTATTGTCCCTGACACTTCTTTTGCCGCCCGCAAGTCATTCACGTACTCCTCCAAGGATAATTGACGCTCTTGCATAATGGTGCTGTGCGGTCTTTTTCAATAGGATGATACTAGGCAATAATAAATGAAATCGTGATCAAAGGATAAAATTTTCCTTCAATCATTTTGTTGTAAACAAACTGAAAATTCCCGCAGAAGTCCTTTGTAAGTCGATAGGAGCGCGAAAGAAAGCTGAAACGTTGTCAATTGTTCCACGTCAAATGGAGTGAAACTTCAAAAATTGACGAGGTGGCTACCATGAATGTCAGGCAAAATATGATCTCTCTTTCTTTCCTTGCTTTGTTAACTGTATCATTCGCCCAACCAAGCTTTGCTGCAACGACTCCTTTTACGGATCTTGCCCACTCGGGAGCGAAAGATAAAATTCTCTCTTTACAGCAACAAGGCGTGATAAAAGGCGTAGATGATAGCAAATTTGCACCCGACGAAACGATAACGGCCGCCCAAGGTATTCAACTGATTGTAAATGCCTTTGATTTGAGTCTGGCAGCGATCCGTTTTGTAAAGGCTCCACAAGCCACTGACTTTTTTTCCAAAGCGGACAACGATGCTTGGTATGCAGAGAGTCTGATTATAGCGGCAGCGAACGGATTGGAGTTACCAGCTGATCTCGATCCAAATGCTGAATGGACAAAAGAGCAGTTCATTCACCAGCTAATGAGAGTTATGGAGACCAAGGGTAATCTGCCCATGATCAAACTGGTACCAGTAGAAATCCAAGATGATCATGAACTCACCGTGGATTACCAAGGCTCCATTCAACGAGCTTTGGCAAGAGATATTATCGAATTGGATAAGGAAAACAAGCTTCATCCCCAAAAGGCCATCACGCGTGAAGAGGCAGCCGAAATGATTTACAATGCCCTTGCGTATTTGAAAAGCCATAAGCCTCTGAACTAAACAGAATAAAAAAATGCAGCGATCCTCATCATGAGGGGCTGCATTTTTTGTTTCCTTAATCCATAATCATCCGGTTCACTTGCCCCGTTATCAACAGCATCGCTTGCAAGACGGGCATCATGCTGACAAGATCCTGCGAATGGAAGCGAACCGTGCGTCCTTCGATGAGTTCAATTCCTGGCATCCAGCTGACTGCTGTGGCAAATTGTGATCTCGTGAACTCGACTTCTATCGTATTCTCTACTCTTTGCGCAAGAGGTTTAACTGAACTGCGATGGAGCAATGCTTCTTTTGCTTGCTGACGGATCCGCTCTCTCGCACGAACGGGATGCATCGCTTGCGACGAGAGTCCTGTTATTCCTGTTTTCACAGCGACCGTAAAGACTCCAGGGATATCTTCTTCCACCTCTTTGGCCGTTTGCGAATCTCCGGTAACGAGTACGACTGGAACACCAAAGGCTCCAGCGATTGCTGCATTTAAACCAGCTTCGCCCACCTCTTTGTCATTCAAGATTAGCCGATGGATAGCGAGTCCAGACAATGTATGATTGAGTACCGCATCTCCTGTTCCCGCCCTTCCATGATAACCGATGAAAAATGCGGCATCGCAGCTACTGTCGATCCCCTGCATCATGCAGAGAGGTTTAAAAAATCCACGGATGACATCTGCCTGTGGATGCAATTCTTCCAGTATGATATTGTTCATCGGTCCATGAGACTCATTGACGATAATTTGGGTAGCTCCTGCTTCCAGTGCACCCTCAATCGCCGCATTTACATCTTGTGTCAGCAGTCTTCTCCCCGCTTCGTAATGTCTGCGACCGGGGATAACATCCTCCCATTCGCTTAGTCCAGAAATCCCTTCCATATCCAGCGAAATAAACACCTTCATGAGAAATTGCCTCCCTATCTTTGATTAGATTGCTTTCGGCATTTGGCGCGATCCCAACGCCAAGCGCTTGATCTCACCGTCTGGATGGCGAACAAAGCGGATAAGTGAATCGACGTTGTGGCGCGTGAACAAAAACGTATCTTCGCCAACGGAACGCAGTGGGAACTCATCACTGCCTAGAACGAGTACGAGCTGTCTCTGTGCTTCATCGAATCTGATCTCTACTGCCTCTCCTTCTCCGGATTTATATGTACCAGGACATTGCTGCAAGTAAGCAAGCGGCACTTCACATTCGGAAAACGTGGCGAACTGCGTCTCGAGCGGGCGACCGAACATGCTGTTTAACAAGCCTAATGTCAGATTCGCAATGGGGGCATCATCCATGTTGGTCAAAAGAATGCCGGTTACTCCCGCCTCTGGAATGATGAACATTTGCGCGGTCATCCCTTTTAAGCCACCAGTATGGGTAAGTAAGGTGTACTCTTCGGAAAAGGGAAACACACCGAGTCCGTAACCATAGCTGCGGCTCAAATCAATACGGGTATGAGGGGTAGTCATTTGTGATGCGCTATCTCCCGAGATGATTCTCGCTCCATTTGAAAGTCCGCCTGTCCGATAGACATCCGCATACCGAAGCATGTCGCGTGCGGACGATTTGAGGAAGCCTGCTGCACGCATGGAGGGAGCGTCCCACCAACCGGGGGCACGTACTGCTTCACATACGCCATCATTCATGCGACGTGTGTACAGCATGGTCGTATTGTCGTTCTCGCCTAATTCCTCCACATGAAAAACCGTTCGTTCCATGCCAAGCGGCTGTAAAATATGTTCTTGGACGTAGGCTTCGTATGTTTTGCCGCTGACACGCTCAACAATCGCCCCAAGCAAGCCAAAAGCTTCGTTCGAATAGCTGAATTCTGTCCCCGCAGGTCCCAACAATTCAAAGGGCAGCTTTTCTATATATGACATGAGGTCTTCGAAGGTATCGATTGGGTGTTTACATTGCGCTTCAAAATGGTGGAGTAATTCTTCTGCTGTCGGATCGGCTTGTAAGCTGGGTAGCATGGCGGGAATGAGAGATGGAAGTGGTGGAAATCCGAGGGTGTGTGTCATGAAATGATGAATGGTAATACTCTTCGTTTGGGCTTCGTTCGGTGTACGAAATTCAGGCAAATACGTGATAACCGGATCATGCACGGAAAGCTTCCCTTCTTCCTGAAGCTGCATGATCGCCATACATGAAAACGACTTCGTAATCGATCCGATTCCAAATACCGTATCCAGATCGATGGGAGCTTGCTTTTCGCGGTCCCGATAACCAAACGCTTTTTCATAAGTGAGTTCTCCGTCTTTGGCTACAGCAATGATCGCACCGGGAACCTGAAAATCATCCATCAGCTTTTGGGCGTATGCTTCAAACGACGCTTCCCACTCATTCTTCTTCATGTCATGCCTCCTTAGGTTTATTACTTGCAAACAGGAAAGCAATTTCAGTTTTATTTTCGAAGTAGAAACTTCAAAAAAATAAGGATATGAAGTTCATGCACTAGTAGAATTATAAGGGGCAGATGAAAAAACGACAATATACAATTCTGAAAATAAATAATTTTCATAACGAAACGCAATCAAATATTGAATTATCCTGCCCGTTCGTTGAGCAAAGGCTGCGAGTGTTAACACCAGCAGCCTCTATTTGTGTTGTTCCACTATCGAACCCATTAGGCGGAACTGGCCGAGCCGTGTGGACATATGCGGATTCCAGCCGAAGCCCTCTCCATGTGGCAAATTCAAAGGGTTAGCCTACCATCTATGACCCGGCTATTTTTTTCCCCCTTGGTTGTCTGCTGTTGGCATCCGGTTCGACAGTGATGCCGATTTGATCAAAAGTCTGCCCTTCGGCGAGCTGGTAGGTCAGTATTCCGGATCCGTTTTCGTCCGGCTTGAATATGCCACCATTTTCCCTCGTGCTGTTTTTCAGCAGCCAAACCTGGTAAACCTGTGAACCTTCGACGCCGGGCAATTCGTGAACCTGCACCACCAAATTTTTCTCTGATCCCTGCTGGACAATATAGGCGATGCCGTTTGTTCCCGGGTGGCTTTGATTGGCCGCTTTTAAGGGAATCGCCGTTACAATTTCAATGGGAGTATTTTCAGCATGGCGATTTTTTACCTGTACATTCGCTACTCCAAGGCCAATAAACGCGAGCAACAGGACGGTCACGATACTGGCTGAAACTGGAGTGAACTGGCTTTTGAGCATCATGGCGAGCTTGCTCATCGTAGCCATGAATGTTTCCGTACCGCTTTTCCTTTTGTGCTCAAAAACAAACCCCAGCACCTCGCCTTTTAGCGATTCAGGCACCTCGATTTCGGCATAATCGAACGGCAAAGCATGCCAGGCCTGGGATAATTCCTGATATTCTTTCGTACACGCCGTACAATTCTTTACATGTTCAGCAAAGGCCATGTGTTCGCTCTCCTTGAGCTCATTTGCTATATATGGAATTAAATGATCACAAACCCTTCTCATTTTATATCCTCCGTTTCCAGATGCTTCCTCAATCCTTTAAGAGCCTGGTGAAGCCTGCTTTTAATCGTGCCGAGCGGCTCTTGTTCCAGCTTGGCGATCTCCGAAAGAGAATACCCTTTCCAATAAAGCAAATCGATTAATTTTCTTTGGGCCGTTGGCAATTTGTTTTTTGCCATCGCAATCTCATTCGTATTTACTCGTTGCTCGACTGCATTAACAGGGTCAGCGATCTCTACATGTTCCTCTCGATGGTATTGCGTATGCCTCTTCTCTTTTCGGAGATAGTCAATGCAAATATTGCGGGTAATCGTGAGGAGCCAATTTACAAAGCTGCCTTGAGTAGGATCGTAATGGCTGTTTGTTGTCCATAGCCTCAAAAAGACCAGCTGAATAATCTCTTTCGTCTTATCCTCATTCCCATTGCAAAACTTCATAACGAAGCCGTAAACAAGCTTTATATATCGATCATAGAGCTCCTCTAATGCGTGACCATTTTTTTCGTTTACCAATCGCATTAATTCCGCATCGTAATTTTCTTTCATGTGGCACTCCCTGCTTTTGGATAAAAATATACTGCCATAACACGATTTTAAAAGTAAAGATGGGAACGACCGCGACTGATCGTTCCCTGGGCAGGCTTATTCAAATGCTGTTTCGCTGTTTACGATAAACCATACATCTTTTACTCCTTGTCCGTTTACATCCCCTTCTTGCTGGTCTTTTGCATAATAATAGAGAGGAAAGCCTTTGTACGTAACCTGCTTCTTCCCGTTGTCTTCTCTTGTGATCGTATCGAAATCCTTTTTGTCAAAACCTTCCGGGACGGCGAAATCCTCCTGGGTAAATGCCGGCCAGTTTGCCAGGCAGTCTCCGCTGCAATTGCTTTTTCCTGCTTCGTCCTTTTTAAAGTAATACAGGGCCCTTCCCTGTGGATCCGCAAGGTACTTTCCAGCTTTCTCATTCTCCAAAAGCTGGAGGCTCTCAGCCGGGGCTAGTTCCGATTTCGTTTGTTCCGTTTGGGCTTGATCGGGTTGAACCGTCTCTGTTTTTACCTCCGTGCTTTTTCCGCAGGCAGCCAAAGCAAACATAATCGTAAGTATCGCAAGGGTAAAAACTGCTTTCTTCATGTATGTTCCTCCCAGTTTTTTAGATGTAAGACTCGTCCTTACTTCCAGCCCCATTTTTGAAAGATTTGGTGAGATTCTTCCGTTCTTAAATAATCAATAAATTGCTGTGCCTCTTTTTTCTGATCAGTGATTTTCGTCAGGGCGATCGGCGTTCCACGATAGAGCTTTTCTTCTTCGGGCAGTTTGACCAGGTCTGTCACATTCTGGAGGCGGTAATGCCACGATTCATAGGTAATCCAGGCGTCCAGGCTGGAATTCGATTTCCATCGTTCAATGGCTTCGGCACTCGACTTTACAGAAAGGTTAATATTTTGAGAAATGCCTTCGATCAGCCCTTTTCTGCCTGCCAGGTCTTCCCACAGGCCAAGCTGGCCAGCCCCATTCACATCAATAATTTTTACTCCCTTTTTCGTTAAATCCTCCAGGCTTTCAATTTTCTTAGGATTTCCTTTCCTCACCAATATTCCTGCAGCACGCGGGTAAAGCTCCGTACGTGATTTTGTGTCGATCATTTCGGGGTGGTTAAAGATGAAGTCCTGCAGCATATACTCGGAGCCACCGAAAATAATATCGGCATCTTGCTTTGCTTGGCCGATCCACTTGCCCTCTGGTCCGGCTGTTACTTCCACCTTCATTCCTGTTTTAGCTGAAAAATGTTCAGCAGCCTCCTTGATCGGTCCAAGTGGTCCACCTGGTCCGTACACCCGGATGACTTGATCACTTTGGCTTGATTTTGGTGTCGCCTGGGACGCCGGCTTACCGTCCATTTGTGCATAGGCTGACATTCCGACAGCAGTAAAGACATAGAGCAGTAGAGCTGCTAGGAACACGGTCTTCTTCATGATTCTTCCTCCATTTCACACATGTTTTTTACCGGTACTATCAAAGGAAACGAAGGGAGGCGGTAAACGGTTTGATTGCAATTGCGAAATAGTTGGAAAGTTTCATAAAGGAAAACTAGTCTGGTGAAAAATAAATAAAGATCTCCGCACAACCTACGCCAGCCTGGCCAGGTGTATGGCGATCTTTTTCATATTCTGACACGCTGATCGGTTGACTGCTTGAATTACCGGGACTTTCCCCCTGCCCGTAGGTGTTTTCATATCGGGAATAGGCTAAACGGTTTTATTCTCCTCTATAGCGATAACCTTCCTTGCTGCTTCTATGAATGATAATAGGATTGGTGAAAGCCACTTGTCTTTATGCCATAGCATCTGTGTATACACGTGCAAGTCCGGAATTTGCCATGGAAGAGCAACAAGTTCGCCCCGTTCAACTTCCGCTTTCGTTGTCATTTCAGGAAGAAAGGCAATACCGATTCCCGTAATTGCACATTGTTTAATGGCTTCGGCATTTTGAAACTCTAAATACGTAATACTATCAATGCCCTTTTTCTCAAATTGCCGGTCAAACATGGTTCGATAGGGACAACCCTTTTCATTCGTCAGGAACACCTGTCCGTGAAAATCTTCCAGCTGCAGTACAGTTAGTTTCGAGAGTGGGTGGTCTGGAGCGGCGAAAAAGCGGAAAGTTTCTTCCACCAATGGCTCCACTGCAAGTGCGCTCGAGCGAATGGGTTCGTCCAACATAAAGACGACATCCGCGGTTCCCTCAAAGAGCGTTTGCTTGAGTTGTTGATTTGGAACGGAGCGGAAGATGAGACGAACTCCCGGATAGCGCGAACGAAATAGGTGAAAGACAACTGGTAGCCGATAGGCGCAAAGAACCTCGTTAGCACTTATTGTTAGGGTGCCGCTTACATTCTCATTGTCATGAACGACACTGCGAGCTTCGTCCAATTTGTCTAGAACGCTTTGGATATGAGTTAAAAAGCGTTTACCCGCAGTTGTTAGAACGAGCTGCTTGCCCAAGCGGTCAAAGAGACGAACACCAAGCTCATCCTCCAATGCTTTTATTTGCATCGTGACGTTGGAAGGGACGTAGTTCAGCACTTCCGCTGCCCGACTGAAATTTAAAGTTGATGCCACCGTGCGGAATGTAATCAGTTGGCGCAATTCCATCATACGATCCCCCTTTACCTTCAAGATTATTGAATATTGCTTTGAATTTCATTCACTTTTGCTGAGACTATCACAGATCTATACTAACAACAAGAAATACATACTTGTATGGTTTCATTTTGAAGGGAGAGACAATACGATGGATTATGAGATTTTTGATTTGGGTGACGTTACCTTGCAATCAGGAGTGACGTTACCGAGCGCTTATCTTGCTTATAAGACTTATGGAAGATTGAATGAAAAGAAAGATAATGTCATCGTCTATCCAACTGCATTTGGCGACCAGCATGTTCAGAATGAATGGTTGATTGGAAACGGCATGGCACTAGATCCGCAGAAATATTTCATTATCGTTCCAAATCTGCTGGGCAACGGATTATCTTCGTCTCCCAGTAACACGCCTCCCCCATTCGACCGGGCTAATTTTCCGCAGGTAACCATTTATGACAACGTTACATTACAGCATCGGCTGGTGACCGAGAAATTCGGCATTCAAAAGATTGCTCTCGTAGTAGGGTGGTCAATGGGAGGCATTCAAGCATTCCAATGGGGGGCAAGTTATCCCGACATGGTGGAACGAATTGCACCTTTCGCCGGAGTTGCAAAGACATGGCCCCAAACGTATGTGGTCCTAGACGGCATGAGAGCTCCGCTCATGGCTGCGGCCCGCTTCGATTCAAATAAACTAAACCAGTTGACTTCTGCAGACATGCGCGCGGTTGGCCGTGTCTATGCAGGATGGGGTGTATCGCAGGCGTTTTACAGAGAGGAAGTTTATCGTGAGCTGGGATTTGACTCATTGGCAGATTTTGTGGCTGGCGTCTGGGAAAATAGCTTTATGAAGATGGATCCGCACAATGTCCTGGCCATGTTATGGACAGGCCAACATGCAGATATTAGTGCAAACCCCTCCTATAACGGAGATTTCGATGAGGCGCTCAAAAGCATTAAAGCGCTTGCCTGCGTCATGCCAGGGAGCACGGATCTCTTCTGCTCGGCAGACGATAACGAATACGAGGCTAAGCTAATACCTAATGCTATTTTTAAACCTATCGAATCGATCTGGGGCCATTTTGCCGGTCGTGGAATCAACAGTGCCGATAATAAATTTATTGATGACAATCTAAAACGCTTGTTGGGTCAACGCCTTGCATCCAATAGCCTCCGCACAAATAATTAAAAATGGCATGGAAGAAGGCCAAATTCGAAGGTTGAACGTAACGATAATAGCTTCGTTCAACCTTCTATGAATTTGGTCACTACCCAATAAACTGCGTCGATTCACAGCCTACTCTCGACATTAAGCCATGGGGTGCCCTTCTGTAGTGGTTCGGTTAATCGTTTGTTTCTGAGAACCTCTTGATTGTATCCGTATTTGACAAATTCGAATAACACGAACTATCACTATGACAAGATTTTGAAAAGAAGCTATTCCCAGCCAAATAATAATACTCGGCATCATCATAAAGATACCTTCCAAACTTAGCACTCGTTCGCCACCAAGAAATGTGATCATTTTCGGCAGGAAAAGGAGCTGGAATAACGGTAACATCATTAGGATGAAGGATAGGAATCTCAACCAACTAGGACGCTTCTTGTAGTGCGCTTCCCCTTTCTTTAACCGCCAAAAGCGGCGAATTCCCAAAAGCACCGTGATCAAGATGATGATACACATACCCGATTCAAGCATGGTATGAGTGAGAAAAGAATTTTCTGGCGGGGAATTAGTCAATATTCCCGACAATCCACTCACAAATGAATAATAATCGACGAAAGTATTCAAGCCACTGTTGAACAAGATGACAATGCCAAGCCTCTGATCAAGTATTACAAGTTCTTGCGCTTTGTAGGTCCACAAGATTCCTCCATGTTCGATTTGTGTTTTTTCATCAGCGGTTTTAGAGATTTCCCAGCCCAGACCATATGATCCCTTAGGACCTGTAGGTGAATGCATGGTTCTAATCCCCTCACTACTAAGCAGCTGCACATTGTTGTATTTTCCACCGTTTCCCTGTATGATCAACCATTTAGCCATGTCGTTGACTGTTGAAACCATCCCTGCCGCTCCTTCAACGAACCATTCCGGTTCTGCAGTAGCTATTGGTTTTCCAAATAGAAAATAGTGTCCTCTTGAAATTTCACTGGACTTTTCAACAAATTGACTTGTATTTGAGACATCAAAGGTACGATTCATTTCAAGTGGAGTGAAAATATGCCGTTGCAAATAATCAGGGAACTTTTCCTTGCTGACTACTTCTACCAACCGGGCTAACAGTTGGTAATTCGTATTATTGTAATGAAATTCTCTACCGGGGTCGCTATGGAGGGTAACTTCATGCAATCGTTGCACGACTTCTTCTAACGAGTTGGGCTGGGGATGAATCGTCATATCTGAGTAAACGGTGTCAGTCAAGCCGCTTGTATGACTCAACAGGTGACGAACCGTGATTGTCGATCCACGGGGATCATTCAGCTGAAACGAGGGAATATAGTGAGCAATCGGTTTGTCTAGATCCACTTTTCCGGACTCAGCTAGCTGCATGACAGCCAAAGCTGTAAATGATTTGCTCAACGAAGCAATAGCGAGTGGAGTATCAGCTGTGATCGGACTCTGATCAGCTGTTTTTCCATAACCTTTTGAGAAAATAACTCTGTCATCGCGGGTAATCGCTACCGCTAATCCCGGAATATGATTTTCTTCCATTTTCATTTGAATGAAACGATCGATTTGATCCTTAGGAAAGTCTTCTTGAGCAAAGGCACTATCAATAGAAGTAAGAAGGATAGTCAAACAAAAGATAAGAGTCAAAGTGAATTTGACATACACCGCCCACTGATATTTTTGTACTTTACACTGTAAATAGGTAATCAAACGTTATTCCCTTCCTTCATCCAGATTCCATTCACATTTCATGATGAGTAATTCTTCTTGAAGTTCTGCTGTCAGCTTCCCATTCATTTTTAGCATAAGAGTCTTTGCTATGGACAAACCCAGACCCGTGCCTCTGCCCGACCTTGTCGCATCAGACGTATAAAAACGGTCAAATAACTTTTCCACATCTTGCTGATTCAAATGGCGGGCATGATTGCTTACAGAAAAAATAACGGTCGAATCCTGCTTCTCAAGGCGAATCCTGACTGGGCCAACAGCGTGAGTAGCTGCATTTGCCAAGAGATTTTCCACAACACGCTTGATAGCCGATTCATCTGTATAAAGCAAGATTTTCTCGTTCGGCAATTGTATCAACGGTTCTAAAGCGCGTTCGTTGAACCGGTCGTAAAAGCCCAGTAAGACTTCCGAAACGAGCGTGTTCATGTCCACCTTTTCCAGGTCCAGCTCAAAGTCAGCATGGTCGATAACCGATAGATCGAAAAAATCATGTAACAACTCTTGCAAACGCTTCGTTCGGTTCTTGGCGGTCATCAAGTATTCCAGCTTCTCCGCCTCGCCTGCACCTTCCGACTCCATAAGCTGGATATACCCCAGGATGGATGTGAGTGGGGTACGCAAATCGTGTGAGATATTCGCAATTCCTTGCTTGAGCTCGTTTTCAGTCCTTCTGCGCAATGCATTTGCCTCCACAATAAGTGTAAGCAACTTGTTGATTTCCTCGGTCAATGTCTCTAAATCCTGATCAAACAAGGCAATATCGATCTTTTTCTCGGTTGATCCCTTCGTATAAGACTGCAACTGATGGGTTACTCGCTTTATCTCTCGTTTCATGCCATACAAGCGGATCATTGTAACGACTGCTATGGCACATGCAGCACACACCACAATAAGCATCTCGGTCCTTCCCTTCCTCCATCCTTGCTACTTGATTTCTTTTCTCTTGTAAACCCAGCAGCCGGCAAGTCCACAGCCAAAGAATGTCAGGATCGGGACTACCGTCAATCGCCATAATTCGGTGTTGCTTGGCGAGGTACTACCAATATCGCCTACTAATGTAAACACGCTATATTCATAAGCAGTTTCAAAGATAGGCAGATATTCACCTATGCTTGTAAAAATGACATCGATACTCAAAAAGAAGATAATTGAGGTAGAAATCGTTTTACCGCTGGTCGTGAAGGTAATGGCAAACAATGCAGCGACCGAGGCAAATGACGCCGAAAACAGTATGGTAAAAAGCATTGATCTCAAGACGAGCAACGCTGCTGATTGGTTATCGATCGCCCCAAACCCAGACAATATGGTGCTGATCACCATATTAAAAACCGGAAACAGTAGAGAAAGAAGGATTACACCCCAAGAGTACACACACAGTTTTGCCGTGAAAATTTTCATTCTGCTATTCCCGCTCGTTGCCATGTTCTTCATGACCCCGGTTGAATACTCGCTAGATATAAAGAAGCCTGCCAGGATACACAAGGACACCTTGATAATCAATGTGTTGCCGGAAAGAGCTCGCTGGAAGGATTCTAATCCAGTAAATAGAGGATCACCATCCAGCCTATTATCGAAATGCCAGTAAAGCGGCCAAAAGATCGATAGCTCTACCATGATCATCGCTAGTGTCCTGAACGAGCGGTCCTTCCGCAATTTATACCATTCGGACTTGATGAGATTATACATGGCTCTCTCCTTTGATCCGATTTGCGAAATAGCTCTCCAGATCTTCACCCATCGGCATGAACTGTTCAATTGTGAGCCCAGCTCTGAAAAGAATCGAAGAAACCATACCGGGATCATGAACGAATTGATACAGCCTGATCACACCATCTGGCATCACTTCAAAATTGCTGGTATGCAGTTCTTGATCAATAATCGTAGCGGCCTTACTTGCATCATTTACTTTGATGTGCAAGTACTGCTTACACTTTTCATGCAGTTCATTTGCTGTCAATTGTTCCAGCAGCTTTCCCTTATGGATGATTCCATAATGAGTGGCTAGCAAATGCAACTCACTGAGGATATGCGTTGAGATCAAGATCGTAGTTCCGTTCTCCGAATGCAATCTTTTCAGGAGCTCTCTCAATTTTATGACTCCCGTCGGGTCAAGTCCTGTCGTAGGCTCATCCAAAATTAAAAATTCAGGATCGCCGAGTAAAGCAATAGCGATTCCAAGACGTTGCTTCATTCCTAAGGAAAAATGCATGGATTTTTTCTTGCCAGCTTCCTGTAATCCAACTAGCTCTAGTGTATTCTCTATGCATTTGCGTCCCGGTATTCCTTTTTGTATGCGATGTACCTCGAGATTCTCCCATGCGGTCATGTGAGGAAACAACGCAGGACTTTCGATTAACGAACCAATTCGTTTTCTAGCAAGGACAAGTTCCCGTTCTCCATTCGCTCCAAATAACTCAATAGAACCCGATGTAGGAAATGTCAGCCCATTCACAATCCGAATCAATGTAGATTTCCCTGCGCCATTTTGTCCAATAAACCCGTAGATTGACCCACGTTTAATCATCAGCGTTACTTTGTCAAGAGCGACGTTGTTTTTATAAGCTTTCGTTAAATCGTTCGTTCTGAGAACAAGCTCAGTCATCTGTCGAACACCTCCTCCCTTAGGCGATACCTTCATTATCAAAAGCTCGCCATAAGAGAACTCAAAGAGAATCTTAAGAAAACATTAAGTTGGTACCGTTATCGAAGCCGATAGCCCATCCCCCATAACGTTTCTATATATTCCTGTTTGGGATTGGCTTTTGCCAGTTTGCTTCTTAAATTGCTGATATGTACGCCCACCGTATTGTCATCCCCCATAAACTCCTCGTTCCAGATACTTTCAAAAACATTCGCCTTCGAAAACACTTTTTTGGGATACGACATGAACAGCTCTAAAATAGCAAATTCTCTTGCTGTCAAAGTTACATCGGAACCGTTAATCGTCACGAATTTGGTTTCTTTATCCAGCACGAGATCCTTGTACGTTAATCGATTACTTGGAGGCGGACTTGAGAATCGCAAGTATCTTCTCATATGGGAATCGATGCGTGCAGACACCTCCTCAATATCAAACGGCTTTGTAATAAAATCATCTGCTCCAGTACGAAGGGTTGCTATTTTCGTCTTTTGCTCGTCTTTGGCAGAGATAATAATAACTGGCGTCCGAAACACCTCGTTGATCTTCTCCAGTAATTGTTCACCGGTGAGTCCCGGGAGCATCAGATCAAGTAGTACGAGATCCCATTCCTGTCTGTCCAAGTAGAGATTCGCTTCTGTTCCCGAATAGGCTGCTTGGGCAATGTACCCGCTTTTCGTGACAATCGTACACAATAGTTTATTAATATCGCTGTCATCTTCCACAACTAATACATGTATCTTTTTATCCATGGTCTCACCTTTTTTCTTTGTGAATAGGGTTGAATCGTGATTTGATTCGTAGACTCCCACTGACTAGTATCTTCTCATGCTAATTGAGTCTTAATCCTAATAGTACCTTGAAAATACTAGCGTATTGCAAACTTTTACTTATTGTCAAAAAACCCCTAGCTGTGTATGCTAAGACCCTTGTTACGAAAATGGCACGGAATCTGTTATACACTCTAGATAGAAGATCAGGCAAGTAGACATGAAAGTTCATAAGAATGAATACAGTGTCTTTTGGGATTCAGTTGTATGCAGAAAAAAAACGACCCTTTTCAGGGCCGTGAAATGGTTTGCTCTTATTTTTCTAATTCTCCATCGCTATTTGTTACCGCAAAATTGTAATTAATAGAGCGTGTAAATGGTTCGCCGTCCTCATTGATGCCGGTTACGTCAAAGGAGAGATTATAAACGCCTGGCTTCGTCGGCACGGTAAAATTGCCAGTAAGCTCATCTTCTTTTACGGCAAACTTCACTTCATCAAGGACGCTTGCTTTTTCGCCGTTCAGCGAACGTGTCAGGTTTGCTTTTTCCAGTAATGATTGATCAATTTCGTTTTTGCCCAGGTCGACGGAAATCTTCGCTTTGTCGCCTTTCTTGAATACCTTTTTGCTCGCCTTTACTTTCGCTTCCTCTCCGCCATCCACGGAACCAACCATGAAAAAGGCGTCGTCAGAGCCCTCCACTTGAAGTGTCCATTCGCCTGCTTCTGGCTCCTCTACTTCAATGAAGTGATGAACAGCATCTTTGAATATTTCGGGTTCATCCTCCGAGTCGCTTTTTTCACTGCGGTCCGCTTCATACTCTTTGCCAGAAGGACTGATCAGGGTCACAACGGTGTCTTCCGATGAGGTCATCGTATCCAGATTGAACTGATCGATTCCGCTCTCCAGGAAAAATGTTTCCGTGACGTTGTCTTCCACTTCGCCGCCACGGAGAATGACGGAGCTCTCTTCCACAGTGCTTGATTTTGATTTGTCGTCTTTGCTTACTTTATTTGCACGTTCGCGGATAGAGGCCTTTTGCAATTTCGGTTCGACCAGATCCCATGTATGCGAGGCTTTTGCTATTTGACCGTGGGAAATGTCTTTTGTAAAGCTCTTGATCCCATAAGTCAAACCGAAGGCAGAATCAACGGAAACAGCGCCATCATCTTCTCCGGGAAGAACCGCATGAGCAAACCAGGTAGGACTAAACATGCCATCATCGCCTGTTCCGGCAGCCATGTATGTCTTGGTTGAACGACTTTCCGTACGGTTGTCAGTCTGGGATCGGAAGTTGGCCATGTATGACGTTTGCAGGGAATACACCGCATCGTCTTTTTTGCCGAGAATGTCAGCAAGCCATCCTGCCCAATTGCTGTACGCCATGTCAGCCAATTCTGAACCTTTGTTTGGCGTGGAAAGCTGGTGAACAACGTTGACATACGGATGCGCGCCATAGTGGACGAGTGCTGTCTGTGTATCGATGCCACCTTTTGAATGTGCAATGATATTGATTTTGGAAACACCGTAATAATCTGCAACCTTTTTAATGACTTCAGCGAGCTTGGCCCCGTTTGTCCACATGTTACCACCAGTACCATCCGCGTCCTTCAGTTGCACAAAAGCGGTACGATACCCGGCGTTATAGGCTGCATCATAAAATCCATCTGTTGTATACCAGGTTTTGTAGCTGGAGTGCAGACCTTGGACAAACAGAATCACGGGTTTGTCGTCGGATGCATTGGGAGGAACCGCACCTGTGTACCAGTCACCAAAATGACCACTTGGATTGTCGTCATGCAAAACAGGAGCTGGAGCCGCTGCGCTTGCTGCTTGCGGGTAGACCAGCGCCGTTGATAATGTAACGGCCGCCAGCAAACGAGATAATGCTTTCTTTTGATTCATGAAAAGAACACCAACCTTCACCTTATGATTTATTGTTGCCGTACACAATCGTTAGAAATGTGCACGGATTGCAACTGCCTGTTCTACCTTCAATGTGTCTTGAATGATCACTAGGATCGTATTCATTTGCTGATGAATAAAGAAATGCCCACCAGGCATGGGGTAAAATTTGCATTCTCGCCCGCAATAGTCTCGCCACGCCATAATATCTTGGATTTCTATAGAATCTTCTTTCCCAAACAAAACCGTCATGTTGACAGGGATTTGTCGAGGAAGCTCGTTATTCATTTCGTAAGTTTGCACGGCTTGGAAATCAGCGCGAATCGTAGGCAAAAATAACTCCAAGAGCTCGTGATTGTCCAAAACTTCATCGGGAGTGCCCCCAAGTGTACGTAGCGATTCGATGAACTCGTTATGCGGCAGGTTGTATGTTTTCACCAGTTTGTGATACGCATGCGGCACGCGGGATGCAGACAGGAACAAGTGCTGGGGCAGTGGCTTTCCATTCTGCAGCAGCTTGCGTGTCAGTTCAAACGCGATTAATCCACCCATGCTGTGGCCAAAAAAGGCAAAGGGCTCTTCCCCCAGCTCTGGTGTGATCCGTTGGTATACATCCTCCAAGACCTCATAGAACGAGGTGGAAAGAGCCATGCTATCGCTCTGAAATGAAGGTCGCACCTCGAAGGGATCAATTTCCAAGAACGCTGGCGACAATACCCGCCTCCAACCGTAATAGATGCTGGGAAGCCCACCTGCGTAAGGAAAGCAGAACAATTTCATCTCTTTCCCCGTCCTTTCCTCTTTACGTCATTACCTCGACATCTTTCTTTGAAAAATGGCTTGATGCAAATCTAGTAAATTCTTCATAACTACTTGATCAGCAAACTGATTAGTAGTCGCGCATACTGACAATTTGTAGCCTGGATCGATCTCATACTGATGAAATGACCAAGCGTCGCGCGAATCATTTTGCGATACGGTAATCGATTGATCTAAATGTTTTCGAATGGCGAATGATTGCAACGGGATGGACAGCCCCATGCCTCTCGCTTTTATATAACTCTCCTTCAAGGTCCAAAGGTCGTAGAAATACGAAAGCTGTTCATCCCGTTGTTTCGCCAAGAGATCTTCTATTTCGGCTGGTGCAAAATAATGAGCGGCAATATCCAAATCAATCGGACATATTTGCTCCACATCAATCCCTACTTGCGAGTCATGCGTGGCGCAGACCACCCACTCTCCAGAATGCGAGACGTTAAAGCAGTAGTTCGGAAATGATTTCAAAAAAGGTTTGCCGTATGCATTGTAGTCATACTCGATTTCGTCATTGGAAATCTCGTAGGCTTCACAAATGAGAGAGCGTACGAGCACGTCCGCGAGCAACGTCCGATAGGAATCAGCCGGATTTCTGAAACGGTTGACCCGTTCTCGTTTTTCTTCGGGTAGTGCTTGCAAAAATCGGTTGAACAACTCTTTCTCCATGACAGCAGGACATTTCAACGCGTAAATGGCAATCATGTAGTACTCACTCTCCTTTCTGTCAATTCAAGACGACTGACCTGTTCTGCTCGATCCTTTCGCTGCTGCACTTCATACAATTTGGCGTACGTACCGTTGTACTGCATTAAATCAACATGGCGCCCATGCTCGATGACTTTTCCTTGATCCATCACGTAAATCACATCGGCATCCTCTACAGTCGACAGACGATGAGCGATGACGAGGACCGTTTTATCTTTCATGAGTGCGGTTAATGCTTGCTGCACCCAATATTCCGATTCTGCATCCAAAGCGGACGTTGCTTCATCCAGTAGAAGGATCGGTGCATTTTTCAGGATAGCTCTGGCAATGGCAATTCGCTGACGCTGTCCGCCAGATAGCGTGGCACCGCGTTCTCCTGTTTGGGTCTGGTAGCCATCTGACAGTTCCATAATAAAATCATGAGCATACGCTGCTTTGCTTGCCTTGATGACATCCGCTTCCGATGCATCCAGGCATCCGTATCGGATATTGTCCTCGATGGTTCCTTCAAACAAAAAGGCATCCTGAGGCACGTATGAGATCATGCCTCTTATTTCTGCAAGTGAATAAGCTCCCATGGGCTTGCCAAGTAAATAAAGAGAGCCGCTCGCAGGTGGGTAATACCCTAACAGAAGTTTCATGACGGTGCTTTTTCCACTTCCACTCGTTCCTACCAGCCCAGCCATTTGGCCTTGCTCGACTTGCAACGAAACACCATCCAGCACGTTTGTAGCTTCGTTGTATCCGAAAACGACCTGCTCCAACTTCAGCATGCTTTCGCATTGCTGATCTTTGTCGGCGCTCTTTAGATACTCTTCTGGTTCGAGAGGTTCATTCAAAAAATCGACGACCCTAGAAGCACCTGCTAGCGAGCTCTGCAACGCTGTGATGACTTGGCCAAGCTGGAGAAATGCCAGTGTCACAAGCATCTGTTGTTGAACCAGGGCGACCAGCACGCCCAACCCGATGATTTGTTTGGAAACCATCATGATTCCAAAAACAAGCATTCCCCCGAAGCTTAAGAATTGGATAAAAAAATTGGTCCCTTCCAATAATCCGTGTTTATGCCCTTGCTCGATGGCAGATGAGGCTACTTCTTCGTTTGCTTCCGTGTAACGTGCGGTCACAACGTTATGTAAATGAAACATTTTGATGATAGGTAACCCAGACAAGAAATCGTTTAATCTTTCTGTCCCAATCCCCATCTGCTGCTGCATTCGATCTCCGATTCGCCGGACTGACTTGGCAAACAGCGTATTCACATAAAGAGTCAATGTGCTTACGAGCAACAGGACAACGGCAATTTTCCAATCCATAGCAAACATTCCTATGATCGAACCGATCAGCGACAGCAGGATGATGCTTAACATTTTCAATTGCTCTGCGTACGCGTTTTCCATAAGGACAACATCATTGCCCAGTCTCGACATCGTATCTCCCGAATGGTGCTGCTCATAGTAATCGAAAGGCAGCTTGCTCAATCGTTGATAGACATGCAGCCGAATGTTGGCGATGAGCTCGCGAACGCATCGACGATAAATGTAGCTGAAAAATGGAGACAGGATACTCAGCAATAGGAACATCACAGCCATGGTGACAATCGCTCTGGTTAATAAAGCAGGGTCTTTTGTGTTCGCAAAATCCGTCAGATCCTTGAATACGAAAGGTAAAGATACCAATACAGCTGCTTGACCGATTCCGTCACCAACGAGTCCCAAAATATACGCTCGCTTTTTCGATTTCATAAACGACAGCAGTTGAAGTAGTTCCCGCATCAAATTCTGGATGAACATGCCTATACCCCTCCTGCTGCCAGCGAGCTGTGCAACTCTGTGGCAAACCGTTTTTGATACAATCTGGTGTAAACGCCGCCTTGGTCAAGCAAATCGTAGTGTGTACCTCGCTCAACAATTTGTCCTTGCTCCAAAACAAGCACTTCATCCGCGTCTTTTATCGTAGACAGTCGATGAGCAATGACGAGGACGGTTCGATTTTTCATCACATTTTCCAGTGCATCCTGGACCAAAGCTTCCGATTCTGTATCTAAGGCAGACGTTGGTTCATCCAGTAGCAGAATCGGGGCGTCCTTCAAAATCGCTCGGGCAATCGCGATGCGCTGTTTCTGTCCTCCAGATAATCGGGAGCCGCGTTCCCCCACTTTTGTTTGATATCCTTGCGGCAGCTCCATGATGAAGTCATGCGCATTGGCCGCTTGTGCCGCTGCGATGATCTCGTCTTGTGTCGCTTGAATGCGTCCATACGAGATATTTTCCGCAATGGACACGGGGAATAGCGTCGTATCCTGAGAAACCATGGAAAGATAGCTCCGCATGTCCGTCATATTCCAGTCCGTCATGGAATGCCCGAAAACATTCAGTCTTCCGTTGCCCGGTTCGATTCGATAAAACCCGCACAGCAATTTCATGATGGTGCTCTTTCCACTCCCGCTGGCACCTACCAACGCAACGGTCTTGTTCGGATGTAACGTAAAGCTTACGTTGTCAAGAATCCTTGCCTGATCGTAGGCAAACGAAACATTCTCAAACTGTACAGGAATCGCCTCTGGATCAACAGGAATGGCAGGCTGATCATTTTGTTCGACTGGCTGTGAAAAAATTTCTTGCAGCCGCTTTGCTGCACCTGATGTCTCTTGTACTTGGGCAAACAACACGGGGGCGAGTGAAAGTGGTTCGATAATAAAGTGAAGCAAATAGCTGAAAATGACCAAGCTGCCCAGATCCAATTCTCCCGCCTGAATCAAGTACCCACCATAAGCGACAAAAAACAGGATTGGGGAAGAAAACAATAATATCCCTGGCGCTGTCATCCACGCGCGTTTCTTCTCTGCCTGAAACGCATTTTTCAAGACCTGCTTCATACCCGCATGGTATTTATGATACAGGACGCCTTCCAATTGGAAAGCCTTGACCATGTGAATCCCGGAAAGCGTATCCTGAGCGATGGCGTTCGTTTGACCCAGATGGTCCTGCATTTGCTCCGAATATTTTTGAAGCGGTCTGCTCATCCACCCTGTAATAGCGATGGCGACGGGAAGGATTGCGACGCTGAAGATGATTAACTTCCAATTGATCGTCAACAACAGTCCAAGAGCTCCGACAAAAACAACTGGCAGATAAAAAAGCTGAAAAAAATGCTTTTGCAAAAAGCTTTGCAAGATTTGGGCATCCGTTGTTAAGCGAGAAACGAGATCGCCGGAATGATATTTATCCATGGTAGACATGGGGACTTTTTCGAGATGGGAAGCCATGCTGTTTTTTAAATCTCTCATGGCTCTTGAACTGAATCTAGCTGCCGAATACGTGATGAAATATTTCGAGAGAAAACCGACGATGGTCAGACAAAAAATGATGAGGGCGATATTGACCAGCTTGTCGAAGTCGTTCGTATGCTCGACCATGGTTTTGATCAGGATTCCCATCCAAATGTCTGCCACAGCCACAAGAATCGAGGCAATGATACAGATCATGACCCAACCTCGATAAGGCTTTACATACGAGAGTACCCAGCCAAACACGGGCTCTTTCTTTCTGTGCTGAGCTTGCTTGGTAAAAATCATTTGCTGCTCCTCTCCAAGGATGTAGTGGATGAACTCCCCTTGGAAAACGTGTTCCCAAGGGGAATCATCACAAAGCCACTATCTTATTTCAGAATGAACAGCTCTTGCAGGATGTCTCGGAGGATGGAGGCATTCATCGACACGTAATTTCCTCCCAACATTCTGGAGTGGATTCCGTACCCTTCGTACGTCATCAGTCGTTTCGTAGCCTGTGTCCAAGCGGATTCATTCCATTTGACTGCAACCAGATCTTCCTCGCCCGATTCCAGCTCTGATTGAATGAGATGGATCGCTCCGTTCGTTGCACCCGTATTGATCAGTTGATTGTGGTACATCACGTAGCTGACTGTTTTTCGAATGAAGCTTTGCTTGACGAATTCATTGGCAGCGTACAAATTGAAGTCTTCTTGTGTCATGTTGAACATCTCGATGTTTTCTCCAATTTCGGCAAATAACTGGGCAATATCACTCTCTGTTTCCGCCAGAGTCCGCTCCATCACCTTGTCTTTCCAATACGAATCGAACAAGATGAGGTCAGTCACGACATAGCCTTGGTTCTCCAGTTCTTTTGCGACTTCAAAAGCCAGATTGCCTCCCGAAGAATATCCCATGAGCATATAGGGTCCTTTTGGATCAATCGCGACGATGGCTTCCATGTACTGCTCAAGTCGATTGTCTTCTTGGATGAAATCAAAGCTATACAGGGAGACGCCCTTGATTTCATCAGCAAGCTTCTGGTAATAGACACTTTGGGCTCCAATCGGTGTAAAGCAGAATACCTTTCTCGCCGTCTCTTCATTTAAGAGAATGGCTCCCCCGGAGTTGCCCTCGAAGTTCTTGTGCGTGATGAAATCCGCTACCTTCTCAATGGTTGGATGCTGGAAGATGAGGTTCAACGGCAGTTCAATCTGCATGTACTCATACACCTTTGCAACCAGCAGCGTTGCTTTCAATGAATGTCCGCCCAGTTCAAAGAAATGGTCCGTGATGCCGATCGGGTCTACCCCCAAAACTTCTTGCCAGATGGATGCCAATTGATGCTCGGTCGCAGTTCTTGGTGCCACGAACTCACGTGTGGTCGCATCCGATGGCCGTGGCTTCGGCAACGCTTTGCGATCCACTTTTCCATTGGCCGAGAGTGGAAGCTGATCCAACTGAACAAAATAGCTTGGAACCATGTAAGCAGGCAGTTCCTTCGCCAGATGCCTTCTCAGCTCGGAAACGGATATGTCTGCTGCTGTGACCAGATAGGCGCACAGATACTGTCCGGACGTTACGTCATCCTCTTGCACAACTACCACTGCTTGATCGATGCCATCGTAAGCGAGTATGGTGCTCTCGATTTCCCCGATCTCGATGCGGTACCCTCTCACCTTCACTTGTTCGTCAGCCCGACCGATGTAATCGATCGTGCCATCTGTCCGCCATTTCACCAAGTCACCCGTTTTATACATGCGCTCTCCTGGCACAAACGGATTCGGAACGAACTTTTCTTCTGTGAGCTCGGGTTTGTTCAAATAACCTCTTGCAAGTCCGGCTCCTCCGATGCATAGCTCTCCCACTACGCCGATCGGTTGCAAGTGATGTTGTGTATCGACGATGTAAACCTGTACATTGGCTAGCGGTCGTCCAATCGTGATGTCTTGCCCTACTTCGATCGTACGAGAAATGGTGGTGACGACACTGTTTTCGGTCGGACCGTATTCATTGTTGATCTCGATTGCTGGATGCTTTTCTTTCGTTTTTTGTACAAGCTGCGCAGGTAGTTTCTCGCCTCCCAATGTTACGCAACGCAGAGGAGAGAAATCTGCAGCAGTTGAGCAATCCAGAATCGCTTGGAATAAACTTGGCACACCGTAATAATGTGTGACTCCCGCCTGGGCAATCAGCTTCTTCAGCGCTACCGGATCTTTGGCTTCTTCCTCTCTCGGCAAGACGCAAGAAGCACCTCCGAGAAGCGGAGCGAACAAGCTGGCTACAAAACCATCGAAGGCAAAGGAGAATACCTGCAACGCCTTGTCTCCCGGTCCGAATCCATATTCATCTCTTCTCCACTGCAAGCAATTGACGATTCCCTGATGTGGAATCATGACGCCCTTCGGCTTTCCGGTCGTACCCGATGTATAGATCACATAGGCGAGATCGGTCGGTTGATTGAGTGGTGTGAGATTGGAACCATCCATCTGGGCATCATGCTCTGCGTTCAGATCAAGCCAATCAATCCCGCTCGACACGCAAGACAATAGCTCTGACAGATGAGCTTGGCAGAGAAGCAGCGCAGCGTCGCTGTCCGCAAGCAAGTACTGAATGCGTTCTTGCGGATACGCCGGATCGATTGGAACATAAGCACCGCCTGCCTTTAAAATACCAAGGATGCCAATGATCATCTCCGGTGAACGCTCCGCCATGACCGCTACGAGCCGATCAGTTCCGACTCCTTTGGTGCGCAGAACTCTTGCCAGTCTGTTGGCTCGCTCATTGAGCTCGCTGTACGTCAGTGACTGCCCGTTAAAGAGAATGGCTTCCTGATCCGGAGTCTTCGCAACTTGCTCTTCGAATAATTGATGCAACGTTTTGTCTTGTAAATATTTTACAGATATACCATTGAAATTCTCGAAAACCTGCTGCTTCTCCTCCTTCGAGAGCATGTCGATCTCACTCAAGCGGATATGCGGATTTTGCACAACCATTTGTGCAATGGTCAGGAAGTGGTTGCTTAACCGTTCAATCGTTTCTCTCGTAAACAAGCTTGTGCTGTACTCCACACCAATGCTAATCTCTTCATGCTCTTCTGTGGCAATCAACGTCAAATCGAATTTGGAATGGTTGCCAGTCTGATCCGTCATGAAAGGAGCAAGTGTCAAGCCTTGCAGGTCGATGGACACGCCTGTGTTGTTCTGCACAGTAAACATGGTGTCGAAGAGCGGGTTTCTGCTTAAGTCTCGCGGAATGTCGAGCTTTTCCACCAGCTCCTCAAATGGATAATCCTGATGGGCGTAAGCGTCCAGTGCATTCTGCTTGACTTCCAGCAACAACTCGGTAAATGTTTTCGCAGCATGCGGCTTGTTTCTCATCGCCAATGTGTTCACAAACATACCGACAATTGGTTCCAGATCAGCATGGGATCTGCCTGTAATCGGTGTGCCGACAATGATGTCCTCTTGCCCGGAATACTTGGAAAGCAGAACATTGTACGTCGCGAGGAGCACCATGTACAGTGTCGTTCCCGTTTCTCGGGCCAGCTGGTTCAAGCCATCCATGAGCTGTTTACCAGTTCCGATGGTATACTGATCCCCTGCGAAATTTTGGATGCTTGGTCGGGTGAAATCCGTTTGCAGGTTTAGTACTGGAATTTCGTCTGCAAACACTTGAGCCCAGTACTGTTCTTGCTTGTTGAAGGCTTCGGATCGGAAAAGCTCCTGTTGCCATACGGAGAAGTCCTTGTACTGGATTCGCAGCTCTGGCAAAACATCCCCTTGGTACAACTTCACTAATTCAGACAGGAGAATGCCGGAGGATACACCGTCGGAAATGCTATGATGCATGTCGGTAAAGAGCACATGACGATCTTCTCCGATATGCAGAAGACGGACGCGAAGCAACGGCGCTACCCCCAGATCGAATGGTTGAACGAGGGTTGAAAGAACCTCTTGAGCCTGGTCTTCAGTGATCGTTGTATACGAAAGTTCAAAAGAAACTTCCTCGTGAATCTTCTGAACAGGCTCTCCATTTACAACGGCAAAAGACGTACGAAGACTCTCATGTCGCTCAATCAGCTGCTTGAACGCTGTCTCTAATCGTTCCGGTTCCAGCTTCCCTTCGATCAGCATGGTCGAAGGCATATTGTAGCTGATGCCGACTCCCTCGAATTGATGGAGAATATACATGCGCTTCTGAGCCGATGAAACAGGATAATACTCTTGCGCAGGTGCTGGTTGAATCGAAATGACGTGCCCTCTTGCTGTCTCTTCGATGTGTGCAGCCAATTGCTGAATCGTCGGTTTTTCAAACAAAATACGAAGCGGAATATCGACTTGATATTCGTTATGCATGCTCGAAATCACACTCATTGCACGCAGGGAGTGACCGCCAATTGCAAAGAAATCATCCAGAATCCCTACTTGCTCCATATTCAGCACTTGCTCCCATACGTGGGCCAATTGTGTTTCCAATTCCGTACGCGGTGCTACGTACTCCGTTGTTCTAAGCATGGATACATCTGGCGCAGGCAAGGAACGTCTGTCGATCTTCCCATTTGCTGTAAGCGG
This sequence comes from Brevibacillus brevis, assembly GCF_900637055.1. NCBI lineage: Bacteria > Bacillati > Bacillota > Bacilli > Caryophanales > Paenibacillaceae > Brevibacillus > Brevibacillus brevis. Next base: position 3,227,041 of record NZ_LR134338.1, read on the forward strand.
CAGCGCTTCAAGAGTTACGAAATACGATGGAATCATCGCTTGAGGCAATTCTTTTAGCAATTCCTGACGTAATTGTGCTGTGTCGATCTCGTCGTCTGCCACCATGTACGCGCATAAATACTTTTCTTGTCTGTGATCCTCTCTTGCGATGACAACTGCTTCCAAAATTCCGTCCAGCTTGCGTAGCTGTGTCTCGATTTCGCCCAGCTCGATGCGGACACCCCTGATTTTCACTTGATGATCGTTACGCCCCAGGAATTCCACATTGCCATCCGCACGCCACTTCGCCAAATCACCCGTACGATACAACAGCTCACCTGGCGCGAATGGATTCGGTACGAACTTTTCCAGTGTCAACTCGGGTCTGTTCAAATATCCGCGAGCGACCCCTGCTCCACCGATGCACAACTCACCCACGACTCCAACAGGTTGAAGGTTCAATTGTTGATCCATCACATACATCTGCATGTTCGGCAGCGGTTTTCCGATCGGTACCGTTCCCGAGCGGATGGATGCGACATCCGTTTCTTCATAATAGCTGGAATCGATGCACGCCTCTGTTACCCCATAGCTGTTGATAATGCGCAGCGTATGGCTGAATCGGCTCAGCAAGGTCTTGAAGTCTTCTGCTGGGCAACTGTCTGCTCCGAGAATCAGGAGCTTCATCTGACTGATGTCGAGCTTGTTTTCGTAAATGTAATGCATCAACGGCATGATCAAAGCTGGTGTCGCTTCGAAAATCGTGATTTCATACCGCTTGATGATTTCGTACAAGGAAGCCGGGTCCATTTTGACCTCATTCGGGCAAATGATCAGCTGCCCTCCTGTCAGCAATGCTCTGGCAAAGTCGCCAGTCGATACGTCGAAGGCGAAGCTCGCCATTTGCAGCAAGCGAACCGGAAAGGTATCCAGGTGATACTCATCCTGCCAGGCAAACGCGACATTCGCATAGCTCCGGTGCTCGATCACGACCCCTTTTGGCTTGCCAGTCGTACCGGAAGTATAAATGATGTAAGCGGCGTGTTCCGGCAGTGCCACAGGCTCCAGATTGCTCGCTTCTCCCTGATACAGCCCCTCTGCATCCAGATAGAGAGTTTCGTGAGGGAATACAAGCTGTGTATTCATCTTTTGCAAGGTAAGCAGCAGCTTCGCATCGCTATCTTCCAAAATGAATGCTTGACGCTCCAACGGATAGTCTGGATCAATCGGGACGTAGGCGCCACCAGCTTTCAAAATACCGAGTGTCCCTACCACCATGTGCAAGGAGCGGTCTACCATGATGCCGACAGTGCTCTCTGGATTGACTCCCATTTGGCGCAAAACACGTGCGAGCTGATTCGCTTTTTCATTTAATTCCCGATACGTTAGCTGTTCATCCTCGAAGATTACGGCTACCTGATTCGGCGTTTTTTCGACCTGCTCTTCGAATAGCTCCTGGAACGTTTTATTCGTTGGATAAGCGGCTTTTGTTGCATTGAAATCATGCAGCATTTGCTCCCTCTCATCTTTTGACAAAACACTGATCTCTGCCAGCTTGCTATCTGGATTGGCTATGATCGTCTTTAAAAGATTGACGTAATGAGTTGCCATGCGATCGATCGATTCTTTTGCAAACAACTTCGTGCAATAGTTGAATTGCACGAGAAGCTCATCTTGTTGTTCCATCGCATCCAGAGCGAGATCGAATTTCGCAATCTTGCCATCTACCGGATAAGCGGACATGTTGAGACCTGCAATTTCTAATGCAGATGAGTCCGCTAGCCCCAGACTGAACATCGTATCGAACAGCGGATTTCGGCTTAAATCGCGCCGCACTTGCAGCTTATCTACGAGATGTTCAAACGGATAATCCTGATGTTCAAATGCTTGCAGCGCATTTTGTTTCACGTCACCCAAAAACTCGCGGAAGGTCAGATTGCCTCCTGCCACATTTTTCAAAGCAAGCGTGTTGACGAACATGCCGACGATTCGTTCCACATCTGCGTGGGATCGACCTGCAATCGGTGTGCCGACTACGATTTCTTCCTGTCCTGCGTATTTGGACAGCAGCACATTGTAGGCTGCCAAAAGCACCATGAACAGCGTTGAGCCTGTATTTGCAGCGAGTTGCCGCAACTCCGCAAGCAAGTGATTTCCTGTACCGATCGCTACGGTGTCGCCTTCGAAGCTTTGAACAGTAGGTCTTGGGAAATCATTTGGCAGGTTGAGTAACGGGATCTCTCCTGCAAAGACATTCGCCCAATAATCCTCCTGTTTTTGGAAACGCTCAGACTTGGACAGCTTTGTTTGCCAAGCAGCAAAATCTTTGTACTGGATGCGCATGTCAGGGAGCTGCTTTTCTTCGTACAAGCTCGCAAACTCCTTGGCGATGACTGCAAGCGATACACCATCGGAGATAATGTGGTGCATATCCATGAAGAACAAGTATCGTTCTGCTCCCAGCTTGATCAATTCAACCCGGAACAGCGGAGCCACCTCGAGATCAAACGGCTGGACCAACTCCTGAATGCGATGCTCTACCTGGTCTTCTGTCGCCTCAGAAATACCAATGAACAGCGCGACATCTTCATGGACTCTTTGCACGGGTTCCCCGTTTATCGAATGAAAGGATGTTCGCAAGGATTCATGTCGTTTTACCAGTGTTCGGATCGCATGTTCAAAGCGTTCGTAATCCAAATGGCCTTCTATTATCAGCACATTTGGCACGTTGTAGCTGATCCCGCTTCCCTCAAACTCATGCAGGATGTACATTCTTTTTTGTGCGAACGAGACTGGATAAAAGTCAGCTTGCTCTACTGGTTGAATGGTCTCGAACTTTTCAATCTCACTCGCAGTGATATAGGCAGCCAGCTCATGGACCGTAGGAGATTCAAACAGCGCTTTTAGCGGAAGCTCTACCTGAAATGCTTTATGCACCTGCGTGATTACATTCATGGCCTTCAGGGAATGGCCACCCAGTTCGAAGAAGTTGTCGTGAATGCCTATCGCATGAATACCCAATACCCCTTGCCAAATTTCAGCCAGCTTCTGCTCAGTCGTGTTTTGCGGGGCGACATATGTGGAGCTTTGTACCCGATCTCCAGATGGTTCAGGCAAAGCTCTACGATTGACCTTCCCGTTTGCAGTCAAAGGCAGTTTATCCATTTGGACATAGAAGGCTGGAACCATGTAGCTAGGCAATTCTTTGGAAATAGCCTCTCTCAGCTCTGCCACGTCGAGTTCCGTTTCTGGAACAAAATAAGCGCAGAGAGCTTTTTGGCCGTTCGTATCATCCATCACCGTAACGACAGCTTCTTTTACCTTTTCCTGATTGGTCAGAACGGTCTCGATTTCCCCAAGCTCGATCCGATAGCCTCTGATCTTTACCTGTTGGTCGATACGCCCCAAATACTCAATCGTTCCATCCGCCTTCCATCGCGCCAAATCCCCTGTGCGGTACATGTTTTCACCAGAAACAAATGGATTCGGAACAAACTTCTCGGCGGTCAATTCCGGCTTGTTCAAATAGCCTCTGGCTACTCCATCTCCACCTACGCACAGTTCACCCGGCACCCCGATAGGCTGCGGCTGATTGTTGCCATCCACGATATAAGCGGTGGAGTTCGTGATCGGCTTTCCAATCGGAATATTGTCCTCGAATTCCTTCTCAATCAGATAGCACGTAGAAAAAGTCGTGTTCTCTGTCGGGCCGTATCCGTTCCAAATTTCCAAAGCGGGATGATCGCTGTTAACTTTGTTGATGTGTCTCGGAGACAGTGCTTCGCCACCGACAATTAACGCCCGCAAGCCTTCAAACATCGCCGGGTTGTCTTGCGAAAGCTGGTTAAACAGTGGTGAAGTTAACCACATCGTTGTAATCCGATTTTCCCGCAGGAAGCTGCCCAGCTTCTCCGCATCCAACAGAACATCCTTGCTCACCAGGAACAAACTGGCACCATGCAACAGAGCTCCGAAAACTTCAAATGTCATGGCATCGAAGCCAATAGCACCGGTTTGAATCATGCGATCTTCTTCGTGTACCTGAACGTAATTCGTATTTTTCACCAATCGGGTGACATTGCGATGCTCGACCATGACTCCTTTTGGTTTGCCTGTTGAACCCGACGTGTACATTACATAGGCCAAGTCCTTGGCGTCATTGAGGTTGGTCAAATTGCTGGCATCTTCTTTCTCTAGGCTCTCGTCTTCCAAAACGATTGGAATGAGACCTTCGTCAACAAGATGCAGCAAATGTCTTTGGACAAGAACAACCTTCACGCCGCCATCTTCAAGCATGTAAGAGATGCGATCAGCTGGATGCTCAGGATCAATCCCCAGATAGGCGCCTCCCGCTTTGATGATCCCCATAATGCCTGTGATCATCTCGAGTGAACGATCTGCCAACAAACCTACAACGCTGTCTCTTCCTATTTCCAATCGGCGAAGTGCACTTGCGACCTGATTCGCCTTTTGGTTCAGCTCCCGATACGTTAGCATCTGCGCGTTCATCACAACTGCAGTATGCTCGGGCGTTCTTTCCACTTGCTCCTCGAACAGCTCCTGAATCGTGCTTTCGCGTGGATACGTGGCAAACGTGTTGTTGAATGCAACAGTTACAAGGTGTTTTTCTTCCTCACCGAGCAAGTTGATTTCACGCAACGCCACTGTTTGGTCTGCAATGACTCCTCGCAGCACCTGGAGGAAATGACCTGCCATTCTTTCCATCGTGTCTCTTTGGAACAATTTCGAGGAGTACACGAGACCAAAATGAATTCCTGTCTCATCCTCATGCGCTTCCAGTGTGAGATCGAATTTGGCGCTGCCCTGCTGCCCATCTCCGGAGTAAGCTTCAAATTTCAGCCCATCCAGCTCATAAGCTTTTTTGTCCAGGTTTTGCAAAATAAACATGGTGTCAAACAGCGGGTTTCTGCTGAGATCCCTCTGGATTTCCAGTTTTTCGACCAGCGCTTCAAACGGATAATCCTGGTGGGCGTATGCTTGCAGCGTATTCTGTTTGACATCTTCCAAAAATGCCTGGAACGATTTCGTTCCGTCCGGGTAGTTTCGCAAAGCCAGTGTATTGACAAACATCCCCAAGACTTTTTCTACATCCGCATGAGATCTGCCAGCAATCGGCGTTCCCACTACGATGTCTTCTTGGCCACTGTATTTGGAAAGGAGCACATTGTAAGCCGCCAGCAAGACCATAAACAGCGTGGTGTGGTTCTCATGGGCGAGCTTGTATAAATCGTCCATCAACGTTTTGTCTGTCTGGAACGTAATGCAATCTCCCTCAAAGCTTTGAACCAGCGGGCGAGAATAATCGGCGGGCAGATTCAGTACCGGAATGTCACCCGCGAAGGACTTCAACCAGTAGTTCTCGTGCTTTGTATAGATGTCTGTTTGGAACAGATCCGTCTGCCAGACAGCAAAATCTTTGTATTGAACAGCCAGCTCTGGCAAAGATTCGTTTCGATACAGCTGCGAGAATTCATCCATGATGATTCCGACAGAGACGCCATCCGAAATGATGTGATGCATATCCATCAGGAAGAGATGTCGCTTCTCTCCCAATCTGAAGAGTCCGACCCTCAACAACGGAGCCTTCTCCAGATCAAATGCTTGCACAAATGATTCGATGGTTTGCTCGACTTGGTCTTCCGTCAAATCCTCATAGCGCACATCCAGTTCGACTGTCTCATGTACACGTTGAACAGGCTCGCCATTCACTGTGTGGAAGGATGTCCGCAACGATTCGTGTCGCTTGACAAGCCCTTGCATCGCGGTTTCAAATCGTGCATGATCCAGATCGCCTTCAATATACATCACGCTTGTCATGTTATAGACTGTGCCAGTGCCTTCAAACTGTCGCAGGACAAACATCCTCTTTTGTGCAGAGGAAACGGGATAATACGCTTGCCGCGGTACAGGCTGAATCGGTACATGTGTGTCTTTTCCACTTGTTTCAATATACTGTGCCACTGCCTGGATGGTAGGTGTCGCAAAGAGTACTCTGAGTGGAAGCTCGACTTGATACTCCCGATGAATCTGTGCGGCAAGCGACATGGCTTTCAAGGAATGCCCGCCTAGCTGGAAGAAGTTGTCGAGAACACCAATGTCGTTTACCCCAAGCACACGTTCCCAAATCTCTGCCAGCCTGCTTTCCACAGGACTTGCTGGCGCCACATATTCTGCTCCCGTTACAGGTCTGCCTTCTGGTTTCGGCAAGGCTTTCCTGTCGATCTTTCCATTAGGCGTAAGCGGGAGATGATCGAGCTGGACCAAGTAAGCAGGAATCATGTAAGACGGCAAGGATTGCGACAGATACGCCCACAGATTCGAGACTTCAAGCTTTTCTTCCGCCGTGTAATAAGCAGCAAGCGACGATTGGCCCTGTTGGTCTTCATGGACAATCACGACAGCCGAAGTCACCTTTTCAACGGAGAGCATAACCGACTCAATCTCGCCGATTTCAATCCGATATCCCCTTACTTTTACCTGTTCATCCAAGCGACCGACAAATTCAATCGTTCCGCCAGGGAGCCACTTTCCTAGATCACCCGTTTTGTACATGCGCTCGCCTTCCAAATACGGATGAGAAACAAACTTCTCTGCTGTGAGTTCCGGCTTGTTCCAATATCCACGTGCCAAACCGTGACCACCGATGCAAATTTCCCCGACGACGCCGATTGGCTGTAGCTGATGGAATTTGTCCACGATATAGATGCTGGTATTGGCAATGGGACGTCCGATCGTTATCACAGAATCCAGTTGCGAAATTCGCTGCCAGGTGGCGACGACACTGCTTTCTGTCGGACCGTATTCATTGACGATAACCAGTTGCGGATTGTGCTGATTGCTCTTCTCAACGAGCTGCGCAGATACTTTTTCGCCCCCTAGTGTGACGGTTTGCAGGGAGCTGATATCCGCAGCAGAACCGCATTCCAATATCGCTTGGAACAAACTTGGCACGCATGTCATTTGAGTGCATCTCGCAGCTGCTATAAGTTTTCTGAGAGATACAGGGTCTTTGGCTTCTTCATCCTCCGCCAAAACGACGGTTGAACCTGAAAGGATCGGCGTAAAGAAGGAAAGAACAAAGCCATCAAACGCAAAGGATAGGGGTACCAGACTTCTATCATGGACGCTAAACTGATACTCCTCTTTCTTCCACAACACGCTGTTGACAATGCCACGATGCTCGATCATTACTCCTTTTGGCTTGCCTGTTGTCCCCGATGTATAGATGACATAAGCCAAATCGGAAGCGGTTTGAATCGGCTCGAGATTCGAACGGTTGGAAGAATAGTTCTTCTCCTCCTCCAGATACAGGCATTCCACGCTCACACTAGAAGCCAGCTTAGCGCCAAGATGTTTTTGGGTAAGCACCAGACGGGCTTCGCAATCAACCAGCATGTAGGCCACACGATCTTCCGGATATTCGGGATCGATAGGCACGTAGGCTCCACCTGCTTTCAAAATGGCCATGATTCCCACAACCATTTCCACAGAACGGTTTGCCATGATTCCTACGAATTGGTTAGCCTTTACTCCTCGTTCACGCAAGGTAGCGGCAAGCTGGTTTGCTCGCTCATTCAGTTCGTGATAGGACATCTGCTTGTCGCCGATTTCAACCGCAGCAGCCTGTGGTGTTTTTTCCACTTGCTCCTCAAACAGCTCATGTAATGTCTTGTTCTGCGGATATTCCGTATGCGTTTGGTTGAATTCTACTATCAAGCGATGCTTTTCTTCATCGGAAAGCATCGTAATTTCGGACAAGGTAATGGCTTGTTGCTCAATAACGGCATGAAGGATATGGATGAAATGTGCCGCTATTTTTTCAATCGTCTCTCTTGTAAACAATTTGGTGCAGTAATCAAGGCTAAAGATAATCTCCTCATCTTCTTCGTACGCCTCTAATGCCAGATCAAACTTGGCCTGATTCACGTCTGCCATATAGGGTGTAAACGTCAGTTGCTCCATTTCGAACGGCTTCTGATCCATATTTTGCAAGATAAATACGGTGTCAAACAAAGGATTGCGGCTCAGATCCCGTTGAATGTTCAGCTTATCGATCAGCTCATCCAGTGGATAATCCTGATTTTCAAAGGCTTTCAGCGTATTGTTTTTCACTTCTGCCAAAAAGTTGAGGAAGGTCTTATCCCCCACAGGCTCATTTCGCAATGCCAGTGTATTGACAAACATACCGATGATCGAATCCGTTTCTGCATGGGACCTGCCAGCAGTAGGCGCACCAACAATAATGTCCTCTTGTCCAGAGTATTTGGAGAGAAGTACATTGTAGGCAGCCAGCAGAACCATGTAGAGCGTAGCTCCTGTACCATGAGCAAGTCGATTCAATTCTTTTTTCAAAAGGGCCCCGGAGCTGAAAACAAATCGCTCACCCTCGAAGCTTTTCACAGAAGGTCTCGGATGATCCGTTGCTAGATTCAGTACAGGAATTTCTCCCGTAAAGGTATCGATCCAAGAGGCTTCCTGAGCAGCGAACTCTTCCGTCTCGAACCACTGATTCTGCCAATGGGCAAAGTCCTTGTACTGAATGCTCAGTTCAGGCAGCTCTTCCCCGTGGTAAAGCTGAGCAAGCTCTTGAACAAGAATGCCAATCGATACACCATCCACGACAATATGGTGGAAATCCAGCATGAAAAGATGGCGTTCCGGAGCCACTTTGACCAGTCCAGCGCGCATCAGTGGAGCTTTTTCCAAATCGAACGGTTGAATAAATTGCTCGACGATTTGTTTTAGCTCTCCCTCTGTTGACTCCATAAACGAGATTTCCAGCTCGACATTTTCATGTACACGCTGAACAGTCTCTCCTTTCATGGAGTGGAACGAGGTACGCAGAGATTCATGGCGTTTCACCAGACTCTTGAGCGCTTGCTGCAAACGCTCTGTATCCAGCTTGCCATCGATGTACAGAATGCCCGGCATGTTGTAGCTGATGCCTGCACCTTCCATTTGTCGGAGAAGAAACATTCTCTTTTGTGCAGAAGAGACCGAGTAATACTCCTGCTTTTGGACAGGTTCAATCGTCGTATACTTGCCTTTGCCAGCAGTAGCGATATATGCTGACAAGTCAGCAATCGTAGGCAATTCAAACAGTGTTTTCAACGGCACATCTACATGAAGGGTCCGATGGATCAAAGAGATAACGTTCATCGCCTTCAAAGAGTGTCCGCCCAACTCGAAGAAATGATCGTGTACCCCGATTGGGTTCACCCCAAGTACACTTTGCCAAATGTCTGCGAGCATGGCTTCCACTTCATTGCGCGGCGCTACATACACGGTTTCAGATGAGGATGCTCCCTCAGGCTGAGGCAATGCTTTGCGATCTACCTTGCCATTTGCCGTGAGCGGCAGCTGCTCCAAATAAACAAAATAAGAAGGAACCATATAAGATGGCAAATGGGAAGCCATGTAAGCTCTCAGGTCGGCCGTGTTGATTTCCTGTTCGGAAACGATATAGGCGTACAAGTTGTTTTGCCCTTTTTCATCTGGACGGGCAAGGACAATGGCCGTTTTTATCCATTCATGCTGCAAAAGTTTTGCTTCGATCTCACCCAGTTCGATCCGGTGGCCTCTGATTTTGACCTGATGGTCGATGCGTCCGAGATATTCCACGTTGCCGCAGGCTAGATACCTTACCATGTCTCCAGTACGGTACATCCTGCTACCCGGTTCAAACGGATTGTCAATGAAGCTGGCAGTTGTCAGTTCTTCACGATTCCAGTAGCCGCGGGCCAAACCATCGCCAGCAATGCACAGTTCTCCTGCAACTCCTACAGGCTGGAGCTGGTTGCTCGCATTTACGACGTACAAACGGACGTTATCAATCGGTTTGCCAATGGGAATCACGCCATACTCCGGCAAACGAGGGCAAATCCAGTATGTCGCATCAATCGTGGATTCTGTAGGGCCATAGAGGTTAATCAACTGCGCCGTTTGCGTCTGGTAAAAGCGCGAAACAAGTGCAGGTGCCAATGCTTCTCCACCGCAGAAAACGCGTTGCAAGCTCGTGCAAGAGCTCCATCCCGGTTCTGTCATGATCAGGTCCAGCAAGGAAGGAACCATCTGTAAAGTCGTGATCTTCTCTTCTCTGATCATGCGAGTCATGTACTCGATGTCGCGATGTCCGTCTGGCTTTGCCAGTACCAGGCGTCCCCCCGTGATCAGCGGCAAATAAAATTCCCATACGGAAGCATCGAAAGAAAACGGCGTTTTTTGCAAGACAGCATCCTCTGTAGTCAGTGGGAAGGCATTCTTCATCCAGAGCATGTGATTGCAGATCGCTTGATGCGCGATCATAACCCCTTTGGGATTTCCGGTCGAACCAGATGTATAGATGACATAGGCCAAGTCATCCCTGCGAGAGACATTGTCAAGATTGGTGTCGTCACCTGCATAAATCGCTTCATCATCTACGTCAATGATTTCTCCTGCATACTCTACTGTCTCTTTCAAATGACGCTGTGTCAGTAGAATCGGAGCTTTGCTGTCGCTGAGCATGTATTGGATTCTTTCTGGCGGGTAGGTAGGATCAATTGGCGTATACGCACCACCTGCTTTTAACACGGCCAACATGCTCACGACCATCCCGATGGAACGGTCTACCATAATTCCGATCAACGTATCTGGTTGCGTTCCTTTGCTCCGCAGCAAACGAGCTGCTTGATTCGCACGGGCGTTCAACTGGCGATAGGTCAAGGTGTATCCGTCATAGGCTACAGCTACTTGATCTGGCGTAAGCGCTACTTGCTCTTCAAACAATTGATGCAAAACCTGATCAGCGGAACGTTCGACAAAAGTATTGTTGACATTCAGGATGAGAGTACGTTTTTCTGCTTCTGTCATCATGTCGATTTCTGCTAACTTGGCATTCGGCTGTGCCGGAATGGTACGCAGGATTTCCAGATAATGATGGGCCATTCTTTGGATGGTTTCTTTCCTGAATAGCTTCGTTCCAAATACGAATTGGAATTGAATGTCGGATTGCGATTCACTCGCATTCAAAGCAAGATCGAACTTTGAAATTTTGTTATACAACTCATACGGAGCTGCTGTAAGCTGCTCGATTTCCAGCGACTGCTGATTGGCATTTTCCAAAGAAAACATGGTGTCAAACAAAGGATTTCGGCTAATGTCACGTTGAATCGCCAGCTTTTCAACCAGCTCTTCAAATGGATAATCCTGATTGTCATAGGCCGCCAGCGCATTTTGTTTCACTTCTTGCAAGAATTGGGTAAAGGTTTTGTCGCTCGCAGGCTGATTTCTCATCGCCAACGTATTCACAAAGATCCCCATGATGTTTTCCACGTCGGCATGGGAACGACCAGCGACAGGCGTACCCACGATGATATCCTCTTGGCCGGAATACTTGGACAGGAATACATGGTAGGCCGCGAGCAAGACCATATACAGGGTTGTTCCCGTATCAGCTGCTACCTTGCGCAAACGTTCGGTCAATTCTTTTCCTGTGTCAAAAAGAACAAGATCCCCTTCAAAGCTTTGAATGGTTGGACGCGGATAATCAGTCGGCAGATTGAGCAAAGGAATTTCATCCGCAAACGTATTCAACCAATGTAGCTCCTGCTTCTTGTACACGTCCGTCTGGAACAGCTCATTTTGCCACGCAGCGAAATCCTTGTACTGGAGAGGTAGAGGCTGCAAGGCTTCCCCTTGATACAACTTGGCAAATTCACTCAGCAAAATTTGGGACGAAACACCGTCCGAGATGATATGGTGCATGTCGAGCAGGAACAAATGACGGTCTTTGCCCAACTGGACCAAGCCTGTTCGAATCAACGGAGCGATTCCGAGGTCAAAAGGACGGACAAAATCACGCATGATCTGCTCCGCTTTGTCTTCCGTAGACTCCAGCATCAGGATGGGTACTTCTACCTCATCATGCACTTTCTGTACAGGCTCACCATCGATCCTGTGGAAGGAGGTGCGCAAGGCTTCGTGGCGTTCCGCCAGTCGTTGGACCGTGCTCGCAAAACGATTGTAATCCAGCTTTCCTTCCAGCAGCATTGCACCCGAAATGTTATAGCTGATTCCGCTTCCTTCAAATTGCTGAAGAATATACATTCTTTTTTGAGCAGAAGATACGGGATAAAATTCTTTTACCTCAACCGGTTGAATGGCTGTGTACTTGCTTTTCCCTGATCTCGAGATAAAAGCAGCGAGCTGGGATACGGTCGGATTCTCGAACAGTGCCTTTACTGGCAAATCCACTTCCAACACTTTAGAAACTTGAAAGATGACTGTCATAGCCTTCAGTGAATGTCCGCCCAAATCAAAGAAATGATCGTGAACGCCTACACGGCTAACCCCCAGGACTTGCTGCCAAATCTCAGCCAATTTTGTTTCCGTTTCATTCTGAGGAGCGGCGTACGCTGTTCCCGTTACAACTGCACCGTCAGGCTTCGGCAATTTCTTCCGCTCTACTTTTCCATTGGCTGTCAGCGGAATTTTCTCCAAACGGACAAAGAAGGACGGGATCATGTAGGAAGGAAGTGTACTTCCCAGATGCTCTCGTAGTTCCGATACGGTCAACTCCTGCTCGGAAACAATGTAGGCATAGAGCACATTTTGACCACTGTCATCCTTTTCAGCGATGACGACGGCTTCCTTGATCCATTCATGCTGCGTCAAACGCGTCTCAATTTCGCCCATCTCAATCCGATGCCCGCGAATTTTGACTTGATGGTCGATTCTTCCCAAGTATTCCATATTGCCGTCGGGCAGCCATTTCGCCAGATCGCCTGTTCGATACATTTTGGTCCCCGGGCGGAACGGATTATCGATGAACTTTTCCTGGGTCAGCTCTGGTCTATTGAAATATCCTTTGGCTACGCCATCTCCAGATATAAACATTTCACCAATGGAGCCAACGGGTATCGGCTGCATGGAGGAATCGAGCAAATAAAGCTGGACGTTGTCTGCAGGGACTCCGATTGGAACCGATTCTTGGATGGTTTTTTTAGGGTCATACAAATAAATCATGCAGCCCACAACCGTTTCGGTAGGTCCATACTCATTGAAAATCTTGACATTCTGTCCAAAGTTCTCATAGATTCTTTTCGCCAATTGGGTTGGCAAGTTCTCACCACCGACAATAAACCGTCGGATGCTGCTGTTTGTTCCATCTATTTCTTCAATCAGCTTCAAATGTGTTGGCGTCAGCTTGATGATGCCCACTTGATTATCTTGGATGATGTCTAAAATGACCTGTACCTTATCTTTTCCTCTATAGACATAGATCGTATTGCCTGACAGAAGCGGCGTGAAGATCGAGGTGACAGTCAAATCAAACGAAATGGAAGAGTATAGCGGAAAGTCTACAGCTTCCCCTTGGACATACTCCTTGTTGGCCCACCAAATGTAATTGACTAGACCTCGGTGGGTAATCATCGCGCCTTTTGGATTCCCCGTGGACCCGGAAGTATAGATCATGTACGCCAAATCGTCCGGTGTGCATGCAGTGTCTAGATCCGTACTGTCGCCTTCAAACAAGGAAGGATTGTCTAGGTAGAGGATGTCGCCTTCAAACTCGACTTTTTCCTGAAGATGGGACTGTGTCAAGAGAATCGTCGTCTGACTGTCATCCAGTAAATACTGAATTCTCTCTATCGGATACTCGGGATCAATCGGCAAATAGGCGCCGCCTGATTTTAGAACTGCCATCATAGCCACGATCAGCTCGAGTGAATGCTCCGCCATAATGGAGACGATACTGCCTTGGGTAATTCCTTTCCCACGCAGAGCTCTGGCCAACTGGTTGGAACGCTCCTGAAGCTCCTGGTAAGTAAGGCGATCTTCCCCGCAAACAACCGCAACTTTCGAAGGCGTCTGTCTTGCTTGCTCCGCGATCAGCTCAAAAATCATTTTGTCCCGCGGATATTCAGCTGCTGTGTCGTTATAAGCTACCAGCAATTGCTGTTTTTCCTCATCCGTGATGATCCCGATATCTTGAAGCAGCACATCAGGGTTGCGAATGACTTGCTCGATGACGGTTTTCAAATGGCCTTCCACTCTGTCTACGAATGCCTGCTCATAAACCGCTGCATTATAGCTCAACTTCACATACATTTCGTTCCAAGGTGCGACAGCTACTACTACGTTAAAATCATAGGAGGTCTGCTCTTCTCCGTTTTCAACGGTGAACTGAAAACCTAGTGAATCCTCCATGTGCTTTAAGGAATTATCCGGGTAGTTTTCAAACGTCACCAAATGATCAATCAATTCCTGCTTCAGTTGTGTTTTACTCTGAATCTCATAAAGAGGGGCGAAATCATAGGCGGCAGACGACAAGGCCTGCTTCTGAACAGTCTTAAGCAGCTCGCTGAACGATTGCTGTCTGTTCGTTTGGATTCGGGTTGGAATCGTATTAATGAACAAGCCAACCATACTCTCAATGCCTTGGATCTGGGGAGGACGACCGGATACAACAGAACCGAATACAATATCGTCCGAATTTTTGTACTTGCTCGCCAAAATGCCCCAGAGGGATTGAACCACACTGCTCATAGTGGCCTGATTCTGATTGGCAATTTGCATCAATTGCTGCGTCTTCTCAGGGGATATGGTGAAATGAGAATCGATATGCAGATAAGTACCATCCTCCGCCACATGCTTCTTCTTGGGGAAATCAGCCTGATGGTCAAAGCCTTCCAGGTAATTTTGCCAGTAAGCGAGCGCCTCCTCTTTGTTTTGCTTATCCAGCCATTTGATGTATTCGCTATATGGTTTGGTTGCTTCCCGTGGAATAGGCTCACCTTTGTAAAGGGCCGCGTAATACGAGAGCAGTTTATTGAGCAATACCCCCAATGTCCAACCGTCTACGATGATATGATGGAACGCCCAAACGAATTGAAACTTGTTCTCCTCTGTTTGGAAAATCGCTGCTTTCATCAAGCTATCTTTTGTCAGGTCAAACGTATGATGCTGACGCGTATACGCTTTTATGTAATCGTTCAGATCATTTACAGGCAAATGAGCAATGTTTTCGAAATGCACAACTGCTTTTTTCTCTTTAAAAACAACCTGTCTGGGTCGCTGCAGGTTTTGATACACAAACACCGTTCGCAATACCTCGTAGTTTTCTACAAGCTTGTTTATGCTCTCTTCAAACGTAGGCAGATGAAAATTGCCTTGGATCGTTGCGGACATCTGGAGGCAGTAGGCACTGCTCTCTGAATCTTTGACAGCATGAAACAGCATACCCTCTTGCAATGGAGTTAACGGATAAATTTTTGCGATATTTTCCTGCTTTTTCATTACGCACCTCAACTCTGTTATTGATAGATTCAAAGAGGGTTCCTCCAATAAAAACTCCTCTTGCACAGCTTTTATTGGAGGAAAAGCATTAAATCATTTCCAGTATGTTCTCCAGTTCTTCCATGGAAAGGTCGTCATCTCCCAGATCGCTCGGAGTCAACTCCCCTTCTTCTTTTGCCATGCAATGCTCGATGATACGCAGTAAGTGATTCCGGTAACTGTACGCTAAGTTTGTCATGGTTTCTTCTTTGTACTGGAGACGGCTGTATCCAAAGCTGACCTGGAGCTTTCCATTCTCGATCAAGCCGGAAATGTCCAAGAGGAATACTCTCTCTGATTCTGGACTGAACAGCTGTCCTGTCCCGAGCGGTGAGAAGGTATAACCGCCCGATTTCACATCTGAGTCAAATTGCCCGAGATAGTTAAAGCTGATTTCCGGCTGCAAGGCAAATGACAAGGATAGTTGCGTCTTGCTGGACGTCATCGTACGTAAAATCTCGTAGCCAATTCCTTTTTTCGGAATGCGGCGCAGGCTTTCTTTGATCTGCTTGATTTGGTAAGCCAAGTCTTCTGATTTTTCCATATCAAGTACGACAGGGAACTGGGATGTGAACCAGCCAACCGTTCTTGTGACATTCATTTCATTCTGAATGTCCTCACGTCCGTGACCTTCCAGGTTGATGACAGGGCAGCTGGTATTTGCCCATTCTTTTACGGTTAACCCCAAAGCTGTCAGCAGCAAATCATTTATTTCTGTGTGATAGGCATGATGCACGTGACGCAAAAGGTTTTCTGTCTCTTGTGCTGTCAATTCGACCTTTACAGTGTGCGTGTGCTTTTGTTTCCGATCGGCTGTGACAAAATCAGTTGGCAATGCGACTGGCATAGTGGTGCTCTCCAGGTTGTGCCAATACGCTGCTTCCCGTAACAGCTCGTCACTCTGTGCGTAGCTTTGCAGTTGAGCTGCCCAGTCTTTATAGGAATCTGTTTTCTTCGGTAAAACGATCTCCTGATTTTGGAGAGCCTGTGAATAGGCCGATGAAAAATCTTCAAACAAGATTCGCCAAGATACGCCATCCACGACCAGATGGTGTATGGCAATCAGTAAATGGTCGCCTTCTTTGGTTGAGAAGAGAGCCAAATGAACCAGTGGTCCCTGTTCCAAATCGATACTGCTTTGGATGAGATCAGACAATTCCATGATGTGAGCTGCGCTATTTGCATGTTCCCTCACATCAAAAGAATAGAAACGGAATCGGTCATCCGTAAGCCCTTGATTGATTTGCGTCATGATCCCATTTTCCTGTTTGTATATCATTCGTAACGCATCATGATGCTCGACGATTTTATGGAAGGCTTGCTGAACAAGGACTGCATCAAAGCCTTCTTCACGATAGAGCATGACAGCCTGATTCCAATGGTGACGATCCGTGAAATTTCGCTCGAAGAACCACTTCTGGATGGGTGTCAAGCCAATCTCGCCCTCTACGACTCCCTGATCACTCTCTCTGTTGTTCGGTGTTACATGGAGAGCGACTTCCTCGATCGACGGATGTTGGAACAGTTCTTTCATCGCAAGCGTCCAGCCTGATGCGTACAGGCGAGTGGAAACTTGAATCGCTTTGATGGAATCTCCACCCAATTCAAAGAAGTTGTCTTTTATTCCGACTTGTTTGATACCCAATACGTCTGTCCAGATGGTAGCCAGCAATTGTTCCAGCTCGTTTCTGGGTGCTTCATATTCTCTTCCCGAATTGACATCCTGGCTTGGCTTCGGTAGTGCTTTTCGGTCAATCTTGTCATTGGGGGTCAGCGGCATCTTATCCAATTGGATAAAGAAGGATGGAACCATATAGGCAGGCAGTTCCTTGGCAAGATGCCTTCTCAACTCGGCAATGGACACTTCTGATGCTGCTACGAGATAGGCGCAAAGATACTGGCCGGCAGCAGAGCCATCATCTCGAGCAACCACCACCGCCTGATCGATGTTCTCATAGGCGAGTATGGCGCTCTCGATTTCCCCGATCTCGATTCGATACCCGCGCACTTTGACCTGTTCGTCAGCCCGACCGACGTATTCGATCGTGCCATCCGTCCGCCATTTCACCAAGTCACCTGTTTTATACATGCGCTCTTCTGGTTCAAACGGATTCACAACAAACTTTTCATCTGTGAGCTCCGGTTTGTTCAGGTAGCCTCTTGCAAGCCCAGGTCCTCCAATGCATAGCTCACCCACCACACCAACCGGCTGCAAGCGATGTTGTGCATCTACGATGTAGACCTTTACGTTGGCAATCGGCCGGCCAATCGTGATGTCTTGACCGGGTTCAATAGAACGGGAAATGGTGGAGACCACGCTATTTTCAGTCGGACCGTATTCATTGTTGATCCCGATTATTGGATGCTTTTCTTTCGTTTTTTGAACAAGCTGTGCAGGTAACTTCTCGCCTCCCAGTGATACGCAGCGAAGCTCAGGGAAGTCTGCCACAGTCGAGCAATCCAGAATTGCTTGGAACAGACTCGGCACACCATAGTAATGTGTGACCCCAGTGGATGCGATCAGCTTTTTCAACGCGATCGGGTCTTTGGCTTCTTCCTCTCTCGGCAACACGCACGCAGCACCTCCGAGAAGCGGTGCGAACAAGCTCGCTACAAACCCATCAAAAGCAAAGGAGAACACTTGCAATGCCTTGTCTTCCGGTCGGAATCCATATTCATCTCTTCTCCACTGCAAGCAGTTGATGATCGCACGATGCTCGATCATGACTCCCTTCGGCTTGCCGGTCGTACCGGACGTGTAAATGATATAAGCTAAATCGGAAGGCTTGTTGATGCAAAGCAGATTGTCTGTCTGTGGAGAATAGTTCCTAGAGTCGCCCAAATCGATGATCTCTGCATGACTGGTGACCTTGGGGATCAAGTGAAAACGAGTAAGCATGAGTTTCGCCTGACTGTCCTCCATCATGTAGCGGATTCTTTCTTCCGGATACTCAGGATCGATGGGCAAAAAGGCGCCGCCCGCTTTCAAAATGGCAAGAATGGCAATGACCATCTCTAATGACCGTTCCAGTACCATGGCGACGATTTGCGATGGCTCAACACCTTTCTCACGCAAAACGGATGCGAGCTGATTCGCTCTTTCATTCAACTCTTGGTACGACATTCGCTGCCCTTGGAATACAAGCGCTGTTTGATCGGGCATTTTTGCCGCCAGTTCTTCAAAAAGCTGTTGAAGGGTTTTGTCTTTGGCGTATTCTCTGTCCGTACGATTGAACTCCACCAGTAACAGCTGCTTCTCTTCTTCCGTCAGCATTTCAATCTCTTGCAGCATCCGATCAGGATGGGCCGCAATGCTTTTCAGGATTTGCAAGAAGTGGCGGGACATCCTGTCTACCGTATCTTTTTTGAACAGCTTGGTGCTGTATTCCAATCGCAAAAACAGGTCTGTTTCACGCTCGGTCATATGAAACGACAGGTCGAATTTCGCTATCGAAGGAGCACTGCCGGATTCATAAGGGCGATAGACCAGTTGATCCAGCGTTTTTGGGTTCAGTTCATCAGTTTGTAGGATGAACATGGTGTCAAACAGTGGATTACGTCCCGGGTCACGCTGAATGCCAAGCTTTTCAACAAGACTTTCAAACGGGTAATCCTGATGATCATAGGCATCCAAGGCATTCTGCTTGACTTCCATCAGAAACTCCTTGAAGGTCTTTTCGGATGTCGGTTTGTTTCTGATCGCCAGTGTGTTGACGAACATTCCCACAACGGGCGCAAGCTCAGATCTTGACCTGCCGGAAATCGGCGTTCCCACAATGATGTCATCCTGCCCGGAATACTTCGAGAGCAGCACATTGTAGGCTGCCAGCAAAACCATGAACAGCGTCGTTTTGGTTTCTGTCGCCAGCTCTAGCAGGGCATCCCGCAGTTGGTGGCCAGTTGAAAGCGCGATGTGGCTACCTTCAAAGCTTTTTACGGCTGGTCGCGGGTAATCCGTCTGTAAATCCACGGCTGAAATGTCTCCTGCAAACGTACGAAGCCAATACTCTTCCTGTTGCTTGAAGGCATCTGACTGAAACAAGCCCTGCTGCCAGACAGAAAAATCCTTGTACTGAATGCGCACCTCTGGCAAATTTCTTCCCTGGTACAATTCAGCTAGCTCATTGAACATGATCGTGACCGATGCAGCATCTGCGGCGATATGATGCATGTCATAAAGGAGAAGATGACGCTCATCCGAAATTTTCACCAAGCCCATGCGGATCAATGGCGGAACAGAAAGATCAAATGGACGGACAAACGAGTAGAAAATTTCATCGATCTGATGCGCCTCCGCTGTTTGATACTCCATTTCCACTTTCACATGGCTATGAATTTTTTGGACCAGCTCACCCCCGACCATCTCAAATGACGTTCTCCAGATGTCGTGTCGATCCACCAATGCTTGCAGCGCATACGCCAATTGCTCGCGAACCAGCTTGCCTTCCAGCATGATCATGCCAGGCGTATTGTAGCTAATGCCGGCCCCTTCAAGTTGATAGAGCAGATACATTCGCTGCTGGGCTGATGATACCGGGTAGTAATCTCGCGGCTCTGCTGGTTGAATGGATGCATCTGATGCAGCTTCGCTGTTTTCAATCAATCGGGACAAGGCACGAACAGTTGGAGAACCAAAGAAATGCTTCAGTGAAAGATCAACTCGAAACTCTCGATGCACGTGCGCCACTACCGTCATAGCTTTCAAAGAATGTCCACCCAGCTCAAAAAAGTTATCCATCACGCCGATGCCGGAGATGCCAAGGACGTTTTCCCATATCTTTGCCAGTATTGCCTCTACTTCATTGGCAGGCGCGACATACTCCACACCTGTTGCAGGCTTTCCTTCAGGCTTCGGCAGCGCTTTGCGATCGATCTTGCCATTTGGCGTGAGCGGGAAAGCATTCAGTTGAACCAGATAGGTTGGGACCATATACGCTGGCAGTTCTTGCGATAGATGTGTTCGAAGAGCCACTTCCGAGATGTTTTCTTTACTGGTGAAATAGGCAGTCAGAAACGCGTCCCCGCTTCCATCCGGATAAGCGACGACAATCGCTTCATTTGTCGTTTCATAGCTGAGAAGAACCGATTCGATCTCCCCGATCTCTATCCGGTATCCTCTCACTTTTACCTGTTCATCCAGGCGTCCTATGAATTCAATCGTACCGTCAGGGAGCCATCTGCCAAGGTCGCCTGTCTTGTACATGCGTTCACCTGGCTTAAATGGATTGGAAACAAACTTCTCCTCGGTAAGCTCTGGTTTGTTCCAATATCCGCGTGCCAACCCGAGTCCGCCAATGCATATCTCTCCCACTACACCAATTGGTAGCAGCTGGTGCGAATGGTCCACAATGTATATGCTTGTATTTGCGATTGGTCGTCCAATGGTGATCGGAGCATCTGGGAGCGCATCGCACAAATAGGTGGCGATAACGCTGCTTTCTGTCGGACCATACGCATTGATTGTAATCATCTGCGGATTCATTTCTTTGCACATCTCAACCAGCTTCGGCGATAGCTTTTCTCCCCCGAGCATGGTCATTTTCAGTGGACTGATCTCTTCGGTGGTGCTGCATTCCAAAATCGCTTGGAACAAACTTGGCACGCACACCGTGTAGCTGCAACTCCAGATTGAGATCAGGTTTTTGAGCGCGATTGGATCTTTGGCTTCTTCATCCTTCGTCAAGACAACAGTTGAACCAGATAGAATCAATGCAAAGAAAGTAAGGGCAAAAGCATCAAAGGCAAAGGAGAGAACCAACAAACCTCTGTCATGGACAGATAAAGCAAGCTCTTCTTTGTTCCACGTGGCACTGTTGACAATACCTTTATGCTCCCCCATGACCCCTTTTGGCTTACCTGTCGTACCCGATGTGTAAATGATATAAGCCAGATTGGTAGCCGTATGAATCGGGTCAAGGTTTGTGGTGATACGAGAATAGTTACTCTTATCCTCCAAATACAGGCATTCCACTCCAGCAGCAATCTTTGTTCCAAGATGCTCATGAGTAAGTACGAGACGAGCTTCGCAATCTTCCAGCATATAAGCAATGCGATCATTCGGATAATCTGGGTCGATAGGAACATATGCCCCACCAGCCTTGAGAATGGCAAGGATTCCAATCACCATCTCCAAGGAACGATTGGCCATAATCCCAACTCGTTGGTCAGCCTTTACTCCTTTTTTCCGTAATGTACGAGCAAGCTGATTAGCCTTCTTATTGAGCTCCTGATATGTCAACTTCTTGTCCCCGCAAACCAGTGCGATTTGATCAGGGGTTTTCAGCACTTGTTCTTCAAATAGCTGGGGAAGTGTGCTTTCCAACTGAACAGGCTTCACTGTGTCGTTGAAATGGACCAGCAATTCCTGCTTTTCCTGCTCGGTGAGCATCTCCATCTCGTAGAGAGCCAAGTCCGTGTTCCGGATGACTTCTTGCAAGATTTGGATGTAGTGACGCGACATGCGTTCGATGGTCTCCTGCTTGAACAGCTTGGTGCAAAATTCGAAGCAGAACATTAGACCGGCATGGTCTTGGGTTGCTTCGAGAGTCAAATCGAACTTCGCCATTTTGCCCTCTGGCACGTAAGGCGTCACTGTCATGCCCTCGATCTTGATCGGATCGGCATCCATGTTTTGCAAAATGAACAAGGTGTCAAACAATGGATTGCGGCTTCGATTTCGACTGACCGCCAGCTTTTCAACGAGCTCCTCAAACGGGTACTCCCCATGCTCAAAAGCAGCGAGTGTATTGTCCTTTACTTCTCGTAAAAATTGCTTGAAGCTTTTGGTTGCCACGGGCTGGTTTCTCATTGCCAGCGTGTTTACGAACATACCCGTGATGCTTTCCGTGTCAGGGTGTGTTCTTCCAGCTGTCACGGTTCCGACCACCATGTCTTCTTGCCCGGAGTATTTCGCGAGCAAAACATGGTAGGCTGCCATGAGCACCATGTAGAGCGTCGTACCAGTATCGGCCGCCACTCGTTGCAAACCATCTAGCAGCTGTTTTTCTGTGCGGAATAGATAACGTTCGCCCTCAAAGCTTTGAACAGACGGTCGAGAGTAGTCCAAAGGCAGGTTCAAGACAGGAATTTCACCAGCGAATCGCTCGGTCCAATACGCTTCTTGCTTTCTGTATTCATCTGTCTGTGCCAAACCTTTTTCCCAAACCGTGAAGTCTTTATATTGAATGCGTTGCTCTGGCAAAGATTTGTCTTGATAGAGCTGCGCAAGATCATTCAGGATGATTTGCGATGACACGCCATCCGAGATGATATGGTGCATATCGATGATCATGACATGGCGCCGCTCTCCCAGTTTGACCAGTCCAACCCGACTTAGCGGCGCTTTTTCCAAATCAAACGGACGCATGAAATCCGTGATGACTTGATTCAAACGATCTTCTGTTGCTGCCGTGTAGGTGATTGGCAGTTTGCATTCCGGATGGATGCGTTGAACCGGCTCGCCGTTGATGGTATGAAAGGACGTTCGCAGCGATTCATGACGATTCACCAGACTGGAAATGGCTTGCTCCAGCTGCTGCACATTCAATTCCCCATCGAGTACCGTCACTACGGGCAGATTGTAAACCGTACTAGCCGGATCGAGCTGGTTTAAAATCAGCATGCGTTTTTGCGCAGAGGATACTGGATAATGCTCTTGCATGACGACCCGCGGAATAGCGAGATACGTTCCTGCCTCTTCACCTTCCACATACTTGGCGATTTCTTGAATGGTTGGTCTGTCAAACAAGACGCGAAGCGGAACATCTGCTTGGCAGTCTTTTTGTATCCGGGAAATGAGATGAATCGCTTTTAGCGAATGACCCCCCAGCGTGAAAAAATTGTCCTGAATGCCAATCGGTGACACGCCGAGTACACTTTCCCAAATGGCTGTCATTTTCTGTTCCAGTTCGGTTGTCGGGGCGAGGTAATCCGCTCCCGTAAATGCATTCCCCTCTGGTATGGGCAAAGCTCTTCTGTCTGTTTTTCCGTTAGGTGTGACCGGAATCCGCTCCAGCTTCATAAAGAAGGAAGGGATCATATACTCCGGCAGCGTTCGCGATAAGTACGCACGCAGCTCCTCGTTGCTGACTTCTTCTGTCAAAACGACATAGGCGCACAAATACTTTCCGCCAGTCTCATCCGTTCTATCGATGACCACGGCTTCCTTAATCAAAGCGTGGTTGAGCAAGTGCGATTCGATCTCTCCCAGCTCGATACGATGACCCCTGATTTTCACCTGATGGTCGATTCGCCCTAAGAACTCGATATTGCCATCTGGCAACCAACGAGCGAGGTCACCCGTTCGATACATTCTTTCACCTGATTGATATGGGTTCTCGAGAAACTTCTCCGCAGTCAGCTCCGGATTGTGCAAATATCCTCTCCCTACGTTCGCACCAGAGATATACAGCTCCCCGACAATGCCCTCTGGTTTCATCTGAAGCTTTTCATCCAGGATATAAATGCCTGTGTTGCTGATCGGTTTTCCGATTGGCGGCAGCTCTGGTATATCCATACTCGGGTCCATCGTGTAGGTGGTCACCACATGTGTCTCCGACGGCCCGTAATGATTGTGTAAAAATACGTGATGGTTCCGCAGATATTTCTGTAGCTCATGAGTGACGACGAGCTGTTCTCCGGCTGTGATAATGTGCTTGACGCAACGCGGGAAGCTTTGCGTATAATCTTTTTCGTTAAAGATAAATTTCAAGAAGGTTACAGGGAGGGACAAAATGCTGATCTGTTTTTCCTGGATAAAGGCAAACAGTTTTTCTACGTGACGTCTCATCTCATTCGTGATGAGATAGAGCTGTCCCCCGGAAAGCAGCGTCGAGAAAATCTCCTGGTAGCAAACATCAAAGCTGCATGTGGTATACTGCAATACTTTTTCATGAAACTCGATGTTGGTTTTGGCAAACGTAAAGTGCATCAGATTTGCCATGTTTTTATGCTCAAGCATGACGCCTTTTGGTTTCCCTGTCGTTCCTGAAGTGTAGATGATATAAAACAAGTCATCCGGTTGATTGATCGTTTCGACAGACGCACTGCTCTCTTCCCAGATGGCTGGAGCGCAGATATCTATTTTTTCAGTGGAAGCAGAGACTTTCTCGAGTAGATGATGCTGCGTCACTACCAATTGAGTCCCGCTATGTTCGAGCATGTAGGCAATTCGTTCTTCTGGCAGCTCCGGATCAATCGGTACAAACGCACCACCGGCTTTCAAAACCCCAAGAATTCCGACAATCATCTCGATCGAACGATCCATCATCGTACCAACCAGACTGTCTGCTACAATCCCTTTTCTTCTCAAAAATCTGGCGAGCTGATTGGACTTCTCATCTAGCTCACGATATGTCAATTGCTGTTCTCCGAATACGACAGCAACCTGATTAGGTGTCCTTTCCACCTGTTCCATAAAGAGCTCGCGTATAGTTTTCGTTGGATAGGCAGCTGAAGTAGCAAGGTTTTTGGCCATTAATTGTTGTTTTTCAGTATCTGTCAGCATGGTAACCTGTTGAAGGGTGATCTTCGGATTTTTTGCCACGCAAGCCGCGATCTGCTTGAAGTGTCCAGCCATTTTCTGGATAAAGGCTTCGTCGAAAACAGCAGCATTATAATCAAACCGCATCGCAATCTCTTCTTTGGGCATTACCATGACGGTCATGTCATAATTGGTAGGCTCAAACATCTCGACATCAGAAATGGTAAAGCCTACTTGCTGTGTCGCTGCCTTTTTCTGCAAGGCCTCCACTAACGGATAGTTTTCGATGACCATCAGGTGATCGATCAAATCTTTCTTCAATACAGAATCGTTTTGTATATCGTACAAAGGAACATGCTCATATGGCTGGGATTGCAGTGTTCTTTGGTGCACACCCTGTATCAAGTCGGCAAAGGTTTGATCGTTTTTCGCTTGGATGCGGAATGGAATGGTATTGATAAACAACCCTACCATTTTGTCGATTCCGACGATTTCAGTTGGACGCCCGGATACGACAGAGCCGAAGAGCACATCATTCGTAGCGTTATAGGATTGGAGCAGAATCCCCCATAAGGTTTGAATCACAGTCGGCAAGGTCACTTGATTTTGACTTGCGATCGCAGAAAGCTGCTGCTTCAGCATACGGTCCAGCACAAAGCGATATTGCGCTGGTAGAAAGGCATTGCTAGAAGACTTCCCAAATTTCGGCAAGGAAGTTTGCTGTTCAAACTGTCCCAAATAGTCTCTCCAATATGCGAGAGCAGCCTCTTTATCTTGCTTTTCCAGCCAGAGAATAAATTGGCTGTAAGGCTGCACCGGATCAAGTGAAATCGGTGCCCCGTTTTTTAAGGATAAATAGACGGAAAGCAAGTCATCAAAAATAATGCTAAAGCACCAACCATCCATGAGTATGTGATGAAAACTCCAGATGATTTGGTATTCGCTCTCCGTCATTTGGAAAATAGCCACTCTCATCAACGAATCTTTCGCCAGATGAAAGGTTTTCTCTTGGTCATTCCTTTTGTATTGTGTGTAGCGCTGCCGCTTTTCTTGCTCGTCGTATGCCGTTAAATCGCAAAATAGGATGGGAACGGGCCGTTCTTTCAAGACAACCTGCAAAGGCTGCTTTAATTTTTCATAGAGAAACAGCGTACGGAACACATCATATCTCTCTACCAGCACATGCAAGCTATTGGTAAACAAACCAACATCAAGATCGCCCTGAATCGAAATGGACATCTGCACAAGATGAGAGTTATGTTCTTCATCTAGCAAGGCGTGAAATAACATTCCCTCTTGCATGGGCGTCAATAAATACATATCTTGTACTTGTTCTTTGCTAAAAATACTCATTCCGGCACCTCGATATCGACAATATTTGTCAAATTTGTATAAAAATGTAAATTAAGAACGTGTCTTACCCCATGAAATATTAGCAAGTGCATATTTAGTTAAGCGTATTGGCAAGCACTTCGAAGATGTCGTCCATTTCTTCCATTTGAAGTCCTTTTAGACTAAAGTCACTGGGAGTCCGTTCGACTTCTTTTTTCTGTACGCAATGTGTAATGATTGACCGGAGATGTTTTTGATAGTTCTCACTCAATTGATGGATGGATTCTTCTCTAAACTGCTCCTCGCTGTAAGTAAACGTGATGAGAAGCTCCCCACCTTCAATTCTTCCTGTAATATTCAAGGCGGTATAAATCTCCGAATCGGGACTCAGATTGTTCTTCCCATCCGCACCGAGCGTGTTGCCTGAACTATAAGGAGAACGGGTAAACAGTTCGCTGTTAAGACCAGAGTCAAATTGACCCAAGTAGTTAAACGTCACTTCGGGTTGCAAGGAAAAGGACAAGGAACCTCGTCTTTCTGGTTCTGTCATATATTTCAAAATTTCATAACCAATGCCTTTATTTGGGATCTTCCTCAGGTTTTCTTTCGTGCATTTTATATGGTTAGGTAAGTGATTCATTTGACTCACATCTAATAAAACTGGATATTGGGACGTAAACCATCCTATTGTTCTTGTCACGTTAGCGTGTTCGATCACATCCTCGCGCCCGTGCCCTTCCAGATTAATCACGATTTGGTCAAGCCTGCCCCACTCTGCAACAGCTAGCCCCAACGCTGCCAGTAACAAATCATTGATTTCTGTTTGATAAGCAGAATTTGCCTGTTTCAACAATTGTTCGGTTTCCGCTGCTAACAATCCGACCTGTATGTTTCGGGTACTCTTCTGTTTGCAGCCTACCGTTTCATAGTCTTTTGGAAGGGACGCATTCCTAGCTCCGGATTCAAGATTCTCCCAATACGGGATTTCCCTCATCAACGCATCACTATTCGCGTAGTCGTTCAGCCACACTGTCCAATCTTTAAAAGAATCCGTTTTTTCTGGGAGAACGATTTCTTTTCCTGCGACTACCTGACTGTATGCAGTTGCTAAATCCTCAAACAGAATGCGCCAAGAGATTCCATCCATGACTAAATGATGGATGGCCAGGAATAAATGGTCGCCTTGGAGCGTATGAAACAAGGCTGCCTTTACCAACTGTCCCTCTTGTAAATTCATGCTGCTATGCAAACGTTTCGTTTCTTCTTCGATCGCTTTCTGGACATCCCAATGTGAGGTTAGATCATATTGAAGGAATTGATATAATTCACTACCCAATCCACGATTCTGTTGAACGATACTCCCATTTTCGCGTTGATAGATCATACGGAGCGCATCGTGATGTGAAAGGATTTTATCCAGGGCCTTTCGGATGGCTTCAGGATCAAATCCCTGTTCGCGATACAACACATACGATTGATTCCAATGGGACATATTCGTAAAGTTCTTTTCAAAGAACCAGTGTTGAATCGGCGTTAACGCGACAGGACCTTCGATGATTCCCTGCTCGCTACTCCTCGTCGTACTTTTTACATAGAGAGCAACCTGTGAAATTGTCGGGTAATTCAGTAAATCTTTCGTGTCTAGTTTTCGTTGATAGGCATGCAAACGAGCAGCGACCTGGATCGCTTGAATGGAATCCCCACCAAGTGAGTAAAAATTATCGAGAATCCCAATTTTTTCGATTCCCAATACCTCTTGCCACACGGTTGCGAGAATCTTTTCTGTTTGATTTCTGGGAGGTTCGTATGCAGGATTTGTCTCAGAAGTAACATCCGGTTCTGGCAATGCTTTGCGATCAATTTTGTCATTTGGCGTGAGCGGCATTTTATCCAACTTCACGAAATAGGAAGGAAGCATGTACGCAGGAAGCTTTTGAGCGGCATATTCTCTGATCTGTGCAGGTGTTACTTCCTTTTGCGAAATAAAATAAGCGCACAAATAGGGTTGAGCATGTTGGTCTTCTCTAGCGATTACCACTGCCTCTTTTATTTGTTCATGTTTCAGCAAAACGGACTCGATTTCACCCAACTCAATCCGATGACCTCTGATTTTCACCTGATGGTCGATTCTACCGAGAAATTCGATTTCTCCAGACGGAAGCCATTTGGCCAGGTCTCCTGTCCTGTACATCTTCTCTCCTGGTACAAACGGATTATCTACAAATTTTTCGGCGGTCAAATCTGGACGATTCCAATATCCTCTGGCTAAGCCTACTCCACCTATGCACAATTCGCCTTCACTGCCAATTGGCTGCAATTGTAGCTCTTCATTGACAATATAAGCGTACGTATTTTGAATCGGTTTACCGATTGGGATCGTTTGGTTGAGAAGCTCATTGGGAGGTGCCTCCCATATTGTCGCGCAAATGCTTGTTTCCGTAGGTCCGTATGCATTCACGTACCTGACTTTGTTTTTCCATCTATTCACTAAAGGGAAGTTGGCAGCTGAACCTGCCGTAATCATGATGCGGAGAGTAGTAATATGATCTGGGTTGAGGTGAGTTAAATAAGTAGGTGGCAACGTGATGATGGTTAATTCATTTTCATTCAAATAGTTTTCAAGACTGATGAAATCATGAATTGTCTGTTTGGAAAGGATATAGAGGCTAGCACCGGTTAATAAAGCCATGAACATTTCCCATACCGATGCGTCAAAAGACATGCTGGCAAACTGTCCAATCCTGTCTGCAGGTGTAACGTCAAACGTATTTTGGAAGAATGATTGCAAATTCGCGATCCCTTTATGCTCCAGCATGGTTCCTTTCGGCTTGCCGGTTGTGCCTGAAGTATAGATGACATACGCCATGTCAGTAGGCTTGCTTGGCAAGTGAAGATTGGAATTTGGGCGAGAATCCAGCTGTTCTTCCTCGAGTACGACTACAGGACCACGGTATCCGACGTCATAAACAAGTTGGCTGACGTTTTTCTGGGTGATGACGATTTTAGTCTGACTGTCTTGCAGAATATATTGAATCCGATCACGGGGATATTCGATATCGATGGGAACATACGCTCCGCCAGCCTTGAGGATGGCCAGAATAGCCGTAACATTTTCAATGGATTTCTCCATCATCACACCGACAATGCTGTCTGTTGTAATTCCTTTTTCGATCAGAGCTCTTGCTAATTGGTTGGCCTTCTTGTTGAGCTCCTGGTAAGTTAAGCGCTCATTTTCATAAACGATGGCAACTCGGTGTGGCACAGCTTCTGCTCGTTCCTCGAACAACTGATGAATCGACTTATCCTGTGGATATTCCGCCTTAGTATCATTAAACAAGGCTACCTGTTCTTTTTCCCACTCCAAGTCGATGAGATTGGCCTGATTTGCTAACATATGTCCCCTCCAATTAATTGGCAAACTTTTGTCTATCATGAAGTGTGACAATATCATATGATGGCCAAACAAGTGACAGTTAGGATAAACTTCAGCATCAGCAACATTAAGTATAATGGCCGAATGTAACAAATTATATGGGGTTTTGTATCTTTATTGTAATTTTCACCCATAACTGTATATCTATGGTCATGAACCGATTTTCACCTTCAAATTCTCTAAGATTTTCCAAAGTTTCACAATGGGGATAATTCCCTGTTTGTATTAAAATGTATTCAGGAAAAAAGTCTCTTTCCATTTTTTAGGCAAATGGTGAACACTGGTACTCTAACCGAATGGATACAGAAAATGATTTCTGAAAATAAAACCATCACATCACAATTTTCATACGGTTAGTTTGCGTATCACCCCTTCATAAAAAATTGTCCAGCGAAGTCCTCGTTATGTTCTGCATACATATTCTCGCGTAGCTTAAACTGTTATTCATTATAGCAGAGAGAAATTTTGTGTACAGATAAAAATAGGAATTTTTTGCTAAAAATGTTTATTTTTAAAAAATCTGTGTCTTTCAATCTGAAAGGACCTTAGACCCATCAAACTGCAAATACGATCTCGTGAACTCACGTTTTCGAGAACAAAAAAGGCCCACACCTTGTGTTTCCATCCAAAAGTGTGAACCCTTTTATTGACAATAAGGCTGAGCTCCTTAGGAGGTTTATGCCCTTGCTTACTCTTTTATCACAATGTTCTTCTCCTGCAATCGCTTGTTCGTAGCACTTCTGACCAGCGTATACACGACGGCAAAAGCAGGAATACCAAGCAACATGCCCATGATCCCAAATAGACTTCCGCCCACTAACAAGGCCAGCATGACCCATAAGCCTGCTAATCCGATGGAATTCCCTACGACCTTTGGATAAATAAAGTTACCCTCGATTTGTTGCAGAACAAGAATAAATACAACGAACCAAATTGCTTTTACCGGATCAACCATCAAGATGATAAACGCACTGGGAATAGTCCCGATGTAAGCACCAAAGATCGGAATAATGCTCGTTACCCCAATGATCACACTCACCAGAAGTGCATATGGCATATGGAACATCCACATGCCGACAAAACAGAGAGAACCAAGTATCAGTGCCTCGGTGAGCTGACCCGCTATGAAACCACTGAATGCTTTGTTTGTAATTTCACCAATTTCTACAGCTCTGTCCGCCCTCTCTTTTGAGGAGTAGGCATATATCAGTTTTTTGGCGATCATCGTTAACTTTTCCTTACTGAGTAACAAGTAGACGGACAGCATCAGGCCCATGATAATATCGATAAAGCTGATCGTAAACATTTTCGTGAATTCCAAAATCACCGGAATGGAAGTCAGGAAAAACTGTCCAAACTTGGTCAGACTATCGTTCCACTTCTCCACGAGTGTATTCCACAGATCGCCAGACAAATGAAACTTCGCTGCGATACCATCCACGAAAGCCTTCCATGATTCCATATCATTCGGCAGACTGAAGGCAAGCACGGAAATACTCGAGATCAACTGAGGAACAATAAACCACATCAAAAATGTCAAAAATACCAAAACAGTTGCTAAAGTTAACAAAATAGAAAATGGACGTCTCACTCTCAACCAGATTCGATTGTTTCTCCGGTTGATGGGAGCAAATACTCTCTCTTCATAAAATCTCAATAAAATGTTTAGAATGTAGGCGATGGCGATCCCATAAATGACAGGATCTAATAAATCAAACATGTTAAAGACGAACAACTTGACAGCCGTAAAATTCCAGAACAGAACAAACAAAAGTACGGTGTAAGTCGCGATCATGATGTATTTCTTCATATCTGGCCAGTTTAACCTATCCATCATTCTCTTACAGACTCCTAACGATTGTGTTTTCTAAGGTGACAGGCTTATCCATAACTTTTTTCTATTATATCTTGAATACCCTTCAAAAACCAAAATCGAAAAATAAAACATCATTAAGACTGCATGGAAACGAAAAAACACCCATGCGCGGGTGTTTTGTTATGTCATGTTTTGCTTGTACGCAACTTGTACGCAGCACGTACCCGTTCGATCTGGGCAAGATGGGCGCGAACGTGCTCAACCCGATATTCGAGCAACTCTTTAAAGGTGAACCGCCCTGCATCTGCATAAACCCCTACACGCTCATATTGATCGCGGGTTAATGTCTCCAGAATCGGTTGCATGCTACAGCGGAGCATTTGGAATAAGAGTAGGTACTGCTCGCGGTCCAACAGATCGTATGCCAAGTTATTCACCCAAGCAAGCTGATCAAACGAGATCAAGAGTGGCTCTTCTTCTGCCAAAACTTTTTTCAACCGATGTGTAGACAAAATTTCCGAATCCGTTACATGGATAAGGATTTGATGAATACTCCATTTGTCTGGTGCCGGCTTGAAGCGAAGCTCTTCCTCGCTTAAGCCTTCGATTGCTTCTCGAAGCATGTTGTATCCACGTGCGTACTCTTCCATCAATGCTTCCACCTTTGTCCCCTCCTTGACTATACAGATGCTTTCCTGTGATGACGAAACGTTTTTCACATGAATTTAAGCTGCACGTATCAATTCCCGATCTCGTTTGCCGTGTAGCCAGTGATAAAGTGGGATACTGAAAAGGATGAAGGCAACCATCCCGATGAAAATTGTCCGGTATCCTGTATACGGTACGATAAATCCGAGCAGATAAGGCCCGATTCCTAAACCTAGATCATACAAAATGTAGTAAGTTGAGGTTGCTAATCCAAAGCGATGCGGAGCTGTCACCTTCACAGCTACCGTTTGGGCAATGGAGTTAAAGTTACCGAAGCCCACTCCAATCAATGCGGCAGATAGCAGCAACATCCAAGAAGTTGAGGCTTGACTGAATAAAAGCATCCCGAGAGCAAATAGCACCAGGCTGGGGTATGTCACGATGTTCGCCCCTCTTGCGTCCATTAGTTTTCCTGAGAATGGTCGCGAGAGGATAATGACAATGGCATACACCAAGAAGAAATAACTGGATGCTGAGGAGAGATTCATTTCTTCCGCATAAAACGATAGAAATGACAAGACACCTGAATAGCTGAAGCCGATTAATAAAGCAATGAATGAAATCGGCAATGCTTTCGGTTCGATGAATTTCGAAAGCACAGAACCTTTTGCTTCCTCTTTCACACTCACGGAAGGAAGTGGAATATTGATTTTTGCCATGGCATAAAACATCAAACAAATCAGGGAAAACACGACATTCATCGTAAAGATCCAGGTGAAACCATCTTCAAGCCGCAATAAAATCATGCCGAGAAAAGGTCCAATCGCAGTGGCTAAAATCGCACTTAAACTATAATAGCCAATCCCCTCACCCTTGCGAGACGCTGGCAGGATTTGGGCAATAATGGTACCTGTTGCTGTACTGGCAATACCAACGGCAATCCCTTGCAGTAATCGATTTACCAGTAGCAAAGTAATATGGACAGCAAAAAATCCTAACCCAATCCAAAGCGTTTTTTTCGTACCAATATGACTAATGGCTCTACCAGTGAGCAGTCGGCCAATCAAAGCTCCAATGATAAAGATACTGGAAACCAATCCGGCTGAACTGGTTGAAGCGTGAAATTCAGTTTTAGCATACGATGCAATCGTTACCATTAGCAAGAAAAACATGAGTGTCAAAAGAAAATTGATGAAAGAAACAATGACGAACTCTTTTGTCCAAAGCCTATCCTTTTTCACTGCTTACCCTCTTCTCTTTAGGTTCATGATTAGTTTTTCTAGTACTGTGGCTGCTGCGTCTCTTTCTTCTTGTGAGATGCCCTCCATTAATTCTTCCAAGAACGGATCGGTCGTTTCCATAATCGTCTTATGCAGCGCTTCACCTTTCTCTGACAAATACATAATTTTTTGCCGTTTGTCTGCACCTGATGAAATCGAAATCATATCACGCGCAGCTAATTTTTGCGCAATCGGGGTAATAGCCGGCTTCTCTACTTGCCAATAATCGGCGACGTCGCTAAAAGTAGCAGGACCGTTATTTTTGAGATACCGAATTAACGCCCATTGCGTGTTTTTCTTGCTGCTTGAGAAGGTCTAAAATCTTATGGGTTACCTTGTGGCTTTTTCCGCGCCCATTCGTCTAACCTATATCATCAATACAAAAGGAGAAAAACATGCTGGTAAAAAGGTTTTTCGCTATTCACTTCTTATTATTGCTTTTCTTCGTACTTTATTTTCCAATACCTACGCTTGCAAAGGAATCCTCCATTCAAAATCCGTATTATGTGTTTAGCTGGGATGAGGCAGGCAATGTCCGCATTACCGATTTGGGAAAAAACGAAATTCTCTCTTCCATTCAGTACCAAGCGGAATATGGCACGATCTACAATGCACTAACTCCTTCCCTTCCGAAAGGAACCAATCAAATATCGTTGGATCAAAGTCCACCATTTCAACCAGGGGCGGCCATCGAGATTCGCTCCGAATCGTTTGGCGGCAGAATGAATGCTCCGCTTGTCCATCAGGCTAAAGTGACTGCCGTCCGTGGAAATGTCGTTTATTTCTCTCCTGCTACGACGAAAGTCATTGACCGGAACATATTTATCAAAAGGGCCAGCCAATGGGTTCGCAAATGGGATGACGTAAAGGTGGAACAACAGGAGACGGCTACTGGCAGCACAGTTATCGTCACCGGTCAAACTCCGATTTCAATAGTTACAGCACAATATGAATTGCAAAAAAATAGCCCTGCCATCGATGTCACCGTAAAAACCCGCTACAAGCGGGAGGCAAAGGTTTTTCGAGAGGCGTTCACCTTGCAATTCAAGCCAAAAGTAACAGAGGTATACCGGAAGAACCGGAAAGTGGACACACAAAAATTCCAAGCTTCTTACTGGCTCGATCACCAAGGTGCGAAATTTGGTCATGGGAAGCAAGCAGCTTTTTTATACCATACCCCCAACGTATCGTCACTTGAATTGAATACGACGCAAAAACAGCTCATCGTGAATCTGGATCACATGAACGATCACAGATACGTGCAGCAAGGCTCTACGAATCAAGTCGGAAAAGTCCGACACGCTTCCGAATATCGTGCAAACGATGAACGGACGAATTCCTTCTCGCTGGTAGTTGGGTATCAACCGAAGCTCATGCCGCGATTTATGAGTCAGCCTTCTGGTTTTTTGGCGACGCACGTATGGACAGAGCATGCTGACGAGCAGACGATACAATCGAATCGGGCTGTTTATTTCGGGTCCGAGAAAATTACATCGTCGGCACAAGCGACAGGCGGTTTTGTCAAACACCGGATTCCGGTTACGAAAAGCGTGTTTTACTCGAATCCGTATTTTCAAGCGAAATCGCCTGTCAATGTCGCCATTCAGCAAAGCCCTGAATTTTTGCAGTTTCTGGATGATCTGAATCGGAACGGTAATGATATCGGTCTACATACCCTCTATCCATACGAAATAAGGCACTACCAAAAAACGACGGAAGATGCCTTGCAGGTAATGAAAGATCACTTCCAGAGCAGTACATGGATTGACCATGGGTATCTGAAGTCCAGCTTTGCGTTTAACGCGCTCGACATCCACACTGCGAATTACTTGGCGCATCAATGGAAAAAATACGGCACATCGTATTTTTGGCACTACAGTTCAGAAGATATCGCCAATCCAAACAATGGCCTTGATTTGTACCAAACCCAAAGAGGCGACGCTCTGCGCACCCCTCTCTATTGGTCGCATCCGACAGTCACCGGCCCGTTTTATTCATGGTCGGCTGCCACCATTCCGGAAGATACACTGTATCTGTATCGAGAACAAAATCTCCAGCAGCTCATTCAAAATCGTGGGGTTTTTATCAACCATACCTACTTGGCAAGAATTCCGTCCAATAAGAAAGGCGGGAAATTTGTCATTCGGGATGCCAAAGGAAACTGGATCATTCATCCTGAATTTGACCGCTTGTTGAAGCGAATGGACACGCTGCGCGATCAAGGCAAATTGCATTTGACAACCGTACGTGAAATCATGGATTATTGGCTCGCCCTCTCTCAAGTCAGAATGGAATATGCACCAAACGGCTCTATTGTTCTGCACAATGATGGCAAGCGCAAGATTTCTGGTCTTTCCATGGCGACAAAAGCTACGGAAGTCTATGTGAATGGGGTGAAGCCGTCGCAAAAGAAATCAGACGGCGATCTTATCTTTTGGTTCGATCTGGAGCCGAATGCAGTTGCTGTTATTGCTGCGAACAAAGTGGATAGTATGGCACTCCCGAAATAAAATTAAAAGCTTCCCTAGCGGTTCTAGGGAAGCTTCTTATTTCTTCATCTATTGAGACAATTTTACCAAGCTGTAGTTTTTCTTGCCTTTGCGGATAATGATGAAGCGACCGCCGATAGCGAGACTTGGCGTTACTTCCAGTTCCAGATCGGTAACGCGCTCGCCATTCATGGAGATAGCCCCTTTTGTAATATCCTCACGTGCTTGACGCTTGGATGGCTCAATGCCAATCTCAACGAGCCAGTCGACAATGTTCTTCGTTTCGAGGGTAGATTCGAACGTCGGCATTTCTTTGAACCCTTGCTCGATCTCATCTGCCGACAGCGATTTAATATCACCAGTAAACAAAGCAGCTGTAATGCGTTTCGCCTGCTCCAGCAATTCCTCGCCGTGCACAAATCTCGTCATTTCCTCAGCCAGCGCTTTTTGCGCCTCGCGTTTATGTGGCTCAGTCTGTACTTTTTCAGCCAGTTCTTCGATTTGCTCTTTGGAGAGGAACGTAAAGTATTTCAAGTATTTCACAACATCGCGGTCGTCGGTATTCGCCCAGAATTGGTAGAATTCGAATGGTGTTGTCTTGTTTGGATCGAGCCAGATGGCTCCTCCTGCTGTCTTCCCGAATTTCGTTCCATCTGCCTTCAGCATCAGAGGAATCGTGAGACCGAATGCTTTTGCTTCTGGCCCTTCTTTTTTGCGAATCAGATCGAGACCGCTCGTAATGTTGCCCCATTGGTCGGAACCGCCGATTTGCAGCTGAACATCTTCATGTTTGTACAGATGCAGGTAATCCAGCGATTGCAGAATTTGATAGGAAAACTCCGTAAACGAAATGCCGCTTTCCAGTCTGCTCGACACGACATCCTTGGCAAGCATCGTATTGATGCTGAAGTTTTTCCCGTAATCCCGCAAAAATTCAATGACATTGATTTTGTGCGTCCAGTCGTAGTTGTTCACCAAACGGATTTGGTTGTCTCCTTCTGTAATGAACAGCTTTTTCATCTGTGCAGTGAGTTTTTCGACATTCTCCTGTATTTGTTCCAGTGTTTGCAAAGAGCGCTCAGATTGACGGCCGCTCGGATCGCCAATTGTACCTGTTGCACCACCGATCAAAATGACCGGACGATGACCAGCGAGCTGGAAGCGTTTCAGTACCATGAAAGGAATCAAGTGACCGATATGCATGCTGTCACCTGTTGGATCTACACCACAATATAACGAGACTGCTTTTTCATTCGTTAATTCTCGCAGCCCTTCTGCATCTGTTTGCTGATTGACGGCTTCGCGCCATTCGAGTTCGTCGATAATATTCACTGCCATACACTCCTTCAATCTCCTATGGTAAAAAACAAAAAATCGCCCCTTGTCTATTGTAGACATAGGGACGATTGAATAACCGTGTTACCACCCATCTTGCACCAATGGACCCAAGCGTTAGCGCAGGCCATTCATGCCACTCGTAGCGAGTTATCGTTCGCGATTCCGCTCGGCATTACCCGAGATACTCCAGAGTGTAATTCGCTCGCTTATTGTGTACCGGGTTCCATCAACCCCCGGCTTTCTAGAACAGGGAATAAGCTGCTACTGGGCTCTTTCAACGTATGTTTCATATGAAATTAAAGTCAGTATATTGAATTCAAATAGCAATGTCAACCATGTAGCAATGATTCCGCCACGATCCCTTATTTTATTTTCGTGAGACCGTCGGAAGTTAGTTCATAAACAGCTGTTGCGACTTCATGTAAATACCGTCGATCATGCGAAATACTGATAATCACACCGTCAAAAGCCGTTAAGGCGCGGCACAGAACAGGAGTCGTCAAAGGACTGAAGTTTCGGGTCGGTTCATCCAGTATCAATATTTCGCACTGCTCCAAAATCATTTTTAACAGGAGTAATTTCGCTTTCTGTCCTCCAGATAATTTTTGAATCGGTTGATGCATCTCCTCTTTTGTAAATTTCATACTGCCTAAATGGGTATACGCTTTTGTAATCGCATCTTTATTCCCCGTTGTTTCCGAGAATTCAATCGGTGTTTGGGTTGAATCCAGTTGGTCCTCATAGTTTTGTGGCATGTATCCGATCTTTAATGAAGAGTGCTGAACTAGCTCATCCATGATCTTTTTCAGCAAGGTCGTTTTTCCGATCCCATTTTCCCCAATAATCGCGATTTTTTCTGGCCCCTTGATCGATAAATGAATCTGTTTCGATAGCTGTTTGTTCGCTATTTGCAGTACTTCCAATGAATAGTCGAGGATTTGTTTACTACCGGGGACATGTACCGCTGAATCAAATCGGAATTCGCTCGCTTCTTCCACACTCGGGACCTCTAGAAACGATTCCGACGCTTTCTCCATTCGCTCTCTTTGATTTTTCAAAGACTTGATTTTCTTTTGCAGTCGCGGATCTGACCGTACGTTTCGATGCTGATGCTCCGCCTTATTCCAAATGTCATGCCATTTCTCCATTTGCTTTCTATGATCAGAAGCTTGCTTTTTGGCTATCTGTTCTTGTTTGCTCAAGCCGTTCTCCCGATTGGCGAGGTAAATCTCATATGGTTCTCTTGAAAACGTATGTTTGGGTACTTGTTTGCGCTTCGTCAGTTCCATATGAAGGATACTGTTTGCTGTATTTGCAATAAAAGTTTCGTCATGCGATACATAGAGGACAGGAATATCCGTCTGTTGAATAAATTCTTCCAGCCGCTCCATTGATTGAATATCCAAATCATTCGTGGGTTCGTCCAGTAATAGAACATCAGGCTTCTGCGCCAGTAGACTTAAAAAACGGTATTTGAAACGCTCACCACCAGACAGAACACCCATTTTTTTATCTGAATCCAATACATGAATGTCGAAATCATCCATCGCTCTCACCAGTTCTTTGCTCCATTGATTTTCAGCAAAAAAGTCGGCGATGGTCATTTGTCTTTCTTCGTCCGATAGCTCCTGGGAAAGAAAACCCATGGAACATTCGTTTCTCAATACTTTCCCTTCAAATGTACAATACTCGGCAATCATTTGTTCCGCGTAAATGAATTTTAATAAGCTGCTTTTTCCATTTCCCTCTTCCCCGATGATGGCAATCTTGTCGCCGAGTTGCAGGGTCAGATGCAAATTTTCAATGAGAGTCCTGTCGTCTTTTTTGGTGGTAATCGTGATATTGTGCAGTTCAACCATTTGGATTCCCCATTTCGTTTTTCTGTTTCTCGTCATTTACTCTTTGTTCATCTGTATCACCCCCTTTTTTTGACAACAAAAAAAGATGCTTCTGTCCAATAAACAGAAGCATCTTGCTCTCATACTAGAAAACGCTATATGGAAAATAGCCCATACAGGAATTCAAGATATAAATTTGCGGGTGAATTTGGCTTCTTGTTTATTTATTATAGGATTGGCTTTTCCAATAAATAAACAATGGCGCAAATCATTCACCCTCCGTTTCATGTAGTTGCCTTCCATATAGCATGGCCTTCTAAATATTGTCAATGAAGCTATTCCACCAAGGCTAGCAATTGTGCAAGCTTGTCTTTGATGGGGGAAGATTCCTTTT
Source organism: Brevibacillus brevis (assembly GCF_900637055.1). Lineage (NCBI taxonomy): Bacteria > Bacillati > Bacillota > Bacilli > Caryophanales > Paenibacillaceae > Brevibacillus > Brevibacillus brevis. Next base: position 3,266,408 of record NZ_LR134338.1, read on the forward strand.
TTACCGCCTGTGCGAGCTTCTTATTCCCGCCGAACAGGCGATAAATAACGGTTTCCCGATGGTAATCATCCATCGCTGCCAGCTCCGCTATGAGAGCATCCACCAGTTCTGGACGATCGATAGTCATATTTTTCAAAGGCTTCGCCCCTTCGCCACTGCCAAGCAAAAGAGAGACGAGTACCGGCATAATCTCTACGGTTACACCGTGCGCCTCCATAAAAGGGATGGCATAATCGTCCTGGGCAGACTGATGCTCGGTGTCGACCAGCTGCATATAGCGACGAACGAGCGGAAAATAATCACTGCTAGTTAACCCAAGTGCAAATACCGCATAGGTGCCAGGCATGACGGATTTCTCACTAGGCTCTACATCCCCGTACCACGCGAACTCTTCCATCGCAAGCTCGGCATATTCTGCGATTTTCGGGTATAAGACAGGATAACGCGACGCATTCGCAAAAAACTGATGGAGACCAGACTTCGCCAGCTTTTTTACTGGCAGGTAGTGCTTTTCGCTGCTCTTCAGCTTGAGCTTGTACCCTTTGGGAAAGCCTTCACGCAAAAGGCCGTTGATAAAATCGATGGCTTCACCATAGGCAGCTTCTTCCTCAGATACGATCCGGATGTCGATTGCTTGCAAAACGTCATTGGCGCTTGCTTGAATCAGACTGCTTTTATACTCGTTTTCAAAGCGGCCGCTGCCCCGTTTTACATAGTCCACAGCTCGCTTGGAGCCCAGCTGAACAGCGAGGTCCAAGAACTTCTTGCGGGTGTCCGGTTCCTTGTTACCTATTGCGAGAGCGACGTACAGGAAAAAGTCCAGCTCCTCTGTCTTTGGTTCCTGACGCTCCTGCTCAGGTTTCAAAACCCAATCCATTCCATAGTGCCCGGTACGATCGAAAAATTTGACTAAAAAACGCTCATCGGCCCAGCCTCTTAAAGCCAAAGTATAGTGATATGTCCACGAATCACTGCGTTCTTTATTGGAGCGCAGCTTTTCGCTAAGGCGCTGGATGAGCGGTTCGATTACCTCCTGTTTTTGTTCCATCAGATCGGGATTGACGAGACAATGAGCGAAGAAGAAATCATCTCTTTCTTTCGGACGTACAGGAAGCTCTGCTTTAATTTTTGTCTCTATAAATTGATCCAGTGCTTGTTTTAGACTCTCGCGTTTTCGCTCGTTTATGAAATGGTGAGAATGGCATTGCACCGATTGTTTCCACTCGAATTCGAAAACGAGCTCGAAGCGGTAATTAAAAAAGCGAGGACCATAGTCGTTGGAAAGGAAAAGGGATTCCATACGTTCACACAGTGCCGGAAAAAACTCTTGCATAAGCATTTCCTCTGTAAGCTCCTCCATGTAAGAACCCGCGTCATATTTGTATGAGTCGTCGCTCCAACTGAACGGTTCATGGACATCCACGTGGATTTTGCCATTGGCCCAATTAAGTTTTCCTTTTCTCCATGCGACCCTCAAGTAGTCTTTGATCCCCGCCTGCAGTTGACTCCAGTCTTTGATCTCGTTGATCCGCTGGTTCTCTTTATTGTAAATTTCTTGGATGGAAGTCCATACTTCATTTAGAAATGCTTCTGCTGCCTAATTCATTGAATGACTCTCCTCCTCGCCAAAACAACGCTACCGTCCTAACCGATGACCTTGACGACATTGCCCTCGCTATCAGTAATATTGGTTTTCACAATGTTTATAGCAATTCCTTTCAGGGAAGGGATCTCAAAGCTGCTTTCCTTTGGAAGCAACTGCTTGGTAAGTGCATTCGTCGTCGCATCATCGAGAACAAAGCGAATGACGTCCTCTCCAGGAATACATTCAGGCTTGTCTCCTGCCTCAAATACAACGCGGACATCAGGTCCCACCAGGCTCAGGCTTTCCCCTTTTCGCAGACGTCCACGGAGAATTTTTCCGATAACTTCCGCTTGCTTAGCTCCCAGCCTCAGGGTCGAAGGCGTTTTCTTCAAGAAGCCCTTTTTACCTGGCTCCCAGCCAAGCTGACTCACAAACAAATAGGCAGTGTTGGAGCCTTCTTGTTCCATTCCTTTTTGAACAGCATCAGAAACTGTAGAGTTGCGCAGGAGAGAATCCCGCTCGAGATCGGTTATATAGGAAGGCATGTACGGCAAGCCAGATTGGAGTACGCCATGTGTATTCCAAGCCATCATCGCATCGAGTTCATCACCTGTGATCCCAACCATTTGCAAGAATTGGACTCGACCATTCGGCGTATCGATTTCGGCAAGCTGCGGGTCCTTGACAAAAGCGAGTGCAGTCAGTTCGGTATCGGCACCCAAGCATATCGGTCCGTTTGCATCCAAATGATCACCTGCTTGAAACACATTGCCCGTGTTGAATACGTAACGCCCCATATTTTGAAGCAGATTCAGCGCCCAAGCAGGAGGTTCTTCCTCGTCGTCCTTTCGCGCCAATCGAAACGTCAATTCAAAGCCAAAACCGCTTTCCTCTTCATTCTCGGATTCCTTTTCATACAGCTCGGTAAATCCATAGGTCACAAAATGCCAATGCGGGTAAGGCTCGTCTGATTTATAGGCGCTTATTCCATCCAATGGATCGTTACCACCCAGCGCATACGAGATGAGTGTCCCGTAATGCTTCGGCTCCTGCTCTCCATAAATATTTCTCATCTCCTGATCAATGGCATCCCAGCCCGCTGACATCATTTCTTCACTCATCGTTCTTGCCTCCCATGTAATGACTGTCTTAACAATAGCCAAAATGAATTTTGGATACTCTATTAGACCGTCAATACCACTTAACAAATTACATCGTTCTCATTCCCTTCTATTCAAAAGTCTTTAATCGGTTGGTGCTATCCCATTCGGAACGACTGGCTTCGATAACCAATGCTGGTCGGTTTGCACATGATTTTTGCGCACAAACTTGGCGACCGATTGTTTAAAATCTTCGTACGGAAACCTCTCCGTTACGCGTACCACGTACCCTTCTTGTTCACCGCCGAAGACAGATTGTTTGGTGTAGCAACTTTTTACGGTCTCTTCCTTCCAAATCCCCCTGTATAAGACAGGCGCTGTTTCTAAGCCAAGCAATTCGGCCCATTCGACCGTTTCATCCCACGACAAGCATTCATTGTTTTCATTCCAGATCGAGAAAACGTAGAAATAGCTCGTTAGGTGTTCGTAGTAGATGGAGTGCAGAGCATATACATTTTCCCCGCATATTCTCCAGCCTTCCGGGATATGAAACGAAATCGTCCCGTGCAGCATCTTTACCCAATGTCTAGATGCGTGGTCTTTGCTATCGAGTGACCTTGCATGGATGTGGTTTCTGTATAGAGTCGTATTCTCTCCATCCAGTTTTTCTGTCACGACTACTTCTTTTCCCTCGAAGTGAGTAACCGATCGTAAAATCTTATCATCGTCGGTTCTACTTCTTGACCAGGGTAAATGAAAGGTTCTCGGGTATTTTTTCAACATCATTTTTCACCTCCTTATTTGGCATAGGCATCTCCTTCCTTGAAAAAGTACAGCTTCCACAGGTACTCCTCGCCCAATAAATGATAAATCTCGGAAATATCTTGCTGTGTCCCGTAGTTAATCTTCATGTGCATTTGAATCAGATTGACGACTTCGAAGATAAAATCATCTTCGAATCCTAATTCTTTTAAGAAATGGCAAGCAATTTGCGCAGAAACATGCTCATGTCCGTAGTAGGAGTAATGGCCTTTCATCGGTTTGTAGGTTTTGCAAAATGGTTTTCCTGTATCGTGAAACAAGGCGACCACTTGCATGAGAAATTTGTCTTCTTCTGTATAAAAGGCGTTTACATAATCGAAAACATGATACGTATGCTTGCACAAAGGATACTGATGATAAGGGTTTTCCTGATTAAACTGATACATCTCACGGAAGATCGGTATGGCATTCAGCCCGTCGAACAGCTCTTCATAGGAGGGTTCATTTTGAAGCAATTGAATAAACTCTTCTTTTTCAATGGCATAAGGAATTGATTCGTGCAAGAGATGAATGTGATCCCAACCTTCCTTCTTAATGGGAAAATGAAAGTTCTTCCGCATCTTCGCCAAGATGTATTCGTCTACGGTTCTCTTTCGGGAACGATTGCGCTCCAGGCAAACAGAATAAGGAACATCCAAGTAATAGCATTCCTTTTGAACATCGGGAAATTTGGCAAGGACCTTCATTCTTTTCTCTCTGTCGATATTGGTCGCGTCTAAGATGACATTCTTTCCATTTGCCAGCTCTGTTGCAATTTTTGAATAAACCTCAAAAAATACTTGCGCTGACTTTTTTTGTTTTCGCTCATCACCGAATAAGTTTTGGCGAATTTCATCCGTAGACACGATGGTTGCCCGTTCCTTTTTGGCAATTTCTTGTGCCCACTTGCTTTTGCCACTGCCCGCAATGCCTGACAGGACGATTAATTTCTTTTTCACTTATATCTCACCTCCTTTCAATAAGAACTAAATTTCGACACGCTTTTCCAATATTATACACACATCGCGTATAGATGGCACCCTTCTTTATTCCTAGATTTTCCGTTCTTTACAGCCACGGACCAAAGAAGTTCTGGACAGCTTGCTCCGAATAGCTATCCTCACCGCGCCAATTCACGACAGCGAAAAAGTCGTTCTTCCCGCCACGACCTGGTCTGTCCTTGCTTGGAGCCAAGATCCCAGCGGATGCAAGAATTTCCATGAAGACATCCCGTTCGTTCTTGCTAGATGGAAAGACTCCATTAAGGCGCTTCTCCAGTTGACGAGCGGCATCAGTTGGTTCACTGCTTGCGATGATGTCTAGCACCTGTCGGAAGATTGCAATATCTTCTTCCTGTACCGAAAGATTTTCTTCCTTGCTTACTAGCTCCAAATCAAGCATGAGGTACGATAAATAGTTCAGGCGTATACCTCCCCACTTGATTCTTTCGAAATTCAATACATTCAAATCTTCATCCGTATACTGCTCTCTGCTTGCAATATGGTAGCAGTCGCAAAGATGGCAGTCTCCGTACATAGCGAAATAGGTGCCGTTTTCTGGATTTATATACTTGCCGACGTTGCTTTCGAACGCATGGGCTTTCAATGGCTCCGTCAAAGCCCAACTAGACAAGACACTGCGCAGGTACACTTTTCGCGTCGAGAGACTGTGCAAAAATGCAGCGGCGACTTGCTCTTTTGTCACTTTTTCATGCAGGGCAATGATTTTGTCTATGCATTCCTCGTGACTGATCGTCAGCGGGTCAAACATGAGACCTTTGCCTTTTGCGTATTCAAAATCTTCTCCCGAAAAATCGTACGGAGTACTGTTCCAGCCTTTGCTGCTCCAAAATGTTTTCATTAAGATTTGCTTTGCTTTTTTATCCATAAAATGATTGCTCCTTTTTTCTTGTCTTTCCATATTTTAGCGCGAATCTGACGTATGAAAAAAGAGTCCAACGCATGAAAGATCATTGGACTCTGATTGCGTGCTTTCACGTACCGCAAAACGTTTGGTAACGACATGCCGATTCCGCTGGTAACGTCGTGTATTCAACCTGTTCAGGAGTGTAAGCATATGGATCAGAAAGGACTGCTAGGAGCCGTTCCATCACTGTGTAGTCGCCCTCTTTCCATGCTGCTTCCAACGCTTCTTCTACACGATGGTTCCGAGGGATGACTGCCGGATTACTCTTTTTCATCAACTGTTGCATTGCTGCAGAGTCTTCTGGTTGTCTAGCTAGTCGCGCTTTCCATTGCTCATGCCACTCCTTGAATTCGCTCGTGCCAAACAGAGCGGTATCTTCTAGTTGATTAAGCGTGAAAGCACGGAATGTATTTGTATAGTCTGCACGATGGTCCTTCATCATGTTGAGCAGACCTTCGATCAACGCTTCGTCTTGTTCCTCTTCGTTAAACAATCCGAGCTTTGCCCGCATTCCTGTGAGCCAATTGCTGTGATACAGCTTGCTAAATTCGGCAAGGGCGTCTTCGGCTATTTTCACTGCCTTCGCTTCATTTTCATGAAGCAACGGCAATAAGGATTCCGCAAACCGAGATAAATTCCACACGGCAATGTACGGCTGATTTCCGTAAGCGTAACGGCCCTGAACGTCAATGGAGCTGAATACAGTTGCGGGATCATACGTGTCCATGAAAGCGCAAGGACCGTAATCAATGGTCTCGCCGCTGATCGCCATGTTGTCGGTATTCATGACCCCGTGAATAAAGCCCACGAGTTGCCACTTGGCAATCAACGCAGCCTGGCGCTGGATGACTCCTTTCAGTAGGAGGAGATAGCGATTTTCCTCTGCTGCGATCTCTGGGAAATGTCGTTGCAACGTGTAATCAGCTAACGCGCGGAGATCTTCTATGGAGCACCATCTTGCCGCGAATTGGAACGTTCCTACCCTGATATGACTGGCAGCGACACGCGTCAAAATGGCACCAGGCAGCTCGGTTTCACGATAGATAGACTCGCCGGTTGTCACTACGGCAAGGCTCCGAGTAGTAGGAATACCGAGTCCATGCATCGCCTCGCTAATGATGTATTCACGCAGCATCGGTCCAAGGGCTGCCCTGCCATCGCCGCCGCGTGAATAAGGCGTTCTGCCTGAGCCTTTCAATTGGATGTCAAAGCGCTCGCCGGAGGGCGTAATCTGCTCGCCAAGCAGGAGAGCCCTGCCGTCGCCCAGCATGGTAAAATGGCCAAATTGGTGTCCCGCATATGCCTGAGCGAGAGGCATTGCACCTTCTGGGGTTTTGTTTCCCGCGAGCATGGCTATCACTTCTTCGCTTTGCAGAGCTTCGACATTCAACCCTAGCGATTTTGCCAAGCGTTCATTGAGAATGGCTAGCTTCGGTGATCGTACAGGAGGTGGATTTAGCCTAGAAAAAAATGATTTTGGCAGCGTTGTATAGCTGTTATCGAAGTTCCATCCAGGTTCGATTGGTGTTTTTTTGTCTGTCATTGTATCTCCTTTATCGATTGGCGTTATTTGAATGGACGTAACGGTACGCATGATACATTTTGCCAATTTATTATACCCTTTTCATGCAAAATAGGAGCACATTCGCACATTTTTAGCGCACTCCTCGCCGAATATATTTCATTAATTGGAGGAAAAATACCATTTACATAAAACTAAAAGGTGTTATATCATCATAAAATAAAACCAAAAGGTGTTATATTTACACTACGAAACGGAGAGATTTTTGTGGAACAGAACAATCAGCAAGCCGTAGAAGACATTAAACAAACCATCGTTTTCGATGCTCCTATCCAAAAGGTATGGGAGAAAGTATCCACTGCGGAAGCCATTTCTGCTTGGTTCATGCCTAATGATTTTCAGCCTGTCGTTGGTCATGAATTTCATATCCAATCGCCATTTGGGCCGTCCCCTTGCAAAGTGTTGGAAGTAGAAGCTCCTCATCGCCTTTCTTTTGCCTGGGATACGGATGGCTGGGTAGTTTCTTTTCTTTTAAAAGACATGGGGGATAAAACGGAGTTTACCCTGATTCATGGTGGTTGGGGGGCAGCAGATGCTATCATCGGAAAAGCAAACGAGAAGAGCGCAGTGATTCGCGACAGAATGAATCAAGGCTGGGTTGGCATTGTTCACGAGCGTCTGAAAAAGGTTGTGGAAGGCTAAATGTCTGCTTCAGCAGAAAAGGTTGATGTATTTCAAGCGATCGCTGATCCTACTCGTCGAGAAGTACTTCGCTTGCTAGCTGAAAAAGAATTGCCGATCTCAGCGATTACCTCTCATTTCCCCATAAGCCGAACTGCTGTGGTCAAGCATCTTCATATACTTGCGGATGCAGATTTGGTTACGGGACATAAGGTAGGTCGCGAGAGAATTTATCGGTTACATCCCGGTCCCCTGACCGAGGTAAAACAGTGGCTTTCCTTTTACGAGCAGTTCTGGAACAACAAGCTGTCTATGCTGAAGCATTTGGTGGAGACCGATGGAGATACGGAGCTGACTGTCGTGCAAACGGAACCGCATCAACCAAGGAAATAGTTTGTCATGCCTTCCCTCTTGAGCGATTGACCCAAGATCAAGAGGGTTTTCTTTGATCAGGTATTTCGAATAGCAAAAGACTGCCGATTTCTCGACAGCCTGGGTAGTTCGATTACTTGTTCAACAGCTCGGTCAGTTCAGTGGATTCGGTCAAGTGCAGCGATGCAGTTCCATAAGCTTTGCCATCTTCTGAATCCAACATATGGTCTTTGTTATCTCCGCTCAATACGAAGAACAGTGTCTTCGCCTTTACTTCCGCTTTGTTGTCTGTACCAACAGTCGCTGGCAAAGTGTTTGTCGTTACTTCAGCGTAGTTGAATTCAACAAGACAGAATGGGAAAAACAATGAATGGTAGTTTGAATGACGAACCTCTTTCATAAGGAGATGCTTCATGAATCATCAAAAAATCGTGCATTTCAGTGATAAGGATTTGGATGGCGAATCATGTGCGATCCTGAGTCGGATTGCTTTTTCCAATCAAGAAGTCGATTCCCGCGGAGTGACGCCTTACACTGTCAATCAAGAAGTACAAAAGTTCATCGAAGAAGAGCTTACGCTCGATATGTATGTCGTGATAACCGATGTGAGTGTCAATGACGAGGTCGCTTTGCTCATTCAGAAAAAGATCGATCAAGGACATGTATTGGTCTTGATCGACCATCACCCAACCGCCTTGCCATTGGCATCCAAATACGATTGGGCAAAGGTTATCATCGAAGAATCAGGGAAAAAGACCTCGGCAACGAGCCTTTATTATGATTACCTGGTTAACCACGGATATCTGTCTCCTACTGGCGTTCTCTCTCACTATGTGGAGCTGGTTCGTTCCTTTGATACGTGGGACTGGGATGCAACCGGTACAATACAGGCGAATCAACTGAACATTTTATTCTATATGGTCGAGCGAGAAACGTTTGTTCAAAATGTGCTGGGACGCTTGCGTGGTGAGGGTGCCGATACGGATCAATTCGTATTTGACGAGGTAGAATCGATTCTCATCTACACAGAAGAAAAGCGAATCGATGAGTTTGAGCAAAAAAAGCTGAAGCAAATGAAGCTGATTCCCGTAGAAATCGATTTAGAAGAGCCAAAAACGTATCAAGTGGGCGTCGTTTTCCTTGAACAGTATCACTCCACAACAGGCAATTTCTTATGTAAACATGCAGAAATGATTGATTTCGTCGCAATGCTCGATCCTGGAAAAGGCAGAATCAGCTTTCGAACCATTCGAGAAGATGTGGATCTGTCTGTGATCGCCCAGCATTACGGAGGCGGCGGTCATCCAAAGGCGTCTGGATGTTCCTTTACGGGTGTTACGTTAAAGGCTTACGTGTACCCTGCTTTACGAACGGATTAGAGAAAAAAATATAAAGTCCAATTTCTCCATCCATGAAATTGAGAAATTGGACTTTTTGTTACTCCAGAAAACGCCTGATTGTTAAACAACCTTTTTATTTTTCTTGTGCCTCTCCGATCTCATAACGCAGTTGTATGGATCCGCTTTTTCCGTAAAGCTTCGTTTCTATCAACTTCATATCATGTCGTGTTTGGATGTTGTCAAAGTAAAATTTGCCGCTGCCCATTAAGACCGGATGAATAATCATTCGGAGTTCATCAAGCAGATCCGCATTGATTAAACTTTGAACAAGACCCGCGCTTGCAGGAACAATGATATCACCCTTGATTTGTGTTTTTAGTTCCTTTATTTTCGTCATGACATCAGAATGAAGGAGTGTAATCGTATCGGCATAGTCCCCCCAATGAGCTTCCGTAAGCTCACTATTATTGGTTGCTACATACTTTTGTGTCTTATTCATAGCATCAGCCCAATCTCCCTCTTGGAACGGCCAATAGCTTGCAAAGCCTTCATAGGTGACCCGCCCCATCAAAATTGCGTCAACCCTCTGGAAGAACGCAAGACCATCATCTGTGGCGTCGATGATACCAGGCAACGCCCAGCTAACCATATTGTCTTCTTCTCCTGTTGGCCCAGTGTAGATACCATTTAATGTGCTGCTTACATTTGCAATTATTTTCCCCATCGGATCTCCGCCATTCTTTTATTATTATCTTAAAATTACCACATTTCACTACTTAGTATTTCTTCTCGATTGCTCACATTTCCCTTCCGAATAGTCCCTTTTCCTCATACGAAAAAAAGGTGAGGAAAACGAAACGGTTTTCCCCACCTTCTTCCTTTTAGAGACTTTACGTCTTATTACAGTTCAACGATCTTTGTAGCGATGTTATTGCAAAACTCCCTGTCATGCTCCACAAAAAGAATCGTTGGCGAGTGTTCAAGGAGCAGCTCTTCAATTTGCATGCGAGAAATCACGTCAATAAAGTTTAACGGCTCATCCCAAATATGAAGATGTGCTTTCTCGCAAAGACTTTTCGCAATGAGTACTTTTTTCTTCTGCCCGCCACTAAAAGCGGAGATATCCTTCTCAAATTGCACGCGGGAAAAATCCAGCTTGCGCAAAATCGATTTAAACAGGCTTTCATCGATCCCGTTGTCTCGCGCGAAGTCAGTGAGATTGCCCTTTAGATGGGAAGTGTCTTGAGAAACATACGAGATTTTCAGTTGACTCCCCTTTCGGAAGGTGCCCGTATAATCGATGTTCTCCTCACAAATGAGCTTGAGAATGCTGGATTTTCCTGAACCGTTCTTGCCTGCGAGCGCAATACGCTCCCCCTGTTCAATCGTAAAGTTGACATCGGAGCAAACTAGCTTCTCTCCGTAATAAATCGAAACCTTCTCCAGTTCGGCCAGTTGACTTTTATGATAAGCAAGCTGTGCAATCTTTAAACTATCCTTGTTTTCAATGTTTTTCAGCAGCTTCGATTTTTCATCAATAGCGGATTGCTGTCTTTGCTCAATCGATTTGGAGCGCTTCATCATTTTCGCAGCCTTATGGCCGACATACCCTTTGTCTACTTTGGAACCGGAATTCAATGTTCCATTTTTCGTCTTTTCCACAGCGTCCGACCAGTTGCTTGTACGTTTGGCTGCGTCCGACAAGCGTTTAATGTCTTTTTTGAGCTTCTCGTTCTCAGCAAGTTCATAGTTATCCTGTCTCTGTTTATTTTCCCACCAATCGGAGAAACTCCCTTTTTGCACCTCGATGTTCGTCTTGTTGATGGACAGGATGTGGTCGACACAGTTGTCTAGAAATGCTCGGTCGTGGGACACCAGAATATAACCGCTTTTGGAATGGAGATAATCACTGACGAGCTCCCTTGCATGCATGTCGAGATGATTCGTTGGCTCATCAATTAACAAAAAACTGTTTTCCTTTAGAAATAAGGCGGCTAACATCACTTTCGTTTGCTCTCCGTTAGACAAAGATTCAAAGGGACGATATAGAACATCCTCTGAAACCTTTAAGAGGGAGAACTCGCGCATTAATTCCCATAACTGATAGTCCGGGACAATGTCTTGAACGATATCAAGGGTAAGATATTCTTTGTTCTCGACTTGGAATGGGAAGTATTCAAAGCTGACATGAGCGCTTATCTTTCCGCTGTATTCATACTTACCAAGCAACAGGTTGAGAAAGGTCGTCTTCCCTCTCCCGTTTCTTCCCGTAAAGCCCAATTTCCAATCCGTATCGATTTGGAAGCTCACGTTTTCAAAAATGTTATCGAAGCTGCCTTCATAGGCAAACGTCAGGTTATTTACACTAATTAGCGACATACAATTATCCCCCTGTATGCAAAAAAATAGAAAAGCTACAAGAAAGTTACTCTCTTGTAGCTCAAATAAATACAGCAAATCCAACTCAAAAAATGGAGTTAGGATAAGGATATATTGTTTGAGTGAAGAGATATAAGTAACTTTCTTGCACATAAAGAATAAAACAAGCGAAGGATATCGCTGTTTGTTTTATTTTTTAAGCAAGAAAATTATCCATTATACTCTTCAGCTCCAGTCATTAAGTTAACAGCATCATATCATATTCATTTGTACGTTTCAACCAGTACTATTTCCGTTTTTTTACTGTGCCTCTACTGAAAGCTTGTGTCCCCTTGCAGCAATCGTCTTGCAATCGTCCGTTTTTGTATTTCAGTTGTTCCATCCGGAATACGCAATGTTCTGGCCCATCTCCATACTTTCTCCAGCTTCATTTCATTGGTCAGTCCAAATTGCACCGCATCAATATAATTCGAAGCCATAACAATCCTGACGATATCCACTCCATGCACGGCTTTACCGAAGCCTTGATGCAAATCTCCAATGATATTTTTTTCCATAAAAAGAAAGAAATTTCAAATATGTTTAGAATTCTCATGCTTATTGAAATTCATTTTACTTATTGCATTCATATGGAGGAGTAAAGCTATGAAAAACGTGGTAAGAAGTCTGGGTATTCTCGTTTTGGCATCATCATTCCTGATCGTCCCGACACAAGCAGCAGATGCGGTAGCAAAAGGAAAAGACTCTATCGTCCGTCCACAAAAAAATATCTTTGAAGGAAACTGGCGGTACGGCGATACGTTAGTAGTGGCATACGATACATTCTTTCCGAATGGATGGATTTCGATTGAAAAAGAGCCACATCGCGGAACACAGCGTGGATATGAAGTAGCGAAATATATTAATGGCGCTAATTATGGGCAAGTGGAAAGAAGCTTAAGCTTTAACATCCCTTCTGGCTGGGTAGAAATCGGTCGAGGTTATAACAGCAAGAGACAGGCTTATATTGATATCAGAAATGAGAATAAAAAACGGTACCAGCCTCATGAGCTGGAGAATAAATGGGTCTCTACCGGCCAACCTGTACCATATGGCTGGGTCGTGGTAAATCTAAATCTCTTTGAAAAACATATCGTAAATATCACCAGTATCCCTACTGAATCCAGCATTGAAGCGATCAAGCATCCTTCGCCATCCTTTGCTTATGAAATACCAAGAGGCTGGGAAATCACTGTAGACGGGGCGAATTCTCGAATCCTCACGAGAAAGTACTAATCATAACGGATACAATTAGTTACGAAATGAGATAAATAAACGACCTGTAGGTAGCATGATGGAAAACCATTCATGCAACCCACAGGTCGTTTTCGTTATTCGAAATGTAGCTCTCAGCTGCTTCCAATTACATGTGCAGTTGAATCAGATTGCCAGAAGGATCCTCCGTGACAAAATGGCCGCTCTCCTCCTGGCTAGGAGTTTTTTCAGACGAAATCAATTTCAGTAATTTCAGTATTGACTAAAATAACTGAAAATAATTAAGATAATACACATAACACATCTATCTTAGGAGGTGATGCATATGAAAAAGGCTGCTTCGATCAGTGCTATGCTCTTGTTTGTCAATACGCTCGTAGGGGTTCTTGGCTCGTACAGCATCATTATGGCACTACCACTTATTGGAGAGGAATTTCATCTGAATCCAGTGGAGCAAGGCGCGATCGTGAGTGTTTATTTTTTAGGCTTCGCGATTTTTACCATTCCAGGAGGGATCATTGCTGATAAACGAGGATCGAAGCAGATTATTGTAATCAGTTTGGTACTGTGGGCAATATTGACAGCACTTACAGGGGCGGTCACAGGTTTTGCAGCCTTACTCGTTGTCCGTTTTTTGTTGGGGTTTATCGATGCCCCGCTAATGCCCGCTATGTTAAAAGCAATTGCCGAACGTACACCTGCAAACATCCGTACGACCACATTATCCATCGTTTCATCAGCCGAACCAATTGGGACTGGACTTGCCCCTTTTCTCGTAGCACCATTGATTGCGATACTGGGATGGCAAGAAGCTACTTTTGTTACAGCATCAATCGGCCTGCTCATGGCCCCCATTCTCTGGATATTCCTTCCCCGTCCTTTCGTAAAGGAACCACCTTCAAGCTCAGCATCAAAACCGAAACCTCTCCCTTTCCTATCTCTTTTGCTTAATGAGCATTTGTTGAAACTAACAAGTATGCTCTGTGGAATTCAAATCGTGATGGTTGGCTGCTTGACATGGGTACCTACCTACTTAACAACGGAAAAGCATCTCGCTATTACCCAATCAGGCTTCTACGCATCGCTTCCTCTTCTCATTTCCATGCTTGGCAATTTGGCAGGCGGTTGGTTATTTGACCGTTATTTTCATCAAAAGTTTCGAACGTTGGTCATTCCGTCCCTTCTGCTCTCAACGATTTTCCTTACGCTTATGATCCTATCTGACAATGTCAACTGGTTTCTGTTGTTTGAGTCGATCTCTTTGTTTTTTCTCTCCCTTACCACTCAACCCATTCTTGGATTTACCATGCGTATCATTCCCTCTGATGCTTTGGGTACTGCTAGTGGAATTCTGTTAACCGGAGGAAAACTGGCAAGTATTTTTACACCAATCGCGATGGGCGCATTCATTCTTGCGTTCTCCTTTCAAGCCGGTTTTTCCCTATTGCTAGTAGGTGCAGGAATCGCTTTAGTTTCATCCTTTCTTATCCATCTCAAAAGGAGTGAGGAGCTTGACTGATTTCATTCAAAAAATGCTGCAAGAAATGCCTGATTTCTCACATTTTCTAACCATTGAGGAATTGGACACCTCTTCCCGTGAATTAGCAGCCGCCTATCCAGATCTAGTTACCCTCAGTACCATTGGTCACTCAACAGAAGGACACCCAATCCTCATGCTGCGAATTGGAAATGGTCAGCATCGCGCGCTGTTCGTCGGTTGTCCGCATCCGAATGAGCCGATTGGAGCTCTATCCCTAGAGTACCTCAGCAAAAAGCTATGTGAGGATACTGCCCTATTAGAGCAAATGGATTATACCTTTTATATCATCAAAGAAATCGATGTAGATGGTTGCCGATTGAATGAAGGATGGTACGGCGGCCCCTTTTCTCCAGACCGTTACATTCGCAGCTACTATCGTCCCAGTATGCTCGAACAAGTGGAATGGACATTCCCGTATGCCTATAAAACGTTGAGCTTCAGCGAGCCCATTCCTGAAACCGTCGCATTTATGCGGGCGATTGATGAAGCCAAGCCGCATTTCCTCAACAGCTTGCACAGCTCCGATCAAACTGGAACGTTTTATTATGTATCGACCCCTCTTCCCGATGCATTGTGTGAACAGATCATAAAACTGACCCATGATCATCAATTACCGCTGATGATCGGCGAACCGGAGGCACCATTCATGCCTTCTATCCAACCCGGTTTTTATCAGCTGCCTGAGCTGTCTTCTATGTACGATTACTACCAAAGTATCCTGCCTACTGGAGAAGACCCTGCGAAAGCAATCCTCATGGG